>JAURUC010000001.1:4030000-4657500 GCA_030803735.1 Actinopolyspora lacussalsi | reverse complement strand
TGAGCACGACACGGCGTTCGAGCTCGCGCATGCCGCCTTCGCCGACCATCTCCTCGATCTCGGCTTCCCGCGCGTCGTAGGCACGCTTGGCATCGGCGATAACCGCGTCGTTCACCTTCTTGCTGCTGAGGTCGCCGTCCTCCTCGGCGATGTCCTCCCAGTGGATGGAGATCGGGTAGAGGGATTTGAGAGCGGTCCAGAGCTGTTGGAGGTCCCAGTCCTCCGCATAGCCTTCGGAGGTCGCGCCCTTCACGTAGGCGCTGATCACGTCCTCGATCATGTGCTCGACCTGCTCGCGCAGATCCTCGCCTTCCAGCACGCGCCTGCGTTCGGTGTAGATCACCGATCGCTGCTGGTTGAGCACCTCGTCGTACTTGAGGACGTTCTTGCGGATCTCCATGTTCTGTTGTTCGACCTGGGTCTGAGCGCTTCGGATGGCTCTGGTGACCATCTTGTGCTCGATCGGAACGTCGTCCGGGACCTTCAGGCGGGTCATGACGGTCTCGACCATGTTGGCGTTGAAGCGGCGCATCAACTCGTCACCGAGCGAGAGGTAGAACCGCGACTCGCCCGGGTCGCCCTGACGTCCGGAACGACCACGCAGCTGGTTGTCGATCCGGCGCGACTCGTGCCGTTCGGTGCCGAGCACGTAGAGCCCGCCCGCCTCGCGCACCTCGTCGGCCTCGGACTCGGCCTGTTCCTTGATCTTGTCGACCACCGCGGGCCACTCGGCCTCGTAGTCCTCCCGGTTGTCGACCGGATCGAGGCCCCGCTTGCGCAGCTCGCTGTCGGCCAGGTGGTCGACGTTGCCGCCGAGCACGATGTCGGTACCACGACCGGCCATGTTGGTGGCCACGGTCACCGCGCCCCTGCGGCCCGCCTCGGCGATGATGCCCGCTTCGGACTCGTGGTGCTTGGCGTTGAGCACGCTGTGCGGAACACCGCGCTTGGTGAGCAGCTTCGCCAGGTACTCCGATCGGTCGACGCTGGTCGTGCCGACCAGCACCGGCTGTCCGTTACCGTGCCGTTCCTCGATGTCCTCGGCGACGGCGGCGAACTTGGCCTCTTCGCTCTTGTAGATCAGGTCGGGCTGGTCCTGCCGGACCATCGGCTCGTTGGTGGGGATCGATACCACACCGAGCTTGTAGGTGCTCTGGAACTCGGCGGCCTCCGTCTGGGCCGTACCGGTCATACCGGCGAGCTTGTCGTAGAGCCGGAAGTAGTTCTGCAGCGTGATCGTGGCCAGGGTCTGGTTCTCGGCCTGGATCTCGACGCCTTCCTTGGCCTCGATCGCCTGGTGCATGCCCTCGTTGTAACGGCGTCCGTGCAGCACGCGCCCCGTGAACTCGTCGACGATGGCCACTTCACCGTTGCGAACGATGTAGTCCTTGTCCCTGCGGTAGAGCTCCTTGGCCTTGAGCGCGTTGTTGAGATATCCGACCAGCGGGGTGTTCGCGGCCTCGTAGAGGTTGTCGATCCCGAGCTGGTCCTCGATGATGTCGACGCCTTCCTCGGTGACACCGATGGTGCGCTTGCGCTCGTCGACCTCGTAGTGCTCGTCGCGGGTCAGCATCGGAGCCAGCCGCGCGAACTCCTGGTACCAGCGGGAGGACTGGTCGGCGGGCCCGGAGATGATCAGCGGGGTCCTGGCCTCGTCGATGAGGATCGAGTCGACCTCGTCGACGATCGCGAAGTTGTGGTCGCGCTGGACGCACTCGGCCAGGCTCCAGGCCATGTTGTCGCGCAGGTAGTCGAAGCCGAACTCGTTGTTGGTGCCGTAGATGACGTCACAGTTGTAGGCGTCCCTGCGCTGCTCGGGGGACATGTCGGCCGTGATGGCGGCGACTTCCATGCCGAGGAAACGATATATTCGGCCCATCCACTCCGAGTCACGTTTGGCCAGGTAGTCGTTGACCGTGATGACGTGGACGCTGTTGCGTGTGATCGCGTTGAGATAGCCGGGCAGCACGCAGGTGAGCGTCTTGCCCTCACCGGTTTTCATCTCGGCTATCTGACCGAAGTGCAGCGCGGCACCGCCCATGAGCTGAACGTCGAAGTGCCGGTTGCCGAGCGTTCGCCTGGCACCCTCACGAGCGACCGCGAAGGCCTCGGGCAGGAGCTTGTCCAGCTGCTCGCCGTCGGCGTAACGGCCCTTGAACTCATCGGTCTTGGCCCGCAGCTCGTCATCGGACAGCGCGACCGTGTCGTCTTCGAGCTCGTTGATGTGCGCCGCGATGGAACGCAGACGCTTGAGCATCTTACCTTCGCCAGCGCGGAGCAGTCGGGACAGGACCATCCGGTCGACCTCACTTGCTGATCGTGACGCGCCCGTCACGGACGCTTTACGGCCATAGTATTAGAAGCCCACCTCCGCACGGTTCGCTCAGGCACCGTCGGACGATGCTCACTGCGCGAACGCCGGAAGTGGCCACGGACCACGAACGTTTCCGGCACGCACGTGTGTTCCCGCCACACCCGATCGTGCGGTGGCAGGGGGAATCTGGCCGCCGTCGGCTGCGTCGAACCACAGACGTGGCCGTCCCCGCGCACCACGGTACGCGGCGGACGGCCACGATGGTTATGGTCCGTACCAAATCGGTACGGCTGGAGTAGCCGCGAGGACCACCCGGGTCAGGCCAGTCTGATCACTCCGTAGTCGAATCCCCTGCGACGGTAAACCACGCTGGGCTTGTCGGCTTCCGCGTCGAAGAACAGGTAGAAGTCGTGTCCCACCAACTCCATCTCGTAGAGGGCTTGGTCCACGGTCATCGGTGTGGCGGGGTGTTCCTTCTCGCGGACGATTCGACCGGGTTCGTAGTCGCTGCTTTCCTCACGCTGTTGCGGGAATCCGGCGCCGCCCGCGGGAGGTTCGGTTGTCCGGGAAGCCCGCTGATTGCTCACGGCGCTGTCGCTCACGGTGCTGTTCCCCTCCGCGCTGTCGTGTCGCAGCTGGTCGGCCGGCGGTTCCAGGAGTGTCGTGCGTGTGCGGCCGCCGGTCGTGCCACCGGCACCGGCGACGGCGACCGGACGATCCGCCATCGCGGCGGTGGCCTCCGCCACCGAACGGGGGTTGCGCCGACCGTAGTGCACCTTCCGGCGGTCGTGCATCTTGCGTAGCCGGTTCTCCAGCTTCGTCGACGCGGCGTCCAGGGCGGCGTAGAAATCGACCGCGCTGGCCTCGGCTCGTACGGCCGGTCCGCGTCCCTTGAGAGTGATTTCGACCCGCTGGCAGTTCTTCGCCTGGCGTGGATTACGCTCGTGCCGGAGCTCCACGTCGGCCCGCATGGCCTTCCTGTCGTAACGGTCGAGGCGGCTCAGCTTCTCGTCGACGTGCTGCTGGTAATGCGTGGGCACCTCGACGTTGCGGCCCTTGACGACGATGTCCATTCACGACCTCCGTTGCTCAGCGTGCTTCCGTGAATGACGATCACGGCGACACCGGAGTGAGCGTGCTCAGCTCGTTTCCGGCGTCAGGGTCATCACTGCCTCACCTCATTCCACTGCCGGAAAACGGCTTGATGGGAACGCACGTTAGCTCGCGTTGCGGAGTTGTGACACCCCCCGAGTCGGGTGAAGTCAATCGGGCACCCTGTGTAACTGGCATGGTCCCGGGTTCGCAATGACACACCTCCGCCCGGCGCAGGGCCGGTCCCGACGACAGCAGTAGCACGGCCGCGTCCCGTGCTCGCCCTTTCGGACCTGTACCCGGACGTCCGCACCGTGCCCGCGCCGGGCGGTACGGCCATCCGCGTATACCCGGCAAACGTATGAGACAAACCATCGGTTCCCGTCGGGGCGGAATCCGGTTCGCCTCGCGGGACGCACCCGGGGTGGGCAACGGGATGCTCCGGACACCGGGGCGCACACGGGCCGGTCAGGACTCCCGGCAAGCGCTCGCCAGCACCAGGACGGCCACCACCGGAAGCTCGGCCTCGGAGAGCGTTCGTAGGCAGTTGAGCACCGTGGCACCGGTGGTGAGGACGTCGTCGAGCAGCAGCACGGGAGTACCCGGCGGCGGCAGACGACCGGGCCGTGACAGCACCCCGCCACGCAGATTCTCGAAGCGCCGTCCGCTGTCCAACCCCACCGAATCGCGCACTCGTGGACTCAACCGAAGGCAGTCCGCCGTGCACAAGCCGGGCAACCTCCGCTCCGCGCGGTGGGTGAGTCGCGCCAGGTGCGCTCTGCCCCTGCGTCGCACGGCCGCGTCCCTCGACGGGGCCGGCACCAGACGGGGCGAGTCGGTTTCGATGATCGAGCCGGATGCGGCGAGAACGGCCCGGACGGCGGCGGCCACGTGATTTCCCAGTGGCCTCTCCAGGTCACGACGACCGCCCTCCTTGTAGGCCAGCAGCGTCGTACGCACCCGACCGCGATAACGAGCCAAGGCGTGAATCGGCGGTTCCCGGAACAGCGCGGGAGGACGGATCACGCGCGGCTCGTGGAACCGCATGTCGCACTCGGCGCAGAGCACGGCACCGGCAAGACCGCAGCCCGCACAGCGCAATGGCAGCAGCAGATCCACCAGCCCCGACGGGACGCCCGCGAGGGAGTATCGATCGAATGACACGCCGCCGAGGTTGACTCGGCGTGGGCCGGTGCCGGGTCGCCCCGCCACCGACGGCTCGGCGTGTCGTCCGCACGCACTGTCCGTACGGACACGCACTGTCCGTACGGATCGGGCGCACGGGCATGCCAACCGCCGACCGGGCCGACCGGAGAACCTCGATCACCCCGGGTAGAAGGGTTTCGAGGACGCCCCGATCGGGATGTCCCGCAGCACTTCCCAGTAATCGGACAGATCCTTGGCCTGCCAGAGGTAGGAATCGTCGGCGACTATGACCCGTTGGTCCGGCCCCACGGTCACCATTTTGGGGTTGCGCAGATTGGAGGATCGATAGGAGTCCCAGTTGAAACCGTCGACCGAAACCCTGACCACGGGCTGACCGTCCCTACCGGTGATGGCCACCAGCGAGTCGCCGGTGAGCCAGTCGACCCCCTTGATCTCGGAATCCCCCGTGCCACCGCTCAGCGTCACGGGCTCTTGCAGCGACACGTCCGAGTCGCCGCCCGCTATACCGGCGACGACTATTCGCCCGTCGACGACGGCGGCGAGCCGGGTACCACCTCGGGAGATCCGCAGGGCTTCGATATTCCCCTCACCGGGGAAGTCGCTCGCGTCGATCCGGCTGACCGACCAGGAGCCGTTCTCGTCGCGGGTAGCCCGCATCACCCGTTCGCCGTTGACGACGGTCCAGAACTCGGATTCACTGCGCCAGGTCGGCCTGCTCATGAAATTGCCTCGAATCCCGAGTCTCCGCAGCTCCTCGCCGTACGCGCCCACGCGCAGCTCGACTCCGCTGTCATCGCGACGCACCACAGCGGCCACTCGGGAACCGTCGTCGGAACGAGCGGCGGTAGTGATCCGGTAGCTCCCGTTGCCCGCGGGGCCGGGTACCTGGGGGGAGTCCTCGCTGAACACCAGCAGTTTCTCGTCGACCACCGCGAGTGGCTTCACGTCCCGGGGAGCCTCGTTCTGCTGCTCGTACTCGCTCACGTCGGAGGGACGCAGCACCTCGGTGTTCGACAGCAACGACGCGCCCTCGTCCCGCAGTTCCACCCGGGCGGTTCGGACACCGCGCAGCGTCAGCACCACTTGGGCGGCGATCAGCCGCTTCTTCTTGCCGCTCAGATCGCCGAGGTCGCGTAGATTGACGAGCAGCGCACCGTCATCGGTCTCGCTCACGTTGCTCGCCGTGGTGGTGTCCTCCGGTATGGCGGTCTTCATCGCCAGGTCGAAGCCCTCGGAGGGGCCCGACAGCAACAGGCTGATGACCCGCGAGGGCAGTGTGCTCTTCGGGTTCTGCCGCACCCACCGGATGTCGGGGATCACCCCCTCGCGCTGGTGATCCAGGAAGTAGACCGATACGGCCCGGTAGTGGGACTTGAAGGCGTCGCTGGCGACCAGCAGCTTGCGAGGCGGATCGACTATCCGCCACTGCCCGTCGGAACGCTGCCGGACCTTGACCCGCAGACTGAGGTCCTTCTCCTCCGGAACGTAGGACTGGTCCTTCCGCAGCTTGCCGAGCTGGTGCAAGTCCAGGCCGACGATCCTGACGGAGTCGGCGGTTTCCGGCTCCGACTTCGGCACGGTGTTGACGCTGTTTACGATGAACCGTTCCGAGGGAACCTGCCACGAGTCGGCCGCCTGCTCGGTCAGGTGCAGCCGGGCCGCCGCGTAGTCGTTGGCGGGCTCCGCGGTGGCCTCCAGGAAACTGCGGACGAGGTCCGTGTCGTTGAGGTTCTCGGATGGTGGCTGGGCCTCGGTGCTGGTCTCGGGAGCTTCCTCGACCTGTCGGATCACGCCGGCATTGGTCTCCTCCGGTATCGAGGCACAGCCGGTGACCGGAACGGACAGCACCAGCAGCAGAGTCACCGCTCGAGCGAGCCGCCATCGCAACGTCATCGTTTCTCCTGCTCGCCGGGACCGGAGCTCCAGGTCGGTCCCTGATCGTTTTGGTCGTACCCCTCGTCCGAGGGGGTGGAACCGTTGTCCGTCGCGTCCCCGGGTACGGCCAGCAGTGCTTCGGGGGCGGCGATACTGCGGGTGCTCGGCAGCGACAACGGGCTCGTGTCCACCCGGTCGCCCGAGTCGCGCGGCAGGGTGAGCCGGAAGCAGGACCCCTTGCCGGGTTCGCCCCAGGCGTCGAGCCAGCCACCGTGCAGCCGAGCGTCCTCGGCCGCGATGGAGAGTCCGAGGCCCGTACCGCCGGTCTGTCGATCCCGCGAGGGATCGGCGCGCCAGAACCTGGTGAACACGAGTTCGGCCTCACCGGGGCGCAGTCCGACACCGTAGTCGCGCACGGTGACCGCCACCGAGCGGTC
This sequence comes from Actinopolyspora lacussalsi, assembly GCA_030803735.1. NCBI lineage: Bacteria > Bacillati > Actinomycetota > Actinomycetes > Actinopolysporales > Actinopolysporaceae > Actinopolyspora > Actinopolyspora lacussalsi. The sequence continues at coordinate 4,650,615 of JAURUC010000001.1, read as the reverse complement.
GTCCGCGGCGAAGTTGATGTCCACCGGCCTGCCCTCCGCGTGGTCGACGGCGTTGGCGACCAGGTTTCGCACGATGCGTTCGATTCGCCGGGCGTCCGCGAGGATGTGAACCTCCTCGACGGGGAAGTCGCCACGCAGCTCGACTCCGCCGGTCCTGGCGATGGGCAGCAACGAATCCATGACACGCCGCACCAGATCCGGCACGTCGAGCGACTCGGTGGCCAGGTCGGCGACTCCGGCGTCGAGCCGGGATATCTCCAGCAGATCACCGAGCAGCGACTCGAACCTGTCGAGCTCGTCGACGAGCAGCTCGGCGGAGCGCTCCAGTCCGTCCGGCAGATCGTCGCGGGAGGCGTGCAGCACATCCGCGGCCATCCGCACGGTGGTCAGCGGGGTACGCAGCTCGTGCGAGACGTCCGAGGTGAAGCGCCGCTGGAGTTGGCCGAACTCCTCGAGCTGCTGAATCTGCTGCTTGAGACTGTCGGCCATCTCGTTGAACGAGTCCGCGAGCCGGGCCATGTCGTCCTCGCCGATGACCCGCATCCGTTCGTCGAGATTGCCCGCGGCCAGCCGCTCGGCGGTGTGGGCGGCCTGCCGGACGGGACGCACCACCTGCCGGGTGACGAGATTGGTGATGGCGCCGAGCAGCACGAGCAGCACCAGACCGCCCACCAGCAGGGTGCTCTGCACCAGTCCCAGTGTTTTGCGCTCCGACTCCAGTGGGAACAGGAAATAGGCCTGCAACGGTCGGGTGGCGGTTCCGGCCGGGCTGCCGATGATGAGCATGGTGACCGACTCGCCGTCGCGCCTGACCGTCTCGATCTTACTCGCCAGGTTGTCCTCCTTGACGAGCTTGCGCAGCGAGTTCGGAACGCTGTCGATCGGCCCCGCGGAAGGTTGTTCACCGTTCTCGGTGATGGCTTGGCCGTCCACCAGGGCGGGCTCGTAGTTCCCGGCGAACGAGTCGGTCTCGGTATTGTCGGCGGTGCTGGTGGTCAGCTGGTTCAGCGCGGCTTCCAGCTGCTCGTCGACATCGCCGGAATTGGGATCGACCGCCGTCAGCTGGTACTCCAGGATCGGCAGGTTCTGCTCGACCTGCCGGACCGCGGCGTCCTCCTTGTTCTGCAGCAGTCTGTTGGTGATCTGCGTCTGCAGCACCATCCCCAGTACGAAGACCACGGCCGAGGACAGCGCCAGGGTGCTGACGACGACACGCAGCTGCATCGAGCGGCGCCAGGTCGATTCGAACCAGTGCCAGCGCCTGCGGACGTCATCCCGGAGCCGGGCCGGGAAGGAGCGCTCGGCGCCGGCACGAGGCTGCTCACCGTTCACCCCGTCCGTCCTGCCGTGTCGAGACAATCATCGTGTTCGGCGATCATGGCGGCCCGGCCTTGTACCCGACGCCCCGAACCGTCAGTACGACCTCCGGGTGCTCCGGATCCTTCTCGATCTTCGACCGGAGTCGCTGTACGTGTACGTTGACCAACCGGGTGTCGGCCGCGTGCCGGTAGCCCCACACCTGCTCGAGTAACACCTCACGGGTGAAAACCTGGCGGGGCTTGCGCGCGAGCGCGACCAGCAGGTCGAACTCCAACGGCGTCAGCGAGATCGGAACTCCGTCGCGCGTGACCTCGTGCCCGGGGACGTCGACCGTAAGGTCACCGATGGAGAGCACTTCGGCGGGTTCCGCCTCCGTGCGGCGCAGCCGCACCCGCAGCCGTGCCACCAGCTCCTTCGGCTTGAACGGTTTGACGATGTAGTCGTCGGCACCGGACTCCAGGCCGAGGACGACGTCAACGGTGTCACTCTTCGCGGTGAGCATGACGACGGGGACCATCGATTCGGCACGAATGGCCTTGCACACGTCGATGCCGTTCATGCCCGGCAACATCAGGTCGAGCAACACCAGATCGGGTTTGAGTTCACGCAGCGCGGGCATCGCCTTGGTGCCGTCGTTGACGACGGCGGTATCGAACCCTTCACCGCGGAGTACGATGGTCAGCATCTCCGCCAGGGCAGGGTCGTCGTCCACCACGAGCACGCGTGACTTCATGCCCCACATGGTTGCACTTTGCACCACGGGGGCAAGCACCACCCGGTACTCATCACCGCAGGTCGTCGGATCATTGCCCAGCGCCAGGGCTATGGTACCGCCAAACGGAGCACTACGGTGGAGTAGGTTACGCGAGCACGTGGTCGGCCAGTCCCGCCGGATCCGTGGTGGCGGCGTCGTCCACCACGTGCCAGGGGGACCACCACGACATCTCGGCGAGTTCCAGGTAAACCGCCGCACAGCGGTCCTGCAGTCCCGAGTCCGACTCGAACATGTCCCTGCCGTCCGCCGTGCCGGATCGTTCCCTGCGTTCGGCCCGCTCCGCGGCGACTTCACCGGGCACGCGGAGCAGGATCTGCAGTTCCGGCTCCGGCAGTCCGAATCGGGTGACCTCGAGCTGGTAGGCCCAGGATACGAACTCACCGTCGGCGTGCTGCCACAACCGGGCCGCCCCGTAGGCGGCGTTGGAGGCCACGTACCGGTCGAGCAACAGCACGTCGTGTTCGGCGAGCCGTGCTCGCAGCCACTCCGCGGCGCGCTGCCGGTCCAGTGCGTAGAGCACGGCCATGCCGTACACGGACTCGGCTAGGTCGCCGTGCGCGCCCCGCAACGCCTCGGCGACGAGATCGGCGTGCACGTCCTGGCCGTAGCGCGGAAAGGCCGCGCGGCCCACCGACAGCCCCCTGGCCGTCAGCTCGCCGCTCAACGAGTCGGTCAGCGTCTGCTTTCCCGCGCCGTCCAGCCCTTCGATCACGATCAGTCGCCCCATGATGCGAACCCTACGCAGTCCATCCACCGGAGTAGCGACCGCGTGGGCCACCCGGCCGCACGCCTCTTCCGGACGACGGGAAAGTATCGATGAAAGGATTTCCGGGAAGTAGGTCGCGACAAGACCGTCGAGAAGAGACAATCTAACCGGGAGAATCAGCTCCCACAGGACCGAGGCGGGAGCCGCTCTTCCGTCGTGAGTGGACTCGCGAACTCCGCGGAAAAGCGGACTCCCCCGCACCGCACCGACCCACAGGAGGAACAGTGCACGTACCCGGGCCGGACACTCGCGTGGTCGAGCTGCGGGTACACGGCGTCCTCGGGACGGAACCGCGGGAGCTGACCGATTCGGTGGCTTCGGTGGACGTGGCAGGCGACGGCACCGGACGAATCGTCAGCCCCGCTGACCGACTGCTGCGCCCGATCCCGGGGCCCGACCTCACCGCGGGGGAACGAACCGTCCCTCGTTCGGTCGAGGGGTACGTCTGGGGCGGTATGACCTCCGGACGCGGCAAGGCGCTGTGGGCACTGCTGTTCCCGTTCGCGCTGGCTAACCTGGCACACTGGATGCTGCCGCCGGTCGACCGGGACAGCCACTGGTCGCGCTCGCTGGGAGCGCTGCTCCGCGCGGGGCTGCGCCTGGCGGGGCTGCTGCTGACGATGCTGTTCACCGCACAGCTGACCGTGCTGAGCCTGGATCTGGTGGCGGCCCAGTGCCTGCGCGCGGGGACAGGGTGTCTGAGCACCGTCCCCGACGAGCTGCGTACGTTCGAACCGCTGCGTTCGGTTCCTGCTCTGCTCTTCGTGGTGGCCGCCGTGTTCGGCATGTACCGCCTGTCCGCGATGTCCTGGCGGGTTCGGAACCCGAGTGGTGCCGGGAACGAGCACAGCGCGCAGGCACCGAGACTGCCGGGGGCCGGAGTGGTGCGCGATCCGAGCACCCCCGCCCTGCGGACGCTGCACGCGGTGGCCGCGCTATGCACGGTGGTGCTGCTGGCTCTCGGCGGACCGACCGCCGCCACTGACCCGCGCTGGATGGCGGCAGCGGCCGTAACCGCGCTGTGCGTGCTGGGAACGTTGCTGCTGGACGATCCGACCGGTTCGGGAGAGTCCGAGAGCGGTTTCCGACGCTCCGTGCACCCGCTGGTGGGACACTACGCGCGAATCCTGCTGCTGGGCACGAGCGGGCTGCTGTTGCTGCTCACAGCGCTCTTCCCGGCCCACATGTCCGGCCCGCTCCCCGGCTCGGGACCGGTGACCGACTCGCTGACTCTCGGCCTGCTGGCACTGTGCGGCTGTATCGGGGTGCTGCTGCTACCAGCCGCGTTGCTGGCTCGTCGCTCGTGGCGTCGCCTCCCGTCGAGACTGCGCCCGTGGGCCGGTGGCTGGTTCGCCGCCCCGGTACTGCTGATCGCGTGCCTGCTCGGCGCGGGTTTCGGTGCGGGTCTGACGCTGAGTGCGCGGCAGGCGCTCGGTACGGATCTGCTGCTACCGGTTTCCTACGACACCGTGACGCTGTTGTGGGGGGCGGCGACGGCCGTGCTCGTACTCGCGGGGCTCGTCGGGGTGCCGTGGGTGTGGTTGCGCTGGTGGCGCGCGATCCGTACGGACGGGGTATCCCCCGAGGTGGAGCTGCTGCACGCCGGGCGCCCCGCGGATCAACGCAGCGCCGAACGCGCGTGGAAATGGGCCGAGCTGCAACGCAGCCACGGGCATCGGCTGGTGCTGCTGCTGGCGGGTGCCCTGACGGTGGGAGCGGTCCTGGCTCTGGTGCTGCGCCTCGGTGGCCCCGAACCTCCCTTCTGGGGACGTTGGTTGCTGCTGCTGGGCGTGGGAGCACTCGCGACCCTGGTGGCGACGCTGCTGCGGATGGTTCACCTGGCGGTTCGTCGTCCGAACGCGGGGCGGCAGTTGAGTCTGCTGTGCGATCTGACCCTGTTCTGGCCGCGGGATTCTCATCCGATCGTGCCGCCGTGCTACGCGCTGAAGGTGATCCCCGAACTGGTCGACCGGGCGTGTGAACACCTGGCGGACCCGAACACCCGCGTGGTGTTGTCCGGTCACAGCCAGGGCAGCCTGCTCGTCTCCGTCGCCGCGGCCAGGTTGCTCGGCAGGCTCGACGAACAGGACCACGAACGGGTCGGCCTGGTCACGGCCGGTTCACAGCTGCAGTGGGCGTACGCTCGCGGATTTCCCGGCTTTCTCGGCCACGAGGCGCAGCGCTCCCTGGCGGGCTCGCTGGCCGGGCAGTGGCGCTCACTGTGCCGAGGGACTGATCCGATCGGCGGTGCGGTCGGGACGTGGAACCGGCAGGTCCACGACGGCAAGCTGCTGGGGGTGGGCTTCCGCCCGGACGGCAGCGAGGGGCCGCTGCACGCCGCCGCACGCGGTCCCACGGGTGCGCTGGTGCTCGGTAACGATCACTGGTTGCCCGATCCGCAGCGCGGACCGTTCGAGCATCGGCGTTGGACGGCCGGGTTGTCGCGGCACTCCGAGTACAGCGGCGACCCCGAGTGGGACAGGGCCGTGTCGATGGCGGCGGCCCTGGAGGTTCCGGCACGCGGCACGAACCTCCCGCTGCGCACGACGATGGTCGATCCGGCGGGAAGCTCCCGGAACGGCAAGACCCATCGCACGGACACCTCCGAGGACCGCGCGACGAACCGTGCCACCGGTGGGTCTTCGACGAAGGTGGGCTCGCACTCGGTCACGGGTGGGGAGACCGTCCGACGGGAGGAAAGGGTCGCCACCGTGGCCACCGAGCCCACGCTGGAGGACGATCCGGGCGAGCAGGAGGGGCACAGCGCCGAAACCACCGGAACCGAACAGCCCTCTCGGCTCCCGCACGCCGAACCTCCGGAGATCATCGACCTGCCCGGGATGACGCCACCCTGGGAACGCGGCCCCGCCCTGCGTCCGTCGAGCCAGTGAGCCGAGAGGCGCGGCGATCTCGCGAGAAATTGACGCCCCGGTACGCTTCCCCCAATACGGCGGTGTGGCACCGCCCGGCGTCGATTTCCCAAGAAATCGCCGGAACACCAGCGCCGACGAGCAGCCGGGCCCCGACCACTCCCGCAGCTCGAGCTCCGACCACCCCAGCGGGCCGCACCGCCGCGGGTTCTCACGGGTCGTCTCGCGAGGACAGCCTCGACGTGGCGTAGTAACTACTCGATGTCGAGGATCCCGCAGCGAGACGGCCCGTGAGGTTCCGCCACGCAACCAACTCAGCAGCTGGCACGGCCGACCGCTCCAAACGTCAGTCGGGGAGGTTCTCGGCCCTCTCCCGCTGCCCGAGCACCGAGTGGGTGCGGCTGTAAAGGGCGTAGATGATCACACCCGCGAGCATCCACACGAGGAACCTGATCCAGGTGAACGCGGTCAGGTTGATCATCAGCCACAGGCAGGCCAGCACCGCCAGGATCGGAACCGCCGGAACCAGCGGCGCGCGGAAGCCGCGTGGCAGGTCGGGACGCTTGCGGCGCAGCACGATCACGCCGACCGAAACCAGGACGAACGCGAACAGAGTACCGATGTTGACCATCTCGGCCAGGCTGGAGAACGAGAAGAAGCCGGAAGCGACGAACACCACCGCTCCCACCAGCACGGTGATGCGCACCGGAGTTCCGCGGTGCGGGTCGGTCTTGGCCAGGCCGCGAGGCAGCAGACCGTCCCTGGCCATGGCGAACAGCACCCTGGTCTGGCCGAGAAGCAGCACCATCACGACGGTGATGAGACCGATCAGTGCTCCCACCGAGATCAGTGTGGCCGCCCAGTTCACACCGTTGATCTCGAAGGCGGTCGCGAGGGTGGCGCTCTGCCCGTCGGGGCCGGTGGCCAGCTCGGTGTAGCGCACCATGCCGGTCAGCACGAGCGAAACTCCCACGTACAGCACGGTGGTGATCACCACCGAACCGAGGATGCCGCGCGGCGCGTTGCGCTGCGGATCGCGGGTCTCCTCCGCCGTGGTCGCCACCACGTCGAAGCCGATGAAGGCGAAGAACACCACCGAGGCCCCCGCCAGCAGCCCGTAGATGCCGAACGTGCTGGATTCACCCCCGAGCAGCAGCGAGAGCAGCGACTGGTGCAGGGCGGGACCGCCCTCGGAGATGCTTTGCCCCTCCGGAACGAACGGGGTGTAGTTGTCCGGTTTGATGTAGGCGATCCCGGCGATGATGATGAACAGCACCACCCCGACCTTGATGGCCGTGATCACCATGCTGACCCGCGCCGAGAGCTTGGTGCCGGTGATCAGCACCGCTACCAGCACCGCGACGAGCAGCATGGCTCCCCAGTCGAACTGGAGCGGGCCCAGCGGGAGCTTGGTGTCCAGCGAGACCCCGATGCCGGACATGACCTGCTGCAGGTAGGAAGACCAGCTCTTGGCGACGGCCGAAGCCGCGATGGAGAACTCCAGGATCAGGTCCCAGCCGATTATCCAGGCTAAGAACTCGCCGAACGTGGCGTAGGAGTACGTGTAGGCGCTGCCTGCCACCGGAACGGTGGAGGCGAATTCGGCGTAGCACAGTGCCGCGAGGGCGCAGGCGATCGCGGCGAGCACGAAGGCGAGTGAGACGGCGGGACCAGTGGTGTCACCCGCTACCTGTGCGGTGAGCGTGAAGATCCCCGCACCGATTACCACCGAAACACCGAAAACGATCAGATCCCAGGTACCGAGATTCTTCCGTAGTCTGGTGTCGGGTTCATCGGTGTCCAGGATCGATTGTTCGACCGTTTTGGTCCGCCAGATTCCGTTTCCTGGCACCACTGCCTCCTCGGATCATGCTTACTGGTGGCACCGCACGATAACGGGCGCGAGACCGTTGCCGATGGTGGTTGAGAGCACAATCTACTAACGAGCCGCCGAATCCGCGCGGATCGGGAGCGCGAGGGGCGGAAAAGTTGCGCGACACCACTAATTGCTCGTGAAAAATACTCTTTTAATGCGAGCACCGCTCCGCGGGACCGAGTTCTCCCGGAGCGCGAGTCGGCCCGAGCGCGAGTCGGCCCGAGCGCGAGTCGGGCGTACCGCGAGACGGCGAGGCATGCGGTGCGGCCGCTCGATGTCGGGCACCGCGGTCGGGAGCGGACGACTGGTCCGTCCGAACACGCCCGCCGGGATGTCCCCGGCGGAAAGCCCAGGTCAGACAGCGCCGGGGGCCGCCCGGAACAGCTGCACCCCTTCGCCCGCCGCACCGAGCGGCTGCGCCAGCACACAGGGGTCCGAAGCGGCGAGCCAGACCGAGTCCCCGCGCGAGAGCTCCAGTTCGCGAGCGTCACCGGAGCCACCGTTGTGGCTGCCGTTCCCGTTGGTACCGGCTCCCGCGGCGTAGGGGGACAACCTGACCCCGCCCTCGGTGCACAGCAGGATCTGCGGTCCCGCGGAGTCGAGCAGGACACCGGACCGGTCACCGTGCTGCCATTCCACTCTGGACAACTCGAACTCGTCGGCCTCGGTGCGGTAGACGGTCAGATTGGTGTCGCGCCGTTCACCGTTTAGTATTCGCAGTTCACCGTTCTCGAAGTCGAGAACCCTCAGCAGTTCGGCCACGTCGACGTGTTTGGGGGTCAGGCCGCACCGAAGGATGTTGTCCGAATTGGCCAGTATCTCCACGCCGGTCCCGCGCAGATAGGCGTGCAGGTTCCCGGGCGCGAGATAGATGGCCTCCCCCGGCCGCAACACGATTCGATTCAGCAGCAGACTCGCCAGCACGCCGGCGTCGTTCGGGTAGTCCTCGCCCAGTTCGAGAACCGTGCGGCACTCCTCGGTGAATTCACCCCCGGAACGCACGTGCTCGGCACACGCCCGCAACAGATCCGGCATCAGCGCACGGAGGGTGTCCTCCGGCAGAGTGATCCACGTGGTGAACAACGCACGCAGCCCGTCCCGATCCGGCTGATCGGCCAACAGGCGGGTGTGCGCCCGCAGACTCGGCACGTCGAGCTGGTGCAGCAACCGAACGGTGGTTTCGGCGGCGCGGAATCCGGCGAGCGCGTGGAACTCGGTCAGCGCGCAGATCAACTCGGGTTTCGCGGTGGGATCCGGATAGTTGCGGTCGGCGGCACCGCGCGGGACCCCGTCCGCCTCCTCCCGTGCGAATCCGTCGGCCGCCTGCTCGGCGGAGGGGTGGGCCTGCAGGCTCAACGGCTCGTCCGCGGCGAGCACCTTCATCAGGTAGGGCAGCCGATTGCCCCATATGTCGGTGCACGCCCGCCCCAGCTGGTGGCTCGGCTCCGCGTCCAACAAGCGCACCAGCGAAATCTCCGATCCGTCCTGACACAGCAACCGCGAGGAATCTCCGGGATGGGCGCCCATCCAGAGTTCGGCTTCGGGATGTGGCGCGGGGACGGGACGGCCGAGTAGCTCCGCGATCGCGGTCCGGGACCCCCATGCATACGGGCGTACCGCGTTGCGCAGTAACTCCACAGTCGTTCTCGCTTCCTCGTCTAACCGCGTTTCCCCGACGGAACCGATACCGCCCGGCGGGAGTACAACGAATGGCGTCCCGCCCGCGCTTCGCAGGAGAACACCGGAAACTCCGTGCGAATCGGCCGGGGATGCGAGTGCCGAAGCACCCAGGTCCTCAGCGCACCGCCGACACCGGTCTGTCGTCCCCGTGCAACGAGTCCGAAGCCAACCCGATGTAGACCGCGGCCATGTCGAACCCGACAGCGAGGGACAGCGAACTCCGGACCCCGTCCCCCTGCTGGGACTCGTTCGGGGCGAGCACGTCGGCGCCGGGCAGCGCCGCTGTGGCGGTTCGCTCGGTGAACCGTGCCCGTTCACCGTCGCGGGTGCTCAGCAGCACGACGCGCCACCCCGCCGTGGTTTCCTCCGTGGGATCGGCGAACAGATCCGCCTCGCTGCCGGCCGTCGCGGCGGCGCGGTACAGCGCCGCACGATGCACCGCCTGCTGATAGTCGGTGACATCGCACGGTATCCCCGCGTAACGCCCGAGTACGAAGGAGCCGTGTTCGGCGACCGCCGTGGACGTTCCGTCCACTCCCCACAGCAGCGGGATACGGTCGGCCAGGCGTAACGCCAACGTCTTGGCGGGATTCTCCGAGATCTCGTGTCGTGGGTGGGAACGCTCCGCCTGTTCGTCCAACGCGTCCGCCAACGCGTCGGTATCGGTGTCGAGCAGTCCCAACGCCGTGAGAACCCTCACCCCCGCTGTGAAGGCGTGCGCGAGGCTCAACGGCTCGGACACCGGGATCCTGGGGGAAATCGTTCTCGCCCGCCCCGCGGCGGCGGCCCCCACGGGGCCCTCGTCCGGAGCGGCGAGAATCACGCTCGCCCCGCGCCTGGTGGCCAGTTCCAGCGACTCGGCCAGCAACGTGTCCCCACCGTCCGCCCCGTAGGCGAAGACCACGTCCAAAGGGCCGACCCAGGTGGGCATGACGTCGGTGATCACGACAGGAACCGGACAGGAGGAACCGAGCAGGGCCGCCAGCGACCGACACGTGGCAGGCCCGACACCGGAGGTGGACAGCAGCACCAGAGCACGCGGTTTGTAACCGGCGAGGTCGTCCACACCCGCCTCCGAGGCGGCCGAGGCGGCCGCGCGAACCTGCGCGCCCCCCAGTGCGGCCATGCGGAGCAGACCCCCGGTGTCCAGTTCGAAGATTCGCCGCTGGTCATCGAGGACGCTGTCGTCCAACACCGTCTTCACCCCTCCCCTCGCTCGTCGGGGGCGGGATCGGGCCCGGGGGCGGAAAGCGCCTCCTCCAGCAGGAGGACGGGAATTCCTTCCCGGACGGGGAAACCGCGCCCGCAGGAGGTGCAGGTCAGATATTCGGCGTCCGGATCATCCGGCAGACCGTCCCGCAGCGGCGCGTGTCGGGGGCACGGGCACACCAGGATCTCCCGCAGTCGGGGATCGATCGCCACAGTCACTCTTCCTCTCTGGAATCACACCGCACCATCGGTCGGACGGTCCACAACCGGCCGGAACGCCGAGACGCACCGGCGAAGCCACCGCTCGCCCCGCCCGGGGCGAGCGGGATCACTTCCGCAGTACAGCCAGCACCTCGTCGCGCAACGCGACCATGCTCGTCGAGTCGACGCCCTCCACGTTCAGCCGGAGGACCGGCTCGGTGTTGGACGGGCGAAGATTGAACCACGACCCGTCCGACAACTCCACGGTAAGCCCGTCGAGCTCGTCGATACGAGCACCGTTGCGGTTGCGAAACGTCTCGATCACCGCGCGCATCCGGGCAGCGGGATCGTCGACCGTCGAGTTGACCTCCCCGGAAGCCGCGTAGCGGGTGTAGCTCGTCATCAGGTCCGCGAGAGAACCGGACTGGCCACCCAGCGCCGCCAACACGTGCAGTGCGGCCAGCATCCCCGAATCGGCGCGCCAGAAGTCGCGGAAGTAGTAGTGCGCCGAGTGCTCTCCACCGAAGATCGCGCCGGTCTCGGCCATGGTCTGCTTGATGAAGGAGTGACCGACCCTGGTGCGGACGGGCTTGCCGCCCTGTTCGGTGACGATCTCGGGCACGGCCTTCGAGGTGATCAGGTTGTGGATGACGGCGGCGCCGGGTTCCTTCGCGAGTTCCCGCGTGGCGACCAGAGCGGTGATCGCGCTGGGGGAGACCGGTTCACCCGCCGCGTCGACCACGAAGCACCGGTCGGCGTCCCCGTCGAAGGCCAGCCCCGCGTCCGCACCGACCTCACGCACCTTGGCCTGGAGATCCACGAGGTTGGCGGGCTCCAACGGGTTCGCCTCGTGGTTGGGGAACGTACCGTCGAGTTCGAAGTACATGGGCACGACTTCGACGGGCAGACCGTCGAAAACGCTGGGGACGGTGTGTCCGGCCATGCCGTTGCCCGCGTCGACGACGATCTTCAGCGGCCGGATCGCGCCGAGGTCGACCAGTCCGCGCAGGTAGTGCGCGTACTCGCCGAGCATGTCGCGTTCGGTGACCGTGCCCTGCGCACCGAGGAACTCGGGCACGCCGTGCCCCACGAGCTCCTTGATCTCGGACAGCCCGCTGTCCTGCCCGACGGGAGCGGCTCCGGCACGGCACAGCTTGATCCCGTTGTACTGGGCCGGGTTGTGGCTGGCCGTGAACATCGCTCCCGGAAGATCCAGCTGCCCCGAGGCGAAGTAGAGCATGTCGGTGCCGGCCAGACCGATGTGAATCACATCGATTCCCTGCCCGGTCACTCCCTCGGAGAACGCTGCCGCCAGCTCGGGAGAGGAATCCCGCATGTCGTGCCCCACCACCACCGCGGGGCCACCGACCAGTCTCGTGAACGCGGCACCGACTTCGCGGGCCACATCCGTGTTCAGATCATCGCCCACCAAACCCCGGATGTCATACGCCTTGACGATCCCCGACAGGTCCCGCACGCTGCACTCTCCCGTAATGACGGCATCCCTTGCCTGCGTGCCGCAGCTTACCCGCGAACGGCTCGGTCGTGGTGTCCGCCGACTGCCATCGGGATTCAGTGGGAAAGACGGGAACGTGGCAACGACGAGTTCGCCGAGTGCTACTCGTTGCCCGGGTCGGGCAGCGCACGCAGGTGGCCTCGTTTGCTTCCGCCGCCGTGGAACCCGGGTGAATCGGCGGGATCGGCACGGCCCGCCTCCCGAACCGCCTCGGCGAGCGCCGTGAGGTCATCGCCGGAAGGCTGGTCGGCGCTGAACTCTCCCTCGTGCCGTACGACGTGCCAGCCCTTGGGAACCGTCAGCCGGAGTGCGTGTTCCTCGCACAGGTCGTAACTGTGGGGTTCGGCATAAGTGGCCAGCGGGCCGACCACCGCGGTCGAATCCGCATAGGCATAGGTCAGCGTCGCTACCGCCGGGTCGGTGCACCCGGTTCGAGAGCAACGCCTCACGCTCCGCACGCCTGGCACCATAGCGCTCTTGTCACGTCGGTACTCGACGGCACGCGGAAAAATCGGGCGGAATAACCCGATGTGGGAACTGCCGTCCGGCGTTCATCCGGACATGGCGATCCGTTGCGCTGCATTGATCATCCTGTTGGTGAAGTTGCGCACGATAGCGAAACTACGCGGACGAATTATCCGAAACGTATCGCACGAACACGTTCGGTAGCTACTGGTGCGGGCACGATTCCGTATCCCGTTTCGGGCGGAGTATCCTCACCGCGTGGTGACCACACGGCAGGCTCGACAGCGAACCGGAAAGCGACGGGACCGACGTGGCCGCGGCATGCGCGGTCCGCTCTACCCGTCCTCGGTCCCTGCCGCCCGGAGCCGCTCGCAGCGCTTCGACGCGCTGGTGCTCGATGCCCTCGAACCGATCGAGCAGCGGTGGCACACCGAACTCACCCAGCTCGACGTGGCGGTCGACGAGGTACCGGAAGTCGATGTGACGTCACCCGAGTCCGTGGTGTGGGGCGACGACATGGTCGTGGACTCCAATGTGCCACTGGCGCGCCTCGTCCCGGAGAGCACCGACCGGCGCGGCAACCCCACCAGGGCGCGAATCGTGCTGTACCGGCGTCCGCTGGAGGCCAGGGCCGGCAACGGCACGGACATGACGGACCTGATACACGACGTGCTCGTGGAGCAGATCGCCAGCTATCTCGGGCTCGATCCCGGAGTGATCGACGGCAACTGAGTTGTGTGGTGCCGATCCGCCCTCTGGTGAGCCACTCACTTGGCGGAACCTCTGGCACGGCTCTCGCTGCGGGAGGCCCGACATCGGGTAGTCACTACACAACGTCGGACCTTCCTCGCGAGAGCCGCACCGGAGAACCCGCGGTCGGTCGAGCTGCGTGAGTGGTAGGGGTCCGGCCCGCGGGGTGGTGGGAGTCCGGCCCACGGGGTGGTGGGAGTCCGGCTCTCGTGCCGCACCCCGCGCGGCGATTTCGCGAGAAATCGAAACCACGCGGGGTCGCGCCGTATCAGTGTTCCGGGGAGTCGTCCCGCTGCCGTCGACCGCGACCGGGGAACGCACCGATCAGTGTGAACAGGATCGCGGCGGCCTGGAAGGCGAGCAGACTGGTACGCGGCACGGCGGTGAAACCGATCCTCACCTGCCCACCCGTCTCGGGCAACGGCACGGCCACCTGCTCGCCCCAACCAGTGGCGAGGCCCACGCTCGAACCGTCGATGTACGCCCGCCACCCGGACTCCCGCTGGGCCGCGAGCAACAGCACCCTTCCGGGACCGCCCTTGGACACCCGAATCGTCACGTGCGGCAACCGGGTGGATACCCCTATCGGTCGGGTTCTGGGGCGCGGTGAGACGTCCTCCCGGGCGTTGCGCGCCAGCGCGGGGCCGAGCAGCGTCACGGGGGTGTGGGGCAGCAGAACCCGGAACACCCGTCGCCCGCGCACGGAGTCCCCGTTGGCCGCGACGGTTCGGCCCGAGAGTTCCACGAACTCCCCCGAGTCGGTGTCACCGGGAATCGCGATGCGCCCCGCTCCCCTGGAAGCTGCGGCGGCCACCCCGGAACGCACCCGCTCCGCCTCCCCCGACAGCAGATCGGCCTGGATACGCGAGAGCGCCGCGACGGCGCCGGGAGCAGGCGCCAGCGAAGCACTTCCGAACCGGGGCCGCGGCCGGGGCGTGAGCCGCGGCACTCCGGAATCGGGGCGCAGGGTCAGCCAGTAGCCGGTGTCGCCCGCCGCGGTCGACGTCTCGGGGACCGGACGCAGCGGGCCGGACCGTGCCGTGGAAAGCGTCCCGAGCGCCAGTGACAGCAGCACCACGACAGCGACGGCTCCCATCGGTCGCCGAGACGGCACACCCGCCGACCACCTTCGAGGCCCGGCCAGGCACGCCAGCACGACCCAGAGCAGGCCGCACGCCGTCAGCAGCAACGCTCCACCGGCCCACCCGACGCTCTCGGTCCCACCGAGCAGCGGGGGGAGGGAGATTCGTGCGACCAGCAGACTCGCGCCCCAGCCGAAGCAGGCCACCACCAAGCCGGGCAACGCGGCACGACCGGGAACCCGGAACAACAGGAGCAGCGCCGCGCCCACCGGCAGTGAAACGGCGACCCAACCCCACGCGGTGTCTCCGGGGTGCAACGCCAGCAGCGAGAGTCCGGCGGGATGCTCGGTCACCGGGACGCCGGGACCGTGCAACAGCAGCTCCGGATGCCGCAGCGCCACCACCGGCCACGGCAGCAGACAGGCGACGGGAAGCAGCACGAAGGAGGCCAGCCCGGCCAGCCTGCGCACCGCGCCCGCCGGTGCGAAGGGCGGGCAGAGGAACCCCACCACCGCGAGCAGTACCAGCAGTACGTACACGCCGGGGGCGAACGCGGCCAGCACCGCCGCCGCGAGCGCGGTACGGCACGCCGTGCCCAACCAGTTGGGCCGCCCGCCCCGGTATCGCGGCACCAGTCCCAACAACCCGGCCAGGCCCGCCAGCACCGGCGGAAGCAGTACATGAGCCAGTACCGCGTCGAGACGTCCCTGCACGGCCCCCGCCATCGCGACCGGGAGCAGCGCGTAGGCCGCGGCGGCCACCGCCAGCCAACTCCGGGGAACCGGAATCGAGCGGCCCGCCAGGTAGGCGGACAGCCCGGCGGCGGGCAACTGTGCCAGCAGCAACAGGGCGACCGCGGCGGGTGGACCGCCGAAGGGGGCCAGCAGCCCGCCCAACAACCCCAGCACCAGCAGGGTCGGCGGTGCGGGGGATCCGGTTCCGCCGTGGCTCGGGTGCCACGCGGCGAGGTAGCTCGACCACGTCTGCTCGAGCCCCGCCGCGGGCAGCAGCCTGCCACCGTGCAGTTCCGTCCCCAGCCGGGAGGTCTCGGCGAACGGGCCGTGCGCGAGCAGGGCCAGCAGGACCAGCCCGACGAACAGCACGAGCGGCGGGTTCAGCAGCAGCTCGCGCAGCACTCGCCGACGGTCGACCGGCACGAACAGCAGTTCCGCCGGCGGCGAGGTGTCGGCGGCGCCGTCGCGGGGGGCCGGGGTGGGGCGTGCTCGCGCTTCGGTTCCGTCGCCGGCCTCGTCAGCCTCGGCCTCGCTCTCCCGTGCGGCGGCGGAGTGGTGTTCGGGCACGGCGATCACCACCGGATCGGTGGGTCTGCGCAGCCCCATCGCGGAGCGTCGGCGGGCACCCGCGTGCCCCAGGGCTCCGCTCGGCAACGCGTCCGGTCCGTGCTTGGCGGGATTCGGCACGTCGGGCACCCGGGCGGGCGAGGCACTCGACCGGTCGAGGCCGATCCGGGCGTCGTGCCGCACCCGGTTACGCACCAACCGGGCATATCCGCTCAGCACGAGGTCGCGCATCCGGTCGCCCCTGCCGGTCAACAAGCCGTCGACCCCACTGCCCGCCGTGGCGGCTCTGCCGTGGCCGACTCGTGCGTCACGGAGCCGCAGTCTTCCCGTGAGCAGTCGGAGTCCCACCACGAGCTCCGCGAACGCCTCCGGTGCCCGTCCGGTCACGAGCCGTACGAAGCTCCGAGGCAGCGCCAGCAGCACCAGCCGCGGTACGCCGAACCGGTAGGCGCGGTTGCCCACATTGGCGAGGTAGGTGAGTACCTCGCCCCGGCGCCGAACGGTGGCGGCGGTGACGGAGTCCGCCCCCTCGTGCCGTGGTTCACCCCGCTCGCCGGTGCGCGCGGCGGCCACGCGCCGCATGCGGGCCTCCGGCACGCACAGCACGAGGTGTCCCGCGGCGTTGGCTCGCCAACCCAGGTCGACCTCCGCGCAGCCCGGTGGCAGTCGCTCGTCGAATCCATCGAGCTCGTCGAAGACCTCGCGCCGCACCAGCGCACACGCCCCGGAGACCGCCAACACCTCGGACACCTGCAACGCGGAGCCCGCACCGCCCGGGGCGTCGCCGAGCGCCGGATCGAGTCCCGGGGACCGGGAACCGGTACGCACCCGGCCCGATGTGTCCATCGACAGTCCCGCGTCGACGATCAGCCGCGGATCGTCCCGGTCGAGTCCCAGCGGGCCGAGCACGGCCGCCGAGGAATCGTTGTCGGCCACCCGCAGCAGCGTGTCCAAGCAGTCGGGCTCGGGAGCGGCGTCGTCGCGCAGCAGCCACAGCCAGTTACCGGGATCGCCCCAGCGCTGCTCGGCGTACTCCACGGCGTGCGCCACTGCCGCGCCGAAACCGGTGTCGCTTCCGACGGTGAGCACACCGTCCAGCAACTCCGCGACGTCGGCCGCGGGAACGTCCGGACCAGCACCGGTCGGATCAGCACCGTCCGGAGTGGCACTCTCCACAGCGACACCGTCGGTCGCCGACAGCGCCGCCTCCGCCGCGAACGGTTCGACGGTTTCCTCGTCCGACCCGACCTCCACCGCCAAGAAGTGGCGCGGTAACACCGTCAGGCGCCGCAGCGCCGTCAGCGCCTCCGGCAACCACTCCGCGCCCCGATGACACACCAGCACCGCCAGCACCGGTGCCGTGCTCGGGTGGTGTTCACCGCCCGTTTCCCCGGCGGAACGTAATGCGGCCACCGTGTCCTCCCGCGTGCCGTGGTCCGATCACCGCACGACGGTAATGGACGGCCACGCGTTCCGGGACATGCTCTTACCGACGAGTAGGAATTCGTTACCGCAGCGGACGACGCGGCGAACGATCGAGTTGATCATCGGATGGCGGTGTCCTCGGTGTGACAGCAGCGGAAACCGCCCGAGCAGCCGCCACCGCGGCGGGTTCTCCCGCGTGCGCTCCCGAGGACGGCCCCAACGTGAGACAGTACCTGTTCAGCGTCAGAGACTCCCGAAGTGAGAGCTCGCGGGAGCCCCCGCCACCCGACCCCTCGACGACCGGAACCGAAGAGTTCGATCAACTGGCCTGCCGTTTGAGCCTGCGCCGTTCCCGTTCGGAAAGTCCGCCCCAAATACCGAACCTTTCATCGTGCTCCAGGGCGTATTCGAGACATTCCGAACGTACTTCACATCCGGCGCAAATACGTTTCGCCTCGCGAGTGGAACCACCTTTTTCCGGAAAGAACGCTTCCGGATCGGTTTGGGCGCACAGCGCGCGTTCCTGCCAGTCCTGATCTTCCTCCGCCTCGATCAGCCCGGCCAGAATGTCGATCTCGGCGACGCGAGCGTCCTCCCCCGCTGTCAGACCTTCCTGCTCGGTCCGCAACATTTGAACCTCCCCCGTTAAATTTTTCCGTTCCCGCGGCCCTCCCCAGGACTCACGGGACGTGATGAACCGGACAACCGGTTCGGCGTGGCCGGAATACCGACCGCCGGACGAAATCGCGATCACGCCATCGCGGTTCCTCCGACCGTGCACTAACCGGGCCTCCCGTTACCCGGCACCGCCGGATCAGGTGATCGGTTTCCCCATCCCACCGAGTCAACCGATCAATCTTTCCAGCGGTAAATAACACCAATGTGATTACACCCGTGTAGCCCGCCACGGTCAAGCGGAGACCATCCCGTAGAGGGACGGTTCCACCTACCGAAGGAGCAGAACGGGGTAACCGGAACAGTCCAACGGGGATCCCCCGTCCGGACCGCTCAAGATCCTCGGACACAGGGATACCACCGATGCGGCGACGACGCCCGGCGAGCGACCGGGAGACTGGTGGGGTGCGAAACACCCCGACGCGTATCAGCCCACTGTTCCTCGCCCTGCTGGCGGTCACAGTCCTCGGCGGCGTGCTGGCCACCTCGGACAACCGGGCGCTGATCATCACCGGAGTCGTGCTCCTCGTGCTCGGTGGCTGGGCCACCTCGCTGTGCCTGCACGAGTTCGGGCACGCCGTCGCCGCACTGCGCGGCGGTGACCGCGAGGTGCGGGAGAAGGGCTATCTCACCCTCGACCCGAGGCGCTACACCGATCCGGTGTTGAGCCTGTTGCTGCCGATCCTGTTCGTGCTCATCGGCGGCATCCCGCTGCCGGGCGGCGCGGTGTGGATCAACCACGCGGCGCTGCGGTCCAAACGGGACGAGGCGAACGTCTCACTGGCCGGTCCGGCGATGAACCTGCTGCTGGGAATCGGTCTCACCGCCTCGGTGGCCACGATCGAGATGCCGCTCGGGCTGGCCGCCGGGCTGTCCTACCTGGCCTTCCTGCAGGTGATCGCCTTCGTGCTCAACATCCTGCCGGTTCCCGGGCTGGACGGCTACGGCGCCATCGAGCCCTGGCTCTCGCCCAAGGCACGGCACTTCGGGGAACAGGCCCGGCCGTGGGCGCCGCTGGGGATCGTGCTGATCCTGTTCGTGATCCCCGGAGCGAGCTACGTCTTCTTCAACGGCGCGGACGCGTTGTTCAACGCGGTCGGCGGTAGCACCCGCCTCTACGGGTACGGCAACCTGTACTTCCGCTTCTGGGAGTGACGCTCCTCGCGTGACCCGCCACGGGCGAACACGCCGGACGGCTCGGCGCTCCGACCGGCACCGGTTGTCGCGCGCGGAGTTCACCGAGCCGCGGGACAACCCCCGCTTCGCCCCGTGGGAGGATTCGGGACGTGAAGGTCGCAGTACTGGTCGGCGGAGTCGGTGGAGCGCAGTTCCTGCTCGGCGTCAAGAAGGCCCTGGGGCTACCCCCGGTCGGCGAACCCGAGGGATCCGCACCGCACGAGGTCTCCGCGATAGTCAACATCGCCGACGACGTCTGGATGCACGGTCTGCGGGTGTGCCCGGACCTGGACACCTGCATGTACACCCTCGGTGGTGGCATCGACACCGCCAAGGGGTGGGGCCGCGAGGCGGAGACCTGGTCGGTCGCGGAGGAGCTGGCCGCCTACGAGGCCGAGCCCACCTGGTTCGGGCTGGGTGACCGCGACATCGCCACCCACCTGATCCGCACCAGGATGCTGCGGGCCGGGTATCCGCTCTCGGAGGTCACCGAGGCGCTGTGCGACCGGTGGCGACCGGGCGTGCGGCTGCTGCCGGTGACCGACGACCGCGTCGAGACGCACGTGGCGATCGAGGACCCCTCCGGCTCGGGCGCGCGAGCGGTGCACTTCCAGGAGTGGTGGGTGCGCTACGGCGCCAGGCCCGAGGCCAACGCGATCGTTCCGGTCGGCGCGGACGAGGCGACCGCCCACGAGGGGGCCACCGAGGCGATCAACGAGGCCGACATCGTGCTGGTGGCGCCGTCCAACCCGGTGGTCAGCATCGGGACGATGCTGGCCGTACCGGGGGTGCGTGCGGCGCTGCGCGAGACGACGGCGGCCGTGGTCGGACTCTCCCCGATCATCAGCGGCGGGGCGGTGCGCGGCATGGCCGACGCCTGCCTGCGCGCGATCGGGGTGAGCAGCACCGCCCAGGCAGTAGGCGAGCACTACGGTTCCCGTTCCACCTCCGGGGAGGGCATCCTGGACGCCTGGCTGGTCCACAGCACCGACACCGCCCAGGTGCCGGGCGTGGCGACCCGTTCGGTGCCGCTGCTCATGTCGGACACCGCGGCGAGCGCGGAGATGGCGCGAGCGGCCTTCGACATCGGCGGGGTGGCCGCTCCGGAGGTGACCGCATGAACGACCACGCCGCAGACGAGGAACTGCGGGTCCACTCCGTTCCGGGACTGCCGGAGTTCGCGGAGGGCGACGATCTCGCGGGTGCGTTGCTGACGGCAGCACCCTGGTTGCGCGACGACGACGTCCTGGTGATCACCAGCAAGATCGTGTCCAAGATCGAGGGACGGGTCATGGACACGCCGCCGGATCCCGAGGAGCGGGACAGGCTGCGACGGGAACAGGTACTGGCCGAGGCCGACCACGTGCTGGCCCGCAAGGGCAGGACACTGATCACACAGAACAAGCTCGGCATAGTGCAGGCCGCGTCCGGGGTGGACGCGTCCAACGTGGCCACCGATCGGATCGCGCTGCTGCCCCGCGACCCCGACGCCACGGCGGAGCGGTTGCGCGCCGAGCTGGCCGAGCGGGCCGGGGTACGGGTCGCCGTGGTGATCACCGACACGATGGGGCGAGCCTGGCGGCTCGGCCAGACCGACGTGGCGATCGGTTCGGCGGGCGTGGCGGTGCTGCACCGCTACGCGGGCTCCACCGACTCGCTCGGCAACGAGCTGGAGGTCACCGAAGTGGCGGTGGCCGACGAGATCGCGGGGGCCGCCGACCTGGTCAAGGGCAAGCTGGGCAGGACCCCGGTCGCGGTGGTTCGCGGGATCGACGAGCGCGCCGACGGTTCGCGAGCGGGTGACCTGGTGCGCACCGTCGAGGAGGACCTGTTCCGGCTGGGAACCGCCGAGGCGATCGCGCAGGGACGCGGCGAGGCGGTGCTGCTGCGCCGCTCGGTGCGCGAGTTCGCCGACACACCGGTGGACGCCGCGGCGCTGCGCCGGGCGGTCGGTGCGGCGCTGACCGCGCCCGCCCCGCACCACACCCGGCCGGTGCGGTTCGTGTGGCTGCGGGACCGCGCGCTGCGCGGCAAACTGCTGGACGCGATGCGAACCGCGTGGCTGGAGGACCTGCGCGTGGACGGGCTCGCCGAGGAGCGGGCCCGCCGCAGGGTCGGCCGGGGCGATCTGCTCTACGAGGCGCCGGAGCTGGTGGTGCCGTTCCTGCTCCGGGACGGCGCGCACGACTACCCGGACGAGCGCCGCACCGACGCCGAACGTTCGATGTTCGTGGTCGCGGGCGGGGCCGCCGTGCAGAACCTGCTGGTCTCGCTGGCCGCCGAGGACCTCGGCTCCTGCTGGGTATCCTCCACGCTGTTCTGCCCCGAGGTGGTGCGGAACGCGTTGGAGCTACCCGAGCACTGGGAGCCGCTGGGGGCGGTGGCCGTGGGGTATCCGGCCGAGCCGCACGAGGGGCCGCGGGAACCGCGCGATCCGGAAGAGGGGTTGGTGGAGCTTTGAACGGGCCGCACACCGACGCGCTGCACACGCTGGAGGACTGGACACCGCCCACACTGGCCGGCGGGGCACCCGATTCGGGGCAGGAGGCGCTGCGGCACGCCTTCGTGGGGCTGCTGCGGGCGCGTGGCGACGCCTGCCTGCGCGAGTGTGAGCCGGGGCACGTGACCTCCTCGGCGCTGGTGCTGGACGACAGCGGCGAGCACACCATGTTGACGCTGCACCCCAGGGTCGGACGCTGGTTGCAGCTGGGCGGACACTGCGAGCCCGCCGACGAGACGCTGGCCGCCGCGGCGCTGCGGGAAGCCACCGAGGAGTCCGGCATCGAGGGGCTGGTGGTTAATCCCGACCCGGTGCACCTGGACGTGCACCCGGTCACCTGCTCGCTGGGCAAGCCGACGCGGCACTTCGACGTGCGGTTCGTGGTGCGCGCGCCCTCCGGTGCCGTGCCGCGCCGCAGCGAGGAGTCGGTGGACCTGCGCTGGTGGCCGCTGGGCTCGCTGCCCGGCGGGGGCGATCTCACGCCGCTGGTGACGGCCGCGTCCTCCCGGCTGGGCGGCGATTTCGCGAGAAATTGACGGCCGATCGGGGCGGATCGATAACCGAACACTCGGACCACGCCGACCGGAACGAGCACCCATGAACCACCCGGCCACACTGCCGCCCTGCCCCGACCCGCGCACCGGGCAGCCTCGTCCACCGCGCGCACCGCTGGTCAGAGACCGCAACCCGAACGCGCCCACCGAACGGGGCAAGCAGCACAACGCACCACGGCCGCCGCACGAGGTTTCTCCGATGGTCGAGTGGTTCCACCACTCCCGGTTACGCTCCCTGCTGGCCAGATTGACCCTGGTAGCCGTCATCTTCGTGATCGGTGTCTTCATGGGCGGGGTCGACCTGCCACGAGTGCTGGTTTTCTGGGGCACGCTGGGCTCCTGGGCGTTGATTTCCGGGCTACGGAAGCACAATCCGAACCTGTCCGCCGGGGTCGACTGGTTGGCCCACGAGAACGGGGACTTCGTGCTGACCTATCAGCTCGCTTCGGTCGAAGTGGCCGGAACGAAGCTGCACCAGTCGCTGCGGCTCGTCGACGTCCACGGCAACGAGTTCTCCTCCTATCTCGACGATCCGCAGCGGAACACCGAGTTGTGGGACCTCGTCTACAACGGCATCCTGCACTCGGTGCATGTCAACGGCGCCACGATCAGCCAATCGGCCCGCGATTCACTCGAACTCGACGACCCGCTGCGCTTTCGGGGAGAGTGAGCGGCGCGGTTCCCTGCGCTTCCCTGCCGCCGCACACCGAACCGCCGAGCGAGAGGTGAACGATGACCGGCAACAACCCCGGCAAGGACCACCGTCTCGACTGGCGGGTATCCAGCTACAGCGACAACGGGGCCAACTGCGTCGAGGTCGCCGCGCTGCCCGGCGCGGTCGCCGCCCGCGACTCCAAGGACCGCCAGGGCGCGGTACTGACCTTCGACCACCAACAGTGGCGGAACTTCCTGCGCGGCCTGCGCGGGTAAGCACCGGGGAAACCCCGGACAACGATGATCCAACGCCGCTGGTGACGGCCGCGTCCTCCCGCCTGGGCGGCGATTTCGCGAGAAATTGACGCCCGATCGGGGCCGCGGCCGGGTACTACTTCAGCGGTCGTTCACCGCACCGCGCAGTGTTCCCAGGAAGTCGAGCCACCGTGCCTCGGTGAAGCGCAGCGTCCCGTGTTCGGGAGCCTTCGAGTCCCGCACGGCCACCGCGTCGCCGCCCAGTCCCACCTCGACGCAGTTCGCGCCGTTTCCCGAGTAGGAAGACACCCGGAAAACCCGTTCCTCATCGACCATTTCGCTCTCCTTGCTGGTTGCGGCTCATGCGAGACGGGCGGCGACCGCCCGCAACGACTGTTCCGGAGTGAGCGCGGCTTCGTTCAGCCGCTGAGCGGCCTTGGTGTAACCGGCGACCTGTTCCTGATTCTGGATGTAGATGGCTCCGCTGGGGTACTCGATGTATCCGATGCTCTGGGCCTGCTCGAAGTCGAGCAGCATGAACTCCCCTTCGATGCCGTCGTGCACCGGAACCGAGAGCGGCATCACGCGCAGCGTGATGTTCTCCCGCTCGCAGAGCTCCAGGGTGTGACGTAGCTGAGCCTGCATGACATCGTGCCCGCCCACGGCGCGGTCCAGGACGCTTTCCTCGACCACCACCTCGAAGTGCAGGGGAGGCGAACTATGGAGGGACTGTTGCCTGGCGATTCGCAGGTTCACCACCTGCTCGATATCGATCACGGGAACACGGAGATGCCCGTTCAGCAGCGCTGTCGCGTACTCGCGGGTCTGCAGCAGTCCGGGAATCGTCATGGTCTCGTAGACGAACTCTCGTGAGGCCAATCCTTCGAGCCCCACGAATGTCGCGAACCAGTCCGGTACCACGTCCTCGAAATCGGCCCACCAGGTTCCCTGATCGGGATGCCCGGCGATGGCGGCGAGCCGGTCGGCTTTCGCGGCTCCTGCTTCGTAGAAGTGCAGCAGTTTGCTGACTTCGTCCGGCTGCTGCTTATTGCGGCCCGTTTCCAGGTAGTTGATCTTCGCCTGGCTGCACCCGAGCAAAGAACCCGCTTCGCCCTGTCTCTTCCCCGCACGTTCACGCGCCAGCCGTAGCTCGTTGCCGATCAGCCACCGAAGGGCGCTGGCATCGCCACGGTCAGTCACCTGGTCGCCTCCTGAGCTCGCGAGTTTCAAGCTTCAGTCTCTCAGGCAAACGAGGTCGTCCTGCTCGGCCTTTCATCAGATCGTGGTATTGGATCAGTTATCTATAACTAATACTTTAACCAGTGCAATCCGATGTCTGGTGAGCACGGCAACGGAGTTCCGTGCCGCCGTTCCAATGGCAGGAAAGGAACGACCATGACGCTTCCCGAGGAAACGCTGCGTTGGCGGGGACCGGTGGTGTGGTGGCAGCCGGTGGCGGGTTGGCGACACGCGCTGTCGCCGGAACTACGTCCCAGACCTGGTCAGCGACGAACGACGCTGTGCGGCGAGGACGTCGAACTGATCGATCCGACCGAGGTGGACTGGCTGATGCCCACCTGCGACACCTGCATGTCACTGGCCTGCGACCGGATGGAGCAACGACGCCTGAACGAGGACGAACAAGCGCGACGCCGAGCCGCGATCCGTCGTCTGACAGGTGAGAGTGAATGAGCGCGCACCGGGAGGAACACCGGCTCATCGGCGAACCCGTTCAGGTGCGTGTGTGGATCTCGCCGGAGACCACCGGGGTCGGGCACCGAACCACTTCGGGCAGTGCCGAGAGCACCACAGCGCCCGAACGCACCGAACCGGAACGACGATTCGAGGAATGATCCCGCGCGTGGCGGCACGACTCGATTCGTGCCGCCATCTCGCTGTGACACGCCACACGAAACCGCTCATCCTGAGTAGTCCCACCCTGTCGATCTCGCCCTTCAGAGTGACACCCTGCCGAATGATTCACTTTCGGCCGGCTGGGGAGGACCGTTGGCGATCGGCGACGAACACGTGTTTCGGCAGCACGAGTCGGAGGCTCCTGCGGTAATCGGCGCGGACTACATCGCCGAACGCGAAGGCGTGGAACCGACTACCGCCTATCTCCCGTCGAAGCGGGTGCTGAAACAGGACACCGAGGTCACCCTCGACCTGCGCAGGCTGGCCGACGGGAGGCTGGCGGTGCTGGCCTACTCCTCGCTGGACTCGCTGGTCGCCTGCTGCGGCGAGCTGCAGCCCTGGGCCTCGTTGCCGATGGACAAGGTCGAGGAGATACAGCGACGCAGCGGGGCGGACCTGGTGATCTGGGACGCTCTGCTTCCCGACGAGCAGCGCAACGACGGCGAGGAGGAGGCTCGGCAGTGAGCGGGACGCACGTGGATCCGGAAGAACTCACCGGAGTGGCCAACAAGCTGCGCAACGCCGCGACGAGTCTGGACGACACTTCGTCGCCCCCGCCCGCACCCGACGTGGGCGAGGCGACCGAGGCGGTCGCGGGCGCGATGGCGCTGCTGACCAGTTCCACCGCGGGAATCGTCGAGGGGCTCGGCGCGGCCGGTGACGCCGTCGCCGAGGGACGCGATCTCTACGAGGAGACGGATCGTTCCAACGCCGAGCGGTTCGACGAGCAACCAGGCTGACCACTGGGGAGCGACACACATGCCACTCGACCTGGAGATTCGGGGAAACCCGTCGAGCATTCGGGAAAGCGCCCGCTGGATGAACACCGTGTCCGAGTCCGTTCACGAGACCGGTACGCAGGTAACTCGCGCTCGCAACGGCTCGGAGAGCGCCTGGTCCGGCGAGGCCGGGGACTCGTTCCGCGCTGTGATGAGCAAGGTTGGCCCCGAGGTCGACGAGGTCGCCGAGGACCACGCGGCGATGTGCCGGGAACTGAACAAGTACGCGGACGAACTGGAGACCGCCCAGAAACGGATGCGGCGTGCTCGCGAGACCGCGCGAGAAGCCGGTCTGACGGTGACCGAGCGACGCATCATGGAGCCGGGACCGGAACCGGACGCCCCGAAACCGCTGCCTGAAGACCGCCCGGCCACTCCGGCGGAACAGCAGGCCCATGCCTCGGCCACCCAGGCGCAGGCCGCCTACGCGCGCAAGGTCCGCGCGTACCAGGAGTGCAGCCAGATCGTCACCGAAGCCCGCGAGCAGCACAACAGTGCACTCGGCGTGCTCAACAGGTTCGTCTCCGGGCTCGTGGAGAAGAGCCCCTTCACCATCACCGACTTCACCACCGGGCTGGCGGGTGCGGTGGCCGGAAGCACCAGCGCGATGCGGGCAGCGGCGGTCGAGATCGCCGACAGTGGCAAGATCGCGCGGGCGGAGAAGCTGATGCACAGCCCCAACCTGGGACTGCGCAACCAGACCCGCGCCGCCGCCATCCACGTCCGCAACCAGCTGAACAAGACGGCGATGGAGAACAAGGCCACCGCTACCCGGACCGCGCGGCTGGTCGACAAGCTGAGTCCGAGAACCAAAGCCCTGCTCGGCGCGAACCTCAGTTTCGGAGCGAACCCGAACAGGGCAGCCAATCCACTGTTACGTGGCAGCGTCCGGGTGGCGAGCAAACTTCCCGTCGCCGGGTTGCTCATAACCGGTGGCAGCATCGCCTACGACGTCCAAACCTCGGACAAATCGGTGGGCGAGAGCGCCGCCATCAACCTCGGCGGCTACGCTGCCGGTTCCGCTGCCACCGCCGGGCTGCTCGCCATGAGCACCCCGGTCGGCTGGGCCGTGGCAGGCGGCGTCGTGGTCAGCGTCGGCGTCGGCTTCGCCATCGACGAATGGGGCGACGACGCCGTGGACGCGGTGGGCGACGCCGCGAGCTGGACCGGCGACAAGCTCGGCGACGCCGCAGGCGCGGTCGGCGACTTCGTCGGCGACATCTTCTGAAACGAGCACCAATGAGCCACACAGCCGGACTGCCACCAAAACCCGACCCCCGAACCGGGCAACCACGCCCACCACGCGCGCCACTCGAACCGGATTGGAAGCGTGCCGAGGACAAACGTCCCGGAGGTGAGCACCAAGTACCTCAACCACCCGACGGATACGGCCCCGTACTCGAATGGTTCCGTCCCACACGAGGTTTCTCGGTGACACTCGGTGCGATCATGGCGACCGTCATGTTCGTCTTCTTCTGCGTCAGGGACACCGGATTCAGCTGGATGACGACGTGGTGGTTGTGGCTGTTCGTCGTTCTTTCACCGCTACCGTTCCTGTTCGTGGGGAGAGCCATCCGCATATCCGCAGGCGCTGATTGGCTACGTTACGGAAAAACCGGATTCGTCAGTACCTACGAGCTCACCACGGCAAAGATCACGACCGGTGGAGCATCACGTTATCTGGAGCTCACGGACGAACACGGAAACAGCGCGTACGCTCCGCTGCACAACCTCCAGATGAACCGCGAGCTGTGGGACCTCGTCTACAACGGCATCCTGCACTCGGTGCGCGGCAACGGCGCCGAGACCAACAAGCTCGCCCGGACCTTCCTCGACCTCGACAACCCGCTGCGGTTCCGGGGAGAGTGAGCGGCGCGGTCGTCTCGATACCGTTCGCTGCCACCGCCGGGTTGCTCGCCATGAGCACCCCGGTCGGCTGGGCCGTGGCAGGCGGCGTCGTGGTCAGCGTCGGTGTCGGCTTCGCCATCGACGAATGGGGCGACGACGCCGTGGACGCGGTGGGCGACGCCGCGAGCTGGACCGGCGACAAGCTCGGCGACGCCGCAGGCGCGGTCGGCGACTTCGTCGGCGACATCTTCTGAAACGAGCACCAATGAGCCACACAGCCGGACTGCCACCAAAACCCGACCCCCGAACCGGGCAACCACGCCCACCACGCGCACCGCTGGAGCCCGAGTGGAAACGAGCCGAGAAGAAACGTTCGGGTGGGGAGAACAAGGCCCCGCAAGCTCCGGAAGGTGAGTCCCCCGTACTCGAGTGGTTCTACCCGGCCCGTGGCCAATCCTTCGGTATCGGACTGGCGATATCGGTCATCGTCTTCGTATTCGGCGTCATCAGAGACAGCGGGTTCGGATGGATGACGACGTGGTGGCTCTGGTTGTTCATAGTTCCGTGGCCGTTCATCACGTTGCTGACAGGGCGCAACACGCGCATGTCAGCGGGAGCCGACTGGCTTCGTTACGGGAAGAACGGATTCGTCGGAACGTACGAGCTCACCTCGGTGAAGGTAACCACGGAAGGCGCTTCCCGAGTACTGCAGCTGACCGACGCAGCGGGACGGGAGCTTTCCGCACAGCTCAACGATCTCCAGCGGAACCGCGAGCTGTGGGACCTCGTCTACAACGGCATCCTGCACTCGGTGCGCGGCAACGGAACCGAGACCAACAAGCTCGCCCGAACCTTCCTCGACCTCGACAACCCGCTGCGGTTCCGGGGAGAGTGAGCGGCGCGGTTTCCGGCGCGGGCGTCGATTTCCCACGAGGTAGCCGGGCCGCGGCGCTCGGGAACGGACAAGGGGTTGACGACGGTCCGGACCGTCCGACGGTCGTAGCGGGGAGCGGCTTCTCAACCGGCCTCGCCGACGGAAAGCTCCGACTCGGCGGTTCGGTGCGCCGCTGGTGCCGAGCCCGAGGTTCTGCTCAACCGATCGATGATCCAGGCCAGCGAAAGCGCCACCAGGGTGATCGCTCCGGCCACGAGAAGCACGTTTCGCACACCCCACTCCAGCTCGATCACGGTTCCGCCCATCCAGGCGCCGAACCCGTTACCGAGGTTGAAGGCCGAGACGTTGGCCGAGAGGGCGAGGATCGGAGCGGCTGCCGACAACCGCAGGATACGAGTCTGCAGCGCCGGTATGATCGCGAATCCCGCCGCTCCGAACAGGAAAAGCACAACGGGAACGGCCGGTGACACCGGCAGGAAACCCCAGAACACCACGAGCATGACGGTGAGCACTCCGAGACTGCCGAAAACTCCCACGCTGGTACTGCGGTCGGTGACACGTCCGCCGAGAAAGTTTCCGCAGACCGACCCGGCGCCGAACACCAGAAGCAGCAGACTCACCGAGGACGCCGGGTAATCCGCGACGAACCGAAGCAGGGGGGATATGTAGGTGGACACGGCGAAAACCGACCCCTGGGCGAGCACCGTCACCAGGACCGTGCCGAGCACGACGGGACGAAGCAACACCCGTGTCTCGGCTTTCACGCCGCCCGCTGCCAACTCGGTGGAGCCGCCACGCACGTCCTTCCGAGGAACCTGCCAGGCGACCAGACCAGTGGCCAGCACCGCCGCCAGCGTGATGGCGGCGAAGGTCATTCGCCAGCCGAACGCCTGCCCGATCATCGTCGTCAACGGGACGCCCAGCACGTTCGCCAGGTTGAACCCCAGCGATATGTTGGCTATCGCGGAGGCCTCCTTGCCCGGCGGCGCCATCCCTGCGGCGACGAAACCGGCCATCGCGACGAACGTCCCGTGGCTGAGGGCCGTTAGGAGTCGCGCCCCGATGAGTAGTTCGTAGTTGGCGGCGAACGCGGAGAGGGCGTTGCCGACCAGGAAAACCCCCATCAGTCCGAGCATGAGCTTTCTGCTGGACACCTTCAGGGTACCGAGCGTGACCAGTGGGCCGAAGACGGCCACACCCACGGCGTAGGCCGTCACGAGCAACCCGGCCGACGGAATCGAGACCGAGAGGTCAGCGGCCACCTCGGGGAGGATGCCCGAGAGCGCTACTTCCGCGGTTCCCAAACAGAACACACAGAGCATCAGGGCGAGGACGGCGAAAGACATCTCCGCGATTCAACTCCCACCAGGTCGTTCGTACGATAGGTCCGAAGGAGGCGGGGCCGACCGCGGGCCGGCCCGGACTGCCGCTTCGATCGGGTGGGGCGGCGTTCGGAGACACCGCCCCACCCGTCCACCGAGCCGGTCCGTCACTTGAGGAACTCGGAAATGTGCTTGACGAGTTCGTCGGATTTTTCCACCACGACCAGATGCCCACTCTCCAGCTCGACGTAGTCACTTTGTCCGATGGCCTGGTGCAGCTGCCTCGCGTGTTCGACGGGGATGAGCTGATCGTGTGAACAGCCGATGACCAGTGTGGGAGCGACCACGTCTCCCACCGAATCACTGATGTCGATCCTGCTGTTCAGGTCGATCTGCCGCAGTGTCGCCGGAGTGAAACCGGTACCGGAAGCCGCTTCCTCCAGCCCCGCGTCGCCGAGACCGTTCATGAACGACCTGGTGAAAAGCAGCATGGTCACGAACCGCGAGTACGCTTGCGGATCGGTGTCGGCCAGCCTGCGCCACAGGTCGAAGACCAGCCGCTGCCTCGGGTCCATGGTGACCCATCCCGCGACGAGAACTACTCGGCGGAACAGGTTCGGGTACTTGGCAGCCGCTGCCGCGGTGACAACAGCGCCCAGCGAATACCCCACCACGTCCACGGGTTCGTCGAGTTCTGCCGCGCGGGCCGCGGCCACAACCTGTTCCACCAGCTGATCCAGAGCGAATTCCCCCGGATCGGCAGTGTCGTCATCGCTTCCGGCGTAGTCCGGCACGATCGTGGTGTGATCGGGGGTGAAACTTTCCAGCAGGTGTCCGAAGTTGGCATCCCCCGTCGCTCCGGTGCCGTGCACCAACAGCAGACCGGGGCCTTCCCCCTCGATACGCACCGGCACCCGCTTACCAGCCGCTTCAACGTACTGCACGTTCATTTCCAAAACCTCCTAGAGAAACAGAGTTCAATCGTCCGCAAAAGACGTGTCACGAAACACTGG
This sequence comes from Actinopolyspora lacussalsi, assembly GCA_030803735.1. Lineage (NCBI taxonomy): Bacteria > Bacillati > Actinomycetota > Actinomycetes > Actinopolysporales > Actinopolysporaceae > Actinopolyspora > Actinopolyspora lacussalsi. The sequence continues at coordinate 4,619,794 of JAURUC010000001.1, read as the reverse complement.
CAGGCGTAAAACCTACGTCAGAGCCGTGCTTTCTCCCCGGCAGGGGAAGTCGATTCCTGTCCCACCATGGGCTTGGCGAGAAAACTCCCGCCGCCGCCACGAGGACGTCCCCAACGACGCATGGCGGGCTTCTCCACGAATTTGTGCACCAGCCACCCGACCAACAGCGTGACGAAGAAGAGACCCAATAGGACGAGAGTACCCAAGGGAGTGCTGAACAGACGGGCATCCATCTGCTGCCGAAGATAATATATCACAACGTACTGCGCGAGATAAAAACCGAAGGAAACCTCACCGAGCCAAATCATGGTGCGACTGCGCAACACGCTCGGCCGCCCCTCGATGTCCGCGGTCGCGGCGGTACACACCAGTACGACGATCGGAACGATGGTGGCCACGTTGAGCCCGTACAACCACGGCACGACCATGGCGAGCGCATATCCGGCAACCGCCAGTACCGTCGCGTGAACGAATCCGAGCGAGCGGAACCACATTCCGGACATCACGATTCGCGCCAGCAGCATCCCCAGCACGAATTCGAAAAGTCGCACGGGAGGGAAGTTGTAACCGAACCAGAACTGCCAGACCGACACCGGGAACCCTTCGGGGGTCTGCGGGGTGTCGGGAAGCACGAACTGGGTGAAAACCTGGACACCCACCATCCCCAGGATCATCAGTCCAGCGTACGACCAGAGACGTTCCTGCTTGATCCGCACGACACCCTTGATGATGAACGGGAAGCACATGTAGAAGAGCAGCTCGCTGCACAACGACCAGCTCGGCGGATTCACGCTGATGAAGATCTCGTGCTGCGGGAACCAGGAGTGGATCAGGAAGAGGTTCGGCAACCACTGGTGCGGATCGGAGGCAGCGGCGGCGAACAGGATCATGGCCAGCGCCCAGGTGACCACGTGCGCCGGGAAGATCTTCACCAGCCGCCTTCGCCAGAATCCTCCCATCGTGTCGGTGGAACGCGCTGACCACGTCAGCACGAAGCCACTGAGCACGAAGAAGAAGGACACTCCCATCCAACCCGCTTTACTGAAGAGCGTCTGATAGAGATCGGACGCGAACGGGTCCGCATAAGGGTTCTGCGGCGGATCCGTCAGCGAGGCATGGAAGAAAAACACCATAGCCGCCGCTATGAATCTCATCCCGGTGAGCGAGGGTAACCTCGAATAAGCCGAGTAGGCTCTCTCACCAATTACCGAGGACGACATATCGCTCCCTTTTCAATATTTCCTGCGACTCGAACCAAATCAAATTACTTCTTTTTCCGCCGTCCTGTTTCGCGAATCGGCACGAGAGGCGTCGGTTTTCCTGCGCTCCAGAAGTACGGTTATCACGATCACCGACATTCCCGCGATCGCGAGAACCGCGGCACCGATCGGAACGGTCCGCACACCGACACCGAGCTCGATTATCTTTCCGCCGTACCAGGAACCGATCGCGGCACCCAGACCGAATGCCGACATGTTCACGGTCAACGAAAGGGTCGGAGCCTCCTCCGCAGTTTTCACCACTCTCGTCTGCAGGCACGGAATCAGCGCGAACGTCACCAGCGCGAACACCAGCAGCACCGGAATCATGGCACTTCGCGAGAAGGTTCCCAGCCAGCAGAGGAGGCAGGTCAGTGTCAGCGACCCCGACAGAACCGCCGTCGCCGCGGACAGGGACTTGTCCGCCAGCTTGCCTCCGACGGAGTTGCCGATCACGGAACCGGCCCCGTAACCCAGCAACAGTAGGGGGACCACCTCGGCCGGAAACCCCGTTCCCCTGGTCAACAACGGAGCCAAGTACGTGATGATCGTGAACATCCCGGCTGAGCACAGCACGGTCGCGACCACCGTGGTGACGACGTTCCACCTGCTGAATGCCCGGACCTCGGACCGCACGCTCGAGGACTCGGGCGTGCCCGAGTCCGGTACCGTGATCATGATGAGCACGGCGGCCAGCACCGCTATGACGCACACCGCCGCGAAACTCGAACGCCAACTGAGCCGTTGTGCCAGCAGCGTCCCGAACGGAACCCCCAGCACGGTTGCCAGATTGATGCCCAGCTGCACCCCGGCCACGGCGCTTCCGGACTTGTGAGCCGGAACCATGCTGCCCGCGGTGACGACGCTGACGGCCATGAAGGTTCCATGGGTGAGAGCCGTCAGCACTCGGCCGACCAGGACCACCGCGTATCCGGGGGCCGCGGCGATGATGCCGTTGCCGAGCACGAAGATCCCGAGTAGGAACAGCAGGATCCTCTTCCGCGTCATCGCCGTGGTGGCCGCCGATACCAGCGGACCACCGACAGCCATCGTCAGGGCATAAACGGTCACGGACAGTCCGGCGGTCGCCAGACTGATGTCGAGTCCTCCCGCCAACTGTTCGAGCATTCCGCTCGGCATTAGTTCCGACGTACCCACCCCGAAGATGGCCACGATCAGACCGACTATCCGCAGATACACGAGGTCCCCTTGTCGCATCTCGTAACGTTCCACGAGAACAGCCGAGGCGATTCAGCCGACAACCGAATTTCCGCCCGGTCACCGATCCGCGGTCGCCGAGCTCCTGCTCTCGTTTTCTCCGACAGCGGAATCCACTGCCCTGTCGTTCCGGGAACCCCCAGCCCCCAAGTTTTCCGTGGCAGCTGAGTTCCTCTTTCCGGAACCCTTCTTCTTCGGTTTCGACCAGTGTTTCGTCGTGGGCTTTTCCACGAACTCGTACAGCGCCCAGGCGAGCAGAATACTCAGCACCAGATAAAGCAGGAGAACTCCGGTTGCCAACGGAGTCCCGAAATAACTGTCTCCCAGCAGCTCGCGTCCCGTGACGAGCACTATGGCGTGCACCAGGTAGAAGGCGAAGGAGATCTCACCGAGCCATACCATGGTGCGGCCACGGAGGAACGAACGCTCACCTCGAACATCGGACGTCGCGATCGCGGGGATCAGCAGTGCCAGCGGAACGATGCACACCGCGCGCATGCCGTAGAGGTAAGGCACGAACAGGGAAACGGTATAGCAACCGAGCAGCGCCAACACCAGTGGACCGATCCCGAGACGCACCCACCTTCCGGCCAGCACGATGCGGGCCAGCAGTATGCCGAGGAAGAAATCGAACAGCCGCAGCGGTGGAAAGACGTAGTTCACCCAGTACTGGTAAGTGGAGATCGGGAGGCCGTCCGGTGGACGCGGATGCTCCGGCAACAGGACGTAGGCCACCAGGGCGGTGATCGCCACCAGCGCCACGGTCAGCCAGACAAACCACCACAGATACTGCTCGCGAATTTTGCGCGCTACCGCGAACACCAGCGGAAAGAGCAGGTAGAAGGCCACTTCGGTGGACAACGACCAGCTCGGCGGATTGACGCTGAGGTAGGTGTCGTACTCCGGGATCCACGCCTGCACGAGAAACAGGTTGGCCACGGCCTGGTAGGGGTGCGTGTAGACGGCCGCGAACAGCAGCAGCGCAACAGCCCACGTCACCACGTGATTCGGGTAGATCTTGACCAGCCTGCGGCGCCAGAAGTCCACGTTGCGGTCGTGCGGCTTGTACGACCAGGTCATCACGAAGCCGCTCAACACGAAGAAGAACGTGACGCCCGCCGCACCGGCCTGGGACATGATCTTCTGGTACGTGTCGGCCACACCGTCGTGCGCGAACACCGAATTGGCGGGTATCTGTAGTGAGGAATGAAATCCGAAAACCGCCAGCGCCGCGAGGAAGCGCATCCCGGTCAAGGAGGGTAATCGAGATCTGCGCCGATCCGATTCCGACTTGGCTTTTTCTTCCACAACCGTCATAATTTCACTTCTTTCGTGTAGTAATTCCAGGAGCCCCGCCCGGGGTTTCTCAGGGGACCAGAATCAGTTTTCCCCTGGTTCCACCGTTTTCGAGTGTCCGATGCGCCCAGTCCGCTCGCTCGAAGTCGACGACAGCCGAGGGTTTACCCGGTTCGATACTTCCCTCGTCGACGAGAGTTCCGAGTCGGGCGAGTTCGTCACCGTCCTGTTCCACACCGATCAGCACGATCCGCACTCCTCGACTCGGTTCCGGTTGCGCGAACGGTGTCGTCGTGAGGTACCTCCCCTCGTCGCACACCGACCGGAGGTGTTCCGGGACTCCCGCGGTGTCGACGACCGCGGAGAAACCGGCGGGAGGTGGTGGATGTTCCTCGGAGTACTGGCGCAGCACACCCCGGGGCGGCTTCCGGGTCACGTCGCTCGGCCGCACGAAGGTCGAGATCCGCCAGCCGTTCAGCCGGGCCAGTTGAACCACGAGGCTGCCCACCGCGCCCTGTGCCCCCACCACCAGCAATTCCTCCGCGCCGTTGGAGGGAGAACCGAGCTCGGTCACGGTCTGGGAAGCGGTCAGTCCCGCCAACGGCAAGGCAGCCGCTTCCACCTGATCGAGCTCACGTGGTGCGGGCGCCAGGAGACTCTCGGGCAGCGCCACGTACTCGGCGTGGGTTCCCCGTCCGGTGGCTGCCTGCGCGGACATGGCTATGACCGGATCCCCCACGCCGAACCGCGTCACGTCCTCACCCGCATCGCGCACCGTCCCGGAGACGTCCCACCCCAGCACGGCCGGGAGGTCGGTCGGCACCGTGCCGTTTCGCGTCGCCACATCTATCGGGTTCACCCCGGCGGCTACCACCTCGATCAGAACGTCACCGGCACCGACAGCGGGGTCCTCGACCCGCTCGATACCGACAACCTCCGGATCCCCGGTTTCCTCGATTCTTACCGCACGCATTTCAGCCCCGTTCGTGATATGCATTTCAACGGATATTCAGCAGAACTTTCGGACGGTCCCGCCCGCTGTCGTTCAGCCTTTCGAATGCCTTGTCCGCTTCGTGGAAAGAGAACTCTCGATCTACCATCGGTTCCAACCGGAGATTTCCCGAAGCGACCTCTTCCAGTAATTGCGGCCAGTGGTCCGCGCCGGACAGAACATTGTGCGTCACCAGGTTCTTCCCCACCGCTTCGTCGACGGGGACGGCATCGACCGGCCCGTGGGGCGTACCGAGTTGCGCCAACCGGGCGTTCTGGCCGCAGAGCCGGATCGCTTGACGCACCGCCTCGCTCGCACCGGATGCCTCGACAACCACGTCGTAGTTACCGCTGCGCACCTCGTCGGGATCCGCGACGCGGTCTGTCCCCAGTTCGGCTGCCAGGGAGGCGAGCCGGGGGTTGGGGTCGAGAACCGTCACACTCGCGCCTCGCGAAACGGCCAACTGGGCGGCCGCCAAGCCGAGTGTTCCGGCTCCGAGGATCGCGACGCTGTCCGCTCCGGAAACCGCGAGCCGTCGCAGGGCGTGTACCGATGCGGAGCACGGCTCCAGCAGGGCAGCAGCACGATTACCGACTCCGTCCGGGATCCGGTGGACCGTCTCGGCGGGCACGGAGAGATACTCCGAGGCGGCGCCCGGCTCCTCGCCGACAACCCCCATCTCGGTGCGGTACGGGCAGTGAAAGGTCCCGCCCGCCGCACAAACGGCACAGCTTCCACAACGTCTGAAGTTGTGCCCGGACACCCGATCGCCTTCCCGCAGGCCGGTAACGCCCTCGCCGGTGAGGACGACTTCTCCGCTCCACTCGTGGCCGAGTACGAACGGATAGCTCTTGCGACCAGTGTGCAGGTAGCTACTGGTACCCGTGTAGAAACCCAGATCCGTGCCGCAGAGACCGACGTGTTCCACCGCGACGAGACAATGGCCCGGCGCGGGCTCGTGCACTGGCAAACTGCGATGCGCGAGCCGTCCCGGAGATTCCAACACGAGAGAAACCGTGGCAGTCGGCAGCCGACCGGAAGATGTTTTTTGGGTCATGTCTCCCCACAAAGGGTTTACGAGTCAATCCATGCGAAGAATCGTCACCGACCTCAACGATCGGTCCGACTCAGCGGAACCGAACAGGCAGAATTCGAGTAATCATTCGAACGATATTCCGACCCGCTCGTCCTCGTCGAATCCGGCGACACTTATCGCGTGGAAATCCCTTATTCCGATACGTCCCGCGGCGGAGGCGCGGTCGTGGGATCCCACGACCACCGGAGTCGCGCCGGCCGCCTCCGCTGCCAACAGGCCGGATTCGGCGTCCTCGAACACGACCGTGGAGGACGGCGGCACTCCCAGCAGTTCCGCCGCCTTGAGGTAGCCCTCGGGGTCCGGTTTTCCGGAGGAGATGTCGTCGGCGGTCACCAGTACGCTCGGGAGTGGTACACCCGCTGCCTCCATTCGCCGTACGGCCAGCTCGCGGCTGGCTGAAGTAACCACCGCCATGCGGGATTCGGGAACGCGGCGAAGGAACTCCGCCGCCCCCGGCACCTGAACCACACCCTCGATGTCCTCGACTTCCTCGGCCACGAGGGTCGCGGTCTCACGCGCCACGTCCACCCCGTCGGGGGCGAAACGCAGCACGGTCTCACCGGTGGGGCGCCCATGCGCGTCGGCCAGCACTTCCGAGGCGTCGATACCGTGCCTACGGGCGAAACGTCGCCAAGTGCGTTCGACCACGACCGTTGAGTCGACCAACGTACCGTCCATGTCGAACAACAGGGCGGAGAAACTCAGAAACACGTGCATCACCCGCTGTCTCCGGTCTTGGTTGGAACAATCCGATCCGCGAACCGACGAGCGGCCGCTACATCGAGGCCGATCACACGGGGATCGGCGACGCGATAGTCGTTCTCGAGAATCAGCCAGTTCACCGATATCCCGCTTCGCGCGAATGCGCGCGACAGTTCAGTGGCGCGGATTTCTCCGGAACCACGCCACTCGTCTCCGAGTCCGAGCGGCCCGTCCTTCAGGTGAACCTGGTCCGCGATACGCGGCCCCAGGGTTCGGACGAGTCCCGGTACGTCCGTCCCTTCCACGTCCGGGTTCCCGGTGTCCAGCACGAGCCTGAACGAGTCCGATCCGACCCGCTCGAACAGTTCGACCGCCGTCGTGGGCGACAGCACGTTCTCGTTGGCCAGCACCAGGTTCCGGGTCCGAGCCTCCTCGGCCGCCCACCGCAGTACGCTGACCGTCCGCTCCAACTCTTCCGGACCGTCGATCGTGCTGGCACGAAAGCTCGGCACAAGGACCAGTCGCACGCCGAGAGACACGGCCGAGTCGAGCAACGCGATCACCGCACCGCGGGCACTCCGTGCCGCCCGGCTTCTCTCCGGCGCGGTGAGGCCGATGTCGTTGAGCAGGTTTCCCGCCACCGCCAACAACTCGACTCCCGAACCGTTGGCTTCCCGGCGAAGCGAGCGCGCCCTACCGGGGGTGTCCAGCGGCACCCCACGCCCCGAACCTCCGAAGTCGAGTTGGATCCCCCGGACACCGTAGGAGGCGGCCAGCTCGACCGCTTCGGCCCCACGAACCGGCAGACGCCACTCGGCCAGCCCGATCGCTGGATTCCCGCCGGTCACGATCCCGCTCTCCGACTCTGCGAGACGGGAGTCCCCGAGGACAGCGAACGCCAGTCGCCTCCGGAACCGACCACGAGGCTGTCTCCCTGGAATTCGGCTCCCCTGGTTCGCACGAGCTCAGCGGCGAGCGGCGCGAAGGTGTCGGGAGTCATGTAGGAGCTGAAGTCGAAATCCGAGGACCGCCTGCGGCGTATGCCGGGGGTGTCCACCATCCCCTCGGGCAGCACCTGAACGATCCGGATCTCGTCCGTGCTCTCCTCCAACCGAACCGAATCGAGCAGGGCCGACCCTGCCGCCTTCGTCGCGGCGTAGCCGGACCGCATCGGTCCGGCGTTGTGGACGACTTCGGAGGAAACCCCCACGAAGAGCCCCGGAGCTGAGGCACGCAACGCGGGCAGCGTCGCGCTCAGGGTCAGCCACAACCCGTGGAGGTTTATCTCGAACTGGGTTCGCCATTCCGCTTCGGTGACCTCGCCGAGCGGAGCGCGCTTCGCCCCGTAGTCGACGGCGGAGAAACACACCGCCAACAACGGATCGACCGCGAGGTCGGCGAGCCGCTCCTTCGTCTTCGCGGCATCGAGGAGATCCAACGGTTCCCAGCGAAGGTTCGAGCTCGACGCGTCGGAGGGTTCACTTCGGCTGAGTACGACGACATCCATTCCTTCGGCGGCCCAGGCGTCGGCTATTCCCCTGCCGATACCGGTGGAGCCGCCGACAACCAGGGCGCGCTTCCCCGCGGGGGATTCGTCATCGGACTGCGTCATCAGTCGTCTCCTTTTCGACAGGTCGGTGTCACCCGGACAGCCAGCTTGATCACTCTTCGGCCATCGGCGATTCGCTCGTTGCCGCGGGCGAGGTCGCTCATGATTCGTGACGCGTATTCGAGATCCCCGATATGGGTGATCAGCTCCCGGTACCGCTCCGGACTGCGGACCAGTTCGGAGACAGCCGTGCCGAGGTGAGCGTTGGACACCCCCCGATGGCCGAACAAGTTGATCCGACTTCCCGTTGTCGCGGTGCGTTCGGCAGTCAAGGGGACATCGGGTCGCCCGGCGAGGTTCGCCGCCCGGATTCCCGCCAGATCGGTTCCGGGAAGGCTTTTCACGGTAAGTCCGGGGGGTACTCCGCCGATGACGTCGATGACCGAACCGTCTCCGACGGAACGCAGCACTCGTTCCAGGCAAGGCCCCGTGCTCTCCCTCGGGGTGGCCAGTAGGACTCCGACCGGCCCCTCGCGCAGCATCCCCGTCATATCCTCGCCGTCCACGAGAGAGTCATCGGGTGGAAGTCCGGAGCGCAGTGTCCACTGCCTGCCCGATTCACCGTGGTGCACCAACACGGTCCGCTTCACGGTCGTCGCCCATCTTGCGGCTGAGCGAACGGCCAGCTGCCCGATGGTTCCGTCCCCGACCACCAGCAGTGTCGACGGCCGAAACCGGCTCAGCGCCCGTAGCGCGTAGTTGACCACCGCCAGTGGCTCCACCAGCGCGGCGAGCTCGGCTTCGGGGCGCCGATCCAGTCCGAGGACCAAGCCCGCTCGTATCGCGGTGGCGGGCACGAGGGTCCGTCGCTGCAACAACCCGTCCACGTTGTGTCCGAGGAGGAAACCCGGATCGTTCGGATGGGTGGGGTTGATCACGACAGCATCCCCCGGCGAGAACGAGTCCCGGATCCCCTCTCCGACCGAGACCACCGTCGCTATCCCTTCGTGCCCCAGCACGGAGGCCGATTCCTTCCGCGAACCGCGCAGTATCTGGATATCGGTGCCGCAGAGTCCCGCGACCTCGGTGGCCACCACCAACTCGCCCGCGGCCGGGACCGGGGTCGGACGTTGCCGTACCGTGACGCGAGCTCCCGCTCGGACGAGTGCGTTGTTGCGGGGTTGTGCGTTTCCCGTCACGATTCCACCCCGATCCTGGCCGAACGTCCGGATCCGACCGCGGCGACACCGGCTCCCACCAGGCCATCGGCCTCGGAACTGTCGCAGCGCACGAGGCGCTCGGCTAGCCATTCCGGGTGGAATCGACTCGTCAGGTAGACACCGTCCCTGGTCAACCGCTCAGCCAGCGCGCGGTGATAGTGCTCGCCGAGACCGTCCACGACTCCCCCGGTGAGCGCGATCCGATCTATGGAGGGGTCCAGGCACCAGGCAGTTCGCAGTACATCCGCCAACGGCGACGTGGCCGCGTCGAGGATCTCCCGAGCGAGCGGATCATCGTCGTCCAGGAGTCGGCGGAACGTACTTTCGAACTCGATGTCCTCGTCGAACAGCGGTGAGACGGCACAGCGTCGCGGTTCCAGCTCGCGGAGTCGTTCGGCCAGCCGGCGGATGCCGGGCCCCGAGGCGAAGGCGGCCAGATGGTCCGGGCTCCCGCAGTCACAGTTCAGCTCCACCCGGTTTCCCGCGAGAGTGGTGCCGGAGGGGATATGACCGATCTCCCCCTGGAGACCGCAGACGTCGACCGGGATGGTTCGCAGTCGACGATCCACCAACCTGCACGCGATACCACTGCTCACCGTAACGAGGAGGAGCCGACGAAACCCGTCGAACCGCGGCGTCTCCCCCAGTCCGAGCAGTGCCGCTGTCACGTCGTTGACCAGGTGCCAATCGACGTCCGGCCTTCGCTCTCGCAACCCGGCCAGCAGGTCGAACCGAGTCACGCTGTCACCCCAGAGCGGAGCGGAAGCATAGACCACACCACTGCGCTGATCCAGCGCCGCTCCCAACGAGATACCGGCTGTGGTGCCCTTTTCCTGGCCCACCCCGGCGCATATCTCGTCGATCAGCCGCGTTCGAAGTTCGTCGGCGCCCGCGTCCGGGTGAACGAGAACGCTCGGCGAAGGCTTGGACCACATCCGACGCACTCCCGATTCGGGAGACCAACGGGCACACCGGAAGTGAGTACCACCGATGTCGAACACCACGGCCTCACGCGCGGCACTCGCGGCGCCCGTATGTTCGTCCTGGAACGTCTCCGGCACCCTCATCGCGCGCTCTCCAGCACATGCGAGTCAGCCGCTCGATGATCGCGATGGGCCACGAACGACAACGCCGCTCGCAGCTCGTCGGCAGTGATGTCGTTCACGAACACCGCTGAACCGATACCTGCCGTCAGCGGCATGCGCTGGTAGCCATCCCTGTGTTTGACGGCGTCCTCCAGCGCACGTTCCAACAACTCCGCGGTGAATACGGGATGAGTGAGCGGCAATCCCGCCGCGTTCATGAGCGTGAGTGCCCGGTCGGCGTCCTGCTCCGACAGCAGGCCGCGGTTGCGGGCCAAAGCGACGCAGATGGCCATGTCCACGGCCACCGCTTCCCCGTGCAGCAGCGGAGGGTCGGCACGGAGTTCGAGCGAGGGACTGAAAGTGTGGCCGTAGTCGACGGCCCTTTCGAGTACCTTCTCCCACAGGTTCGGCTCGAGTTCGTCCAACATTCCCGCGATCGAACGGGACAGGATCTCACCACCGGCCGGACCGCAGTCGGCGAGCGTTTCCGGATCGATCGACGCGACGGTGGCTTCGAGCAGATCGAACAGCTGGGAGTCCTTGATCAAAGCCATCTTGATGATCTCGGCCAGCCCGTTGTTGATGTGCCTACGATCCACGGTGCGCAGGAACTCGGGGTCGATGAGAGCTGTTTCCGGCGCACAGTACGTTCCGAGTCGATTCTTGTGCTGCCCGTGATTTATGCCGGTCTTGACGCCGATTCCCGCGTCGACCTGGCCGATCAGAGTGGTGGGAACCCGAATGTAGGGAATACCTCGGCGGTACAGGCTCGCGGTCATACCGACCACGTCGAGCACCACTCCGCCGCCGATCGCCACGATCTTCTCGGCACGGCGGAGTATGCCCATCGAACTCATGTCGTCCACGAGCCCGAGAGCCGTGTCGAGTTGCTTCGTGTTCTCGTCGCCGGGGACGACTCTCCAATTGTGCGCTATCCGCCAAGCCGAGAAGTAGGCACGTAACCGTTCGCCGTAGAGCTGCTCCACGGCATCGTCCACCACCACCAGACAGCGAGTCCTGCGCTTTCCATCGGCACCGCAGGCATGGGCGAACGTGGAGTTCGATGTGGACAGCAGTCCACGGGTCATGCTCACTTCGTAATCCACCACCTGCTGGGACCGGACGCGCCAGCTGACCCCCGGGGGCTTGGGAAGGTCGAACGCGGCGGTGATGCTCGTCGGTGTTGGATTGACAGTGGGAATGGACATCGAGAGCTCACAATCCGTTGAAAGTCGATTCGTACAACTGTCCGATCACGGGGTACTCACCCCGCACGCGCTCGACCCGCGAACACGGGCGAGACAGGTAACGGAGCGGATCAGTCCCCCATCGCTCGTCCGGTGGGCTCCACGGGAGAACGGGCTTCGCTCCCGTTACCGCGGACACCCTCGCGGCCGCCTCCGGGGTTTCCGGCTGCCGCACCGCCTCAACAAAAATAAAACCGCCCAGTTTGTTTGTTCAAGGCAAAAAAATGTAACATAAATCACTATTCACTACAGCTTCCAGTGAGCTGCGAAGAACGCCCCACGAGCCTGCGTCGACGCCACATACCAGCGGAATTACCAGCAAAAAAAGCTATAGCAGGCACTCCGCGCGCGAACCGACGTCAAGAGTTACCCGAAGATGAACCACAAGAAAAAAATACTTAACAGTATGTTTTTTTGGGTTGAAAACCGACCGGAGCACTGAGCCTCTCTCCTGCACAGATCGGAACGAAACCCGACGAACCGGCAGGTGGTTTCGGCTACGCCCGAACCCTCACGTCCCACTGTGTGGTTCGAGAGGCCGGTCAACCCGTCGGAAACGAACTCATCGACGATGAAGGACGAAGGGCCCCGGAACGGCAAGCGGGCCTGAACCACGTCGCCCCGGAGTTCAGCAGTCGTGCGAGAAGCGCACCCCACCGGCGGGCAGTTCCACGCCGGGCCAGACCCGGACGCCTTCGAGCAGTTCGCAGCCCGCGCCGACCACGGCACCGTCGGCGACCACGGCACCACGCAGCACCGTGCCCGCCCCGATCACGGCACCCGCCCCCACGACGCTGTCGGTGATCTCGGCGCCGGCCTCCACCCGGGCTCCGTCGAACAGCGTGGCCGCCGAGAGCGCGGCCCGTTCGGACACGACGCAGTCCGCACCGACCGTGGTACCTCCTCCCAGTGAGGCGCTCTCGGCGATCGAGGCGCCGGGCAGCACCAGTGACTCCCCCACCCGGCCGTCGAGCGCCTCCGTGGGAGCGACGCCCCGGACCAGATCCGCCGAGCCGCGCGCGAAAGCGGCGGGCGTGCCCAGGTCCAGCCAGTAGCTGGAGTCCACGTACCCGTGCAACCGCGCTCCGGACTCCAGCAGCCCGGGGAACGTCTCGCGTTCCACCGAGACGGGACGGCCCCCGGGAATCCCGTCGATCACCTCACGACGGAAGACGTAACACCCCGCGTTGACCTGGTCCACCGGAGGATTCGGCGTCTTCTCCAGGAAAGCGGTCACCCTGCCGTCCTCGTCGGTGGGCACGCAACCGAACCGGCCGGGATCATCCACCCTGACCAGATGCAGTGTGACGTCGGCCGCATCCGCGCGGTGCTCGCCCAGCAGCGCGGGCAGGTCCACTCCCGAGAGGATGTCCCCGTTGAACACCAGCACATCGGGTTCCCGCAGCCGGTCCGCCACGTTGCGAATCGCACCGGCGGTGTCCAGCGGCTCGTGCTCCACCACGTACTCCAGCTCCAGCCCCATTCCGGAACCGTCACCGAAGTACTCGGTGAAGGTCTCGGCCCGGTAGGAGGTGCTGAGTATCACCCTGGTGATCCCCGCGGCGCGGATCCGCGAGAGCAGGTGGGTCAGGAACGGCACTCCGGCGGTGGGCAGCATCGGTTTGGGTGCGGACAAGGTCAGCGGCCGCAACCGCGTACCTCGGCCTCCCACGAGCACCACGGCCTCCGCACCGCTCGTCGGCGCGTGGTCGTCGGGACTCGTCATCGCCATGCACCTCCCCGGACCGAGGGTCCGCTCGATACGACTCGCACGGGTGGTCGTCGCCTACGACAGGGCGATTTCATTCGGTCGTCGAATTCGACCAACTCATCACCCTGACGTAGGAATCCATGAGGAATACTCTGGCAGTAGCAGCACCCACCTGGTATGGCGCCCCTGGTCGGCACGGTCCGCCAATGCGAAACCACGCGGTGTCGAACACTCTGTCACGATGGACCTGCCACCACGGGGTCGAGCCGCGAGGCCGGCCGACTCGGGACCGGCTAATCCACCGGACGGACGGGCCACGCTGCGGCTGAAAATCCACCGGCCAGCATTGAGAGGGACCATGGACCCCCGCAACCGAGCCGACGAAACACTTGCTCGTGCGCGGGCACGGGGTGCGTTCGTCGTCACACCGGACAGCGCCACCTCACCGATGGACGCGGCGCAGACCGTGCGCATCCCGCGCGACTCGGTGCGTGACGTGGAGCGGGACGATCCGAACTCCACGCAGCTCATCCAGGACTCGACGGGACGGCCTCCCCAGCGGGAACAGCAGAACCCCCAGTGGGACCAGCGATCCGGTCAAGGGGAGCAGGAGAGCCCCCGGCAGTCGGAGCCGCAACGGCCCGAGTCGTATCCCCCGTCGGAACAACCAACAGCCGAACAGCCCGCGGCCGAACAGCGAGCCTGGCCCACCTACGACGCCGACGTCCCCACCACACCGCACCGGATCGACAACGCCGCCTACCAGCACGATCCCAGGCGCGGTCCACAGCGGTTCGACTGACTCGGCGTCCCGGCAGAATCCCTCGCTCGGGAAAGAAGCTCACCGGACGGTCGTGCGCCGCAGCGCTCCCGAGCCGAACCCCGACCACTCCCGCAGGCCGAGCTCCAACCACCCCGGCAGTCGGCACCGCCGCGGGTTCTCCCGTGCGGCTCTCGCGAGGACGCCGGAGACGTTGTGTAGGTCGCTACCCGATGTCGCCGGACCCGCAGCGAGAGCCGCGCGGGAGGTTCCGCCACGGAACCATCCCAGCAGCTGACGTGGAACGCTCTGCTACTAACGGTCGGAGTTGCGCGCGACGAACCTGGCGCGCGCGCCCAGCGCGGCCCGCAGCGCGATCCGCAACGGCGCCCGGGTCGGCCCGGCATTCCGGTCGGCGAGGTACCGGTAGGCACTGCGGTGGTGTTCGTGCAGCATCCGTCCCGAGGAACGCGCGGTGGCGTGCCCACCGATGTGCGTCACCTCACTGGCGGGCACGTACACGTTGAGCCAGCCCGCTCGGCCCAACCGGTCCCCGAGGTCGACGTCCTCGAAGTACATGAAGTAGCGCGGATCGAAACCGGTCACCGAATCCAGCGCGGCTCGCCGCAGCAACAGGCAGGAGCCGGACAACCACCCGGCCGTGCGCTCCGCGGAGCTGTCGGTGGACTGCCGGTAGGCGCGGCTGAACGGATTGTCGGGCCATATCCCACCCAGCAGGGCGTGCCCGGCACCTCGTCCCAGTGAGGGCAGCGATCGGGCCGAGGGGTAGACGCTGCCGTCCGGTTCCCGGATCAACGGGCCGAACGCACCGCCGCGCGGCCAGCGTTCGGTGGCCGCCAGCAACTCGTCGAGGCTGCCCGCGCTCCACTCGACGTCGGGATTGGCGACCACCACCCAACCGATGTCGTCGCTCAACTCGGCGATGCCGCGGTTCGCGGCCGAACCGTAACCCAGATTGGCGCCCATCCTCGCGAGCTCCACACCGGGGCGCAGTGCGGCGCGTTCCGGGGAACCGTCGGTGGAACCGTTGTCGGCGAGGATCACGCTGAGTTGCCGATCGGTGGCCTTGGGCAGGGTCTCCAGGAAACGGTCCAGCGTGTTGCCGGGCGAATAGGTAACGGTGACGACGGCGAGCCCCTCGCCGTAACTGTGGGAGTCGCGCACGTCGTCATTCTCACGCATGGCGGCGAACCGATCGGCTCCGGGAGCCGCCCACCGGAACGCGCGGTCCGGGACGACTCGGTCGCGACCGCGCCGCACGGCGCGTCGGTCCGGAGCGGTTTCACCGGTTGCGCCGGTTGCGCCGGTGCAGGTACTCGGCGTGCTCGTAGGCGGCGCGGTGCCTGTCCGCGCAGTCGGCCCAGGTGAACTCCTTGGCACGCTGTTGCGCCGCGCTGGACAGTTCGGAACGACGCACCGGATCATCGAGCAGCTCACTTATTCCGTGCGCGATCCCTCGTTCCGCCACACCGCAGTAGGCCACCGCGTCTCCGCCCACTTCCGGCAGGCTGAGTCTTCGGGTGGTGAGAACGGCCGCACCGCAGGCCATGGCTTCCAGCACCGGAAGCCCGAACCCCTCCCCGATGCTCGGATAAGCCACCAGGGCCGCGCCGCCGAGAAAACCGGCCAATCGCTCGAAGGGTTGATAACCAGCACGAATCACCCGAACACGGTGCGGCACCGATTCGAGCGCGTTTTCCACCTCGGTGTCCCACCCGGCCTGTCCGGCCAGCACCAGGGCGGGGGAATCGCGGCGGTCGGCGACCGCGCGGGCGAAACCGCGGATCAGCGCCGGGACGTTCTTGCGCGGCTCCAACGCTCCCAGAAAGGCCACATAGGGCTGATCGCCCAGTCCGAGGGATCGTCGAACGGCGGTGACCTCCTCGGGGGCGGGCGGGTGGAACCGCTCCGGGTCCACCCCGTGATACATCACCCGCAGTCGCGCGGCGTTGGCTCCGGCCGCACGTACGAGTTCGTCGGAGGTCGCTCTGCTGGGCACCACGCAAACCGTGGCGCGACGCAGCGCCGCCCTGGTCCAGGCGCGGAAGAACCGCGCCTTGACCGGCGAGTGCAGCGGCGCGTCGGAGAAGAACGTCGCGTCGTGCAGGGTCACCACCGAGGCGCTGGTGTTGGCCAGCGGAACGGTGTAGTGCGGGGAGTGCACCACACGGGCGTTCAGGCGCCTGGCCAGCCTCGGCAGGGTGGTCTGCTCCCAGGAGAGCCGGGCGGTGCGGGTGACGACCGATTCGGCGGCGGGCGCTATCCGGGTGTGCGGCGCGATCCTGCCGTAGAGCTCGGCGTCGCGTGGCTGGCAGGCCACGCTCATCGGTGTTCCGGCGGTGTCCAGCGCGGCGAGCAGGGAATCGACGTATCTGCCGACGCCACCTCGGTCCGCGGGCACGGCGGTGGCGTCGATAAGCACGTGTGGATCTCCTCGGTGCACGCGAGCAGCCTAGGAGGTAGGCATCGGTCATTGTGGCGGGATGGTGAAATCCATGGTCGCGAACTCCGAAATGTGACAGCGGTCCCACCCGTCGCGGGGATCGTTCACCGAGCGTCGGGGTTCCGGGAGTGGTTCGCCACGTTCGCCGCACCGGTGTGCAGGCTCCAGACGCGGCGGGCGGTCTCGCGCCAGTCGAAGCGGCTCGCCCGCGACCTGCCGGCTTCGATCATCCCGGCCGAGCGACGTCGATCGTCGAGCACCTCACGCAGTGCCAGCGCCAGCGCGCCCGCGTCCGTCCTGGGCACTGTGATGCCCGCTCCGTCGGCGAGTTCCACGAGCGCGGGAGCGTCGGAATGCACCACCGGGGTTCCGGCCGCCATCGCCTCCAACACCGGCAGCCCGAACCCCTCGGCCATGCTCGGCGCCACGAGCGCGGCCGAGCGGCGCAGCAGCACGGCCAGGTCGCTGTCCGCGACGGGACCGAGATTCCGGAGCCTGCCGGGCGGGAGCCCGTGGCGAGCCGCGAGATCCGACAACGAGACGCCACCCCAGCCGGGCGCGCCCACGACCAGCAGCGGAATGTCCGGAGCTTCCGGCTCGGCCAACGCGCGGATCAGCCACTCGTAGCCCTTGCGGGGCTCGATCGTGCCCACGGCGAGCAGGTATCTCGGGGGCAGCCGCAGCCGACGTGCTGCCTTCTCCGCCTCCGCTGTGCCGGGGGAGAGCACGGCGGTGCTGACCCCTTCGCCGATCACCTCGATCCGCGTGGCGTCCGGGACATGTCGCCGCAGGTCAACGGCGACCGCCTCGGTGGGCACCACCAGCGAGTCCGCCTTTCGCGCCGCCCTGGTCACGGCTCGCCGGTGCCAGACCGCGCCGCGCGCGGTGAGCGTCTCGGGGTGGGTCCAGGGAACCGTGTCGTGCACGGTCACGACCAGCCCACGGCCGGGCGCGACCGACGGGAACAGCGGCGTGGGGGCGTGCACCGAATCGGCGGAGACGCGGGGCCACCGGCCGTACTGCCAGGCCAGGGTCAACGCCCGCCGTGGCAGCGGCAGCACTTCCGGGCCGCCCACACCGTCGACCTCGGCGCGGGCCGGATCACCGTCGGAGCTGACGACCGTACTCACTTCCCACCCGGCCGGAGCCGTGGCCGCCAACGAGCGCAGCAGCTCGCGGGTGTAACGCCCGGTGCCGCCCGGTACCGGCGCGAGCAACTGCTCGGCCACGACAACCAACTTCGGCACAGCCGCCCCCAGTCCGCACGTTTCACCGACCGCTGCCCGTCAGACAACCACATCCGTGATCGGACCGAGGCGATAGGCTGCGGACATGACCGTGGAGCAGGCCCGCAGCACGATCGTGGTGGTGACCTGGCGCGGTGCCGAGCACATCGGAGCGTGCCTGGACGCGCTCTCCCGGCAGCGCAACCACCGGCTGCTGGTGGTGGACAACGCCTCCGACGACGGCACGAGCGAACTGCTGGCCCGGCACCCCTCGGCTCCCGAGGTTCTCCGGCTACCCCGCAACCTCGGCTATGCGGGCGGTCTCGCGGCTGCCTTCCCGCTGGTGCGGACACCCTACTTCGGCTGGCTCAACGACGACGCCGCACCGGAAGCGGACTGGCTGTCCACACTGGAGGATTCGTTGGACCGCGATGCGGGTGTCGGTGCGGCGACGAGCCGGTTGTGGAACCGGCGAGGTCCCCTCTCCCAAGGGGTGCGGCTGACCGGCACGGGGTACGGCGCCGACACCGTGGCGGAGGACAGCACCGTGGCAGCGGACAACGTCGGTACCGGGGACGAGGTGTTCGGGTTCTGCGGCGGGGCGGCCCTGCTGCGCGCCTCGGCGCTCTCGACGGTCGGCGGCATCCCGGCCGACTACTTCTGCTACTACGAGGACACCGACACCTCCTGGCGCCTGCGGCTGGCCGGGTACGGGATCACGCGGACCGCCGCGAGCTGCGAGCACTGGCACGGTTGCTCATCAGCACCGGGGTCGGCACGGTTCCACCGCTGGAACGAGCGCAACCGGCTGCTGACGCTGCTGCGCTGTGCGCCCGTGGAGATCGCCCTGCGGGAACTGCTGCGGTTCGGCGCGATCACCCTCGCGCTGCCCTGGCGCGGACTGCGACAGCGGCCAGTCCCGCACGCGGCGAACTTCCGGGTGTCGCTGCGGCTGGGAGTGCTGGCGGAAGTGGCCGCGCGGGCACCGACGACCCTGCGGCAGCGACGCAGGATCACCGAGGTGTGTGCCGTCGCTCGCCGCCACATCTGGCGGAGCTGGGCCGGGAAGTGAGGGACGGAGGCCCGCCTTCCCGGCCGGGAAATCAGGTTTCGGCGGGCTCCTTGGAACTGAACATCCGGTAGAGCCGGACACAGGCGGGCACTCCCACCATGAATCCGAGCATGCCCACGGCCAGCATCACAGGCACCCCGAGCCACCTGTTCGGCTCGTAATCGGCCCGGAACACCTCCGGACGAGTGCTGGTGGTACCGGCACCACCGTCGGCGATGGCCCGCCGGACCACCGCGACCTCCTCACCGACATCGCCGGGCTTGAGCTGCGAACCCGAGACCTCCCACATCTCCGTGGTGCCGTCCCGCCAGGTCACCCGCGCCTGACAGATGTAACCGAAACCGACGATGCTGCCCCGCTCCGGAGCGTCCGACTCCGTGATCGGACCGGCGAACCGGCACTGCTGCGCCACAGCCGTACCACGAGCCGTCACCTCCGAACCGGCAACCCCGATGCCGAACAACGGGATCACCACGAAAATCACCGACAGAAGCAGCGCCACCCCGATCGGCACCAGCAACACGTCACGGACGAAACGAACAACACGCACGATTTCTCCCAGAACTGGCCGGGTGACTTTTCCTTGAGCTGCGAAGAACCACCACGGCCGATGAAAGCTTCACATCTCACGCACCGTCGGTGTGATCGTGCTTGCCCATCTCGTGCTCCGCGTAGTCCTGATCGTCAGCCGTGGCACCGATCGCGGCGGTGTTGCGAGCGATCTCCTGCCCACGGGTCAGATCGGACAACGAACGGTTTCTCGCCCACTTCTGGATACCACCCCCGATCCGCGAATCCAGCTGCAACAACTCGTCCACCTTGGTCAGCAGTGGTTTGACCTTGCCCACGATCTCGGCCAGCTGCCGGAAGGCCCGGACGATCTTGTCCAGCCATTCGGAGACCCTGCTGGCCCACTTCGCGACGATCCGGATGCCGTCGGCGATGAGCAGCGGGGTGAGCGCACCGAGCGAGAGACCGGCTGCGGCCGAGGACCGCACCAGATAGGTGACCAGTTCGGACATGGCCGAGGCGATCATGTCCCGCACGGTGGTGCGGACGATCAGGATGGCCGTTCCAGCGCCGGAAACCGCCGCGCCAACCGCCCTGGCCGATTCCGCGGCTCCCTCGATGAGCTTGGCCTCGCCGGAGCCGAACATCCGGTACGACTCGGCGGCCGGTCCCTGCCAGCCTGCCGTGTCGGTGTCGACCGCCTGTTGCATCTCCGTCGCTGCCTGCTGCAATTCGTCCGAGATGTTGGCCCAGGTGTGGGCGTTGGCCTGCACCTGGTCGTGGTTGCCCGCCAGCGAGTCCAGCATGTCCGGTAACGGCCAGACGTGTTCCATCATCCAGGCGAAGGTGGAGGTCAACAGCGCGTCGAACGGATTGGCCACGGTGGCGAGAGCGTCCACAGCGGCGGCGCCGCCGGTGATGGCGGCTTCGCCCCAGTCCTCATTCTTTACCGCGCGCCAGGAATCGACGGCGAAATCGACGACCATGAGGCCGTCCTCCCACATCTGGGAATCCGGCTCCGCCTCGACCAGCGGGTTGTCCTGGCTCACGTCAGATCTCCCCCAACTCGTTGCGCACCGATTCCAGCAGTTCGGAGACGTGCTGATCCACGGCGTCGTAGGTCTCCGCCGCTCCCTCGATCCCGGCGGCCGTGGCCTCCACCGCCGCGTTGGCGGTCGCGATGGTCGCCATGCCCTGCACCTCGATCGCACCGATCAACGGGGTGAGGATGGGGCTGCACAGCAGCCCGTACGCGTCCGTGCCGTTCAGCGAGACCTCACCAGCGGCGTCCTGCGCCGTGCCGATCCGGTCGGTCACCTGCTGCAGGTGCTGCGCGTGCGCGCGCATCTCGTCGGTGTTGACGTCGAAACGCTGTTCTCCCAAGGTTCACCTCCTGCGCTGGTTCAGCCAGTCGTACTCGTCGTACTGCTCCTCGCCGGAGCCCCGTCCGCCACGAGTGGACGCGGCGTCCCCCTGCTCCGGTTCCACCGGAAACCGGTCGCGCATCCCGGACAGCACCGAATCCATCGTCTCGCTGTCCTGCCCCAGCACGGGTTCCATCGCTTCCCGCATCCGATCCGTGAGCTGCGCCTGCGCCGAACGCACCGTGGTCAGGATCGTCTCGGACAGCTGCTCGGGGCGCTGTCGCAGCGCATCGTCCTCCAGCCGCAGATCGGACATGTTGCCGTTCTGGTCGACGGTCACCCGCACCGAACCGTCCCACTGCTCGCCTCGCCCGACACCGCCGAAGCCGCGTCCTGGATGCGCTGCGCCTGCTGCATCTTGTCCTGGATCTGCTGCCGGAAGCCGGCCAGCATCTCGTCCGGATCGGAAGGTGTGCTCACTTTTCCCGTCGTCCTTTCACCCGGTCGTGCTCCGAAGTCGTTCGGATACTACGGAGCGGTTCACAGCGACATGACACCAGACGAGTGACGCCGTGTTGGGCGGAACGAGTCATTCCGGACAGCGGACGCCCGACAGCGGACACCCGCCACCGGGTGCCTGCGCGAAGCGGTACTCACCCGATAGGGCAGTCTGGTGGACGTGGCTGACCCCGGGAACAGTGCCGAGCTGCCAATGGTGTCGGTGATCACCGTCAACTACCACGGCACCGAGAGCACCATCACCTGCCTGAACGCGGCACGGGAACTGGACTACCCACCCGACAGACTCGAACTCATCTGCGTGGACAACGAGAGTTCGACCGAGAACGCGGAACGGCTCGGTGCTCTCGACGGGGTGAAACTGCTGACCTCCCGGGAGAACCTGGGATTCGCGGGCGGCTGCAACCTGGGAGCCCGGGAAGCGAACGGCACCGTGCTGGCGTTCCTCAACAACGACGCGGTACCGGACCCGAAGTGGTCGCGCGCGGCGGTCGAGGTGCTGCGAGCCGAACCGACGGTGGGGGCCGTGGCGGGCAAGGTGCTGGATTGGCAGGGCAGCCGGATCGACTTCGTCGACGGGGGGCTGACCTGGTTCGGCATGGGCTACAAGCGCCACGCGGGCGAGCTCGACGACGGCAGTCACGACGGCGCCCGCGACGTGCTGTTCGGCACCGGTTCCTCGCTGTTCGTGCGCGCCGAGCTCTTCCGAGCGCTCGGCGGGTTCGACGAGCGGTTCTTCATGTTCTACGAGGACGTGGACCTGGGGTGGCGGCTGAACCTGCGCGGCTGGCGGGTGCGCTACGAACCGACCTCGGTGGCCTACCACCGGCACCACGAGTCGATGGCCGCGGTGAGTTCGGCACGCGAGCACTACCTGCTGGAACGCAACGCCCTGGCCGCGCTGTACAAGAACGTCTCCGAGGCGACCCTGGCGCGTGCGCTGCCCGCCGCGCTCGCGTTGAGCGTGCGCAGGTCGACCGCGCGCGGCGAACTGGATCCGCACCAGTTGGAACTGGACCGCAGGCCCGCCGATCCGCGCGAGGACGAAACACCCGTCCCCGTCGACCGACAGGCCCTGGCCGGGGTGCTGGCCATCGACCGGTTCGTCGATCTGCTGCCCGAGTTCAACCGCGCCCGCGAGGTCGAGCAGCGCGAGCGGGTCCGCTCGGACGCCGACCTGGTTCCGCTGCTGCGCAAAGCGATGGAACCCGCCTATCCGCTACCGCGTTACCTCGCGGCGCACGACGCGCTGGTGGAGGCCTTCGAACTGGAAACCGTCTTCGGGGGCTCGCGCCGGATCGCGGTGCTGACCGGGGACGCGATCACCGAACGGATGGCGGGTCCCGCCATCCGGGCCTGGCACACGGCGGAAGCGCTCGCCGTGGAGCACGAGGTGCGGCTGATCAGCGTCAACGCCGAGGTCGCCCCCGTCGATGCGGACTTCACGGTGCTGCGCGCCGCGCCGCGCGACCTGCCGTCGCACGTGGACTGGGCGGACATCGTGGTGGTGCAGGGGCACGTGCTGGAGATGGTGCCCGCGCTTCGGCGGCAGGACTCCGGCACGATCGTCGTCTGCGACATCTACGATCCGATGCACCTGGAACTGCTGGAGCAGGGCAGGGACACCGACGAGCAGCGCAGGGACGCGGATCTGCGCGGCACCACCGAGGTGCTCAACAAGCAGCTGCGGCGCGGCGACTTCTTCCTCTGCGCCTCGCAGCGGCAACGGCACTTCTGGCTGGGCCACCTCGCCGCACTGGGCAGAATCACGCCCTCGGTCTACGACGACGATCCGACCATGCGATCGATGATCTCGGTGGTGCCGTTCGGACTGCCGAACAGGCCGCCGACTCGCACCGGGCCGGGCATCCGCGGGCAGCGGGAGGGCATCGGGGCCGAGGACAAGATCGTGCTGTGGGCGGGTGGGGTTTACAGCTGGTTCGACCCGCTCACCCTGCTGCACGCGGTGCACCGGCTGTCGGAGCACCACCCCGAACTGCGGTTGTTCTTCCTCGGGATGCGGCATCCCAATCCCGACGTCCCGGAGATGGGCATGGCGGACCGGACCAGGGAACTGTCCGATCGGTTGGGGCTCACCGACAAGCACGTCTTCTTCAACGAGACCTGGGTTCCGTACGAGCAGCGCCAGAACTACCTGTTGGACGCCGACTGCGGAGTCACCACGCACTTCGAACACGTCGAGACCACCTTCGCGTTCCGCACCAGGATGCTGGACTACCTCTGGGCGGGGCTGCCGGTGGTCACCACCGACGGCGACTCGTTCGCCGACCTGGTGCGGGACGAGCGGCTCGGCGTGGTGGTCCCCGCCGAGGATCCGGATGCCCTGGCGAACGCCCTGGAACGGGTGCTCTACGACGAGCCGTTCATCCAGGGGTGTGAGGAGCGGATCGCCGGGGTGCGCGAGCGGTTCACCTGGGAGACGGCGCTGCGACCGCTGACGGAGTTCTGCCGCGATCCGCGTCCGGCTCCGGACCGCCTACCGGCCAGTGCTCCGCTGACGCGAACACCCCGGAAGTCGAGGACGGCGGCGCTGCGCGAGGATGTCGGACTGCTGCGCGAGTACCTGGATCGGGGCGGGATACGCGAGGTCACCAAACGTGCGGCGGGCAGGCTGCGACGAGTCGCCGCACAACGGCTGCGTGGCAGGGGAAACTCCTGACGTGCGGATAGTGCTGGACGGAACTCCACTGCTGGGAACGCGCACCGGGATCGGGCGCTACACCGCCCGCCTGAGCGAGGCGCTGGCCGAGCTTCCCGAGACACGGGTGCGGCTGCTGGGACTGACCGCTCGTGGCTGGTACGCGCTGCGCGGGGCGGCCCCGGCGGGAACCCGGGCGATCGGCCCGCCGCTTCCCGCCAGGATGCTGGCGGCGTGCTGGTCGCGTTCGGAGTTCCCGCCGATCGAACCACTGGGTGGGCGCGGCGACGTGGTGCACGGCACGAACTTCGTACAGCCCGCCACGGTACGCACGCCGGGGGTCGTCACGGTTCACGATCTCGACTTCCTGGACACATCCGCGAACGGGGTGAGCGGTGACGGACGGGAGAGACTGGTGGCCCGCTCCGTGCGACGGGCGAGGGTGGTGTGCACCCCGACCTCGGCGGTCGCCGAGCGTGTCGTGGCACGTTTCGGGATCAGTGCGCGGCGCACGGTGGTGACCCCGCTGGGGGTGGATCCGGAGTGGTTCGAGTCGCGACCACCGGACCCGCGGGTACGGCGACAGTACGGACTGCCGGAGAACTACCTGCTCTTCGTGGGCGAGGACGGTCCACGCAAGGGACTGTCCACACTGCTGGAAGCACTGGATCCGACGCTGCCGCCACTCGTCGTGGCGGGTCCGAGCGGCACTGGAGGGGAGAACCCGCTGCCGTCCGAGCGCGTGACGCGCACCGGCTATCTGCCGGAGGAGGAGCTGCGCGGTGTGGTGGCGGGTGCCACCGCACTGGTACTCCCCTCGCGCGACGAGGGGTTCGGTCTGCCGGTCCTGGAGGCGATGGCCGCCGGAGTTCCCGTGGTGTGCAGCGACATCGCCGCGCTGCGTGAAGTAACGGCGGGTCACGCCCACCTGTTTCCGTACGGACGTGCCACGGCACTGCGCGCGGCACTGCGTCGGGCCGTGGAGTCGGCCGAGGACCACGAATCCCGGGAAGCGGCGCGCGGGCACGCCGCCGGGTTCACCTGGCGGGGATGCGCCGAAGCCACGATGCGGGCCTATCGACTGGCGCGGTCCTGACTGGATCTCACGACATTCGGCACCGCGACGACTTCGGGCCGGATAGGATCACCGAAGGTGGTCAGTAGTGAACCCCGGGTGTCGGCACGGTTCGGCGGGACACCGGGTGGATCCGCTTCGCGGAGGAACGGTGCTCTGGGCGCTGAGCGTGTTCGCGATGAGCGCGGGTACCGCGGTGGTACCGGTGTTCAGCGCCGAGGTGTACCTGGTTTCGGTGGTGCTGACCCAGCACGGCCCACCGTGGTGGGTGCTGGGGCCGGTGGCGGCGGTGGGACAGCTGCTGGGCAAGGCGGTGCACTATCTCGCCGCTCGGGGTGCCGTACGGCTGCCGAGGCTGCTGAACCGCGACGATCGCCGCGAGGGGTGGCGATGGCCGCGCCGATTGGGCGAGTTGTGCCGACGACACCCCGTCGTCGGGGCGAGCACGGTGCTGCTCAGCGGCCTGATCGGCGTGCCACCGTTCGCCGCCGTCGTTCTAGCGGCCGGGATGCTGCGAGTTCCGTGGCCGGTGTGGCTGCCCAGCGCCGCCACCGGCCGAGTGGCACGATTCTGCCTGCTGGCGGCGCTTCCGGAACTGCTGTGGTTCGGAACCCCGTTGGCGGGTGCTCCACCCTCCTGAGCACGATCAGCCGTCACGGCCGCGACAGCCCCGCGTGTGCCCGGAACTCAGCTCGCGCCCCAGACGGCACCGTGCCGCTCGAAAGCCGCGCGCAGCGCTTCTCGCCAGTGCCGCAGCGGAGTGAGACCGCCCTCGGTCCACCGCCGATCGGACAGCACCGAGAACGCGGGCCGGGGTGCGGGCCGGGGAACATCGGCCGTGGTGACCGGACGCACTCGGTCGGGATCGGCGCCCAGCTCCTCGAAGACCGCCCTGGCGAACTCGTAGCGGCTCACGCTGCCGGTGTTGGTGCAGTGCAGCACCCGCGCCGCGGGCTCGTCCCGACGCGCGACCGAGTCGGCCAGTTCCAGCAGCCCACTGGCCAGGTCGACGGTCCAGGTCGGTGAGCCGATCTGATCCTCGGCAACCGAGACGGTCTCACGTTCGGCGCACAACCGGGCCATCGCGCTGACGAAGTTCGCTCCCCGCGCGCCGTAGAGCCACGCGGTGCGCACCACCCAGGCGCGGGGATGAGCGGCCAGCACGGCCTGTTCACCCGCCAGCTTGGTACTGCCGTACACGCTTCGCGGGCCGGTCTCGTCGGTCGGCTCGTAGGGTTCGACGGCGTCACCGGCGAAAACGTAGTCGGTGGACACGTGCAGCAGCGGCATCCCGCGGTCACGGCACAGCTTGGCGAGCTCGGCCGGAGCGCGCGTGTTGACCCGCTCCGCCGTCGCGCGGTCGGACTCGGCGTCGTCGACCGCGGTGTAGGCCGCCAGGTTGATGACCACCGGCCGCAGCCCCGCGTCGCTCGCGGCGTCGGCGAACGAGTCGACCGCGTCGGCGAGCATCCCGGAGTCGGTGATGTCGAGTTCAGCGGAGCCGGGGGCGTGCAGCAGCCCCGACGAGCCCCGACCGGCCGCCAGGTCGGCGCCGAGCTGGCCACGTCCTCCCGGGATCAGCAGTGCGGGTGGCGGCATCGACTTTCTCCTCGTCGTTCGGAGGGATTCTTGTCAACTCGGTTTCGGCGGAACTCGGGTGGCGGAACCTCTCGCGGGCTCTCGCTCCGTGCGGACCGACATCGAGTAGTAGCTACGCCACGTCGGGCCGTACTCGCGAGAGCACACACGAGAGAACCCGCTGGTGGTCGAGCCGCGTAGGTGGTCGTTGCGGCGCTGCCGCGCCGGGAGCACCGGCGAAATCCCACTTCTGGGAAACCATGCGGAAGGCTTCGGCAGCGGGGACGGCAGGGTGTGCTCGGCCGTCAGGCGTGCTTGAGCGGTTCCCACCAGGCACGGTTCCGCCGGTACCACTCCACCGTCTCGGCGAGCCCCTCCCGCAGCGAAACCGTGGGACTGTAGCCGAGCTCGGTGCTGATCTTGTCGTGGCGCAACGAGTAACGGCGGTCGTGCCCCTTGCGGTCGGTCACCGGCCGCACCATCGACCAGTCCGCACCCACTGCTTCGAGCAGCCTGGAAGTCAGCTCGGAATTGCTCAGTTCGGTACCGCCGCCGATGTTGTAGACCTCGCCCGGCTCACCGGATTCGGCTACCAGTTGTATCCCCCTGCAGTGATCGGCCACGTGCAACCAGTCGCGGACGTTGCCACCGTCGCCGTAGAGCGGAACCTCCTTGCCGTCCAGGAGGTTGGTCACGAACAGTGGGATCATTTTCTCGGGGTACTGGTAGGGGCCGTAGTTGTTGGAGCAGCGTGTGACGCAGACCGGCAGTTCGTGGGTTCGATGATAGGCCCTGGCCAGCAGGTCCGCCCCGGCTTTGGAGGCGGAGTACGGCGAGTTCGGTTCCAGCGGATGGTCCTCGGACCAGGAGCCCTCGGCTATGGAGCCGTAGACCTCGTCGGTGGAGACGTGCACGAACCTGGTGACCTCGGCCGATACCGCCGCGCGCAGCAGGTTCTCGGTTCCGACGACGTTGGTCAGCACGAAGTCGCCACCCGCCGTGATGGAACGGTCCACGTGGGATTCGGCGGCGAAGTGCACCACCACGTCGGTCCCCGGCAGCCACTCCGCGAGCAGTTCCGGATCGCGGACATCGCCCCGCACGAACCGCAACCGGGGGTGATCGGCCACTTCGGCCAGGTTCTCGGGGTTGCCCGCGTAGGTGAGCTTGTCCAGGACGACTACCTCGGCACCGTCGAAAGCCGGATACCCGCCCGTGAGCAGCTGCCGCACGTAGTGCGAACCGATGAAACCGGCTCCGCCGGTGACCAGGACTTTCATGGCACCTTTCCCATCACGGTGTTCCGTCCGCGGCACGAGCCCGGGGCCGCCGCGGCCATTCGAGTCTGCCATGCGGTTCGGCGGGTGAACTCAGCTGATACGCAACCCAACGTGAACGCCATACGTCCCCCGGAAGGGTATAGGCCACTTTTTCCCGCTACGGACCACGTACTGCCGTGATCAGCGTTAACCTACACACAGCGGCAAGGACGGCGGACCTCCGCCGACGGCACTGCCCCGCTCAGAGCTCAAGGGGGATTCGGCGTGAACAACCGGCCACGACGAGCGGGTGGCCCGAGCGGGCGCGCCGGAAGGCCCGATTCCCGCCGGCTCCGCGACACCGGCGACCGCGCTGACGGCAGGCGTCCCGAGGCCGGAGGGCGTTCCGCCGCACGACCGGGACGGCAGCACGAAACGAGAAGTACGCACGGTAGCCAGCGGGAACAGCGACAGGGCCAACCGCGTGACTCCCGACAGCCCCCGCCGCCGAACGACGTGTGGGACCGGCGAGGCGGCCGGGGAGGTGGTCGCGGGGGCCGTGCCCGGATCGCTCCCCGGATTCTGGTGCTGCTGCTCTCGCTCGTCGTGCTGAGCACCACCGGCTACGGCTGGGGCAAGGTGAGTCAGCTCGATTCCGGCCTGCGGGGCAACATCGACATCAACAACGAACGCGACTCGCCGGACGGCGCCACCGACATCCTGCTGATCGGCAACGACAGCCGCACCGACGCCCAGGGCAACCCACTTCCGGACGAGGTGCTGCGCGAACTCCGCGCGAGCGAAGGGGGCGGGAACCTGACCGACACGATGATCCTGCTGCGGATCCCCGACAACAGCAAACGCGCCCGCGCGGTCTCCTTCCCGCGCGACACCATGGTCGACATGGGCGAGTTCGGCG
The DNA here is from genome assembly GCA_030803735.1 of Actinopolyspora lacussalsi. Classification (NCBI taxonomy): domain Bacteria; kingdom Bacillati; phylum Actinomycetota; class Actinomycetes; order Actinopolysporales; family Actinopolysporaceae; genus Actinopolyspora; species Actinopolyspora lacussalsi. Next base: position 4,591,015 of record JAURUC010000001.1, on the reverse strand, counting down.
AGCACAAGCTCAACTCCGCGCTGAACCGAAAGCGCGTGGCGAAGCGGGAGGAGCTGGAGGCGCAGGGGATCACCGACGAGAAGAAACTGAGCAGCTTGTCCGAGAAGGCCGGCAAGGAGTTCCTGATGGAGACCATCGAGGACTTCGCGGGCGTGACGATCGAACACTACGCGGAAGTGAACCTGCTCGGTTTCCACAAGCTCACCGAAGTGGTGGGTGGCGTCAAGGTGTGTCTGAAGAACCCGGTGGACGACCCGTACTCCGGTGCCGACTTCTCCGCCGGGGTCCACACCCTCTCCGGGGGGGACGCGCTGGCCTTCGTCCGACAGCGGCACGGGCTGCCCCGGAACGATCTCGATCGGATAGTGCGACAGCAGGTTTTCATGTCGGGCCTGGCCAAGAAGATGCTCTCGGCGAACATGCTCAGCAACCCCGGCAAGCTGAACGATCTGATCAAGGCGTTGCAGGACTCGATCACACTGGACAAGAACTGGGACGTGCTGTCCTTCGCGGAGCAGATGCAGGGAATGGCCGCCGGTGACATCGAGTTCTACACCATCCCCGTGGAGATGGACGGCCCCAGCTCGGGACTGCTCGCCGACCCTGATGAGGTGAAACGGTTCGTCGACGACCTGCTGCTGTCACAGCGCAAGCGCGAACAGGCGCAACAGGATGCCGAGCAGGCCGAGGAGTTGCGCGCCGACACCGAGGTCAACGTCTACAACGCCTCGGGCGTTTCGGGCCTGGCCGGACGCGTACTGGACGACCTCGCCGATCAAGGGTTCGACAGCGGAGTCGCGGCCAACGCGGAGAGCATGATGTCGGACTCGGTGGTGCGCTACACCTCCGGGACCGAGCGGGCCGCGAAGCTGGCCGCCTCGGACCTGGGAGACGTACCGGTGGAAGCGGGCGAGGACGTGGCAGCGGGCACCGTCTCGGTGTATCTGGGGGACGACTACACCGGCCCCGGCACCCGCCGGTTCACCGGCGAAGGTGCTGTGCGGCTGGACGGCACGGCGCGGGCGCAGGGTTCGGAAACCGACCCGAGCACCGACGAACAGCCGATCACGGCGGGAGGAGTTCGCTGCGTGAACTGACCGAACTGTTTCGACGGATACCGTGGTCGGCCGCGATCCGGCGAGCAATGCCGACACGGCAACGATAATCGAAATATCCTCACATGAGCTCGGCCTTCGCACGTTAACCTTGGACTCCCGGTTCCACACGCTGATCCGGAGTTCGGTGTGCGCCACTGTCCCGAGTGCGGTGTGGCGTGTCGCGGCCCCGACGTGACCACCGAAGGGAAAACGGCCGCTTTCCAGGAGGACCCAAGTGGACGAGCCCGACACGCACGAGACGTCGTCGGAGGAGCCGCGCGACGAGGCCGGGGCGTCCGGTAAGGCGGAGTCGGACTCGGGCCTCCCGGAGAACGAGACGGAGAGCGGTTCGGACACCGGCGGGAAAGCGGCGGCCTCGAATGCTCCCGAGGCCGCCACCTCGGTCGGGGGAACGGCAACCGCCGGTGGCCGCGGCAGCCGTGTGCTGCGCGGCACGGTCCGGATCACGATGCGTTCCCTGCTGGTACTCGCCTCGGTGGTGACACTGGCCGGTACCGGACTGGGCTGGGCCGCGCTGGGAATGCTGGAGAACCAGTCCAACAAGGTCGACCTGCGAAGCGGTGACTCGGCCCGGCGGATGCCGGAGGACACCGCGACCGACATCCTGCTCGTGGGCAGCGACAGCCGGACCGATGCCCAGGGCAACCCGCTGCCGGACGAGGTGCTGGACATGCTGCGCACCGAGTCGGCCAGCGGGCTGAACACGGACACGATCATCCTGCTGCGAGTGCCCGACGACGGAACGGCCTCCACCGCCATCTCGATACCCCGCGACACGGCGGTACAGCGCGATGGGGAGGCCAGGAAGATCAACGGGATTTACGGGCTCACCAAGGCCGCCAGGGAGGACGAGCTGCGCGCCACCGGTGACCACACCGCCGCGGAGATCGAGAAACGGTCCAAGCGGGCGGGGATCCGCGCGTTGACCAGCGCCGTGGAGTCGTTGACGGGCGTCGGGGTGGATCACTACTCCGAGGTGAACCTGCTGGGGTTCTACGAGGTCACCAAGGCACTCGGCGGGGTGAGGGTCTGTCTGAAGCACGCGACCAGCGACGAGAACTCCGGCGCCGAGTTCCCCGCGGGCGAGCAGACGATCTCCGGTGGGGACGCGCTCTCGTTCGTCCGGCAGCGGCACGGCCTGCCCAACGGCGACCTGGACCGGATCGTGCGGCAGCAGGTGTTCATGGCCGCCGTCGCGGACAAGGTGCTCTCCAGCGGAACCCTGACGGACACCGGCAAGCTCCGCGACCTGATGGCCGCGGCCCGCAAGTCGGTGGTGCTGGACAACGACTGGCGAGTGCTGGACTTCGTGCGAAGGATGCAGTCACTGGCCTCCGGCGACATCGGCTTCGTGACCATCCCGGTCGAGGACACCACGGCGCGCAACTCCGCGGGACGCAGCATCGTCAGTGTCGACGAGGAACGGGTGCACGAGTTCGTCGCGGACTTCGGCCACGACGTCGCCGGGACCACTTCGGACTCGAACAACGGTTCACCCGGCGCGTCGTCCCAACCCGGTTCGACCCAGCAGCAACCCGGCTCCACCCCCTCCCAACCCGGTTCGACCGAACCGACGCATCGGATGACGGGGAATCCGCTGGTACGGCTGGACGGCGTGCGGGCCGCTCCGGCGGTATCCACGCAGCGGGAGATCACCGCTGAAGGGATTCCCTGCGTCCACTGACGACGGCTTCCCTCCCCGGCACGGCGGAGAGCGCGTGACTCCCTTCCGGGGCAGCTCTCTCATAACTCATAACGGAACTTTGCGTAGCCGGTCGGGTAGCCGTCACGTGAGTCGGCGCCTTGCTGCGTTGGAGGGCACCTCGAGTAGCGATCATCGAGTAGGCACCTCCCTGGTGGGTTACCCTGCCCCCATGAGCGTCACCGCGACCCTGCTGTCACCCCTGCTTACCAACGGATCCGCGCGTCCGCTGATCACGCACTACGACGAGGCCACGGGAGGCAGGATCGAGCTCTCCCGCGCCACGGTGGGCAACTGGGCCGCGAAAACGGCCAACTGGCTTACCGAGGAACTCGACCTCGAACCGGGTATGTCGGTGGCCGTTCGGCTGCCCGCCCACTGGCAGACCGCCGGGATCCTGCTCGGCGCCTGGTGGTGCGGTGCTCGCGTGACGGACTCCCCTGCCGGAGCCGAGGCGGCGTTCGTGCCGGGGCAACGGGTTTCCGAGGGCAGCGGAGCGCACACCGTCGTCGCGGTGGGGCTGGACGCTCTCGGGGGATCCGTGGCGGGACTCGACGACAAGGTGTTGGACTACGCCTCCGAGGTGCGGATACGCGGTGACGAGTTCAGCCCGCTGCTGCCGGTTCCCGGAGACACCCCCGCGTTGTTGGACTCCACCGTGGACGAAGTGATCGAGGCGGCACGGCGGAGTGCCGCGAACTCGGGCATCGGCGAGCAGGACCGGGTGCTTTCCACACTGGACTGGAGGCTTCCGGACGGGGCGGTGGACGGTCTGTTGGCCGTACTGGCCGCGCGGGCATCACTGGTGCAACTCACCGGACTGCCGGATAGCGGGAACACCGAGCTGCTGGACAAGCGGCGCTCCGACGAGAAGATCACGGTGGAGCTGGGCGCCGAGAGCTGACGGGACGACGAAACCGGATCCGACACGTCTCGCAATTTGCATTACTCGCAAGTAGCATCAGGGTGTGTCAGATACGACGCGGACGCTGTTCGAGACCGACGGAACCGGATTCGTCCCGACCGAGGCCGCTGGAAACCCCTGGGGCGAGCTGACCGGGGGCGGCCCGGTGGCGGGACTGCTGGCACGCGCCATCGAGCGCGCGGCGGCCGATCCCGAGCTGTTCGTGGCCCGGATGACCTTCGACCTGATGCGGCCGGTCCCCCGTGAACACGTGGTGGTCTCGACCCGCACACTGCGGTCGGGCAAACGCCTCCAGGTGATCGAAGCGGAGCTGAGCAGGGGCGAGGAGACACTCACCCGGGCGACCGCCCAGTTGCTGCGGCGCAGCGAGCTGGACGGGCCGAACTCCACGTCGGTTCCGCCGTTCACGGGCCCGGACGGGATCGCCGACGGATCGCTGATCCCTCCCGAGCTCGGGCTGCGCTGGGGAGTGCACGACGTGGTCGACGTGCGGTGGATCGACGACCAGAGCAGTCCGGACGCCAGCAGGGTATGGATGCGCATGCCGGTGCCGCTGTTGCCGGCCGAGCCGATGACCCCGCTGGTGCACACCGCCACCCTGGTGGACTGCATCAGCGCGGCCAGCCCGATCGGCGAGCTGTTCGGCCCCTGGATCAACACCGACATCACCTGCTACCTGCATCGTGAGCTGGCCGGCGAATGGCTCGGCATGGAGATCCGTCGGGACGTCGAGACCAGCGGCATCGGGGTGGCGCGAGCGCGGCTGTTCGACACCTACGGCCCGATCGGCACGGCCCAGGAAGCGGTGCTCGTCAACGAGCTCGGCTGACGTGGCCCATGTCGAACACCGCTGGAACTCAGAGTTTGGACCCGATATAGGCGATTTCCAACACGCGCTCTTCGGGGACGAGGCGAAAATGCACCCTTCCCGCCCCCGGCGTGAACCGGGCGTGCATGTCGAAAGTCCGTGTGATGCCGTTCGCGTCCTGAAACTCACAGCGGGATTTTCGACTGGAACTCTCCGGCGTCACATTGGACTTCCAGGCGGGCTGGTGGGTGGACTCCGGACGCCATTCGGCGGTGGCCCGCTCCAACTCGAGCAACCGGTCACGTACAGCTCGCAGTCTGTGCCCCTCGAGCTGTTCCAAATCGTTCTTGGTGCGTCCCAGAAACCTCAGGTTCGGGAAGAAGTCCGCTCCCGCGTCCCAGAGCTGCCTTCCGGTTGTTATTCCGGACAGCCCGGAGCAGGCCAACCACTCTTCGTGATGACGGAGTTCCGTCGGGGTAGCCGCGTGCCGGACCTCGACAGTTCCCTTCTCCAAATCCAAGGAACCGTCGACGTCCTCGATCGCCTGGGTCCGATCCACCACTACCCAAGGAGTCCGCCAGGAACTATCCGTCGCGAGACTCACAGCGAGGCTGTCGGTGAGGTGAGCTCCACCCAGGGCTTCCGCCGAGCGCCCCTGGTGGCTGTACTCGACCTCCCCCGAAGCCGATTCCCGTAAAGCCGAGGAAACCGGAGACATGTTGCGGGCGCTCTGCAGCAGACGCCATCTGTCCCGGTTCTCCGCCTTGTTGATCCACTGGCGTACGTGGTATCCGTCCCCCAGCTCCATATCCTTGAGCGGGGAAGGCGTCACGAGAGCGGTATCCCTGCGCTTCTTGCGTGCTATCCGGATGAGTTCGACGAAGTCGACCATACAAGCGTCGATCCTCGACTCATCCGACTCGATCACGCAGGACAACTCGTTGAAGAACAACAGTACGCGCAATATCCCCAGTTCCTGTTCAGTCCAGTAGAGCGTCCAAGGACTCGTCCCACTCGTCGAAGAAACCCTCGGGCCACTGCGAGAGCATCCCGTCCTCACTCACCACGGGGCTGACGAAGTCGACGTCGCCGCTGTCCCGCCGGCGGAAGTAGTGCAACCTGACCGATGAAGCGGGTATCTCACCACGCTTCACGGCGATACGGACTCCGTTGAGCACGTGGTCACTGTGCGTCTCCACGATCAGTTGGCTCCCAGCGGTCGCGGCGCGACATGCCAGGAAAGCGATCTTGGTCTGGCCGCGTGGATGCAGGTGCGCCTCGGGATTCTCCAGCAGCAACAGACCGTTGGAACCGGCGGTCAGACAGGCCACCACGATCGGAAGGGTGTAGGTGAGTCCGAAACCCACGTTCGTCGGCCGGTAACGGTTGGACGAGGACAGCCCAGCGGTTCCGAACCGGAATCCGAGTCTGACCGAATCGGTGTCGGTGATCTCCTCGGCTTCCAGGTTGACGCCGGGGCAGAACTCCCGCAGCCAGGCCTCGGTCTGTGCCAGCAGTGTCGCCGAGGTGGCCCGGGGGTGACGCAGTGACTCGTTCTCGACGATGTCGTCCTGGTGATAACGCAGGTAGTTGACCGTGTGCTCGCCCTGCGCACCCAGAAAGCCGCGTCGAATCGCAACGTCGTGCGACCTGGGATACCTCACCGAGGGAAATATTCGATCCGCTCTGAGATACTGGAACCCCTTACCGAACAGGGACAGTGCGGACAGTTCAGCGTGGCTCACGTCGGTGGGTTCGAGCTCCAGCAGGTCGCTTTCCCGCTCGTAGAAGGCGTTCCACCTGTACTCGGTTCCGCCCTCCTTGAGGCCAAGCACGATTCCCTCACCGTGAGGGCCGGCCGAAACGTAGTCCTCGTGGCGCACGTCCCTGCCGGTGCCCAAGCCGACCAGGTCGCCGTTGAGCAGCAGCCCGGTCTGGTCATCGTCCACGAGAGTTCCGGACACGTAGGACTGGCGCAGCAGAGCCAGCGCCTGCATCACGGTACTCTTACCGGCCGAGTTCAGTCCGGACAGCAGAGTCAGCTCGCCCAGCGGAACAACAGTCTGCCGGAACGCCTTGAAGTTGGTGAGTTCGACCCGGTCAACCATCGATCACCTCGACGAAAAGGTCCATGATTCCCCGGAAACGCGTACGTACCCTCTTCGGGTATCCCGTCGCCACCGAAACGGATTCGTTGAACTCCCTCTCGTTCAGCAGCTCACCGAGACCAGCCACCACCCTCTCCCTGCGCTCGGCGAGCGCACGACGCTCCGATTCGGAAAGCCTAGCCAGGCTCACCGAGATCGTCTCGAACAGGGCCTTGTTGATCGGATTTCTGCCGTGCTGACCGGGAAGAGCCTTGCGGAACGCATGCTCTCCGAATATCTCCATGGCCGAACTCATGGAGACCTCGAAGTCCTTTTTCAGCCCCTCGATTCGCTCTTCGCTCCAGTGGTTGAGCTTTTTCATCGCATCCTGCAGGAAGGCGTCGAGGTTGTTGGAGGTGTACTCACTCAGATCCGTGATGCTGAACGCGAGGAACCTGAGAACCATCTCGCGGTCGGACATCCTGGCATCGTTGACACTGCCCCGGGTAGCACGCTGAAAGCTCTCGGATTCGGAAAGTTCGGCCAACAGGTCGCGTGCCCTTCCCGGAATCAGAGCGTGCCTGAGCTCCTGAAGACTGAGCGGCGTACCCCCTGTGTTGATTCGCCCGAAGATGTTGAACTTCACCTCTTCCGGAGTGGTCTTTCCGATCAGGTGAATCAGCACCTCGGTCTCGACCAAGCGGGTCTGCAATCGCCCCGGAAGGTCTTCGTAGGTGTATCCGTCGTACTTCAGGTACTCCAGGCCCTGCAGCCTCAACGGTTCCTTGCCGATACTTTCCGGCTGGATGAAACGAGCTATCGTAGTCAGTCGTTGTACCCCGTCGACCATCGCCCAGGTTTCGTCCTCGTTCTCGGCCGCGTAGAAGCTCGGAAGCGGGATACGCAACAGTAACGACTCGATGAGCCTGCTCTGGTTCTCCGGTTTCCAGATATCGGATCGCCGCTGGAAATCGGGAGTCAGGTCGAGGACACCCCTTCTGAGCCTCGCCAGCAGGAGATCGATCGTCATGCTGCGCGTGCGCACGTCGATGTGCTCCGGATCGAAGGGCTCCTGAATCCGATCCTCGGCACTCTCCCGCTCCTGGTCCAGTTCCTGGCTGTAACCTCCCGAATCGAGTCGTGGTCCGTAGCCGGGTTCGCCCCACGTGGTCTGATGACCGGAAGCGGGCGAGTTCATCGCATCCACCATGCACCGTCGCAGTTCCTCAACTCGGTTCCGATCGGATTCACGACAACCGATGTTCGCACGTACGACGAACGATCGGTGTCCGTAACACCGGATCGGGGAACCGATTCGTACGGTTCGATTCGTTCAGCTTCCCCCATCGACCCGCTCACGCAGCGCGGAGTCCTTGTCCAGCACCTTGGTCTCCAGCTCGTCCTGGAACCGGCTCATCCGGTCACGCAGGCGCGCACCGAGCTCTCCCGAGTCGGCGGCCAGCGTGCGTACGGCCAGCAGCCCGGCGTTGCGGGCGCCACCGACGGACACGGTCGCCACCGGGATACCGGCGGGCATCTGCACGATGGACAGCAGCGAGTCCATCCCGTCCAGGTACTTCAGCGGCACCGGAACACCGATCACCGGCAGCACGGTGGCCGAGGCGACCATGCCAGGAAGGTGAGCGGCACCGCCCGCCCCGGCGATGACGACCCGGATCCCGCGGTCGGCCGCACCGCCCGCGTAGTCCAGCATCCGCTGCGGAGTGCGGTGCGCCGAGTACACGCCCACCTCGTAGGGAACGTCGAACTCGCGCAACGCCTCCCCCGCTTCGCGCATCACCGACCAGTCCGAATCGCTGCCCATCACCAGGCCCACCAGCGGCGTCCGCTCGTCGGACTCCACCAACGCTTCCTCCCGAGGTCGTCGAAATCGCTTTCCCGCTGAGCCTAGATGCCCGGACGCGAGTTCGGTCGAGCGGTGGAAACCAGCGGTGGAGCTGCTACTGGTGGTCCTGCGGTGCCGCAAGGGTCTGCTGCTCGGTAACGGTCGCCAACGCGTCGACGCAGGCACGGATCGCCGGACGCTCGGAATCGGTACGCCAGACGGCGAGCACCTGCCGCTGCAGCACCGGCCTGGTTCGCACCACGGCGACTCCGCCGGGCACCGAATCGCGGGCCAGCCTGGGCACCAGCGCCGCCGCGAGATTGGCCGCCACCAGTTCGAGCTGGGTGGGATACCCCGCGACGTTGCAGGTGATGCGCGGCTCGAACTCCTGGGCCCGCAGGGTCTGCACCAACCACTCGTGGCAGGCTGTCCCGGTGGCCCAGCTCACCCACGGCGTGTCGGCCAGTTCGTGCAGCGAGACCGTGGTGCGGTGGGCGAGCCGGTGCTGCTCCGGCAGCGCGACGTCGGCTGTGTCGGTGCACAACCTGCGGTAGCCGACCTCGGCGGGCAGCTGCGCGGGCAGCCTGTCCCAGCTCTCCAACACCGCCAGGTCGAGCTCGCGCCCCACCAGAGCCGGCAGGGTCTCCTCCGCCTCGCCCTCGCGCAGCGTCACCTCCAGTCGAGGGTGCCTGCGGTGCAGCGCGCTCAACGCACCGGGAACCACCGCTCGCAGCACGGTGGAGATCGAGCCGATGCGCAGCGGGCCGAGGATCTCCTCGCTGAGGCCGTCGAGGTCGGACTGCGCCTCCGACATCCGCGAGAGGATCTCCGAGGCGTGCTTGGCCAGCACGTGACCCGCGGCTGTGAGGCGGACGCCGCGACCGTGCTGCTCCAGCAGTTGGTGTCCTGCCTCACGTTCCAGCTTGGCGAGCTGCTGCGAGACCCCGGAGGGAGTCACGTGCAGCACCGAGGCCGCCAGCGCCACGGAGCCGTGCGCTGCGACGGCGTGCAACGCACGGAGTCGTTCCACGTTGAACACGGAAGTGATACTACCGAATTCCGACCAGAAACATTCGATTGTGCTGAATATTTTCGACCCGCATCGTTGAAGTCATGAGCGCCCCCGACACCGAACGACGTCCTGCCGAACGCACCACCGCCCCCGACGCACGACTGGTACTGACGATCGGTGCCACGATTCTGTCGGGCTCCGCGCTGTTCATGCAGCTTTCCGGCACGACCGCGGGCACGGCGGCCTTCTTCCGCTGCCTGCTCGCCCTGCCGGTGCTGCTTCCGCTGGCACTGCTCGAACGGCGTCGACTCGGCGGCCGGGCTTTCCGGTGGCAGGCGCTGGATCTGCTGGCGGGGTTCTTCCTGGGACTGGACCTGGTGCTGTGGGGTGAGTCCATCATCAACATCGGCACCGGCATCGCCACGGTGCTCAACAACGTCCAGGTGCTGGCGGCACCGATGCTGGCGCTGCTGATCACCCGGGAACGACTCTCGACGGGTTTCCTGCTGGCCACACCGGTGATGCTGGCCGGGGTGGCGCTGGTGGGCGGCGTAGCGGACAGCCAAGCGTTCGGCGATGCCCCCGCCTATGGCGCGCTGATGGGAGCCGCTTCGGGAGTGGCCTACGGCGGCTACCTCTTCCTGCTGCGACTGGGCGGTACGCGGCACGCCAGGCACCGCTTCTCGCCGGTCTGCCTCGCCTCCGCCTCCGCCGCCGCCACCGCGCTGCTGCTCGGCGGACCGTGGCAGGGCGTGGAACTGGCGGTAGGCTGGCCCGCCCTGGGATGGCTGACCGCGCTCGCACTATCATCGCAGGTAACGGGCCTGCTGGTGGTGGGGTCGGCGCTGCCTCGGGTGCCGAGCAGCGTCGGTAGCACCCTGTTGCTGCTGCAACCGGTGCTGGCCGTGCTGTGGGGAGTGCTGCTGCTCGGGGAATCACCCACGTGGTGGCAACTGCTGGGGTGCGTACTGGTGGTGGGGACGGTCTGGTTCACCAGTCGTCGAGTGCGCTCCTGACGCACCACGCGTTTCAGTGATCCGCGGCTGCCCGGGCCGCGACGGCCCGGGGGAACGGCGAACTTCGATCAGGAGGAGCCGCCACCGTCACTGCTGCCCCAGTTGCACTTGTGCCGCGTCGGGTTGTCCGTCTTCCAGTCCGGGTTGGAGAAGCGGTCGGACTCCATGTTCCACTCCGGCTCCTTGCGCCCGAACGCGGCGTGGCAGTCGAACTGCTGGCGCAGGGTGTCCAGGTTCGGGAAGGTCACGCAGTTCCGCAGATCGCCCCAGGCAGCCCCGACCGAGGGATGGGGGACGCGCAGGGCGTGCGACGGAACCATGTTGACCTTGAACATGTCGCCCCTGTTGTCCACCGAGGCCTTGTTGATCAGCAGGCTGCCGCAGGAACGCCAGCCCTGGTCCGGTGGCAGCGGGGCGGCTTGTGCCTGACCCGCGGCCGGTCCCGCACCCAGCAGTGTGACGGCCAGCGTGGTGACGGCGACGAGCGCGAACCGTTTCGTCGCGCGGGCGGTCCCGGTGGATCCGAGCATCTTTACGCTCCTCACGCTTTCGGCGGACGCGGTGTTGCACCGATGTCGGTCGAGCACGGAAGCGAGTCGCCGGATTGAGCCGTCTCCGATTCGGGGAGACGGCCACGAGCCTCGGAGGACGTTCGAGACTCACAGCGATCACTCGTAACACTCGATGACCGCCGGTGGTTCTAACAAGTCCGAATCGCACGGAAAACCACGTTCGCCACATCGGACCGGTTCACGCGCGAATCTCATCGGATCCGGTTACCACGGAAAGAGCGGAGCAGCCGCCGGACCGAATGAAGGTTACGCGGGGAAGGGCTCAACCATCTCGCAGTGCTGCCACGAACTCGCGCCACCGTAACGGGTCGAACACCAGCACCGGCGAGGAATCACCCCGCTTGCTGTCCCGCACACCAACCACTCCGGAAGATCCGGCCACCTCCACGCAGTCGCCCTGTGGCCTGCTGAAACTGGACTTGCGCCATACGCTGCTCCACAGCGCATCACCCGCGTTCACTCGACAACTCCTTCACAGCTCGCTGAATCAACTCTCTGGAGTCTGACAGAGATCCCGAAACATCGAACAAGCGCTCCATAGCCTGCTCGTAGAGTTCGATCTCACCTTCCTCCTCGTAGTAGCGTGCGTCTCCCAACAACTCGACGAAGACCACACCGTGGTCACCGACCATTTCTTCAGGAAAAGAGAGGAGCTTGAATGGGTAGTCGAGTTGCCCCTCAAAAGCTCCTACGTCCAGTGGAAGTATTCGTAGGGCTATCTGGGGATGCTCCATGTCGCTAAGCAGGGAACTCAACTGCTCACGCATGACCTCCGCGCTGCCCTGTCTCCGATAGAGGACGCTCTCGTCCACAACCACGCGCAGATGCGCGGGACGGGACTCTCGCTCGAAGATGTGACGTCGCCCCAAACGAAGACTAATCAGCTGCCGTGTCGAGTTCTCCGCATATGCGGAGTCCGCACTGAACATCGCTTGGGCGTAGCTCTTCGTCTGCAACAGCCCTGGGAGAAAGGTCGGCGCGAAGGCATCGATCCGAACCGCACCCGACTCCAGTCCCAAGTAGTGATCGAACCACGAGGGGATCTGCGAAACCTTCTGCCACCAGTTCTCGCCCCGCCGAGCTCCATCACGCAGCGCGCGGTAGTGCTCGGTTTCGTCGCTCGCTCCGTACATGTCGAGCAACGCTTCGAGATCACCGACGGAAGGCAAGTTCCGACCCGATTCATAGTGCCCGATCGTCTGACGACGAACATCGAGGCGCGCTGCGGCTTCATCCTGACCGACACCTGCATGTTGTCTGAGATTGAACAGCCCCATGCCGAGCCAACGACGCAACAGGATCGGACTGGAGTTCAGAAAAGGCGAGGTCGTCAACGCTTCTCCTTCGAGCTATCCCCACGTCGAGCGCACCAAGAAAAGCATCACCACCCGAACGTGTTTTCGTAGCGTGTTGTCCTGTTACGGTAACAAAACTAGCATCAACATCTAGCTGGATGATCCAGATCACCAGTAGAGCAGATCGATACACCCCATCCGGGAGGAGCCGTGATGAACGGGGTCAGCATGGGCACGTGGATCAAGGTGGACGACGGTCCGATCCGCTACGCGGTGTGCGGCGACGTGGTGGAAATGGAACTCGGTGGGCAGGGTTCGGGCGCTGAACTCGTCACCACCGAGGAGGGCCTGAGCAACCTACTGCGCGAAGGTACCGAAGCACTCCACGAACTCCGGCGGAAGCGGCACGGCTGATTCCTCCCGCTCGAACGACGACCGGGCCGGGATCTCTTCGGTACTCCCAGCGCCGAACCGATGCCGCCATCACTCGGCCCGGGTGTCGATTTCCCACGAAATCGCCGCGCCGCTGGTAGAGAGCTCCCCATGTTCGTAGGGCGGTTCCCATCCGGGCGGTGTCAATTTCTCGCGAAATTGACGCCCCAGTGCGGCGGTGTGGCCCCAGCCCCGTCAATTTCTCGCGAAATCGCCGCGCCGGTGGGCGCGAGCCCCGGTGCCGAACTCCGACCACTCCCGCAGACCGAACCACCACCCTCGCGGTCGGCACCGCCGCGGGTTCTCCGGTGCGGCTCTCGCGAGGAAGGCCCGACGTTGTGTATCGCTACCCGATGTCGGGCCTCCCCGCAGCGAGAGCCGTGCCAGAGGTTCCGCCAAGCGACGCCCCTGCGCAATCCAGAGCCGCAGCTTCCGCACACCCGTCATGCGGGTAAGCAGCGCATGGGTCCCGGTGCGTGAGTCGGATGCATTGCGAGGCCGGGCCGCTCGCCGCGTAGGTCGCTACTCAAGAGCCGGCCCAACGCGGCAAGGCGCCGACTCACGTGCCGGCTAACCAACCACGTCGAGGAGCGGGTCCAACACGGTATCCATCAGTGGATGGAGTAACCATCGGGCCACTCGGCGTGCGCGAGCCAGTGCGCGGCCAGCCGCGCCCGCTCGCTGACCTCGTCCATCCGCTCGCCGAGCATGTTTACGTGGCCGACCTTGCGCCCGGGCCGCTCGGTCTTGCCGTAGAGGTGCAGCTTGGCCCCGGGGAAACGCGCGAACAGGTGATGCACCCGTTCGTCCACGCTCATCCGCGGCTCGGTGGGGGCGGCCAGGATGTTGCCCATCGCCACGGCGGGCGCGGTCAGCTCGGTGGTACCCAGCGGGTAGTCCAGCACGGCCCGCAGGTGCTGCTCGAACTGCGAGGTCCGCGAGCCGTCGATGCTGAAGTGGCCGGAGTTGTGCGGTCGCATCGCCAGCTCGTTGATCACCAGACCGTCCGCCGTCTCGAACATCTCCACCGCGAGCACGCCGACCACGCCCAGCTCGTCGGCGATGCGCAGCGCGATGTCCTGCGCCCGCTGCGTCAGCTCCTCGGAGGCCTCGGGCGCCGGGGCGAGCACTCGCACGCAGATGCCCTGGGACTGCACGGTCTCCACCACCGGCCAGGCACCCCCCTGCCCGAACGGCGAGCGGGCGACGAGCACCGCGAGTTCCCTGCGCAGCGCCACCCGCTGCTCGACCATCAGCGGCGCCCCGGCATCGAGCAGTTCGGCGGTGGTGCGGCGCGCGCCGTCCGGTGTGTCCAGCACCCACACGCCCTTGCCGTCGTACCCACCGCGCGCGGTCTTGAGCACGCAGGGCCAACCGTGGGCGGCGCCGAACTCCAGCACGTCGGTGACGCTGCCGACCTCCGCGAACGGGGGTACCGGCAGTTCGAGGTCACGCAGCTTGCGTCGCATCACGAGCTTGTCCTGGGCGTGCAGCAGCGCGTCCGGCCCGGGGTGCACCGCCACACCTTCGGCGGCGAGCGCCCGCAGGTGCTCGTTGGGGACGTGTTCGTGGTCGAACGTGACGGCGTCGCAGCCTTCGGCGAACGTGCGCAGCGCGGCGAGGTCAGTGTGCGAGCCGATCTCGATGTTCGGCGCGACCAGTGCGGCCGATTCGTCCGGGGAGGCCGCCAACACCTTCAGCGATTGACCGAGGCCGATGGCAGCCTGGTGTGTCATGCGCGCGAGTTGACCGCCACCGACCATGCCGACGACGGGAGTTGCAGTGCGGTGGTCCACAGCCCGGATAGCCTACCCGTTCGGGGGACCGGACCGAGCGTCGGTATCCCCACCGCAACTCCCCCGCCGCAACTCCCCCGCCGCGGGTTCGACAACGCGATCAGCGACTCAGCGGAGTGAGTCGAGCAGTTCACAGGCCCGCGAGTACTCGGTCGGCAGCGGCGACCGGCGAATTCGCACGGCGCTGCCGGAGTCGTCCAGTGCCCGCGCCAGCTCCGGGTCGGCCAGCACGCGCTCGTTGATCGCGGTCTCGGCGCGGGAACAACGTTCCGCCAGCCACGTGTCGTCCCGCGTGAGCACCACGGGTGTGGAATCGCGCAGCAGTGACACGGTTTCACCGGCGTCGAACACGTCCCGCAGCACATCGGCGGCCAGCACCACCGCCATCAGCCGCGCCCACCGGTGATCGTCCCCCGGCAACCGGAGCGTGACGACGAGCAGCGCGTAGCTGTCCCGTCCGGGAGACGTCGCCGGTCCGGCTCCGGCGGCCCGGGTCTCGCGGTACACCTCGTACAGCCGCATCCGCAGGTAGGACAGCGTGCTCAACCCGGTCAGCGCGTCGGTGACCTCGCGGGCCGCCGAGCGTCCCGCGACCACGTCGGCCCATGCCAGCGCGGCGCGGCGCAGCAACCACGTGGGGACGTCGTCGCACTCCTGGCTGACCAGGGCGGTGCCGGTGTCCTCCCGCGAGAGCACGGCGTGCAGCACTCCCAGGTCCAGCAGGGTCTCGTCCAGCCCGATCCCGGAATCCGCCCGCTGCGCCGCGAGCTCGTCGACCGCGTCCCCCGGATCGTCGCCGCTTATCACGGCCTCGCACACCCGGTCGACCGCAGGACAGGCCCAGTCGCCGGGAAACGGCCAGCCGGAGGCCAGCGTCGCGCCACGCCACCGGGACCGCAACGCGCGGTGACGTTCCGCCCCGCCCGCGACGCTCGTCGCGCGACCGGACGGGATCGCCCGTGCGCCGCGCTGCCCCGGATCCGAACCGCCTTGCCCAGGATTCGAATCCCACGGTTGCGCCGTTCCGGGGTCGTTCGATTCCCCGCTACACCTCGGCTGTTCGGGTGATTGCTCCCTCGAAGGTTCCATTCTTCCTCCCCTTCTGGTGACTCCCCGCCGTGGGGACGTCCCGGGGAGTGGTCCGTGACGGTGATTCGAATAGCGTTCACCCGGAGAGTTCGATCACAATAACCGCTGAGTACAGTGCTGATCACGCCGCGGACACGCCGCGAGCCGTCATCGACACACACCGAGGGGAGCGTACGGCGTGGGCACGGATCCGAACGAGTTCGAGGACGCGGGTGACAACGAGCTGATCGAAGCCGTTCGCGGAGGTTCCACCGCAGCGTACGGAGTGCTCTACGAGCGCCACAGTGTCGCGGCCCACAGCATGGCTCGCCAGGTGGCCAACGACTCGTCGGAGGCGGACGACCTCGTTTCCGAGGCGTTCGCGAAAGTACTCACCGGACTGCGTTCCGGTCAGGGGCCGAACACGGCGTTCCGGGCCTACCTCCTCACGGCGGTCCGCCGTACGGCCTACGACCGCACCCGCAAGGAGCGCAGAGTGCGGTACTCGGCCGACGTGGGCACCGAGGACGGCGCGGACGTGAGCGTGCCGTTCACCGACACGGCGGTGGCGGGTCTGGAACGCTCACTGGCCGCGCAGGCGTTCAACAGGCTGCCCGAACGCTGGCAGACGGTGCTGTGGCACCTGGAGATCGAGGGCGAGTCACCGTCCGAGGTGGCCCCGGTCCTGGGGCTGACATCCAACGGAGTCTCGGCGCTGGCCTACCGGGCGCGCGAGGGGTTACGACAGGCATACCTGCAGGTCCACCTCGGGCAGCTGGAATCCGACGAGGCGGAGTCGCAGCAGTGCCGCGCCACCGTCGAGCGGCTGGGCCAGTGGACCAGGGGCGGGCTGTCCAAACGGGAGTCCGCGCAGGTGGACACGCACCTGGACTCCTGCACGAGCTGTCGCGCTCTGTCCGCCGAGCTGGGCGACGTCAACGGCGGTCTGCGGCTGGTGGTCGCGCCGTTCGTCCTCGGCACCAGCGCGGCGGGGTATCTGGCGGGCAACTCGGGAACGGCCGCCGCTGCCGGGATCACCGCCGGAGGTGCGGGAGGTACGGGTGCCGCCGGTGCTGTCGGGGCGGCGAGCTCACTGCCCCGGCAGATCGTGGGGACGACCGCCTCGACCGCCGCGATGGTCGTCGCGGTGGCTCTCGGCCTGGCGGCGGGTGGTCAACAACCGAATCCCGCGGCCGCGGCGCCCCCCACCTCGGAACAACCCCCGCCGCGCCCCGAACCGCCCGCACCGGAGCAGCCGACGCGGCAGCCCTCCGAGCCACGACCTTCCCCCGAACCGAGCCCACCTCCCGAGAAGGCTCCCCCGCCGGAACCCGAGCAGGGGGAGCCGAACCTCGTGGCGTCCGGGCCGGGACAACCGGTGCACCTGATCGCGGGTGGTGATCCCGCCGAGCTGCCCATCACGATCGGCAACAACGGGACGGGAATCTCCGAACCGATCACGGTGCGTCTCGCGCTGCCGAGGGGGATCAGCGCCCGTGTCCCCGGCGTGACCGACGGCTCGGGAGCCGCCGAGAACTCGGGGAGCGAGGCCGCGAGCACCGAACCGGCATGGGTGACAGCACGTTCGGCGAGCGCGCGAAACGCGGTGGTCCCGGCGAGCACGGGGAACAGCGCGGGCGGGGTGCTCCGGGCCGAGCCCGCGGTGTCCGGCTCGAACGGGACCGGTCCCGGCCTCGGTTGCGTTTCCGAGGGTCGCTCCATGACCTGCACCACCGAACGCGGGCTGCGGGCAGGCGAGGAGCTGCCGCTGGACTTCCGGGTTCGCGCGGACAGCACCGCGCGCAGCGGTGAGGTGACGGTGAACATCACGAGCGCGGGCGGGCTCTCGCTCTCGCTGGCCGAGGTGCGTGTCCGGGTGAAGCCAAGCACCGAACCGGGCATAGCACTCACGACGGACAGCTGGAGCGGGGCGTTTCCCTGGAGTGGCTCGCGAGTGCGCGCGCACGCCCGCAACACCGGGGACACCACCGGAACGGCACGGGTGGTGTTCGAACTTCCGGAGGGTACCCGAGCGGTGACGATCCCCTCGGGATGCGAACGCGCGGGTTCGACGGTGCGCTGCTCGGAGCGCCTGCGGCCCACCGAGACCACCGAATTCGCGGTGTGGCTGTGCGACTCCCGCTGGCTGTCCGCCCGCCCGCTGTCCGAGGAGGGGCTGCTCGACGAGTCGCCGGCCGAGTGGTCGCGTCCGACCCGGCTCACGGTCAGCGCCGAACTGGCCGACGCCCGCGACAGCGAACGAGTCACCCTGGAGCAGTGGTGGTCCCGGCTGCCGGACTACTGGAAACTGCCGGAGCACTGGAATCTGCCGGACGAATCGACGAGCACCGAGCAACGGCCGAACAGGCCGGATGACGGCTCGGACAGTGGTGTCCCGCAGGGCTCCGAGAACGGCAGGGAACCGGCGAACTCCGGTCCCAGCGGACCGCCCGACCCGAGCTCGGAGCCCGGAACCGATCCGGATGCCCCGAACGGAAACGGCGCGGGGCAGTCCGGCGGTTCCCCGCACGAGAGCTCCCCCGCTCCCGACTCCCCGGGATCCGACACGAACAAGCCGACACCGCCGACGACGGAACACGAGGGAACGAGCGGCCCCGAACCGCCCGAAGCCACCGAGGAACCGGAGTCGCAACCGCCGGAGCCCTCCGAGGGCGGCGGGCAGCGGAATCCGGATGATTCGGACAGCGAGGACTCGTCCGGGTTCGACCTGGAGAACTTCCTCGACGGGCTGCCCTACGTCGGAGCCTCGGACTGAGCCCACCGTGGCCGTGCTCCGATCCGGCGCGGCGATTTCGCGAGAAATCGACGCCCCGGAGGCTCCGAGGCCATGAGGTGTGACACTCGACCGGAGGGAACTCACGTGCGTGGCGGGGTGCCAGTGGCGCCACTCCGTAGACTCGTCGGGTGTCGGTAGTCGACGAGGTGCTCACCCAACTCCCCCGCCCGCTACGGCAGCTGGCGCTGCGATACCGCGAGCTGTTGAAGTTCGCGATGGTGGGCGCGAGCACCTTCGTCATCGACACGGTGATCTTCTTCGCGCTCAAGTGGACCGTGCTGGCCCCGAAGCCGGTCACGGCCAAGGTCGTGGCCGTGCTGGTGGCCACGATCGTGTCCTACGTCCTCAACCGGGAGTGGGCGTTCCGCACCCGCGGCGGCAAGGAACGCCACCACGAGGCCAGCCTGTACTTCCTGTTCAGCGGTATCGCGATCGGGCTCTACGCCGCACCGCTGTGGGTCTCCAGATACCTGCTGCACCTGCAGACGCCCTACACCACACCGCTGGTCGAGGAGATCGCCGACTTCACCTCGGGCCAGATACTCGGCGTGCTGCTGGGTATGGCGTTCCGCTGGTGGGCCTTCCGCCGCTGGGTCTTTCCCACCCGGGAAACGGAGACCACCGAGCGCCCCACCGAAGACGCCACAGAGCTCTCCAACGTCGAGCCCTTCCCCATCGAGCGAGCCACCGTAGAACGAACCATCGTCGAGCGCGCCACGGATGAACGAGCCACGGGTGAACGAGCGACCGCTGATCACTCCACCGGGGAACACGGTGCCACCCCGAGCGGCGCTTCCCACGAAACAACCGAAGAGCACGACATCTCGCGTCCGGCCGCCGGGTGAAACCGCCCCGGAACCGGGTGGACCCCACTGAGGGATCCACCCGGGGATCCACGCACGCGGGGGGCGAGGTTTCGTGCGTGGATCGCGGGAACCCGACCACGGCGCCGGACGAGGGCTCACGGCGCCGTGGTGGGCGACTCAGCGGAGTCGGAAGGTCGCCCGCTCCCGGTCCGCTCGGCTTCCGGGCCGCTCCACGACGAGCCTGCCCTCGCGGTGCGCGAGGTAGCTGTGCGGATCGTGCGAGAGCCGGAAGGACACGCCGTCGCGGTCGGCGAGTCCCTCGTCCCGGATGAATCCGCTGGCCCGGCCGTACTCGTCGCTGTCGGCGTAGGGCTCCACCACGGGTGAGCCGTCACTCACCCGGACGTGGTGGTCCGGAAGGTCGACGCACCGCAGCGCCACCCTGCCGGGGTCCAGGAAGCCGGGCACGATGCGAAACTGGCTCCGCTCGACACGGTCGGCGACCCGATCGACGACCAGCCGGCCGCCCTGTCCGTGCCGGACGAAGGACCCCGGACTGTCCAGCGGCGAGAGCCGCACCACGGGCTCGCCCTCGGCGATCGGTATCCCGAGTGCGGGTGTGCCGTCCGGGTACCAGTTCAGCCGCTGCACCCTGGTGTGACGGTTCGGGTCGTACAGCGGATCGCCCTCGATCCCCTGGTAGGACCGCGCGTGGTAGACGAGCACGTCCGTCTCGCCGTCCTCGGCCACCGTGAAGGAGTTGTGCCCGGGGCCGTACCTGCTGTTGGCCTCGTTCGTCCGCAGCAACGGCTGCGGCGACTTGGTCCAGGAAGCGGGATCGAGCAGATTCGCGCGGGCGTCGGCGGTCAGCAGCCCCACGCAGTAGTTGGCGTCGGTGGCGCTGGCCGAGAAGGTCATGAAGACCCGCCCGTTGCGGACCAGCACGTACGCACCCTCGTTGACCTTGAAACCACGGGTTTCCCAGTCGGCGGTGGGCACCGCGATCCGGACCGGATCGCCCTTGATCGCCAGCGGGGAGGCCATCTCGGCGATGTAGAGGTTGCTGCTGGTGTCGATGCCCGGTTCCGCCTGCGCCCACGCGTAGTACCGGGTCCCCGCGTGCTCGAAGGTGGTCGCGTCGAGCGCGAAGGTGTCCCAGGCCGTGGTGATCTGCCCGCGCAGCTCCCACGCGTCCTCGCGGGGGTCCTCGGCGCGGGATTCGAGCACGTACATCCGGATGCGGAACACGTCGTCGGAATCACCGGCGGCGAAGTAGATGTACCAACGGCCGTCGATGCGGTGCAGCTCCGGCGCCCAGATGTGGCCGCCCATCCGTCCGGACTTCGGGCGGCGCCAGACGGTGCGCTCCCCGGTGTGGGCCAGCCCCTCGATGGTCGGGGCGCCGCGCACCACGATGCGGTCGTACTCCGGCACCGAGCCGGTCATGTAGTACATCCCCCGGTGGGGGTAGGTGATGAGCGGATCGGCGCGTTGCTCGATCAACGGGTCACGGGTGGTCAGCACGCCGGAGTCCCGACCGGGGTCCTGACCGTGTCCCCTGCCGGGCCGCTGTGTCGCCGCGCTCGCCGAGGTGCCGAGCAACGGCACCGCCGCGGCTCCAGCCGCCGCCGCTCCACCGCCGCGCAGCAGCGAACGGCGATTCAAATTGTTCTGCGTCATGTAGTACTCCTGTTCGGAGAAAGTGACGTGGAGGTTTTCCGCGTTGTGAGGGGTTTTCCGTGTGGTGACCGGCGAAAGTGATGTTTCGGCTCAGCGGTGCCAAACCCCCACCACCTACGCAGTTCGCACCGCCGCGGGTTCTCGCGTGCGGCTCTCGCGAGGAAGGCCCGACGTTGTGTAGGTGCCTACCCGATGTCGGGCCTCCCCGGAGCGAGAGCCGTGCGAGAGGTTCCGCCACCCGAGCCCCTCGGGAAACCGGTCGGCGGATTCGACTCACTCGTCGTACGTCTTGATCCGCATCACGGTGATGGAGTTGGCCGGGAAGGTGTGGCTGAAGCTCTCGTCCACGCCCCGGATCACCGACTTCTCGGGTTTGATCGGTCGCGACTCGGCGGTGTTGACCGCTTGGGGGTCGCCCTGCAACGTGGTCAGCCGCGCCGTGTTCGCCAGCCGCGAGGCACCGCTGATGTCCAGCTGGGTACGTGCCCGGTTGTTCTGGGCGTTGACGACCTTGACGATCAGCTCACCGGTCTTCTCGTCCCTGGTGACCACCTGGCGGAACGGTTCGGCGTTCTGCTCGTCGGTGAAGCTGCCCCACTTCTCGCCGTCGAGGAACAGCGTCACCTGCCGGCCTCGGACCTCGACCCTGATGTCGTACTCCCGGCCGGTCTCGATGGTGGTGTCCTTGGACAGCACGGTCTGCGAGCTGCCGGCGGTGGTTTGCTGCACCGCCGAGCGGGTGTTGTTCCAGCCGCCCAGGTTCCACCAGTAGTAGTTGCCGGTTCCCTTGACGCCGAAGGCGACGAGGAACCCTTCGCTGCCCGCGCGCTTGGTGGCGGTCAGGTTCAGGTCGTAGTCGCTCCAGTTCTCGTCACCGGCCGTGACCATGGTGTTCTGGACCGAGGCGTCCGACTGCACGTAGGATCCGTTCTCGATCGACCAGTCGCCGGTGCCGGTGAGCTCGCTCCACTTCGAGGCGTCGCCGGAGAAGTCGTCGGCCAGCAGTGTCTCGCCGTCGGCGGAGGTCACCCGCACGTCGTCGTAGGCCGCGCTGGTGTTCCAGGTGGACAGCCCCACCGCACCGCTGATCGGTTTCTCCTCGACCGGGGTCGAGGACGCCTCACTGGGCACCACCTCGTCACCGACGTTGTTGCCGAACAGCTTCTGGGCCTCGTAGCTCGCCGAGCCCCACGACCGGTGGTTGTCGAACCAGATCATGTCCGGAGTCCACTGCGGATCGTCCTCGTGGGCCAGCAGCGGGGCGTAGGAGCTCATCCGCACCACGTCGGCGTTGCGTTCCAGCCCGGTCATGAAGGACGCCTCGACCAGCGCGTTGTAGAACTCGTTGCCCTCCGAGGCGTACTCGGTCAACGAGACCTTCGGCCCCGAGCGGTCGTAGGAGTCGTAGCGCCGGTTGTTCTCCAGGAACCACCGCGGGTTGTTGTAGTAGTGCTCGTCGACCATCTCCGCGTTCTGCTCGCGGGCGAGCTCCCAAGCGCGTTCGAAGGTGGCTCCGCTGTCGTCGGGTCCCGAGTTGGCGACCACGGTGATCCCGGGGTAGCGCTGCTCGATGGCGTCGCGGAACTTCTCGAAGCGCTCGTAGAAGTCCTCGGGGAGGTTCTCCTCGTTGCCCACGGCCAGGTGCGTGAGCCCGAACGGCTCGGGGTGGCCCATGGCGGCTCGCTTGCCGCCCCACTCGGTGTCGACCGACCCGTTGGCGAACTGGATCAGGTCGAGGGTGTCCTGGATGTGGCGCCGCAACAGCTGCGGATCGTCGGTGGCCTCGTCCTCACCGCAGCCGGTCACCAGGGCGGGCACCACCGGCAGCGGCATGGCGCCGATGTTCTCGGCGAACCGGAAGTACTCGTAGAACCCGAGGCCGTAGGACTGGTTGTAGCCCCAGAAGTTGGCGTTGGTGGGGCGTTGTTCGACCGGCCCGACGGTGTCCTTCCACTGGTAGGAACGGCGACGTTCCCAGTCGGGGGCATGGTAGGACTCGTGGCTGCCGGTGTTGACCAGACATCCGCCGGGGAACCGCAGGAAGCCGGGGTTGAGCGCTTCGATCTTGCTGGCGAGGTCCTCGCGCAGCCCGTTGGGTTCGCCCTTGAACGTGTCGCGGGGGAAGAGCGAGACCATGTCCAGCCGCACGGTTCCCGAACCGTGTCCGAGCACGCGCAGCCCACCGGTGTTGGTGTCGCTGTGCGCCACGAAGGTCCCGCTGTACTCGGTCCACTGGTCGCCCCGGACCCGGAGCCGCATGGTGCGGCCGACCGGTGAGCCGGAGCCGTCGGTGGCGGTCACGGTCAGCGGGGTGCCGCCGGGTTGGTCGCTGCGGGCCCAGATCGAGAAGTCGTACTTCTCGCCGCGTTCCAACGACATTCCGGAGTGGTATCCGGCGTTGGTCACCCCGTAGGCGGCTCGACCTCGGGCGTTCGGTCGCAGTCGCAGGTAGCGGCGGTTGTTCTCGTTGAGCCGCTGGGCGTCGTCGACCACCTCGGCGGAGCCTTCGGCGCCGCCGACCGAGGTGGTGCTCCAGCCGGTCATCGGGGTGTAGGAGGGGTTGTCCACGGTGTCGTACTCGAAGGAGCGGTTGCGCACCAGCTCCGCGTAGATGCCACCGTCGGCGGCGTCGTTGATGTCCTCGAAGAAGACTCCGTGCATGGTGTCGGGGATCGACTTGGTCTCTCCCGCCGCATCCACCTGCAGCGAGTAGTCGATCGGTGAGCTTTCGGCGGTGTCCGCGAGAGCCGATGGCAGCAGCGCGCCGCCCAGCAGTACGGCTGTGGCCAGGCCGACCGCCGAGTGTAATCGGGACATGCGGGCTCCAAGTCCGTTTTCGGATGACCGAGATCCTCGTTGTCTGATATACCGAACTAAGTCCGATATTCCGAAAAAGTAACCGCCCTCACACGGAAGGTCAACAGCATGTGACAGCGTGATTACACCCGGATCGCCGTCGAGTGGGGGTTCTCGGCGCGCGGCGACACCGGGGACGAGTAGCCGGTGGTCGAGCACCGGCGAGCCGTCTCCGAAGCGAGTTCTCACCCGGCGGGCAGGGGTTCCCGGTCGAATCGCACTACGTGCTGCCGTGGTCTCCGGGATCGGCGTGCGGATTGGCCCGCTCGGCCGCCAATCCGCCGTCCGACATCGCGACGACGCGGTCGCACCGCTCCGCCACGCGGCGGTCGTGCGTGGCCACCAGGACCGAGGAGCCCCGCTGCCGCATCGACAGCAGCAGCGTCACGATCTCCCGGGCCGTGGCGAGGTCGAGGGCGGCGGTGGGTTCGTCGGCGATCACCAGATGAGGCTCGTTGACCAGTGCCCGCGCGATGGCGACCCGCTGCCGCTCGCCGCCGGAGAGCTCGGCGGCCCTGCGGCGCAGTGCCCAGCCCAGGCCGACGCTGTCCACGGCCCGGCGGGCGCGTTCGAGCCGCTGCCGCCTGCCGACGCGCGGACGGGCGTACTCCAGCGGGATCGTGACGTTGGCCGCGACGGTGTCGGACTCGACGATGGCGAACTCCTGGTGGAGGTAACCGAAGAACTCGTTGCGCAGCCGCGCCCGATCCCGCTCCCGAGTGGGTGCGGGCTCGCCGCGCACGACGAGTTCGCCGCTGGTGGCCGGCAGGGTGAGCCCGAGCAGGTTCAACAGGGTGGACTTGCCGCAGCCAGAAGGTCCCATCAGGGCCACAGCCTCGCCCGCCCCGACCGAGAGCGACACCTCGTGCAGCGCCTCGACACGCAGCCTCCCCTGCCCGTAGGTCTTGGACAGTCCGGATGCCCGCAGCAGGGCCATGATGGTTCACCGGCCTTTCAGCTCGTGTCCGCGCTGCTGTTTCACGGTCCAGCCCCACAGCCCCAGGAAGATCACCACGACCAGCACCGCCATCCACCCCGCCGCCGAGGCGAACGGACCGCCGAACAGCAGGAGCCCGGCCAGCGGCGGCAGCGGCGGGACGAGGACCACGACGCCGACGAACCCGGCCAGCCGGATAGCGAGGTGCCCACTGCTCGCGCCGTGGGTGCGCCGGATCGCGAAGACCGCCCGCTCCCGATACAGCGTCCGCCGCGCGGTGACGGCGAACGCGAGCAGCACCAGCGCGAGGAAGGCCGCCATTCCGGCGACGTACATCGTGGCGGCGACCATGATCCCGGAGAGCCGCTTCGGCTGGTCGACCGCGACGCGGTGCGGCACGAGGTAGAGCTCGCCCGCCGCGTTGCCCGCGAGGTAGCTGTCGAGTTCGGAGTCACTCACCTCCAGCAGCACCGCTCGCGACATCGCCTCCTCGCGCTCGTACCGGTTGAGCCGGGGCAGGCTCTCCGGCGGCAGGTTCAGCACCACCCGCTCGTCCAGCGACACCGCGCCGAGATAGGTCTCGAAGTGGGTGGCGGAGCGGGGCAGCCGCTCGAAGTCGGTGAAGTTGTGGCCCGCGATCCCGACCGGCTCGGCCGGTCGGGCCACCTCGGCGCCGCGCATGGCGCAGGGAGCGGGCTCACAGAGCTCCAGGTCGGGCACGGTCTCCGCCAGCTCCGAACCGATGAACAGCACCGTCGGCACACCACCCGCGAAGTCCGGGCTGTTCGGCCGCGCGTTGTTGATGACGGCGGTGTAGGCGCGCTCCGCGCGGATCATCTCGACGAGATCGGCGACGGTCCGATCGGGCACCGAGGCTACCCCGGAGGAGCCGTAGTACGGCTTGAAGACCACCGCGCCGCGCTCGCGCAGCTCGTGGCCGCCGCGCAGCGCCTTGAACTGGACGAGCACGTCGACGAGCAGCACGACCAGCACCACGCAGGCCAGGCCGATCATGGCGGCCAGCGACAGCATGGTGGGCCGGCGCCGCAGCGCCATCCGGACACCGCCCCGGAGTTCACTCAGCACGCCCCACCTCGCTTCGCACTCGGGTTCCGAGCACGGTGGCCAGCAGCCACGTCGGGGCCACCAACAGCAGCCCGCCCGTCACCGCGGCGGCCATGACCAACCAGTCGACCCGATCCGGTGGCCGGAGACCGACCAGCGACACCAGCGCTCCCGTGATCGCCACCCCGAGCACGATCCCCAGCAGTTGGAACGGCAGGCCCTGCGGCCACACCTGCCGCACCAGCCGGGCACGGGTGGCGCCGTGACGAGCACGGATCGCGAACTCACCGGCCCGGTCGCGCAGCCCCAACGTCCAGAACAGCACCGCCGCCAGACACCCGGCGCCCAGCAGCGTGCCGGTGGTTCCCACCAACGGGTCATCGCGGAGGTGTTCCCACAGCGGCACGCGGTCCGTCGAGAAGTCCGCGAGCCCGGCGCGATACGCGATGTCCCGGATCTCGGCGAGCTCGCCGGGGTCGTCGGTGTTGACGAGGTACTGGCCGGGCGGCAGCGGGGACTCGGCGAGCGGACGCACGTACTGCGGGTCAGCGGCGCCCTCAGGGGCGGACATCGTGCCGACGATCTCGACTTCCGCGGGCACCAGCGCGGGGGTGCTCCCCCGCAGCCACTGCCGTCGCGAGTAGGTGCCCTCGAACACGTAGCCCAGCCGCGCCCGGCCCGACTCGTGCTTCCCCGTGGGATTCGGCGGGATGTACCAGGGCAGCACGCCCACGGGGTCGGCCACCACCAACCGGGGCGGGCCGTCGGTATCGGGAGCGATGACCAGCGCCAGCGAGTGCTCGGCGAGGTATTCGCGCAGCTCTACCGTCGCCTCGGTCCGGGCCGCCGGGTCGACCTCCTGCGGCCCGCGACCGAGCGACAGCTCGGTCACCGCGCCCGGCAGCTCGTAGGTGGTCTCCTGGTGATCCTCGAACGACCAGTGCACCGCCCACGCGGCGAACGCGCTCAGCACCCCCAGCAGCAGACCGCTGACAACCAGCTTCACCCACATGCGCGGTTCCGCATCGCCACCGGGGCACCTCCGCGAGAAAGATCATCGCGAAGGTAGCAACCGTGGCTCGCGGACGAGGCCGAAACGGCGAAGCGATGACGATGATCACACCGTTCCGGACCGGCTCAGCGGGAGGTCGAAGGAACGTCCCGGGGGCGGGAACCACCGAGGGCAACGCGGTTCGCCGTGCTGGACGAGTCCGCCCGGAGCAACCCGGCCACTGGGATCAACCCGGCCCACCGGAATCAATCCGGTTCACCGGGATCAGCGCGGGGTGGAGTCGGTCTGCCACGGGACCCCGAGCACGTCGTCGGCCCTGGCCACCGGCAGGTAGATCTCGAAGGTGGCCGGACGGCTCAGCTCCAGCCGACCGCTGTCGGCCTCGATGAGGGCTCGGGCCAGCGCCAACCCCACGCCGGTGGAACCGCCGCCGGAGAAACCACGGGTGAACACGTGCGGCACCAGTTCCTCGGGAACCCCGCCGCCGCTGTCGGCCACCTGCACCAGCACGGTGCCGCTGCCGTACTTGGCGGACAGCGTGACGGTCCCCTCCCCGTGCCGCAGCGCGTTGTCCAGCAGCACACCGAGCGCCTCGCGTAACCGCGCGGGCGTGGCCCTGGCCAGCAATTCCTTCTCGATCCGCAGCCGCAGGGTGCGCCCCTGGGCGCGGAACTGCTCGCGCCACTCCTCGGCGACCCCGGAGAGCTCGGCGGAGACGTCGAGCGGTTCGGCGTCGCGCGCCCTGGCGGCGGTGGCGGCGGCCAGCAGGTCGTCCAGCACCCCGGACAGCCGTTCGGCCTGCTCCAGCGCGGCGCCCGCCTCCTCGGCGGTCTCCTCGTCCTCGGTCTCGGCCAGCGCCTCCAGCCGCAGCTGCAACGCGGTGAGCCTGCTGCGCAGCTGGTGGGAGACGTCGCCGACCAGCTCGCGTTCCCGCTGCATGAGCTGCGAGAGCGCGGCTCCGGACGCGTCGAGCGCGTCGGCGACCCGATCGAGCTCGGGCACGCCGTGCCGCTTGGGGTCGGGCCGGAAGTCCCCCGCGCCGAGCCGGTTGGCTCGGTCGGCCACGTGGCGCAGCGGGTCGGCGAGCCTGCGCGCGGTGACGATGGCGACGAATCCACCGGTGGCCGCCGACAGCACCGCCAGCAGCGAGATCCCGCCCGCGACCTGGAGCTGTTGGGTGCGCACCGGGGAGCTGGGCACCGCCAGCCGCACGGTGCCGCTCTGCACCATCGACACCGTCTCGACCAGCGGGTCCTCGCCGGGGTCCGTGCCGTAGGTGTAGGTGCGGTCGCTGATCCGGACGGTCAGCCTGGCGTCGTCGGGCACCACCAGCCGGACGTTGGACAGTTCGATCGGTTCACCGGCGGCGACCTGCTCGTCGAGCCGGGTCGCGATCTGCTGTGCCCTGCCGGACAGGTCCCCGCGCGTGATGTCCTCGACCAGCTTCAGCGCGCTGACCACGAGCGGGATACCGAGCACGAACGCGGTGAGCGCGACGGCCAGCAGGGTCGCCTGCAGCAGTCGTTTGCGCATTGGTTGGGCTTTTCCGATCGGGTTGTCGGGGTGATTCCACGCCGGAACCAACCGAGGTCACGGGGTTGGCGGCGCGGGAGGTCCGGTCGCCGGTTCCCCGATTGTTCGCGGGATCAGTCGGTG
Organism: Actinopolyspora lacussalsi; assembly: GCA_030803735.1. Taxonomy (NCBI): domain Bacteria; kingdom Bacillati; phylum Actinomycetota; class Actinomycetes; order Actinopolysporales; family Actinopolysporaceae; genus Actinopolyspora; species Actinopolyspora lacussalsi. The sequence continues at coordinate 4,562,529 of JAURUC010000001.1, read as the reverse complement.
TTGAACCGGAAACCGACGCCGCGCACGGTGGCGATCCGCTGCTCGGCGGCCCGATAGTGGCCGTCACCGAGCTTGCGGCGCAGCCAGGAGATGTGCATGTCCAGCGTCTTGCTGCCCTTGCGGCTGGGTTCGGGCCAGACCTGCTCCAGGATCTCCTCCCGCGTGACCACTTCCCCCGCGTGCCACATGAGCACGCGTAACAGCTCGAACTCCTTGTTGGCCAGCTGGACCTCCTCGTCGTCGACCAGCACCCGCCGGGCGGTGAGTTCCAGCCGGACGCCACCGGCCTCCAGTGTCTCGGGCGAGTTGCGCCGCAGCAGCGCACGGATGCGCGCCATCAGCTCGGCGAGTCGGAACGGCTTGGCCACGTAGTCGTCGGCGCCCGCGTCCAGCCCCACGACGAAGTCCACCTCGTCGGTGCGCGCGGTGAGCATGAGCACCGGTGTCCCCCTGCCGCGGGCGCGGAGCCTGCGACACACCTCGAGCCCGTCCATCCCGGGAAGCCCGAGATCGAGTACCAGCAGGTCGACACCTCCCGCGCAGGTCTCACGCAACGTCGCGTTGCCGTCCTCCAGCACCCGCACCGAGTAGCCTTCCCGCTGCAGCGCCCTGGACAGTGGCATCGCGATGGCTGGGTCATCCTCGGCCAGCAGCACTACGCTCACGGGTCCCAGCCTAGTTGCACTCGGAGCCCCCGAGCCGGTGTGTCGCCGCGCGAGCACCGAGCGCGGGGTGTTCCCCTCACGGGCGCGGCGATTTCGCGAGAAATTGACGGAGCTCTGGGACCGCACCGCCGCACTGACGCGGCGATTTCGTGAGAGATCGACGCCCGGACGGGTGCCCGGTTACTCGGGTGCCCGGTTACTCGGGTGCCCGGTTACTCGGGTGCCCGGTTGGGGCGCGGGGGCTGCGAGAGTCCGGCGACCGCCGGGCACCCGGTGGCACCACCGGGAGGTCGCGGCGGCGGTGGTCTATAGGCTGCGGGCGTGAGCGCAGTTACCGATCACGAGCTGGCGCGGCGCCTGGCCGACCGTGCCGACGAGATCACCACCGCCCGGTTCCAGGCGGCCGATCTGCGGACGACGAGCAAGCCCGACCGGACTCCGGTGACCGACGCGGACGTGGCCGTGGAGGACGCGGTGCGCGCGGAGCTGGCCGAGCACCGCCCGGACGACGTGGTGGTGGGTGAGGAGCGCGGCGGCAGCGCGACGACCGGGCGCAGCTGGATCATCGACCCGATCGACGGGACCAAGAACTTCCTGCGCGGGGTGCCCGCGTGGGCGACGCTGCTGGCGCTGGTCGAGAACGGGGCGCCGGTGATCGGTGTGATCAGCGCTCCGGCGCTGGGGCGGCGCTGGTGGGCCGCCGCCGGTGAGGGTGCTTATCGGCGGGTCGGTGCCGAGGGTGACGCGGAGCGGATCTCGGTCTCCGAGGTGACCGAGCTGGGCGATGCCTACGTCTCCACCACGAATCTGGGCAGTTGGAGCGAGCTGGAGCGGCGCGCGGACTACCTGCGGCTGGTGGACAGCTGCTGGGAGAGCCGGGCTTTCGGGGACTTCTGGCACCACTGCCTGGTGGCCGAGGGCGTGATAGATCTGGCCGCCGAGCCGCTGGGCAATCCCTGGGACCTCGCGGCGGCGCAGGTGATCGTCGAGGAGGCCGGGGGCGGCTTCACCGACCTGTCCGGCGAGCCGCGCTTCGACGGCGGCAACGCGCTGAGCTCCAACGGCGCGCTGCACCGAGCCGCGCTGCGGGCGCTGGACGGTTGAGGGGCTGGGTGGTTTCCGGGACGGCTTGCCGGGTGAGGTGACAGGCAGCTGATCGGCGGTACCGCGCTGGGTGCCCTAGGTACGCGCAGCGCACTGTAACCCGAGGCATCGCCGGGTAGCACTCGCTGTTCTAGGGGATGAGCACTACCCGCCCGCCGATAGCCGCGTGAGTCCGCAGTTCCTCCCCGCGTACGCGGGGCCTACTCGTCAGTCCACAGCTCTACTCGGCAACGACGTGGTCTATCCCCGCGTGCGCGGGGCCTGTACTCACTGCGCTGGGATTCTAGCGGCGTGACGGCGTTGTGAGAACCACGTGGTTACTCCTCTTCGGACACCACAGCTCCGGGCGGACCGCTCCGGAGGCTGGATTGTCGATGATTCAGGTAGCGGTTCCCACCATTGTGGATTGCCATATGGGGGTCCCCGCCCGGCCGGGTGGGGGCGGGGAGGGAGGCCCGGCCGGGCGGGGTTTTTGGTGGTGGCGGTGCGTACATTTCGTGGGAAATCGTCGCCGCTGCGTGGGGAGGTGCGCGGCGATTTCGTGGGAAATTGTCGCCCCGCCACCGATGGCCCGGGGTGTGTCTCGGCGGTTGTCGAGGGTTGGCCGAGTACACGGTTCCGGGCCGTCTGGGTGGGGAGATGGATCGTGGGGACGGAAGCTGGCGGGTAGTTGGTGGCTAGAGGCGGTGCAGGCCGTCGAGGACGCGGCGCAGGAGTGCCAGTTCGGGGTGCTCTGTCCCGCCCGGATCGGTCGCGGCGTCTGGTGCCGTGGGGCTGGTCGTCACGGTGGGAAGCGGTGCTGCTGGTTGCGCCGGAATCGGGTTCGGGAGCACCGGGGCCGGTGGGTCGAGCGGGAACAGGTGCGGGTGTTCGTCCGGGTCGCACAGCGGCCAGCCGATCAGCTCGGTGGTGGGGCGTTCGTCCCGGAAATAGTGCTCCAGCCGCAGGGCGGCCAGCCGTCTGGCGGCGGGGCCGCTGCCGCCGGCGTGGCGGGGCCGGTAACTGACCCGGTTGCCCCAGCCACCCAGCACGATCGCCGTGGCCGTCAGCACCACGGCGGTGGTCAGCAGCATCGCCGGATGCGTGCTCATTCCGCCTCACCCCGCCTGCGGAACTCGTCCGGGTCGATCGAACCCGACTCCGGAGGGGTGCCCCCGCCAAAGGCGAGCCCGGCGGCGTAGTCGCGCAGCTCGTCCGAGAGCCGCTGCAATATTCCGGCGAGTTCGGCGCACTGCCTGGGGGTGGCCTGCCGCGCCGGGATGTCGTAGGAAGCCTGTTCCAGCTTCCACTGCTCGTGGGCCAGCCACATGCCCAACCTGCCCGCATAACTGGTCACCGCGACTCACCCCCAGCCCGCACCGCAGCGGTCAGCACATCCCGCAGCCGAATCGCCTGATCGACCGTCCACACCGTCCGGTGGAACACCGTCGGCGTCTCGATCCGAATCACCTCCGGAGTCCAACAAGAGATCCACACCAGCAACGACGACGACCAGCCCGACTCGTTGCCACACCACACCCGAACACCCGGATGACGCACCTCGTACCTGGTTGGCATTCCGCGCACTCCATACGTTCAGGAGCGACGAAGCGTCGTCGCTCTCCTTCGTTCTGACATTGCGACAGTATTTTGTCGCACGCACCAATAACAATAATTCGATCGAGTGATGCTGCTACAAAACTTCGGATCTGCGACATACTCTTGTCGCATGACAAGCACCAAACGTACTTCGCCCAGAGCACGCGCCCTTGGCGCGGAATTGCGGGATTTTCGCGAGCAAGCCGGAATGACCGTGCGCGACGTAGCAGAGCGCCTTGGCGGGCATCACTCGAAATACGCCCGACTTGAAACCGGACAGACTCCCCAATCACCGGAAATCGTCGTCGCACTGTTGGCGACATACGGAGCGTCGGAATCCGAACGCGACAGGTTGGCGTCGATGGCACGCGATGCGACAGAGGAAACGAACTGGATCAAGCCAAGAGACCGATCGGTGAATCCCGACTTGACCACGCTGATCGAGTTCGAGCGGACAGCCACTTCGATCGTGGACGTGTCACCGATCATGATTCCGGGACCACTGCAGACCGCCGATTACGCACGAGCGGTCATGGCGAGCGGGATGCGCGCCGAGGAGCTCGAAGCACACGTCACCATGCGGATCGGACGCCGCGACGTGCTCACACGACGCAACCCACCACGACTCCACTTGTTCATCGGCGAATGGGCGCTCCGTGAACCGATGGGTAGTGCCGAGGTGATGGCTGACCAGCTACGGCACCTTACCAAGATGACAGAGCTCGACAACGTGACTCTGCGGATCGTCCCCAGCAGAACCGGCGGCTGGACTCCGGCACACGCAGGTCATTTCCTCCTGTTCGAATTCGCCAAGGCCGCCCCGGTCGTGCATGTGGAACACCTGCAGTCCGACGCTTTCCTGAGTAGCTCCGGGGAGATCGAGGCGTATCAGAACGCGGTGGCTAACCTCCATGACGTAGCGATGAGCCCAGAGGACTCCACGGAACTCATCGCCAGTGTCATAACCGAGCTGGAGGACAGTCTGAAATGACGTTACGCCCCCGAAATTGGCAGAAGTCGAGCCGCTCGAACCAACACTCACACTGCGTCGAAGTCGCCCGCACCCATGACGGCGCCGCCGTGCGCGACACCAAGAACCGCGCCGCCGGACACTTCACCACCACCCACCAGCAGTGGGCGGCGTTCCTCAACGCGGTCAAGACCAACCGCTTCGACTGAAACCACGGCAGCAACACAGCGCCTCTGGAGCGGTCCAGAGGCGCTTTTGCTCTCTCTATCCCCGCATGCGCGGGGCCTACGAGCTGTTGGAGACCGAGGACCGCTACAACTGGGGTCTATCCCCGCGTGCGCGGGGCCTACACACTCACTGCGCTGGGATGTTAGCAGCGTGAGCGCACGTTGAGAACCACTTGGCAACACCCCTCCGAGCACAGGCACACGCGCCATACCGCTCACGACGCTGGATGGCCAGCAACTGGCCTCATCCCCGTCGCTTCCGCGGTTGCAGCTGCTCCACCTCTCACTCAGAAAATCCTCGCCAGTCCAGCTGAGAGTGGCAACAGCGCCTCCAGGACGAGAACAGGATTGCGCCCCCTAGAACACACCCGAGAAATCGACACCCACCAACGCTGATCGACTCTCCAGCCGCAGCGACATGCGCGGACTCTGAACCCCCGCGACACGCCCATGAGCACCGCATACTTGGAGCACCTCGCAGAACCAGCCGCACAAGAGTCCGAAGGGAACTCCCAATGAACGCATCACCCAACGGATGGCGCAAATCCACATACACCCACCAGGAAACAGCCTGCGTCGAAGTCGGCCGCACTCAAGATGGCGCGGCCGTGCGCGACACCAAGGACCGCTCGGCCGGGTACTTCACCACCACCGGCCAGCAGTGGGCGGCGTTCATCGACGCGGTCAAGACCGACCGCTTCAACTGAAACCCACCAACAACACAGCGCCTCCGGAACACTTCAGCACTCCGGAGGCGCTTTACTACTCCCGCTACAGCGTGCGCGGGGCCTCCCCCGCCAGCCGCACCGAACATGCGCCCTCGGTAGTACTCGTCGGTTCCTCACAGCCTGTCGAACCACTTTCGATCGACTCCCGCAGGATGTTTGCCGTTGGAGACGAACTCGACAAGAACTTTGCGGATATCGCCCAGTGGCAGAGCAGCGGAACGTGGGAAGTAGCTAGGAGTAACACCATCGGTGAGAAGATCCACTTGAGGCTCAACATCCGAGTTGCGGGTGATGTGCAACTCACCCTTCCAGGGGAATGTATCAACTTGTTCGAGCAAACAGCGGATCGCAATTACTCCACCCGGGGCTCGTTTCTGGGGATTTGACTGAATCTTGTTCCCGTTTGGACGCCGTCAAACGAAAATGAATCATCGTGATGATCAACACAGCGTCTTGCTCCGCCCGCGCGGACACTGCGAGCATTGATCTCGCAATAAAAATCGGCAGGTTCCAATATTACCCAAATTGGAGTAAGCCTCGTTTGGCAAGTTGTTTACTTCCGCATCGACGGGGTAACACTCTTCTCGATTGTCGGAACCGGCGCGGTCACTGCTGCCACCACTGAGGCCCCCGGAACGGCGTGAGCTGAGACGGCCGCCCCTTACGACGCCCCAGCATCGGAACGAGTAACGGTCAACCGCTGGTCGTCGACAAAGGCATGCAGGGAAATATCTCGATCACGCCGACTGGACAGAGGCCAGCCTCAACGTGTACCTGGGCGGTTGCTTCGGCGATCTACGCGTTCGCCGCTCGGAACGTCTGGTAAATCTGTACAGTATTCTGAACACGGAAACGCTCCCCGAAAGGCCGCTGATCGTCGTGTCCGCCGTTTCCACGCTGCTCCTCGTCAACCTTTTGTGTCTCGCCGCCATAATCGTATTGTATTTACGAGACAAAAACGGGCACAGCAAGGCGATCGTCGCGCTAGCTTGTGTCTCGGCTTTGACCGCGTTAACATCATCAGGGATCGTTCTGTTTTCTTAGTACCTACAGGATGAATCGGATGCGTGAGAAATCTTTCCTCGGTGCCGCACTGCTGACAGGGATGCTCATCCTGGCAGCATCGGTGCTGCTCGGTGGTGTTCCGTCGACTATGTTGTGCCTCCTACTGTTGCCGTCAATACCGCTGGGAGCGCTCATGATAGGAACTCTCACGCTGGTGTTCGCACGCCACAACAGCGGACCCGCGGAACATCCGGCAAACCTCTCCGAAAACACTCCGCGTGCCATGGCCGACACCGGCCTAGTGTCGTGAGTCGTTGATTCGGCTGCAGCAGGGGTTTATGGAAGAGCCGGGAAAGCTCGAACGTCACAGCTGGTCAGGCTGCTGACTCAGCCGGCTCCAGGTGCCGAGTACGTACTCGTCTCTAATGCTGCGACCAGCAGCTGTACACGCTCGCGTTTCACTTTCTCCGGATTCTTTCCAGACCTCGGGCCGTATCCCGTGGTCCAGCCGCATCACGAAAGGCCCCGCGACGCACTCGAATACCTCCTCACGGAGTGACACTCGGTTCGCGGCGGTAAGGCGCCTGTTGCCACGTTGATCGGCGGGGTTCGGCAGCCGCGACCAAGTGCGGCGTAAGACGCCAGCTCCGAAATCTGCGTTTCATTGGAAATCGCCGCGCCGGGCGGCTCGGACCAACGAAGACACTGCCTCGGTCAACCGTCGCGGACGGTTTCGGTCTCCGGCTCGGCGGGGCGCGCTTCCGGAACGTCGCTCGGCTGCTCGGGATTCCGGTCGGACTCGTCGGCCGGTGCAGAATAATCCACTTCGGATGGCAACGGCGGGCTCGTGGGCTGCGACTCCCGGACCCGCATCGGGATGTAGCTGCCGCTGTCCCGGTCGAAGTGCATCAGGTGCGTGCCGTGGAAGAACCGACACTCGTGCTGCGAGAGATGCCACCCCACGGCGAGTACGACCGCCTTGGGCGCCATCGCGATCATGACGAGCTCCCGATCCCCGGCTTCCGCCTTGATACGCGCCAGGTGATCGGCGATCTCGCTACCCAGGTGCCCCAGCTCATCGGCCGAGTAATCGGGTGGACCACCCGACTCGGGCATTCCGCCCCGGTAACTGATCAGGTGCAGCTCGTCCACACCGAACCGCCGGAACCCCTCCTGCGAGAAGTACTTGCTGGTATCCCCGAAAGCCAACCAGACCCCTACCCTGTCCTTACCGTGCGACCGTCCGTCGAGCCGACTCAACGCCGCACTCGTGCGGCTGCGGGGCCGTGCGGTGAGCGCGAACTGCTGCTCGGTGTTATTCGGCAGCAGTTCGAGCAGCCGCAGGCTCTCGGGGTGCGGCAGGTAGGCACCGACCGTCAGCGCCATCGGCCAGAGCATGTTCGGCGCCACGGTGTAGCCGGTGTCGTCGCGATCGTTGTTGATCGCTTCCTCGATCACCGCGCCGATCTCGTGACACGGTTCCACGACGTCGATCACACCGCCACTGGTGCGCTGCTTGAGATCCACCCAGCGAACCACCGAACGCATCGACATCCGGCTGTCGTGCGCGGCGCGCAGCGAGCGCTCGTGCCAGTTCGGCATCGACTCGTCGAGCAGGTGGACGTAGAACAGCGTGCCCAGCCTCCGGTGCAGCCACGCGCGCCAGGCCAGTCCGGACAGCAGCGCGCACAGCGCCAAGATCCCCACTGCCCAGCGCGTCAGCACGACGTAGCCGTCGTCCGGATCCTTCGGGAACAGGTCCTCCAGCACCAGCGCCAGCGAGGCGGTGATCAGCGAGGCGGCCACCACGACCAGCGCGTTCGCGGTGAAGATCTGGGTCTCACCGCTTCGCAGTGACTGACGACGCCAGAATTTGACCATGAATCCCCCTCACGAACGATGATCGTTCGGTAACCTACCGCAGTGATCACCACTGGTGTTCTGCCGAACGCGCATTCGATTCGCGCAACTGAGGAAGGCGCATTGGCGAGCAGCAGCGGGATCAGCGGTAGGTTGTCGCCCGGACATGCGACCGGGCGATGACGACGTGGAGGTCGGGACGCGGTGAAACGGACACCCCCGAGAGGAGTCGCCACCGTGTTCGCGGTGGCGATGTTTCTGTTACTGCTGTTTCTCGGTGTCGAGAAATGGATACTGTGGACGATCGGCGTGCTGACCGTGATATTGGTGGCGGCCGAGGCCGGGCGCGAGATGATGGCACGGAGCATCGAGAACCTGAAGGTGGAGTCGTTCGTAGCGCCGGACACCCTCGATCGGGCCAAGAACGCGGGGGGCGCGCTCGACGGGCGCGTGGCACACACCGCGAGCCTCTACGAGCTCACGGAGCACGCACTGCGCAGCGAAGTCGAACGACTCGAAGCCGAGCACAACGATGGGAGCAGGTTCCCGAAGCCGGACGGCGAATCCCGCACCGGTTCCGGGGCGAGGCGAAGCGGCTGACGGCGTCTCCGAGAGCCCGGAACCGCCCCGAAGTCCCGGTCCGGGCTCGGTGGAGCGTAAATTTCTCGCGAAATCGCAGCGCCGCAGCGACGCAGGGGCGGCGGGAGCGGCACAGCGGAGGCAGGGCCTCGGCAACAGCTCGGGTCAGCGCTCCGCCGCACCCGCAGTGGTGATGCGGGTGACGGCCTCGCGGGTGAGGGCACGATCGTGGGGTTCGGGGGTCAGGGCGCGGTGCAGGGTCATCCCCTCGATGAGGGCGTCGAGCTGGCGGGCCGTGTCCGGGTCGAAGTGCCTCTCCAGGTGGACCCGGCTGCGGCGCATCCACTCCTTGGTCAGTTCCCGGTAGGCGGGTTGCCGGGCGGCCAGGGTGTAGAGCTCCTGGGTGAGCACCAGGTAGCGCTGATCGTCCTCGGACAGCTCGTGGATGAGGTCGGTAACCGCGTCCCTGGCCCGCTCCCGGTCGGTCGGCGCGGCGAGGTAGCTGTCGAACAGGGCGACGATCCGCTCGGCGAACCTGCCGAACGCCTCCCGGAGCAGCTCCTCCAGCCCGCCGAAGTGGTAGGTCATCGATCCCAGCGGCACCCCCGCCCGGGTGGCGATCCGGCGGTGGGAGACGTTGGCGATCCCCTCCTCGGCGATCAGGTCGAGGGTCGCGTCGATGATGCGCTCGCGGCGCCGCGGGTCGGTGTGTCCGGTAGCCATGACACCGAGCATCCTAGAGGTTGCGGACCTCGCGGGCCGGATTGCCGAGGGCGACGACGTCGGCGGGCACGTCCCTGGTAACCACCGCACCGGCACCGATGACGGAGTTCTCGCCGATGGTCACGCCGGGCAGTACGATGCAGCCGCCGCCGAGCCACACATTGTCGCCGATGGTGATCGGGCTCGCCGCCTCCAGCTTGTCGCGCCGGGGCCGTGGTTCCAGCGGGTGCGTCGGGGTGAGCAGCTGCACCCCCGGACCGAGCTGGCAGTCCTCGCCGATGGTGATCGACGCGACGTCCAGTGCGGTGAGGTTGTAGTTGACGAAGCTGCGCGCCCCGATCGTGATGTTGCTGCCGTAGTCCACGTGCAGTGGTGGCCGCAGGTGCACCTCATCGCCCACCGAGCCGAGCAGTTCGGCGAGGATCGGCCGCGCCGCGTCCGGATCCTCGACGTAGGCGGCCTGGTAGCGGGCGGCCAGCCGTACTGCCCGCCGCTGCCTGCGGCCGAACTCGGGGTCGTCGGCGATATACAGGTCCCCGGCCGCCATGCGTTCGAGATTCGTGCGCGGATCGTCCGCGAAGTAGCCACTCGGCATGCGTACGATCGTACGCTCCGGTGCGATCCGGAAAGCCCGAATCGGAGCATCTACCGGTCACGGCTCAGGCGCGCCGGTTGCTCAACACTCCCGCGAACAACAGCACGAGCACCCCGGCCAGCGGCACGACCAGCAGCCCCACCCGGAGACCTGCCGTATCGGCGACCACGCCGACCAGCGGCGGGGACAGCAGGAAGCCCAGCCGCATGAGCCAGGAAACGACGGTCAACCCCGAACCCTGCTTGAGTCCGGGCAACTCGTCGGCCTCGTGCATCGCGGCGGGCACCAGCGTCGCCACCCCGAACCCGGCGGCGGCGAAGCCGAGGACCGTGCCGGGCACGGTCGGCACAGCCAGCGCCAGGCCCATACCGACTGCGGTGATCAGACCACCGGAACGGGCCACGGTGCGCTGCCCGAACCGTCCGACGAGCCGATCACCGAGGATGCGGCCGACAAACTGGGCCGCAACCAGCGCCACGTAGCCCTGGGCCGCCAATGTCGCGGGCGCGTGCAGCGATTCGGAGAGGTAGAGCGTGGCCCAGGAGTTGCCCGCGTCCTCGACGAGTGTTCCGGCCATGGCGATGACGACGAGTGCTGCCAGCACGAACGCGATGCGCCGCCCCGGGAGCACGCGCTCCGCCCGTCCCGCCTCCCCGAGGTCGGCATCGGCTCCCGGGATGGATTCGTCGTCGGGCCCGGGCAGGCAGAGCATCCAAGCGGCACAGGCCGCGAGCACGAACACCGCCGCCGAGATCGCCAGGTGTTGCCCCCGCGAGAGCCCGAGCGCCATTGCGGCGGCGGCCATGGATCCGCCGGTCACTGCCCCGATGGACCAGACGGCGTGGAACGAGTTGATGATGGAGCGTCCGTAGCGGCGCTGCACCCGCAATCCGTGGGCGTTCTGCGCGACATCGGTCAACGAATCCATCGCACCGGCGAGAAGCAGTGCTCCCGCGAACATCGCGACCGAACCCGCCGTTCCCGCGACCAGGATTCCCACCGCGGTCAGCAGGGTGCCCGCGACCGCCACCCGCGCGGAACCCAGCCGCCGGACGGCCACCCCTGCGGCCAGACCGGCGACGATGGCCCCCATCGGGAACGCCACGACAGCCACCCCGTAGGCGGTGTTGCCGAGTCCGAGATCCGCCTTGATCTGCGGAAACCTCGGCAGCAGGTTGGCGAACAGCGCTCCGTTGGTGAAGAACAGCACGGCCACGGCCACGCGAGCCCGCCGCTCGACCTGCGTGGGTCGGGATGGTGCGGCAACGGTCATGCGCGGCAGCCTACCCATCGGAGCGGACGATCGTACACTCGTTTTCGGAACCGTTCCAGGAGGAGACGCATCGGCCGGGCGGGTGTCAATTTCTCGCGAAATCGCCGCGCGGACGGGGAGTGCTCATTCGCCCGAGGTGTGCCGTTCCGACCCGGCGGTGCCCTGCTCGGTTCCGGAAGTATCCCGGTGGGAACTCCCGGAGTCGGGGTCGGCCGAGGTGTTGCCGGTGGCCGGGGTCGCCGGACCGTTGCTCGCATCAGGGGAGCCGCTGCCGGAGCCCGAAGAAGCGCTGCCAGGTCCCGAAGAAGCGCTACCGGACCCCGAAGAAGCGCTGCCGGGATCAGCGGAGCCACCGGGGATCGGGACTCCCCTGGGCGGTGTGCTGCCGGAGTCGAGCGGGCCGACCGCGCCCCGCAGCGCCTGGGTCCAGGTCAACCGCCCGAACAGGTAGAAACAAGCCACCCGTTCGTCCGAGAACCGCGCCCAGTCGTAGCGGTTGCCCTGCTCACGCCAGAACACGTCCCAGACCTGTTGTCCTTCGGAGTCGTCCCGCAGCAGGCACCAAGCGTCGTCGCGCTCGGCCGCGACGGAAACCACCCGCGGTGGCACTCCCATCGCCTCCAGCCATCCCAGCACGGATTCGGAATTCACACGGCCTCCTTGGAGTTCACAGCTGTAGTTGCGTGCGTGGTCGGGTAGCCGGCACGTGAGGCGGCGCCTTGCTGCGTTGGGCCGCTCTTGAGTAGCGACCTACGCTGCGAGGCGACCCGGCCTTGCAATGCATCCGCCTCACGCACCGGAGTCCCCGGCGCAACGTCGCGGCGATTTCGCGAGAAATCGACACCGCCCGAGCCACACCTCCCCCACCGGCACGACGATTTCGCGAGAAATCGACACCGCCCGAGCCACACCTCCCCCACCGGCACGACGATTTCGCGAGAAATCGACACCGCCCGAGCCACACCTCCCCCACCGGCACGACGATTTCGCGAGAAATCGACGCCGCACGGGAGAACCCGCGGGTGGTCAGGTTGCGAGAGTGGCTGTGGTTCGGCGCTGGGAACGCGGAAGAACTGTTCCAGCGTCGACACAGCGGCGAGCATCAGCGGGGCGTCTCGGCGGAACCGCTCATCGAGCTCACCTCGACGCCCGTGTCCTCACTATGAATCCGCACCGTCCGTTCCGTCGTTTCGGAGTCAGCCGCTTCGTCCTGTTCGGACGTGTCGTTCCGCCCGGCAACATCGACACCACCGGACGAAACTTCCTGTCCGGAGACATCCTCGTGTTGGGCCTCAGTCTCCATTTCGGCTCCGACGGCCGGATCGGCCAGCAGGCCCAAGGCCACCAGTTCGGCGATCGGGTGCGTCGTGCGGTAGCGCAGCCCCGTGCCGGGCTGCTCGAACCAGGCGACCGCCCGGGTGAGCCACACCGGCAACGGATGCACCACCCGGTAACGCCGATAGGTCCGCTCCCGGAACTCCGGAGGAAGCGAACGGTCGGCGAACGCGGTCCCCTCGGGAGCCAGCACGAGTCCCCACTCGTCCCCCAGCCGATCGAGCATCGTGCCCGGAGGCAACACCTCGGGGTCGGGTTCCTCGACACCGTTGTCCGCGAAACCGTGCCGCACCGGCCAGTCGTAGGCGTGCGTGCGGTTCCCACCCGGCCCGGGAAGCAGGTAACGCCGTTCCCACTCGAACTCGCCGACCTCGGCTTCCGGGCCGAGCGGTTCGTAGTCGACGAGCAGCTCCTCGGGGATCGTGCGGTCCGCGTCCTCCGCCGCTCCCGGCGCGGCTCGGCGCTCGGTGGAGCGCGCGAGTCCGACAACGGCGTACTCCTCGACGAGGTCCGCACGCGGATGCGACCGCGGCGGCACCGTGAAGGTGTCCCGTTCGGACGGTTGCCCGGAGGGTGACCACTGCCTGCTCGGTCGGGTCTCGGCCACCGGCATGTGCCCCAGCGGGAACTGGTGCAGCACGAACGCCACCACGGCGGGGTCCCGCTGGTTCTCCCGCAACGGGCGTCGCCCCTCGACCGGCTGCTGTTGTGGGGATTGCGGCTGGGGAGATCGCTGCGGTGGTGGCTGCTGCGCTGGGTGCGGTGGTGGCGGGGGCTGTTGCGAAATGCCGCCGCCGGGAGCGAACGGATTACGTCCCACCGGTGGCGCCACACCCGGATGGGCCGTCCCGGTGGGCTGGTAACCGCCCCGCACCGGAGGGCCGGGGCGCGGAGCCGCCTGTCCGGGCTCCGGCTGTCCGGCTCCCCTGCCATGCCCGGGAGCAGCCGGAGGCGGTGGAACACCCGGTCGCTGCGGCTGACCGGTGCTCCCCGGCTGTCCAGTGATTCCGGGCTGTCCAGTCATTCCCGGTTGCCCGGCGGGACCCTGCGGGACGGCACCGGGTTGTGGTGCGGGACCGGCGGGTGGCGGTGCGGCCGGACCCGGCGGTGCGGGTGGCGGTGCGGCGGCGGGAGACGCCCATGCCTGGTGCACGGCCTGCGGCGCGGTGATCGGGTCACGCTCGACATCGGTGCGCTCGCCACCCGCGCCCGATGCCGGTGCGACGTCGGGAGTCGAGGACGCGGCGGGATCCACGACAGGTATCGGTCCGGTCCCGGCATCCGGGCCGCCCGCCGGTCCGGCAGCGGCGCGTCGAACCGTGTCCGGCGAGACCGGCCCCGTCAGTTCCCGGTCGGCGGCCTCTCCCGGCTGATTCGCGTGCCGGGGAGGCCCCGTGCCATCCGGTCCCACGGCCGGACCCCGCTCGTCGGGTCCGGAAACGGGTGAGAGGAGCTCCGATATCCGACTGCGGGATGTGTCGGACTCCCCGCGCTCGGATTCCTGCCCCGGCGCGGCGGGCTCGTCAGCCGGTGCCGAAGGCGGGTCCGCCGGCGAAGCCGCACGGTTCCCCGCCGCACCGACAGCGCCTTCATCCACCACGGCATCCGCCCCTGAAACGGCGTTCCCCACCGGACTCACATCCGACACCGGATTCGCGACCGCCTCGACGACACCGGCCGGTTCGTCTTCCGCCTCGGTAGCGCCGAACGGTGCGGAGTCGGGCGGTGCGGCACCGGGGGATGCGCTCGAATCGATGGTGATCCCGCCCGAACTGTCCACCGCCCCGACCAGACTCCGGTTCAGCTCCGCGATGTTGGTGGCCGCGTCCCCCACGGCGGACTCGGCCCGCAACGCGGCGGAGGGGTTCCCCGCCGCGGCGGCCCGCTCGGCCGCGGCGGTCCGCTTGGCCAGCGTGACCAGTTCCCGCACGATGCGCACCTTGGCGGCACCCACCTGCTCCGCAGCGTGATCCAGTCGGTCGGCCGCCGCCGCGCACTCCCGTGCGCAACCGGGCAACCGGCCGGTGTCCGGGTCGACGAAACCCTGCCAGTGACTGCTAGCGGCCCGCGCCGTCTCACCCTCGATCGAGGCGAGCGCTCCACTCGCCGAGGTGTCGGAAGTAGCCGCCAGTCTGTGCAGCGAATCGGCGGCACGGCGCCAGGCGGCCGCCGCCTCGCGCATGGCGTCCTCATCGGCCTCCGGCCAGTGCGTGCCGGTGCGTTCGGCCACCCCGCGCAGTTCGACGGGAAGTTCGATCCCCACTCCGATCACTCCCGTTCCGGCCCGGCATCGATCCCGTCAAGTCGTTCGGCCGCCGCCTCGTCGGTGCGGCGGTAGGTCTCGGCCGCCTCCGACAGCTTCGTTCCCATCTCGGCGAGCTCGTCCGGTAACCGTTCGAGTCCGCGCAGCGCGCGCTCGACGCCGGGGAGGTGCAGCTCGGCGAACCTGGCTCCCGCCTCGTCGGAGCCCCAGCGGTCGCCCGAGGCATCCAGGGCGGTACGCAGCTCGTCCCGGATCCGCCTGGCCTGTTCCGCGTGCTCGGGAAACTCACCGGCGTGCTCGGTGAGTTTCCCGAGTTCACTGTGGAAACCTGTCATCACCGGTCCCGTTCCGCCGCTCCGACGTCCCGCAGCCAGCTGCGGGGTTCGAGCGACTCGTCCTGCTCGGGCTCCGCTGCCGAATTCCGCGGCCCATTGTCCGCAACGCCGGAGCCGTTGGGCACCGACACCCCGGTGACGGAGGAAGCGGACGCCGCGGAGTCGGCGCGTAAGGCGGCGGGGTCGGATCCGGACGGGAGCACCGTCGCGAGCACCGCGTCGGTGCGTTCGGCGATCCGCGCGGTAGCCGTGGCGGACAGCCGCACGATCAGCCTGCCGAGTTCGTCCGGGGAGTGCGTGCGGTAGACCTGCTCGGCCAGCCACACCCGCCGCAACGCTCCCCCGGAGCCGACTGTGACCGACACGTTCCCGCGCTCGTCACCGGCGGTCTCCTCGATCGAGGCGAGCTCCTCGTCGACCTCGGAAAGCCGCTGACTGCTGCGCCGGTAGTCGGCGATCATCTCCTCGACCTGCGCCCGATGGTCGGTCAACGCCACTCACCTTCCTCCCGCTGCCCGCCACCTCGCTCGCTCGGGTCCGCCCCGACGGACAGGGGCGAGCCGCACGTTCGGACGTGTGAACCGCCGAAGCGGTTCCGTCCGAGTAAGAACGTTCCGGGACGGATCGCCGGGACACGCGCTCAGCCGTGCCGCGGATCGGTCACGTGCAGCCCCTCGGTCACCGCCCGGTGGATCACGCGGGCCAGCGGCGCGCCGAGCACGGAACGCGGCCCGCCGTAGGGTTCGGGCGCGCCGTCGGGCGGACACAGCAGCACGGTCGCGTCGGTGCAGGTGCCGGTACCGGGCACCCCCGCCTCCGACAGGGCCTGCGCCTTCGCCTCGGCGACGGTGGCGACCAGGTTGACCAGCGCGGACTCGCTCAACCGCACCGGGAGGAAGCACACCGCGTTGATGGTTCCCGGCATGTGGTCCCGCACCAGGTGCGAGGTGTCGGCGGCATCGTGCGCGGCCCAGATCGGATAGCCCACCCCGGTGGTCACGCTCGCCCGCACACCCGATTCGGCGGCGGTCACCTCGTGCCGCACGTCCACCGCGGTCAACAGTCCGGTGCCCGGCCCTTCGAGCTCCAGTTCCCCGGCCATCTCGGCGATGTGCTCGGCCGGATCGGGGCGGTCGTATCCACTGGGGACGGTGGCGTTGAGCACCCAGCGGCGGAGTCCGAGACCGCCGCCGTACGAGCCGGAGGAAACGGCCAACCACTCGCCGGGGCACTCCCAGGCCAGCAGCGGTTGTCCCCGCAGGGTGCGCGTGCTCGTACCCGGGAAGCGCACGGTCTCCGAGGTCGTCATCGCGCCAGCGCCTTGACCACCGGCGACGGGCTCGGTTTGCCGAGTCGCTCGGCCATCCAGGTGCTGGTGTCGACGAGCAGCTCCAGGTCGACACCGTGCTCGATTCCCAACCCCGAGAGCATCCAGACCAGGTCCTCGGTGGCCAGATTGCCGGTCGCCGAGCCCGCGTAGGGGCAGCCGCCCAACCCGCCCGCCGAGGCGTCGACGGTGCTGATCCCCAGCCGCAGTGCGGCGTAGGTGTTGGCCAGTGCCTGACCGTAGGTGTCGTGGAAGTGCACGGCCAGCCGGTCAGCGGTGATGTCGGCCTCGTAGAAGCCACGCAGCACGCTCTCGACCTGGCCGGGCGTGGCCACACCGATGGTGTCGCCCAGCGAGAGCTGGTCGCAGCCCATCCCCAGCAGGCGCTTGCCCGCGTCGACCACCTGCTCGACCGGCACGGCACCCTGCCACGGATCGCCGAAGACCATCGAGAGGTAGCCGCGGACCCGCATGCCGGAGGAGGCCGCACCCCGCACGACCGGGCGGAACATCTCGAACTGCTCCTCGAAGCTCCGGTTGAGGTTGCGCTGGGCGAAGCTCTCGGTGGCGGAGGCGAAGATCGCGATGTCGGAGACCGCTGCCTCCCTGGCGCGGTCGAGGCCGCGCTGGTTGGGCACCAGCACCGGGTAGCGCACACCGGGTTTGGGGGAGAGCCCGTTGATGACCTCGCCGGCGTCGGCCAACTGCGGAACCCAGTCGGGGTGCACGAAGCTCGTGGTCTCGATGACCGGCAGGCCGGCGGCGTTGAGCCGGTTGAGGAACTCCAGTTTGACGGCGGAGGGGATCACCCCGCTCTCGTTCTGCAGCCCGTCACGAGGTCCCACCTCCCAGATGGTCACCTGTTCGGGGAGTTCCGGCGTGTTCGGGGAACGAGTGGCCTCCGGCAGACCCAGCGCACGTACACCCATCAACAAGTCTCCTTCCACGGATCACGGATCGCACCGCTTCTCGTTGGTCCCAACGGGTGTAGGACGCTACTCGATACGGAGCATCGGCGGGAGAATCCCGGAATCATCGCCTCGTCCGGGGACGGCGAGCGGTCAGCGATCCTCCGGGTAGTGATCGTGTGGTTCGCCCTCGACCGCGCCGTACAGCAGCGACTGCACCCGGTTCACCTCCGGGATGTCGTCGAACTCCAGGGGTTCGTCCGAGGCGGACTCGATTATCAGCGTTCCGCTGCCGAGCAGCCGGTCCAGCAGCCCCCGGCTGGACCGGACGCTGTTGATCCGCCCGAGCGGGATGTGCACGCCGGAGCGGGTGAAGACCCCCTCGCGGATCATCAGCCGGTGGTTGGTGACCACGAAGTGGGTGGTGCGCCAGCGCAGCAGCGGAGTCAGCACCAGCCAGAGCAACAGCACGAACCCGAGGATCCCGCCCACGGCGAGTACCGGGGTGCGCCAGGCGAGCGACTCGGTGAACAGCACGAGAGCGCCGAAGCCGGCCAGCACTACGAGCAGCGCGAGCACCGGACCCACCAGCAGTTTCCAGTGGGGGTGCCGGTGCACCAGCACCTGCTCACCCTCACCGAGCTGATCATCGGGATAAGCCACCTGTAGTCCCCCTTCGGATCAGCGACGGGCCACGCTCACCGTACCGGAACCTCGACCGGTTCCCGTGCCTGTCCGGGAGATCGCGAGCACGCCCCCGCGAAGCACGGAGCGACCGGTTCGGGGCGGGATCGTGACACGTCGGAGGACGCCCGGCCGCCCCCGGCGGCCCGGTGTCGGAACAGCCGTACCGAAGGTCAACGGCTGGGCGGTGGTCAGCGCTGGGCCGTGGTCAGCGCTGGGCCGGACGCAGATGCACCACGTCACCGGCGGAGACCGGCGTGCGCGTCCCGTCGCGGTCGCGGACCACGAGCCTGCCCTGGGTGTCGACGTCGCGGGCCTCGCCTTCGAGTATCCGGCCACCGCCGAGTTCGACACGCACCCAGCGGCCGATCGTGCCGCAAAGCGGCCGATAGCGTTCCAGCACACCGCCGTCCAGGGCGTCCTCGGACACTCCCTCGCGCCAGCGCAGCTCGATCCCGGACAACCGTTCCAGCAGACCGGCCAGCAGCTCGGTGCGGTCGACGTTGGCTCCCTCCGCGGCGATGGAGGTCGCGGGGAGTCCACCCGCGCTCTCGGGCAGGCTCGCCGCGTCGTGGTGCACGTTGACGCCGATGCCCAGCACCACCGCCATACCGTCCAGAGTGCTCACCGCCTCGGCCAGAATGCCCGCCGCCTTGCGGTCGTCTCCCAGGAGGAGGTCGTTGGGCCACTTCAGCTCGGCGGCCAGCCCGGTGGTCTCCCGCACCGTCTCGGCCAGCGCGGTGCCCGCCAGCAGCGGGAGCCAGGACAGCGCGGTACGCGCCGCCACCACGGGACGCAGCAGCACGCTCACGTGCAGCCCGTAGTAACGCGGCGAGACCCAGGAGCGCCGCATCCTTCCCCTGCCCGCCTGCTGCTCCTCCGCGATGAGCACGGTGCGGTCGGGGGAACCGGCACTGGCCGCGGCGACCAGGTCGGTGTTGGTCGAACCGGTCACGGTCACCACGTCGAGCGCCCGGTACGGGCCGTCGTCGAGCAGGCGGGCGCGCAGCGCATCGGCGTCCAGCGGGGGCGGGGCGGTCATGTGCCCAGGCTATGCCGTAGGTGGCCCGAGTGGTGACCGGTCTTCCGATGTACCGCGCGTCATCGATCCCGGGCGCGATGCGAACTCGACCGCGAACGCGGCGACACTTCCCGACAACCCTCAGCGGGCAATCGGTGAACCCCATCCACCGGAAAGGTGATACTCGTCACCCGAGACCTCTTCGTGGGAGACGAGTTCGGCTGGCTAGGCTTCCGGGCATGAGCAGTGCGACCGAACCGATTGGTGAGCCGTCTGTCGGTGAACCGGACATTCACACCACGGCCGGGAAGTTGGCCGATCTGTATCGGCGCAACCACGAGGCGGTACACGCCGGTTCCGAACGTGCGGTGGAGAAACAGCACGCCAAGGGCAAGTACACCGCCCGCGAACGCATCGACATGCTGCTGGACGAGGGCTCGTTCATCGAGTTGGACGAGCACGCCCGCCACCGCTCGACGAACTTCGGAATGGAGCAGTCCCGCCCGTACGGCGACGGCGTGGTGACCGGTTACGGCACAGTGGACGGTCGCCAGGTGTGCGTGTTCTCGCAGGACTTCACCGTGTTCGGCGGTTCGCTGGGCGAGGTGTTCGGCGAGAAGATCGTCAAGGTGATGGATCTGGCCCTCAAGACCGGGTGCCCGTTGATCGGGATCAACGACTCCGGTGGTGCCCGCATCCAGGAAGGCGTGGCCGCGCTGGGGCTCTACGCCGAGATCTTCAAGCGCAACACCCACGCCTCCGGGGTGATCCCGCAGATCTCGCTGATCATGGGTCCGTGCGCGGGTGGCGCGGTGTACTCCCCCGCGATCACCGACTTCACCGTGATGGTCGACCAGACCTCACACATGTTCATCACCGGTCCCGACGTGATCAAGACCGTCACCGGTGAGGACGTGACCTTCGAGGAGCTCGGCGGGGCGTACTCGCACAACTCGAAGTCGGGCAACGCGCACTACATGGCCTCCGACGAGGACGACGCTATCGCCTACGTGCAGGAGCTGTTGTCCTACATGCCGTCGAACAACCTGGCCGAGCCGCCGGTGTCGGACGCGCCCGCCGAGAGCGGGACGGTCGCCGACAACCTCACCGAGGCCGACCGGGAACTGGACACGCTGGTGCCGGACTCGCCGAACCAGCCCTACGACATCCACGAGGCGATCACCCGGGTCCTCGACGACGGCGACTTCTGCGAGGTCTCCGCGCTGTTCGCACCCAACATGGTGGTCGGGTACGGACGCATCGAGGGCCACAGCGTCGGAGTGGTCGCCAACCAGCCCACCCAGATGGCGGGCACGTTGGACATCGAAGCCAGCGAGAAGGCCGCGCGGTTCGTCCGCACCTGCGACTCGTTCAACATCCCGGTGGTCACCTTCGTCGACGTGCCCGGTTTCCTGCCCGGCACGGACCAGGAGTGGAACGGCATCATCAGGCGCGGCGCGAAACTGCTCTACGCCTATGCCGAGGCCACCGTCCCGCTGGCCACGGTCATCACCCGCAAGGCATACGGCGGTGCCTACGACGTGATGGGGTCCAAGCACCTGGGCGCCGACATCAACCTGGCCTGGCCCACCGCCGAGATCGCGGTGATGGGCGCGCAGGGCGCGACCAACATCCTCTACCGCAGGCAGCTCTCCGAGGCCGCCGAGCGTGGCGACGACGTCGAGGCGGTGCGTGCGCAGTTGCAGCAGGAGTACGAGGACACCCTGTGCAACCCGTACGAGGCGGCCGAGCGCGGTTACGTGGACTCGGTGATCCCGCCCTCCCACACCCGGGGCTACCTGGCGCGATCACTGCGGATGCTGCGGAACAAGAAGGACACGCTGCCCGCCAAGAAACACGGCAACATCCCGCTCTGAACGGGGGCCGGTCGTGGTGCTCGCGGTGCGGCGGTCGTGCCGCGAGCACTGTCCACCGCGTGCCGGGCGTCGTTATGCTGGCGTCTCCGGCACGCACACCCGCCGATGGAAGGTGCACCTTGAGCGACGAGCCCGTTGCCGAGTCCGGTGAGTCATCCGCTTCCGAGACGGACGGTGCCCAGCAGCCCGTGCTGCGGGTCGAGCGGGGCAGGCCCGACGACGTGGAGGTGGCCGCGTTGACCGCGGCGCTGGTGGGAATCGCGTCGGCGAGTTCCGGCGACGGGGGCGAACGGTCCGAACGCATGTCGATGTGGGGGGATCCCGGCTCCGCGCTGCGCTATCCCGGTGGCAGACGGCCGATGCGACCCGGCCCGAACGCCTGGCGCGCCTCCGCCCTGCCGATGTGAGTCCGTCCGTTCGGTGTCGATTTCTCGCGAAATCGCCGGGTCCGGGGGGGGTGATGCGGCCGCAGTCGCCGTCGATTTCTCGCGAAATCGCCGCTCCCGAGACCGCTGCCGAGCCGCGCCCATGCGGCTGAGCAGCGCATGGGGACACGGAGCCGAACCCCGACCACTTTCGCGGCTCGCACCGCAGCGGGTTCTCTCGTGCGGCTCTCGTGAGGACGCCGGAGACGTTGTGTAGGTCGCTACCCGAGGTCGCCGGACCCGCAGCGAGAGCCGTGCGAGAGGTTCCGCCACCCGCACCGCCTGGCAACAGGACCGATCCACTTTCACACCGGAGGGCGGAGGCCGGGGGTGTGTCCGTCTCCCTGGCACTGCGGGCAGGTACGCCACTCCCCCAGCGTCATCCCGGCGTGGGTCTCCTCGGTGGCCCGGATCATGTAGAGGCGGGGTTCGCTGACCTTCTGGAATCCGCCGCAGTTCGGGCACACCGTGTTCGGTCCGTGTTTGAAGTTCGGTGAGTACTGCTCGTTCATTCCCCGCGCCTCTCGTTCGTGCCCCGAGTCTTCACACCCCGCCTCTTCGTACCCCGCCTCGCCGGGACAACCGGCCGGAACGCTCGCCGGGACGGCCGGAGCGGCTCGCTGACCCCAATGCTGCCATCCGCGTGCCTCCACGCTGCCGTAGCAGGGCCGTATCCGGCTATTCGCCCTCGGGGGACGTAGCTGCGGCTCCGCCAGCGGGGCACCGTCGATTTCTCGCGAAATCGCCGGGCCACCGGGTCAGGACTCGGGAGCGGTAGCGATGATCACTGTGGCATCGGTCTCCTCGCAGCGGGCCACTCGGGTGGCCAGCCCGTGCTCGGCGCAGACGGCTGCCGAGCGTTCGGCCTGCCGCCCGCTGGTCTCCAGCAGCAGTCGTCCACCCGGCGACAGCCACTCCGGGGCCTCGGCGGCGACCGCGCGATGCACGTCGAGCCCGTCGGCACCGCCGTCCAGCGCCACCGGGGGCTCGTGCTCCCGCGCCTCCGGCGGCATCGACGCGATCTCGTCGGTGGGCACGTAGGGCGCGTTGGCCAGCAGCAGCTCCACCCGCCCGCGCAGTTCCCCGGGCAGCGGCTCGTAGAGATCTCCCCGGTGGACCGTGCCGCCGAGGTCCGCGAGGTTGCGGCGTGCGCAGCGCACGCAGTTGGGGTCGATGTCGCAGGCGTGCGGTTCGATCCGCTTCACGGCGCGGGCCACTGCCGCCGCGATCGCCGCGGAGCCGCAGCACAGCTCGACCACCACGGCACCGGGACTCGCCAACGAGATCGCCTGTTCGGCCAGGAACTCGCTGCGCCGTCGGGGTACGAACACGCCGGGTTCCACCACGACTCGGTTACCGAGGAACTCCGCCCAGCCGAGCACTACCTCCAGCGGCAGGCCGTCGACCCTGCGCCGGGTCAGCTCGGCCAGCTCGGCACGCGTGTCGGCCGCCGCGAGCAGCAGTTCGGCCTCGTCCTCGGCGAACACGCAGCCCGCCGCGCGCAGTTCGGTGATGATGTCGGTCAACAGTCGGGACTCGCCCTCGACGCTCACGAGTCGGACACGTTACCCAGCGCACCGCACCGGTTCGGAAGCCAGGGCGGCCGACGACGGTCCCGTACCGCCGCGGACCGCCCCGCCGAGTCACCTCCAGTGGGCGCCGAGGTGCCCCGGCGGGAGCGATTACTTCCGCTGGGAACTCAATCCTCGACCCAGCCGAAGGTCTTGGTGACGGCCTTCTGCCACTCGCCGTACTGCTGCTCCCGGACCTGTTCGGGCATCTTCGGGTCCCACTCCTTGTCCTTGGCCCAGTTCGCGCGGATGTCCTTCTCGCCGGACCAGAATCCGACGGCCAGTCCGGCGGCGTAGGCCGCGCCGAGCGCGGTGGTCTCGTTGACCTTCGGACGGATGACGGGCACGTTGAGGATGTCGGCCTGGAACTGCATCAGCAGCTCGTTGTTGACCATCCCGCCGTCGACCTTGAGCGCCTTGAGTTCGACACCGGA
Source organism: Actinopolyspora lacussalsi (assembly GCA_030803735.1). Classification (NCBI taxonomy): domain Bacteria; kingdom Bacillati; phylum Actinomycetota; class Actinomycetes; order Actinopolysporales; family Actinopolysporaceae; genus Actinopolyspora; species Actinopolyspora lacussalsi. The sequence goes on along the minus strand of JAURUC010000001.1, from coordinate 4,539,042 downwards.
GTCCGCGTTCATCGCCTCGGCGACCTCGCGGGTCTGGAAGGCGGTCGCCTCCAGCACCGCGCGCGCGATGTGGCCGCGGTTGACGAACCTGGTCAGACCGGCGATCACGCCGCGAGCGTCCGAGCGCCAGTGCGGCGCGAACAGCCCGGAGAAGGCGGGCACGAAGTAGGCGCCGCCGTTGTCCTCCACCGAGGCCGCGATCGGTTCGATCTCGGGAGCGCTGCCGATCATGCCGAGGTTGTCGCGCATCCACTGCACCAACGAGCCGGTGACGGCGATCGAACCTTCCAGGCAGTAGACCGTGGGCTGGTCGTCGATCTTGTAGCCGACGGTGGTGATCAGGCCGTTCTCACTGAGCACGGGCTCGGTTCCGGTATTGAGCAGCAGGAAGTTACCGGTGCCGTAGGTGTTCTTGGCCTCGCCGGGGGTCAGGCACGCCTGCCCGAAGGTCGCCGCCTGCTGGTCACCGAGGATTCCCGCGATCGGCAGCCCGCCGAGCACGCCCCGCTCCCGGAAATGACCGTAGATCTCCGAGGAGGAGCGGATCTCCGGGAGCATGGACATGGGGATGCCGAACTCCGCGCAGATGTCGGGATCCCAGCTCAGCGTCCGCAGGTCCATCAGCATGGTGCGGGATGCGTTGGTGGGGTCGGTGATGTGCAGCCCGCCCTCGGTGCCTCCGGTGGAGTTCCAGAGCACCCAGGTGTCCATGGTGCCGAACATCAGTTCGCCGCGTTCCGCGCGTTCCCGCGCCCCCTCCACGTTGTCCAGGATCCAGCGGATCTTGGGGCCCGCGAAGTAGGTGGCCAGCGGCAGACCGGTCCGGGACTGGTACCTGTTCTGGCCGCCCTCGCCCTGTGCCAGTTCGTTGACGATGGCGTCGGTGCGGGTGTCCTGCCAGACGATGGCGTTGTAGACGGGTTCACCGGTGTGGCGATCCCAGACCACGGTGGTCTCGCGCTGGTTGGTGATGCCGACGGCGGCTATCTCGGACAGCACCAGGTCGGCCTTGGCCAGCGCACCGGCACACACCTGCCGCGTGTTGGTCCAGACTTCCATCGGGTCGTGCTCGACCCAGCCCGCCCGGGGCAGGATCTGCTGGTGCTCCACCTGGTCTACGGAGACCACCTGCCCGGCATGGTCGAAGACGATGCACCGGGTCGAGGTCGTCCCCTGGTCGATGGCTGCGATGTAGGAGGCCATGTCGCTACCTTCCGATCGACGCGTGTGGTTGGTGATGTGCGGGTGTCAGCTCCGAGAATGCCCGCTTTGACAGCGATGGGCAGGGCTCGGATCGGGTACGGGAAACGCTCGGGTCTGCCGGTCGGACGGGAGCGCTGCCCGGCCGGACAGGACCGGCCGGACAGAGCCCGGCCAAACAGGGCCCGGCCAAACAGGGCCGGCCGGGCAGCGCTCAGCCGCGCGGAACTCGATCAGCCGAGGGGCATGGCGAGCGCGAGTGCTCCCGCCGCGGAACCGCCGATGATCGGGCCGAGGATCGGGACCCAGGAGTAGGCCCAGTCCGCGCCGCCCTTGCCCTTGATCGGCAGCAGTGCGTAGGCGATACGGGGACCGAGGTCGCGGGCGGGGTTGATGGCGTATCCGGTCGGACCGCCGAGCGAACTGCCGATGCCGATGACGATGAAGGCCACGGCCGCGTAACCGAGCGCGGCGTTGCCGAACTCCGGAATACCGTCGGGCCCCGAGCTGGCGCCGGGGCTGAGCAGGATCCAGAACACCAGCACGAAGGTGCCGATGATCTCGGTGACCAGGTTCCACGGCGCGTTGCGCACCGTGGGGCCGGTCGCGAAGATGCCCAGGGTGTTGGCCGGGTCGTCGTGGCTGTCGAACTGCAGCTTGTAGGCGGCCCAGCAGACCGCGGCACCCAGCGCACCACCGACGAGCTGTGCGGACAGGTAAACCGGCACCAGTGACCAGTCGAGTTGCCCGTTGACCGCCAGCCCGAAGGTCACTGCCGGGTTGATGTGCGCCCCGGCGGGGGCGGCGATGCTCGCACCGGCGAACACGGCGAAGCCCCAACCGAAGTTGACCAGCAGCCATCCGCCGCTGTTCCCGAGTGTGTCGCGCAACGTCACGTTGGCGACCACACCGCAGCCGAGCAGAGTCAGCGTGGCCGTGCCCAGCAGCTCGAAGAGGAAGATCGCACCCGCGCTCATCTCGCGCCTCCCGTCGGCACATAGCTCGGACGGGGCAGTGCGCCGCTCGGCTGGGCGCTACTCGGCTGGGCGCTACTCGGCTGGGCGCTACTCGGTCGCGACCGAGGCGAACGTTCGTGTGTCGTGTACCACCGCATATCGGTTACCACCTCCGGCTGAAGCCCGGGTTTCTCGGTATGGAAGATTGGGTCACACTAGACCTGTGAAAAGAAACATTGCAATAACCTCAGCTTGATGTTTTTATCGGTTCAGATGGTTTACTTGTGAAGTCCGGGAGCACTCCCCCGCTCACGAGAACCCGTCCGGATGACGGACAGGGGTTCCGGCGGCGGTGGAGGATGGCACCTGTCCGTGAAACAGGAGTGGTGCGAGAGGAATGACGATGGCCACGCAGGGCAGGCGACCTTCCGGGCGACAACAGGACCGCAGGCGCAAGATCACCGATCTGGTCATGGCCGAGGGAAACCTGCGCATCGACGACCTGATCGCGACAGTGGAAGCCAGCGCGATGACCGTCTACCGGGATCTGGCCGAACTGGAGTCCCAGGGGCTGGTGCACCGCAACCGGGGTTACGTCTCCGCCGCCTCCTCACTGCTGTACGAGGCCGCGTCCGAGTACCGGATGCAGCAGAACGAGGCGGAGAAGACCGAGCTCGCCAAGGCGGCGGTCGAACTGGTCGAGCCCGGACAGGCGCTGGTCCTCGACGATTCGACGACCGGGGTCTACCTGGCACGGCTGCTGCCGGAACGGGCTCCGCTGACCGTGGTGACCAACCACCGGGGAGTGTTCGACGAACTCGCCGGACAACAGGGAATCCATCTGATCTGCGTCGGAGGCGACTTTCTGCCCTGGGCGGACGCCTTCGTAGGGGGCATGGCGCTGGACGCGCTCCGCGGTATGCGAGTGGATCTCGCGATCATGTCCGTCTCGGCAGTCACCGACGGTGTCTGCTTTTATCCGCAACAGGAAATGGTGCAGCTCAAAAAGGCCATGCTCGCCTCGGCGAGTCGCCGCGTGCTCTACGTCGACCACACCAAGTTCAACAGGCGCGCACTGCACGCGGTCACACCCGCCGAGCACTTCGACACCGTGATCGTGGATTCGAGAACCCCGGAAGCCGAGGTCGAGGTGCTGCGAGAGCGGGGAGCGACGGTACAGCGAGCCGGATGACCCCGGCCCGGCCTCGCGACCCCGACACTGCCAGTTACGCACCACGCGCGGGGAGTGTCGATCCGGCATCATGAGCGCTGTCGGACGTACTGGCGATGAGGCGTTCCGCCCAGGGGCGGTGGGCTGCGAAACGAGCGAGGAGGACGCTGGTGGCCAGCGACAAACCGGAAGTCACCGGGCAGCCACAGGGCAAGCTCGGCCCCGAGGAGCACGAGGAGAACTGGCGGCGCCTCGGCAGCGAGGAGTTCGACGTCGTCGTCATCGGTGGCGGTATCACCGGAGCCGGGGTCGCGCTCGACGCGGCCACCCGGGGACTGCGGGTGGCGCTGGTGGAGGCCCGCGATCTGGCGGCAGGCACCTCCAGCCGCTCCAGCAAACTGTTCCACGGTGGGCTGCGGTACCTGGAGCAGCTCGAGTTCTCCCTGGTGCGCGAGGCGCTGCACGAGCGGGAGCTGATGCTCAACCGGCTCGCGCCGCACCTGGTGAAACCCGTCAGCTTCCTCTACCCGCTGACCCACCGGGTGTGGGAACGCCCCTACACGGCCGCCGGACTGCTGCTCTACGACCGCATGGGTGGCGCCCGGTCGGTGCCGGGGCAGAAGCACCTGACACGCGCCGGGGCGCGGCGAATGGTGCCCGCCCTCAAGCAGGACGCGATGATCGGCGGTATCCGCTACTACGACGCCCAGGCCGACGACGCAAGGCACACCATGACCGTGGCGCGCACCGCGGCACGCTACGGCGCGGTGGTACGCACCTCCACCCAGGTGGTGGAGTTCCTGCACGAGGCGGACCGGATCGCGGGCGCGCGGCTGCGTGACGTCGAGGACGGCAGGGAGACCGAGGTCCGTGCCCAGGCGGTCATCAACGCGACAGGTGTGTGGACCGACGAGCTGCAGCGCCTTTCCGGGGGACGCGGGCATTTCCGGGTGCGCGCGAGCAAGGGCGTGCACGTGGTGGTCCCGCGCGAGAAGATCGTCTCGGACAGCGGGCTGATCCTGCGGACCGAGAAGTCCGTGCTGTTCGTGATCCCGTGGGGCAACCACTGGATCATCGGGACCACGGACACGGACTGGAACCTGGACCTGGCCCACCCCGCGGCCACCAAGCGCGACATCGACTACATCCTGGACCACGTCAACAGCGTGCTCGCCACACCGCTGAACCACTCGGACATCGAGGGGGTCTACGCGGGGCTGCGTCCGCTGCTGGCCGGCGAGAACGACGACACCTCGAAGCTCTCCCGGGAGCACGAGGTCTCCCGGGTGGCCCCCGGGATGGTGGCGATCGCGGGCGGCAAGTACACCACCTATCGGGTGATGGCCAAGGACGCGGTGGACGCCGTCGGCAACGACGTGTCCGGCCGCATGGCCTCCTCGATCACCGACAAGGTCCCGCTGCTGGGAGCTGACGGCTACCACGCGCTGGTGAACCAGGCCGACCAGCTCGCGGCGGCCCACGGACTGCACCCCTATCGCGTGCGGCACCTGCTGGACCGCTACGGCTCGATGATCCACGAGGTGCTGGCGCTCGGCGACAGCGACCCGGAGCTGCTGAAACCGATCGACGAGGCCCCCAACTACCTGCTGGCCGAGGTCGCGTACGCGGTGCGCTACGAGGGGGCGCTGCACCTGGAGGACGTACTGACCAGGCGTACCCGCATCTCCTTCGAGTACCCGCATCGCGGTGTGGACTGCGCGGACCAGGTGGCCAGGCTGATCGGTGCCGAGCTCGGCTGGGACGAGCAGCGGATCACCAGTGAGGTCGAGCGTTACTCGGCGCGGGTGGCCGCCGAACGCGAGTCGCAGAGCCAGCCGGACGATCAGGCCGCCGACGCCACTCGGGTGGCGGCCCCCGAGGCCCGCGAGGGCATCGTGGAACCGGTGGGCTGACTCCGGGGAAGAGGTGATCGCAGCCCGGCGGTGCGGGAGCTGTTCCGGCTCCCGCACCACCGGGTGACCACCGTCGGGCCGAGCGGCCGATCAGGCGGGCAGCAGTTCCGTCGCGAGCTCCGCGACCCGGTTCACCAGACCGCGCCGGTCCACGGGCGCGACGGTGCTCCACGGCTCGCCGGAGGAGGTGTCGCGCCGCAACTGGACATGGCGACCGGCGCGGGAGTCGAAGAAACCGACCACGTGCTCGGCGCGGTGCCGCACCGCGGCCCCCTGCCGGACCGCGGCGCCGAACTGGCCGCTGGCGTGCACTCCGTCCAGCATCCCCACCAGCACATCGGCCTCGTCGGCGCGCACCCCGCGTGCGGACAGCGCGGCACGCAGCGTCGGGAGATCGTCATCCGCTTCGGCAGCCGCCGCTTCCAGATCCGCGCTCGGCAGGCTGACCGAACGTCCGTTTCCCGCGGCGACCTCGGGAAGCACGGACAGCGCCTCACGGGCCAGCCCGGTGGTTGCCGCCGGACGCAGCAGAAGCCGCTGTTCGTCCTTGACGGCCAGTACCGCCTCGGCGGAGTCGCCCTCCCCACGCGCCGCCGCCAGCACCCGGACACCACGGCCCAACCAGCAGCGGCCGTCCACCTCGCGGGTGGGTGCTTCGAGCACCGACATCATCCGTCGCAGCGAGTCGACCGGGGTGTTTCCGACGCACAACCCGCGCTCGCTCATCGAGCGCCAGGCCGCTTCACACAGCTCGCGGCGCCGCTCGTGGGTTCTGCCCGGTGAGGGCACCTTGAGCACCAGCGGCGGATCGGCGATGCCCAGGTGCTCCAGCAACACGTCGAACTCCAGGTCCGACAACGAGATCGGCTCGACGGGATCGTCCGCGCCGAAGACTCCTGTCACGAGGGCTCACCGCCGATGACCGGACGAGCGGAAACCCGGTGTTCGTCGAACGGGCCGGTCCCTCCCTCGGACTCGGTGGCCTCGACCGAGATCTCGCTTTCCTCCTCCCGCGCGAGGCGGGAGGATCGCGGTGACGCCGTGCCGTGGGTACTCGTCGGGGCTCCGTTGACGGAACCGGAGCGAGGGGAACCGCCCCCGGGGCTGCCACCGGTGGGACGAGCGGAGCTCGGAGTGGCGTTACCCCCGCCCGCACCGCCCCTGCCGGTGACGGCGCCCTCCGAGTGCGGTCTGGTCCAGGAGATCGTGATGTCACCCCGGCCGCTCCCGCTCCCGCCCGAAGGGGCCCCGGCGGGCGCGTCGACCACCACCTGTGGTGGTGTCTCGAAGGAGGCCAGCGAGGTGGTGTTGGTCTCGGAAGCCGCCTGGTAGCGGCGCATGACGTCGAACGCGCGCTGCTCGGCGGCGTGCTGCTGCTGCTCGCGTAGCTCGTAGTCGGTCTGCCCGCCGAACAGGTGAACCAGGGTCGAGGTGAAGGCGTTCGGCTCCTCGGACGTCACCCGGACCGGGGGCGGCATCTCGGCCCGGGCCCTGGCGACGAGTTCGGCCTGGTGCTCGGAGCACTGCCGCATCCGTGCCGCGGCCAGCGTGACCTCGTCGGCCCACTCGTGCAGCGGTAGCAGTCCACGGCGGACACTGTCGGCGGCCTCGCCCTGCCAGTCCGCGGCAACCGCCTTCAGCGCGGCGGCCATGCCGTCGTCGATCTCCCGGAAGGCGGTCTCCAACTCGCGCCACCGATGCGCGGAAGACCCCGAAGCCGAGGGACCGGGCCCCTGGTGCAGCAGCTCGAAGAGCTCGGCATGGGTGTAACCCTGCCAACGGTGGTCACTCATCGACGTCCTCCCACGGGAACTCGACCGGTCAGCAGCCCGTCCGCATCCGGGAAGTGTTGGCGTCCTCGGTCTCCGAGTAGCGGCGCTCCACCGCACGCAACGCGTCGGAAGCGGACTGCAACCGGTCGCGGTACCCGTACAACGCGGTCAGTGCTGCCCGATCGCCACCGACCGAGTGCTCGTTGAACTTCGCGGCGACTCCGGTACTGACCGGGTCCCCGGCCCAGGGATGAATCCGGAGTTCGGTGATGGCGTGCTCGATCTGCACACCGACGGCGTCCAACGAGGACTGCAACGAGCTGATCAGGTTCGGGATGGCTGACGGCTCGACGCGTACGGATCCGGCTCCCACCGCCTCGGTGGCGGAGGGCGAATCGGTCACACCGTCCAGTTCGGAACCATTCGGCACGATCGCCTCCACTATCGGAAATCCGCCAGCACACTCTAATGGCTCATGAGGGAGATGGGCAGTAGTCCGATAGCGGCAAGATTTAGACACGCAACGTTACTCGGAAGCTGTTACCTCGGTCAGCTCGGCGGTGCGAGTGCGGCGTTTTCGCGAGAAATCGACGCCACGGACCGCACGAAGTCAGCCGCCGGGCGCTGGGGAGTCGGTGCTGACCGGGCCCCGCAGCGTTCGTACCGCCGCCGTGGCCACCCGGCGCGCGCCCGCGCACAGCTGGTCCAACGTGGCCGGACGATCGGCACCGTCGTCGCGGTACAGCACGTCCAGGTGCTGCCCCTCCGCCACGTCCACGGCCACGTTGCAGGCCAGTCGCAGACCGGGGGTGCGAATCACCAGTGCCGGGAAATCGTCGAGCACCACCGGAGTCGCCCTGACCTGTGCGGTGTCGCTGGTCCAGACATTCATGTCCTCACCCGTGACCAGTGCGAACCGGGCCCCCACCTTGGCCCGGCTGTTCCGGTAACTGCAGGTGGAAGCGTTGTCGAATCCCTCCTCCACTCCTGGCAACGGGTCGCGGTCGAAGCCGAGCGCGCTACGTTGCCGCACTGTCAGCAACCCACAGGGATTCAGCCCCCGCAACGAGATCTCGGTGGGGCGTGGCGGCAACGAACCGCTCTCGCGCTCGGGCAACGGGATCGGCTCGGGCGGAATCGGCGCGCTGTCGGCGGTATCACGAGTCGGCAGCACCGCACATCCACCGAGCAGGAACAGCACACCGCCCAACCCGGCGAGCAGAAACCGTGCAGCGGTCATCCGGCTGCGCATGCCGCAAGCTTAACCCACCGAACACCGCGGGTGTACGCCACGCACTCCACTCGGAACTCCGGACCGGTCGGCGGGTCGACGAAACGCCCATCGGCGAATCCGATCCCGAGCTCCGCCCCGTGGGGGTCGACAGGTCACTTGCGCGTGCCGAACCAGACGAAGACGAAACCGATCATCGGCAGCAGCGCCCAGAACTGCCTGGTGACCACCAGCAGACCGAGCAGTGCGACCGCGACGGAGATCCCGAGCAACGCGCCGCGCCGAGCACGCGGAGCGCGCGACGCACCTTCCCGCTCCGGTTCGGACGTCGTACCGGAGTCACGAGGAACCAGCACCTCCGGATAAGGAGCGGGCAGGTCGGCGAACAACACCGCCACGTCCGCGCGGAACCGCGCCCGGGCCGCCCGCGTGCACCGCTCGTCGAACTCGTCGATCTCCAGCCTTCCGGCTGAAAAGTGCTCGCCGAGCAGGGCGATCACCCGATCGCGGTCCTGATCACCGATACGAACCCCATCGCCCCGCTCGGCCAACGGTGCTCACCCAGCTTTTCCGCTCGTGTTGTCGCCCGGAGGTAGTTCGGTCAGTCCTTGATCTCGCAGAGCGTCGTCTCCTGGCTGATGGAGTCACCGGGCTGCGCCTTGAGGCCGGTGACCATTCCGCTCTTGTGCGCGGTAACCGGATTCTCCATCTTCATGGCCTCCAGCACCACCAGCTTATCGCCCGCTTCGACGTGCTGCCCGTCCTCGACGGCGACGGTGACCACCGTGCCCTGCATCGGGGCGGTCACCGCGTCACCGGACGGGGCCGCCCCCGAGGTGGCGGAACGCCGTTTACGGGGCTTGGCGGCCGGTGCGGGGTCCGCTCCCCCCACGTTCGCACCCAGCCCCGCGGGCAGTGAGACCTCCAGCCGCCTGCCACCGACCTCGACGGTGATGCGCTGGCGCTGCTCGCTCTCCCCCGCGTCGGTGCCGCCCGTGTGGGGTTCGATGGTGTTGTCGAACTCGGTCTCGATCCAGCGGGTGTGCACGGTGAAACCGTCGGCGCCGGTGAAGGCGGGATCGCGCAGCACCACCCGGTGGAACGGCAGCACCGTGGCGAGGCCCTCCACGGCCATCTCGTCCAACGCGCGGCGGGAACGCTGCAACGCCTCGGTGCGGTCGGCACCGGTGACGATCACCTTCGCCAGCAACGAGTCGAACTGGCCGCCGATGACGCTGTCGGTCTCCACACCCGCGTCCACCCGAACACCCGGTCCTGCCGGCGGCACGAACCCGGTGACCGTGCCCGGGGTGGGCAGGAAGTTCCTGCCCGCGTCCTCACCGTTGATGCGGAACTCGATGGAGTGCCCCCGCGCGGGTGGATCCGCGGTGAACTCCAGCCGCTCGCCCTCGGCGATCAGGAACTGCTGCCGCACCAGGTCGATGCCGGTGGTTTCCTCGGAGACGGGGTGCTCGACCTGCAGCCTGGTGTTGACCTCCAGGAACGAGATCGTGCCGTCCTCACCGACCAGGAACTCCACGGTGCCCGCACCGTGGTATCCCGCCTCGGAGCAGATGGCCTTGGCGGCGGAGTGGATGCGTTCCCGCTGGTCATCGGTCAGGAACGGGGCGGGGGCCTCCTCCACCAGCTTCTGGTGCCTGCGCTGCAGCGAGCAGTCCCTGGTGCCCACCACGATCACGTTGCCGTGCTGGTCGGCCACCACCTGCGCCTCCACGTGGCGCGGCCGGTCGAGGTAGCGCTCCACGAAGCACTCCCCGCGGCCGAAAGCCCCTTCGGCCTCCCGAACCGCCGAGTCGTACAGCTCGGGAATCTCCTCGATGGTGCGGGCCACCTTGAGGCCGCGCCCACCGCCGCCGAACGCGGCCTTGACCGCCACCGGCAGACCGTTCTCCTTGGCGAACTCGACGACCTCGTCGGAGCCGGAGACCGGATCCTGCGTTCCCGGAACGAGCGGCGCGCCCGCCTTGGTGGCGATGTGCCGAGCGGTGACCTTGTCCCCCAGATCCCGAATCGCGCGCGGCGACGGGCCGATCCAGGTCAGGCCCGCGTCCAGCACCGCCTGGGCGAAATCGGCGTTCTCCGACAGGAAACCGTAGCCGGGATGCACCGCGTCGGCGCCGCTGCGCCGGGCGGCCTCGATGACCTTGGCGATGTCGAGATAGCTCTCGGCCGCGGTGGTTCCCCCGAGTGCGAACGCCTCGTCCGCGAGCCGGACGAACGGTGCCTCCGAATCGGGCTCCGCGTAGACCGCCACGCTACCGATGCCCGCATCCGCACACGCCCGCACCACGCGGACCGCGATCTCACCCCGATTCGCGACCAGCACCTTGCGTATCCGATTACGCGTGGTCGAGTCCTGCTCGGGCACCTCGTACCTCCTGTCACGACAGCGTGGGCCGCTCAAGAGTCTAAGAGCTCGACACCTCACCTGGGTAGGTGCCCGCCGAAGCACGAACGGACACAACCGCGGGCGAGCCGGACCGGACGTTCCGCCCCCACTCCCCGTCCGGGGCGGCTGACCTCCGAAACCGGTCCGACCAGGCCACGGCACCGTTCGTCGCGACGTTGCCGGTCAAGCGGGCTCTCGGAGAGTTAAGCTGCACGATCGGCCGGGGAGCGGGAGCACGACGGATCCATCACTGGTGCCTTCCGGTCGTGTTGTCGAGTGGCGTAGTACCTACTCGATCTCGGGCCTCCCGGAGCGAGAGCCGGCGGGAGGTTCCGCCAAGCGAGCGGCTCGACAACCCGACCGGAAAACTTCGATCAGGCCCTCGCCGGAACGGGCTCACCCGTGCCGGTCCCCCGCGAGTCGGCGGACGTCGGCTCCTCCGGGCCGTCGAACAGCGGTGGGGAGCTGGGTGCGCGCAGCACCTCGTCGTCCAGGAGCCCCTCGGTACGCGCGACCACCGTGGGCACGGTGATCTGACCGGCCACATTGGTCATCGTGCGCATCATGTCCATGATCGGGTCCACCGCGTAGGCGATGGCGATCCCGGTGGCGATCATGGCGGGCGGGAAGTCCAGCGCCCCCACGGTCAGCGTCAGCATGGTGAACCAGCCGGTCACGCCGGCGGTCGCGATCGCGCCGAACACGGCGACGGCCACGATGGTCAGGTACTGCACCGGCCCCATGTGGAAGCCGAACAGGTTCGCGATGAAGATGGAGCCCACCGCCGGGTACACCGCGGCGCAGCCGTCCATCTTCGTGGTGGTGGCCAGCGGGACCGCGAAACTCGCGTAGGAGCGTTCCACTCCGAGGTTGACCGCGGTCTGGCGGCTCAGCGGCAGGCTCGCACCGGAGGAGCGGGAGACGAAGGCGAACTGGAGCACCGTCCACGCCTTCCCGAAGAACTTCGCGGGGCTGACCCTGGCCACGAACCACAGCAACAGCGGGTAGACGGCGAACAGCACCAACGCGCACCCCAGGTAGGTGGCCCCCGTGAGCTTGAGCAGCGGGACGAAGAACTCGTTGCCGTAGCTGGCCACCGCGTTGCCGATCAGTCCGAGGGTTCCGAGCGGCGCGAGCCGGATGATCCATCCCAGCACACGCTGGATGATCTCGAACACGGCCCGGTTGAACTCTACGAACGGTCCTGCCTTGTCCCCCAGGCTGTAGGCGGCCGCCCCGACGAGCAGCGAGACGAACACGACCTGCAGCGTCTCACCGTTGGCGAAGGCGCCGACCAGGTGCTCGGGGACGAGCCCCGTGACGAGATCCAGCCACGAGCCGCCGGTCATCTCGTTGACCTCGTCGACGCGCTGCTGGTCCGGCGAGATGTCGAGCCCCTGGCCGGGACGCAGCAGATTGGCCACCCCGATACCGATCAGCACCGCGATCAACGAGGTGGCGGCGAACCACACGGCGGTCTTGCCGCCGAGGCGGGCAGCGGTCCGGCCGCCGCCCACGGAACGAAGACTGGTGATGCCGAGCACGATCGCGGTGAAGATCAGCGGCAGCACCGTGAAGGTCAGCAGCTTGGTGAAAGTGGACCCGATGGTGTCCAGCGTGGTGACGAGCCAGTCCGCTCCGGTCGAGTCGGCGACCCAACCGAGCAGGGCTCCGAGCACCAGCGAGGCGAGCACCGCCAGCCCGAACACCTTGGGATTGAAACGTAACCGGAAACGAGCTGGTCGCGGGGATTCGACGTCGGACACGGTTGTCTCCCGGAGATTCACGGATTCGACCGCCGTGGGCGGGGCGGTCGAGGAACGGACACGAGAACGGCATCGGCTCGGGAGGAGTCGAACGGGATCGCGCGTTCGGGGGCAGCGATCACCGCCGTCGGTAGGAGAGGACTCCGCCCGGAGGAATCACGGGCGACAAACACAACTGGCCTGCCGTCGCAGATCGACGTGCAGGCGTTGCGTCAGGTACAGCGCCGGGGCCCGGCGGGGTGAAGGTGCCATCGCGGTCGTGGTCAACGGCGCCGCGATTTCGTTTTGTTCCGCGAAAGCACCGGATGTAACCGTGCTCACTCCGGCACGGCGGCCTCATCACGCTCGGCGCTCGGTGCGTTCCACAGTGCGACCACGCTGACCCCGACCTCGGCCAGCAACGACCTGGTCAGCGAGAGGCTGATGCCGAGCACGCTGGCGGGATCGCCGTCCACTCCGGTGATGAACCAGCCACCGAATCCGTCCAGGGTGAACCCGCCCGCCACCTTCATGGGCTCACCGGTGGCGATGTAGCTGTCCAGTTCGGCGCGGGAAGGTCGACCGAATCGGACAGTCGTGGCGAGGTGATCGCTGTGTTCGGCCACCGTCGTGCCGTCCCGCAGCCGCAGCACCGCGTGGCCGGTCAGCAGACTGCCGGTGCCGCCGGCCATCCGCCCCCAGCGCTCGGCGGCCAGCTCCGGGGTCTCGGGCTTGCCCACGAGTTCGTCCGCGTGCTCGCCCGGGGTCCACAACATCGAGTCGCAGCCCACGATCACCGCGTCCGGGAACTCGGCTGCCACTTGATCCACCACGGCCGAAGCCTTCGCACGGGCGAGGGCGGTGACGACCTCGGCGGGCGAGGGCTCGGGCAGCGAGGCGGTCACCGCGTGCTCGTCGACCCCGGAGACCCGCACCACCGGCTCCACCCCGGCGCTACGGAGCACGGACAGGCGGGCGGGCGACGCGGAAGCCAGTACCAAACGCACACCGAGGACTGTAGTCGCGAACAGCCGAACGGTTCGCCGCGGTGGTCCCGTCAAGCCGGTGGCCCGCGACCGAGACGAGCGACCCGCCGACAGCGGTGACCGAAATTACCCGATTCGGGTGAGCCCGGGACGACTGTTCGGCACGGTTGCATACTGGCGGTGTGCGATTAGTCGTCCGGCCCCTCGAGAGCGCCGCGGCAGCCACCGACGTGCTGCGTGCTCTCGAACGACGTGCCAGTGATCGCGGGCTGCCACCCCCCGCGGCGCTGACGGGCAGCTGGTTCGGCGGGAGCACCGTTCTGGTTCCCTCGGTCCGGGTACTTCCGGTCGAGCCGGACACCGCGTTCGACGTGATCGACCGGCAGCCGGAGGTCACCCGTGAGCCCGGAGTCCCGGAGGACGCTGTCGGCGGGGGCTGGATCGGGTATCTGGGTTACGAGCTGACCGATCCGGCAGGAGCACGCCCCGACAGGCGACGCCTCCCGGTGGCGGCGTGGGGCTGGACGGATCACGTGTTGCGGCGCGACCGGCGGGGGCAGTGGTGGTTCGAGACGATCGCCGAGGGGGAACCGCGCACCCTGGCCGAGGAACTCGGTGCGCTCGTCGCGGAAGCGGCGGGCCGGGAGGCCGGGAACACCGCGGGCGCGGGCACGGTCGTCGTGCCCGACGCCGATCGACATCGCAAGTCCGTGCGGCGCTGCGTGGAGGAGATCGCGGACGGCGAGATCTTCCAGGCGAACATCTGCAGCCGGTTCGCGGTGCCGTTCACCGGCAGTCCGCTGGAGCTGTTCGCCACCGGCAGCGCGCGGTTCGATCCGGCCCGAGCCGCCTATGTGGCCGGGGACTGGGGCGCGGTGGCCTCGCTCTCGCCGGAACTGTTCCTGGCCCGGCACGGCAGGGTGGTGCGGAGCAGCCCGATCAAGGGGACCACGCCGCGACGCGGCCCCGAGGACGACCACAACGCCGATGTGCTGCGCGGTTCGCGCAAGGACATCGCCGAGAATGTGATGATCGTGGACATGTCCCGCAACGATCTGGGGCGGGTAGCCCGGACCGGCACCGTGACAACACCGAAACTGCTGCGTGTCGAGGCGCATCCCGGGGTGTGGCACCTGGTTTCCGAGGTGCGGGCGGAGTTGCCACCGGATACCGGCGACGCCGAGCTGCTGCGGGCCACCTTCCCGCCCGCCTCGGTAACCGGTGCTCCGAAGGTGCGTGCGCTCGAGATCATCTCCGAGCTGGAGTCCGACCCCCGGGAGGTCTACTGCGGTGCCGTGGGCATGTCCTCGCCCGTGGGCGGCACCGAGCTCAACGTGGCCATCCGGACACTGGAGTACTCGGCCGGTGAGGTCGCCTTCGGAGTGGGCGGCGGGATCACCGCCGATTCGGACGCGACCGCGGAGTGGCAGGAGTGCCTGACCAAGGCGGCGCCACTGCTCTCGCTGCTGGAACGGACGGGCGAGTAGGTTTCCCGGCCGGGGGGCTCATTCGGGAACGCGGCCCACCTCGGGTTTCGCCCGCTCCGTCAGCACTTGACCGACGAACAGGTCGTAGACGACCGCACCGATCACACCACCGACGAGTGGCCCCACTATCGGTATCCAGAAGTACCACGAGAACCACTCGTAGCTGCCCGGGAAGGCGATCTCGTCCCAGCCCGCCACGAAGGTCCACAACCGCGGACCGAAGTCGCGCGCCGGGTTGATGGCGTAGCCCGCGTTCGGCCCGAAGGTCAGGCCGATCACGGTGACGACCATCCCGATCAGGAACGGGCCCATGTTGGAGGAGGGAGCCATGTTGCGCGTGTCGATCAACGCGAAGATCAGGCACACCAGAATCCCGGTGCCGACCACTTGGTCCAGAAATGGCCCCCACCAGCCGCCGAAGTACTCGGCGGGGAAGGTGGCGAAGATGGAGAAGGTGTCCAGCGATTCGGAGCGAGCCAGCCCCTCGGAGGCGTTGAGGGAATCGATGGCGGGCGCGTAGACCGCGTAGACCAGCGCCGCCGCCAGAAACGCCCCCACGACCTGGGCGAACCAGTAGGGCACCACCTTGTACCAGGGAAAGGCCCTGCGAACGGCGAACGCGAGGGTCACGGCGGGATTGATGTGCGCCCCGCTGACGCCACCCGCCGCGTAGACTCCGAAGACCACGCCGAAGCCCCAGCCCCAGATGATGATCAGCCAGTTGGCCGGGCCGAAGTCGGTCACCTGTCGGCCCGATTCGGGCAGCGCGGCCACGGCCACCGCGACGGCGCCACAACCGAGCAGCAACAGGATGAAGGTCCCCAGCACCTCGGCGAGCATCTCGCCACCGAGTCCCCGTCGGTAACGCCAGTGTGTTCGTGCGTGCGCGACGTTTTCGGACATCGATCCTCCCCGTCCGGAGGGCCGTGTGGTGTCTGCCCGGAATCCCCCGTTCTGAGTCCTCCTGTCCTGAGCCCTTCAGCCCGGAGTTCCCCAGCCCGGAGTTCTCCCAGTCGGAAATCCCCGGTTCCGTTCCTGCCGGAGCGGTGATCACACGCTCCGCGCGAACGGACGGACAAAGCGTAACCGAACACCGGGAGGAACGCCGGACAGCCGAGACCGGCGGGAACGGGATGGCGGAGTCAGCGCACCCGCTCGGCGGAGACGTTCCACGTGTCGCAGGCAGCGGTGGTGCGTTCCCGAAAACCCGTCAGCTTCCAGTCCCGCTGGTTGCCCGGTGAACCGTGGGTGTCGCCGAGCTGGGTGCTTCCCGCTGCCGAGACGAACCGCTCCGCGACGCGCTCCCGCAACACCCCGCCCTCGGAGGCGGCGGCCATGAACATTCCGGAATAGCAGTCGGCCTGCAGCTCGAGACGACGCGAGATCCGGAACCACTCCGGACTTCGTACCTCGACCCCCTCCTGACGGACGGTGGAAGCGCGCAGGATCCCGGCACGCTGCTGCACGTGGTGGCCGTACTCGTGCGCCAGCAGTATCAGGTGGGCGGGCTCCCGGGTGCCGATGTCGGAGAGCACCCACTGGCGGGGCATGTGGATGGTGCCGTCGCAGTAGAAGGCGGTGGGGCGGCTCGTACCCTCGGTCTCACTGCAGTCGCTCGTTCGGGACCGCAGGCTCACCTCGGGTGGTGCCCAGCTCAGGTCGGCCCGGACGACAACGGGGCGCCAGAGAGTGTTCAGGCAGCGCACTGCAGCATCGTAATAGGGCCGCATCCGGGTCTCGGACTCGGCGAGCTCCGGCAGGCGGCAGTCGGCGGGCTCCAGTGAGGCGTTCTCCGAATTGAGCGGGTTGTCCTCCAACAGCGCGACGGGTTCGAATCCGGGCTGCGGGACGCCGTCACGCATCTCGGGAACCTCGGTGGTCTCCGAGTCCTCGCCCCCACCGGCCAACAGCTTGCCCGGCTCGGCCACCACGGCCAGCAGCACGATCAGGAACACGACACCGAGTACACCGAAGATCGCCAACGGCGAGTTGCCCGGCTGCCGATCGTCCTCCCACGGATCGGGGACCGCGCCGCCACGTCTTCTCCGAAACACCTTCACTCTCTCCTACCCGCCTGTCCGCGGGACACTCGGCAGCGACAATCCCGAATGATTATCCACGAAAGGGTGACACCGGACTCGTGGTTTTCGGTGGTCGCGGCCGGGGGCCTTCGGAGCCGGAACCGGTACTGACCAGGCACGGAACCATGCGGGGCGCCGCGGCGAGCTCCGGAGTGGATGTCGAACCGTTACACGGTAAGTCCCAATCGACCGGTTGTCGCCATCCGATGTCGGGCCTCCCGGAGCGAGAACCGGCAGGAGGTTCCGCCAAGCGAACAACCCGACAACCCGACCGGAAAACTTCGATCAGCGGCCGGAGTCTCGCTCGGCTTTGCCGGGACGGCGCTCGGGCGGCAGCTGACAGGCAGGAGTCTCACCCGGTAGTCGGTGCCGGTTGTTCGCCACGAGGCGGTAAACCGCATCCGCCACCGAGCGGATCACCGGCGCGGCGAGCACGGATCCGGCCAGCCGCCACGGACCCCGACAGTGCCGCAGCAACGTCGCCACCGCGGCGGCCCCACCGTGGAGTCGGTGGTACTCGTCGACGAACACGACCTCGTTCCGCGCCCGCTGTTCGGGCACTCCCAGCCACTCCAGATTCGCCTCCTGCCAGGGCACGGAACTGACCCGAACCGGAAGCCGGTCGGCCAGGCGCACGCTGCGGGTGCAGAACCCGCAGTCACCGTCGTAGATCAGCGCGGGAAGCTCAGTCACGACACCAATGTCCCGCACCCCACCCCCGCACCGCACACCGAGACGCGGAAGCCTCGCTGATCCCCGGGAGCCAACAGCGGCGCTCCCGGCCCGAACCCGATGCCACGACCTCGTCTCGGCGCGCAGCGCCGAACGGTCACCAACGCAGCTCGCTTGCCACGAACTTCCCAAGCAGCTCGCACCGCCACGCCCCTCCCCGCACGCAACACGCACCGCCGCGGGTTCTCACGGGTCGTCTCGCGAGGACAGCCTCGACATTGTGTAGTAAACCCGATGTCGAGGCTCCCGCAGCGAGACGGCTCGTGAGGTTCCGCCACGCAACCAGCCGCGGAGAGCGCGGCACCGACTCTCACTAATCCAGATCGTCGTGGCGCATGAGTTGCCTCCCCGCCTCGGTCAACGACCCGGAAAGCGCCGGGTACACCGAGAAGGTGTTGGCCAGGTCCTCCACTGTGACCTGGTTCTGCACCGACAGCGCCAACGGCAGGATCAGCTCACTGGCGTTGGGGGCCACGACCACGCCACCGACGACCACACCGGTCGCCGGACGGCAGAAGACCTTGAGGAAGCCGCGGCGAACCCCCTCCATCTTGGCGCGGGGGTTACCGGAGAGCGGCAGCACGACGCTTCGGGCGGGAACCTCGCCGGACTCGATCGCCTGCTGGCTGATCCCGACGGTCGCGATCTCGGGATGGGTGAAGACGTTGGCGGCCACCGTCTTGAGCTTGATCGGGGTTACCCCCTCGCCCAGTGCGTGCCACATCGCGATCCGCCCCTGCATCGCGGCCACCGAGGCCAACAGCAGCACGCCGGTGCAGTCCCCGGCCGCGTAGACGCCGGTCGCACTGGTTCGGGACACCCGGTCCACCGGGATGTAGCCCGCACGGTCCGGTTCGATACCGATGCGGTCCAGCCCGATGTCGGCGGTGTTGGGCACCGATCCCACGGTCATCAACGCGTGGCTGGCCTCGATCTGACGCCCGTCGTTGAGGTGGATCAGCACCCCGGACTCGGTGCGGTCGATGCGATCGGCGCGGGCGTGCTTGACCACGCTGGCTCCCCGCTCGGAGAACACCTCCTCCAGCACAGCGGCGGCATCTGCGTCCTCGTGCGGCAGCACCCGGTCACGGCTGGAGACCAGCGTCACCTTCACGCCCATCTCGGCATAGGCGGATGCGAACTCGACGCCGGTGACGCCGGAACCCACCACCGCGAGGTGTTCGGGGAGCTCGGGCAGGTCGTAGAGCTGTCGCCAGGTCAGGATGCGTTCGCCGTCGGGTTGGGCTCCCGGCAGCACGCGCGGTGTCGCGCCGGTGGAGATCAGGACGGAGTCGGCGACGAGCTCCTCCTGCCCGCCGTCGCTGAGGTCGACCCGAATCCGGTGCTGCGCCAGTCCCTGTGTCTCGTCGACGAACCGCGCACGGCCACCCAGGATCCGGACACCCTCCCGGTGGACCCGGGAACGGATATCGGCCGACTGCGCCAGCGCGAGCCCCTTGACCCTGCCGTGCACCACGGCCGTGTCCACGTCCGCGGCACCTTCCTTGACCCGAATGCCGAGTTCCTGCACATCACGGATGGAAGAGCGAGCGCCCCCGGAGGCTATGAAGGTCTTCGACGGCACGCAGTCGTAGAGCACACAGGCTCCGCCCAGTCCCTCGGCCTCGACCAGCGTGACGTCAGCCCCGTTCTGGGCGGCCACGAGGGCGGCCTCGTAGCCCGCGGGCCCGCCTCCCATGATTACGATGCGGGACACTTCGCTCTACCTCCTCATAGGACTTTGCCACCCCGGGTTGGCCGGGGTACTTGCTTGGCGGAACCTCCCACCGGTTCTCGCTCCGGGAGGACCGACATCGAGTAGGCACGCTCACAGGACCGTGTTCTCGGATCCGCGCTGCTCGCGCTCCGAACCGCCGTCCGGCACCACGCGGCGACCACGGCGCTCGGGTGCGCTCGCGGCCGTGCGAGACGGAATCGCTCTCGCCCGGAATTGGTAGAGACCATTTCGCACCCCTAGTCCCGGGCTCGCAACCGCCGGCCCAACGGTACGCCGCCACCCCGCTCGCGCGGCCCACCGGTACCCGCCGGAAGCCGCGTGTCACACGAGCACACGAAGTAGCGAACCGAGCACGGTCAGCTGGAGGGGACAACGGATCGAGGCGTGGTTATCCTGTGAGCCGTGCCGCTATACGCCGCTTACGGATCCAACATGGATCCGGCCCAGATGCTGCAACGCGCTCCCCACTCGCCGCTGACGGGAACAGGCTGGTTGATGGACTGGCGGCTCACTTTCGGCGGTGAGGACGTGGGCTGGGAAGGGGCACTCGCGACGATCGTCGAGGAGCCGGAGGCGCAGGTTTTCACCGTGCTCTACGACGTCAGCCCCGAGGACGAGCAGGAACTCGACCGCTGGGAGGGCTCGGACCTGGGACTGCACAAGAAACTGCGGCTACGGATCCACACCCTGGACGGTCCGACACTCGCCTGGCTGTACGTGCTCGACGCCTACGAGGGCGGTCTGCCCTCCGCGCGTTACCTGGGACTGATCGCCGAGGCCGCCGAGCGGGCCGGAGCGCCGAACGATTACGTGACCAAACTGCGCACCCTGCCCTGCAGCAACACCGGCCCGGCTCGCTGAGCCCTCCGTCCCTTCGGCGACCCCCTCGGGGACGATCCGGTCATCGGCACGGCCGTCGACCCGACGACAGGCCGCGAGCAGCGCCAGAGCACGGCGCGTGCCGCGCCGATCTGCCCTGATGGCGATGCGCCGCCGTACCAGCTCGACGAGCTGGCGCGCCGCGGCGGGCGTCATCGCCGAAAGCGTCCACCGTAGGCACGCCGAGGCGAACGTCGCGTCGCCCGCCGTGCACAACACCTCGGTCAGCGCGACGTCGAGCACCTGGGTGCGCAGCCCGTCCAGTTCCATCACCTCGGACTCGCGGACCCGGCTCTGCCGGGCCACGAGTCCGCTTCCCCTCGGAGGCCGCCTGTCGTGGACAACGGTGAGGTACGTCGTGGTGGGAACGGGAGCACAGCCGTGCACCGCGAGTGCTGTCGGCCCCGACAGCACCGCCCCGGGCGCTCCCCACAACAGCGCGGCCAGGGCGCGGGTGCGCGGCTGGTGCAGCGACTCGGCAGGCACCAGCACTCCCGGCCACTGCGCGGCCACCGTTCCACGGGACAACGCGGCGCTCAGTCGGCGCTGCCCGAACCGGGCGCGTAGCCGACACCGGGGCAACGCCCCGGCAGCACGTACGGCCGCGAGCAGCTCGGCATCGCACCGGTCTCGCGACAGGATTAGTTCCGTTCGTTCGCTCATACCGACAAGAGAGCCGAACGGCACGCGGTGATACACCCCGGACGGGTGATTTCGCAGGGAAACCCGGTACGACCCGGCAGCGAGCAGTGCGACGAGGAATCCGCTACGAGGATCCCGGTCCGGCCTGTACAACGGACCGGAGAGCGACTACTCCACGTCAAGGGTTCCGTGTGATCGCAGCAAGAACGAACCCCTGTTCATCGCGTTCTACGCGAAAGAACTGCCGCGATCATCATCCAGCGCGCGCTCGGCGAAGGTGATCAGGTTCTGGCAGATGTGGCAATGCGACGGAACCTCCGTACTCACCATGTCGAGTTTGTAGAGCCAGAACGGCGGGAAACTCTCGCCAATCGGTTCGGTCTCGAACGCCGTCCGGGCCTCGGTGGTGAGCCGTTCGATCTCGAACAGGTACTCATCGGTCATCCGGTAGAACGCCTCGAAGCCGTACTGGCGCACGTACTCGAAGTTGAAGCGCACCGACTCCAGCGCGATGAGGAACGAGTGCAAGCCGAAGTGAACACGCATGCTGTCGATGAGTTGATCCACATCGACCGATCGCACCACCGCGTCCAGCTTCGCCCACCGACCGGACTCGCGATACGCCACGATCCGGTCGGCGAGCGGATTCCGGGCAGCGGCCAGGTTGCCCCGCTTCTCATCGATCAGGCGCAGGGTGGCGTCCCGCGCCTGATCGCTACCGGTGTTGTGGACTTCCCGCACCGCCGCGACGAGATGAGTCACGAGCGCGCCGTCCTGCGACATGTACGTGCCGAACTCGTCCCAAGTCGCGGGGATACCGTGCTCTGCGATGCCGTTGAGGAACTGGGTACCGCTCAGGGGCATGGGAACCTATCTTCACTTTTCGGTAATCCTGATACCGCAACAGCTTAAATAGGAACCTATTTTTCAGCCCGGACTCCCGACCGTGGGTCATACGCTCACAAACGAGTGTCACTCGGACGGAATGATCGCCCGTACGGACGAATCCAGCGCGTGCAACGTCGTCTGATGCTGCTCCCCGCTGGCCAGATCCCGCACGGTGACCAATTCGGATACCCAGTCGTCCGGACCGACTATGACCACCGCTCGCGCACCGGCCTTGTCGGCGCGCTGGATCTCTTTGCCGAGCTTGCGCGTATCCAGCGGCGTGGTGACCCGCAGGCCCGCGTCCCGCAGGACCCGAGCAGCGCGTCGCGCCGGATCGAACAACTGTTCCTCTGTGGGGATCACCACCACATCCACATCGGTGCGCGGCCGCGGCAGCAGGCCGTGGGTGTCGAGGAAGTCGATGATCGTGACGTCACCCATCCCGAACCCGAAGCCGGGGATCTCCTTGTTGCTGAACAGGCCCACCAGGTTGTCGTAGCGGCCACCACCGAACAGCGACCGGCGGTTACTCGGGTCGGTGTCGAACACCTCGAACACCGTGGAGGTGTAGTAGTCGAACCCGCGCACGATCAACGGATCGAACTCGATCAGCTCGGCCGCACTCGTGTCGAGCACCTGCATGAGTCGGGACTGGTTGCGCACCTCAACGGGAAGTTCCTCGATCGCGGCGCGACCGTCCTTGACGACCTCGGCCAGCCGGGCGAACTGTTCCTCCGACAGGCCGATCTCGGTGGCACTTTCGGCCAGCGTGTCGGCGCTGACCTTTTCCCAGCGGTCCAGCAGGTTCGCGGTCTCGCGCACCTTGTCGTGTGGAACGCCGACGATGTGGGTCAGCAGCGCGTCCAACAGCACTCGGTCGCTGACCCTCAACCGCCACATGTCGGTGCTCGCGCCCAAGCTGGCCATCATGTCGTGAATCAGTTCCAAAAACTCCACCTCCACCGCCGTGGAGGACGAGCCGAACAGGTCGACATTGATCTGCCAGTGCTCACGCACGCGCCCGCGCTGGGGGCGCTCATAGCGGTGACAGTTCGGGTGGCTGTACCAGCGCACCGGGAAGGTCAGCGACCCCGCGTTGCCCGCGATCATGCGCGCCACCGAAGGAGTCATCTCCGGGCGCAGCGCGAGCCGTCGCCCACCGTGATCGGTCAGCGTGTAGAGCTGCTGATTGACGATCTCCTGGCTGGACTTGGACTCGTAAATCTCGACCGGCTCCAACTGTGGACCGTCGTAGCGCTGGTAGCCGTAACGTTCGAGTACCTCGTAGAGCCGATGGAACACCTGAGTGCGCACCGACATCTCGTCGGGCAGGAAGTCGCGGGTTCCACGGTAGGGCTCGGTGGACAGGTACTCGCTCACGGTGATCCTTCGGGCGACTCGATGACTACGGGATCGCACTAAGCGTAACGGTCGCCTCCGACAGCACGGTGCGTCAGGTGAGCTTGCTCAACCCGTCCAGAACCTCTCGCAGCAGCTCAGGCGCGGGCGGAGCCCACTGGGACGACCACTCACTACTCTGCGACCCGGCCACGTCCGCGCCCGGACGGAAATGGTTACGAGTCAGAAGGTCCGGGTTCAGGTCACCACTCATAGCCAGCATGTAGCCACGCGGTTCGGGCATGAGTCGTCCTCGAAATGGAACCGGCCCACCGCCGAAGGTCGGGGCAGCGACGGTAGGCCGGGCTCTGGTCGATCTGGTTCGTGTAGACGTGACGAGCCGGACAAGCACGTGAGACGCGCACACGCGGCGCATCGCTGTCCGCCGTCGTGATGCATCACGAACGCCAGCGGCAGTACTTCGCCACACTCACTGATCAGGCACTCCACCGGATCGGTCTCCTCGGAGACGTGGCGATCAGCGGAAGGGACGCAGCCGCCCTCGGCGCGAAATCCGTGGCTCGCACGGCATGCCCGCCAACCCGCTGACACTCTTCAATGTGCCCGGCAGAAACTCGGCACCCCTGGAGGACACGGATGGCCACACCCACGGTCAGGCGGTTGCAGCTCGGCAACGAACTACGCCACGCCCGTCAGGCGGCAGGCCTCGAACAGGCGGATGCCGCACGCATCCTCGACTGCGCAACCACGAAGATCAGCCGCTTGGAGCTGGGCCAATCCGGTATCACCAAGGGCGATCTGCTGTTGCTACTCGATGAGTACGGTGACACGCAGGAACACAAGGACTGGTTGCTCGAATTGGCACGCGCCCGGAGCGCACGCGGCAGATGGGGTGGTTACCGGTCGGTCTTCCCCGATTGGTTCCGGCAGTACGTGGACCTGGAGACCGACGCCAGCGACATACGTCAGGCTCGTGGCGAAATCATGCCGGGTATCCTGCAGACAGAGGCATACATCCGAGCGTTGGAGACGTCCTCGCCACGAGCCGATGACAGCAATGTGGACGCGGCGGTGTCCGCCAGACTGGAGCGGCAGTCGATCCTCACCCGGTCGACCCCACCCTCGGCATCCTTCGTACTCTCCGAGTCGTGTCTACGTCGGCAGATCGGCGATCGCGGGGTCATGCGACAGCAGCTTGACTATCTGTACGACCTGGCGCTGGAAGACAACATCCACATGCAGGTCATACCTTTCGACGCTCAGACGTACGCGGGAGCGATCAGCTACGACTTCACGATCCTGACAATCCCCTCACCTGGTACCACACCCGACCTGGACTTCGTCTACGTCGAATCATTCGACGATGCGAGATACCTGGACAGCAAGGAGGCCGTGAGCGACTACGTTAGTTTGTGGAACCGACTGCAAGCCGCCGCAGTGGGCCCCAGGGAATCCTTGGAACTGATCCGCTCAGTGGCCGAGCAGTCGTATGCCCCCGAGACATAAGCGAAAGGTCCCACACCGTGCACAAGCCTGACTTGCAGGGCGCTCACTGGTTCAAGAGCAGTCGCAGCCAAACACAGGATGCCTGTGTGGAAGCAGCACTCGTGCCCGGCTTCGCGGGTGTACGCGACACGAAGAACCGCGACGGCGGCACGCTCGTGTTCGGCAGCGGCCAATGGGCATCGTTCCTGGGTGCGATCAAGCGAGAGAACAACGGTCTCACCTGAGCCTGCTCGAACGGGAACGGCCCGCTTCCGGCATTCCCCACGCGTAAACCGAAAGCGGGCCGTTTTGCCCAGGGAAAGCTCGTCGACGCAAGGAAAACGATACTCCAGGACAGAAATCAGGGACGAAGCACCATCCGCACAGGAGACAGTGGAAGGTGGATTTCCCTACTCCCGCAACGCGGTCAACGCGGTGTGGACCATCGTCCGAACGCCCACAAACAGCGCGCGCTCGTCCAGCACGAAGTTCGGTTGATGCAGGTCGTTCGCCGGCATTCCCTCACCCGCCACGCCGAGTCGGGCGAACGACCCGGGCACGTGCTCCAGGTACCACCCGAAGTCCTCACCGCCGGAGGACTGCGGTGTACCGCTCTGCGCCTGTTCCCCCAGCGCCTCACCGATGGCCGCTCGCATCAGCCGGGTGCTCTCCGCGTCGTTGACCACCGGCGGCACACCGCGCCGGTGCTGCAGGTCGTAACCGACCCCGAGTGGAGCCAGCAGCCCCTGGACCAGCTCCTGCACCAGCGGACCGAGCTCGGCCCAGGTGTCACGGTCGGCGGTGCGCAGCGTGCCGCGCAGGGTTCCCTCCTGCGGGATGGCGTTGAGTGCCTCCCCGGAACGCACCGCGCCCCAGGCGAGTACGGTCCCGGTACGCGGATCCACCCTGCGCGAGAGCAGCGTCGGCAACCCGGTTATCAACGTCCCCAACGCGTGCACCAGGTCGGCGGTCAGATGTGGCCGGGAAGTGTGACCGCCCGGCGAGGTCAGCCGCACCTCCACCGGATCACTGGCCGAGGTGAGGGCTCCGATTCGAGTCCCGACCGTGCCCACCGGCAACCGCGGGTCGCAGTGCAACCCGAAGATCCGGTCGACACCGTCGAGCCCACCCGCGGCGAGCACGTCCAGCGCGCCACCGGGCATGACCTCCTCGGCGGGTTGGAAGATCAACCGCACTCGGCCGGGCAGCGCGCCGGGAGCCGAGGCCAGCGCCATCGCGGTCCCCAACAGCACGGCGGTGTGCGCGTCGTGGCCGCAGCAGTGCGCCGCGTCCTCGGTGTTGGAGGCGAACGGCAGACCGGTGGATTCGGTGAGCGGCAGCGCGTCGATGTCGGCACGCAGCGCGATCGTGCGGGCGACGTGGGTCTCCTGCCCGATGTCACAGATCAGCCCGGTCCCGACCGGCAGTCTGCGGGGACGGAGACCGAGCGATTCGAGCTGCTCGACCAACAGCCTCGTGGTGCGGTGTTCGGCGCGCGAGAGCTCGGGATTGGAGTGCAGCTCCCTGCGCCAGGCCACGACGAGATCGGAGTTGTCGGCCATCCACTCGTCCAGCCAGGCGGGCCCGCGCCCTTGTCCCGGATCCGCAACCCCGGATCGCACGGGACCGATGGTCTCGCTCGTGGCGCGTTCCAGCCCGTTGGAGACGACGGCGGTCGTGGAGTCCGCCCGGAAGGACCTGCCACCGGGGTCACCGGGTGCCCGCGCGGCGTCCTCCTCCGCGAGCGGGTCTGCGGGTGGATGGTCGACCACGGAGTTACCACCGTGGGTGTTCGGACCTAGCGAATCCAACGCGGTCACGTCACGCCTCCCGACGCGAAGAATCGGTTCGACAACCGTCGAAACCCGGAAGCGGTTCGATTGCGGACGGCGGCCAGCAAGCGCTCTCGCTGGTCCCCGTCGAGAGCGGCAGCCGCCGCGGTGCGCGCGAGCGCGGCGGCACCGTCGAGGACGGCTCTGTCGGCCGAGGGTGAGGCACACGCCGCCGCGAACTCGGCCTGGTGATTGACCGCATCCCCGCACTCCAGAGCGATCATCGGATGCACGGCGGGTACCCGAAGGCTCACGTTGCCCATGTCGGTACTGCCGATCACACCCTCGCGTTCCGCCGCACGCGCGACCGGATCACGATCGAGGTCGACCACGGCGCGGCGGTACGCATCAGCGAGCCACTCGTCGGAGGACAGCTGGGTGTAGACGGGCGAGACACGCACCACTTCCGTGGAGCAGCCGGTGGCGGTGCCCCCCGCCTCGAAGCAGGCGCGTATCCGGTCCTCCAACCGGGCCAACGACTCCGGATCGGCCGCTCGCAGGTTGTACTCAGCCGCGGCCCGCTCGGGCACGATGTTCGGCGCGGCCCCTCCGGAGGTCACTATGCCGTGCACCATCTGACCGGCTTCCAGATGCTGCCGCAGCAGACCGACGGCCACCTGGGTCACCGTGAGCGCGTCCGCCGCGTTGACCCCCAGTTCCGGAGCCGCGGCCGCGTGCGCCGCACGCCCGGTGTAGCTGACCCGCAGATCGGTGATGGCCAGCGAACGCGGCGCACACACCTCCGCCGGACTGGGGTGAATCATCAGAGCGGCCGCCAGCGGATCGAACAGCCCCGCCTCCAGCATCGTGATCTTGCCACCACCGATCTCCTCGGCGGGGGTACCGAGCACACGCACGGTGATTCCGAGTCGTTCGGCGACCTCGGCCAGCGTCAGCGCGGCCCCGACGGCGGAGGCCGCGATGATGTTGTGCCCGCATGCGTGGCCGACCTCGGGCAGCGCGTCGTACTCGGCACAAAGCCCGACGACGAACTCCCCCGAGCCGTAATCGGCGGTGAAAGCGGTGTCGAGTCCGGCCACCGGTCGCTGGACGCGAAAACCGTGCGCGGCGAGTGTCCCGGCGACGGTTTCGGCGGCACGGTGCTCGGCGAAACTGACCTCCGGGTCGGCGTGGAGACCGTGCGACAGCCCCAGCAGCTCGGCCCGGTACTCGTCCACCGCGGCGCGCCACGCCGAAGCGAGGCCCGGGTCACCCGCCGATGGTTCCGGCCCGGCGGAACCGAACGGGTCCCTCGCCGGACGAACCGTGTCGTGACCACTGTTGTGCGGGGATTCGGTACTCATTTGCGACCCATAGTGCAGGATACGAGCACTTGTGGCCGCCTCGGACGCGCCTCGGATAGCTCACCGGTCGCTTCGGCGCGCCGAACGGGTGAAGGAGTTCAGAGGGACCGAAGACCGGACGAAGCCGTCACACGGCCACCGGTGAACGAGCGGCGCCATAGGGCGGATGCGCGCTGTGGGGCGGGGTGTCGGGTGGATCGGCACCGGTCGGGGGGCTTCCCGGCGCCGACCCACTTCTCCGGGCCAGTGCCCGAAGTCGAGAGGCGAATTCCGACAACGTCACAGTGTCGTCGGTTCGCCACGCGATCCGTCGACTGTGAAACTCCCACAGGATTTCGCTCAGGTCTAGTCCAAGTGACGGAAAATTCACGCAAAACAGACCGTGAGTTCTGTTAAGCGGGGGTTCAGCTGCGTTTGCGCCACCGAACCATGAGCGACTGCTTGCCGCGCTTGCGACGGAGCAACAGTACCCCGACGACGAGGACGACACCGAGCGCGCCGATCACGGTTCTGCGGTCCTGCCCGCCCTCTGGATCGTCAGAGGGGGAGTTCCCCTCCGACTGCGCCACCGTGTGACCGTCCTCACGCGACGCGACGCCGTGCGTAGCGCGGCTCGGACTTTCGGAGGTGGCGGACTCGGCCACCACCGGACGGACTTGGGATTCGGCGGCCACCGCGACTCCGGACTGCCCCGCGAGGAGGATCGCGAAGCAGAACAGCAACGAGCAGAACAGGCGCACCGGCGCCGAACGGCGTCGCGTGGCTTCGGTCACACGATCGCCTGCTCTCGTGGGTCGCTTTCGGACAGCACACGCAACAGACAACCGAACCTCCAACCGTGGCCACTCTTAAGTGTGACCATTGCACCATATTGGGCACCATGAGTGACTTTTCAGCGAAAAATCCCCCAGATCGGAGCAGAACGACCATCAATGGTCACTCGAACGTGTAAAGCCTGGAACTTCCTGCCGGCGCGAAAGCCAACCGAACGAGGGAACCACCCCTGTGAAAACCGCCACACGGTTCCCGGGCACGTCGGTCGGATCCCCGCACTCCGAGCGCCGTCGATTTCCCGCCAAATCGCCGCGTCACTTCGACGCAGCGCCGAACTCCGACCACCCATGCGGATCGAACCCCGACCACCCTCGCAGCAGGACCGACCGCGGGTTCTCCCGTGCGGCTCTCGCGAGGACGCCGGAGACGTTGTGCAGGTCGCTACCCGATGTCGCCGGCCCCGCGGCGAGAGCCGTGCGAGAGGTTCCGCCAAGCACCCACCTACGCCGCCCCCCAGCACTCTCGAAAAGAAAACGGGGCTTCCCGGCCGGTGTGCCCGGGAAGCCCCGTTTGTTTCAGCGAACGGGCTCAGCTCAGGAGTCGGAGTCCCTCTTGCCGGAGCCGTCCGAACCGGAACCACTACCGGTGCTCGCGCCCGAACGCGTCCTGGCAGCACTGCTGCGGATGCCCTCCACCGGGCTGGGCTCACGCTGCACGGCCAAGTTGGGCCGCTCTTGGCTGAGCGCCTTGGCGATACCCAGGCACATCAGCAACAGCACGATGCAGAACGGCAGCCCGGTCACGATCGAGGCGGTCTGCAGCGCACCGAGTGCGTCGGCGCCGGCGGCCGCACCGGCGGCGAGCAGCACACAGGCGATGACACCTTCCGCGATCGCCCAGAACAGTCGCTGCTGCCACTTCGGATTCGGGTCGCCACCGTTGGTGAGGATGTCGACCACCAGCGAACCGGAGTCCGAGGAGGTGGCGAAGAACAGCACGACCACGACCACCGCGAGCACGGAGGCGAGGATCGAGAAGATGTCGGCCACCGGGAGCTGGTCCAGCAACACGAACATCGCCTTGTTGAACCCGGCATCGGCGAGTGCCTGACCGTCCTCGGAGCCGGAGAGCACACTACGCAGGCCGGAGTTGCCGAAGATGCTCAGCCACACGAAGGAGGCACCGACCGGGGCGAACATGGCGCCGCCGATGAAGTTGCGGATCGTCCGGCCATAGGAGATCCGGGCGATGAACATACCCACGAACGGCGACCAGGCGATCCACCAGCCCCAGTAGAACAGCGTCCAGTCGGCCTGCCACGCCTGAGCGCCGCCGTTGCCGTTGTTCGGGAAGGTCTGGAAGCTCAGCTCCGGCAGGTGCTGGAAGTAGTAGCCGACGTTGCTGGCCAGCATGTTCAGCAGGTCCAGCGTGGGACCGAAGAAGAACACGAACAGCATCAGGACGAACGCCAACCACAGGTTGATCAGCGAGAGGTTCCGGATGCCCTTGTCGATGCCGAACATGACCGAGACCACGGCCACGGCCGTGATCGCCAGAATGATGATGACCTGCAGCATCGTGGTGTTCTCGATGCCGAACACCGCGTTGAGACCGGCACCGACCTGGTTACCGCCGAGCCCCAGCGAGGTCGCCAGGCCGAACAGCGTGCCGAACACCGCGAGCACGTCGACGATGTGCCCGGGCCAGCGGTAGATCCAGTTGCCGATCAGCGGGTAGAAGGCGGCGGCCGGACGCAGCGGCAGGCCCTTGCGGAAAGCGAAGTAGCCCAGTGCGAGGCCGAGCACGATGTAGATCGCCCACGGATGCAAGCCCCAGTGGAAGAACGTGAAGTTCATCGCGCGTTGCGCCGCGGCCTGGGTGTCGGCCTCACCGATCGGCGGGTTCCCGAAGTGCCAGACCGGCTCGGCGACGGCGTAGAAGACCAGGCCGATACCCATACCGGCGGTGAACAGCATCGCGAACCAGGCGAGATTGCTGTACTCCGGCCGGGATTCCGGGGGACCGATCCGGATCGTTCCGAAGCGGCTGACCATGATCGCCAGCACGAAGACCACGAAGAACGTGGCCGAGAGGATGTAGAGCCACTCGAAGTTGGTGGTGATGAAGCTATTCACATTGCTTGAGACGGTGTTCAGATTCGCCGGAGCGAGCACACCCCAAAGCACGAAAGCGATCACCAGGATCCCCGAGGTGATGAACACCGGGGGATTGGTGTGCTCTTTCAGATGCTGTTTCATTACTGTACGTCACCTTTCCAGCGCATATCGACACAATTGCCATCTGCGCCGTAAGCAACCAAAGATCGCAACGGACGCGTTCGGCCACTGTGGTGGCTTCCCCAGCGCGGACCGCATATCACAGCGAACCACGGTAAAGACTGTTCCGCCGAATGTGAAACTCCAGCGCCAAACGATATGCAGTTGAAACACGAAAAATGTCGCCGGTCACAAAGTCCGGCCGTGTTCGTGTTCGACCCGCCGCGCAAGGTGGTCGGTGTCGAGAGTTTCACGGCGAACGCTGCCCGCCCGGTAGGCGGCACGCCCGACGAGCTGGGCCAACACCGGTGCCGTTATGGCCTGGAACAGGCCGACCAGAATGAGCCCCGAGGCGTATCGCACTTCCAGATGGACCGCGCTGCCGAGCAGTATCAGCACGAGTCCGAGGGTTTGCGGCTTGGTCGCCGCCTGCAGCCGGGCCGCGACATCGGGAAAAGTCAACAATCCTATCGCACCGAACAGACAGGACAGGGCACCGGCTATCAGACATACCGCTGAGAACAGATCCAGCCAGCTCATCGATGCGACTCCTTCTTCTCGACGAGACGAGCGGCGCTGACCGAACCGATAAACGCCAGCAGGGCGAATGCCGCGGCCAACGCGACATTCGATCCGTCCTCGTTCATGCCCATCCCCACACATGTGGCGGCGACGATCAACGTGATGAACACGTCCAACGCCACTATGCGATCCAAAGTGCCCCGTCCGAGCAGCAAACGCACCAGAGAAAGCAATCCGGCCAGACACAACAAACCGAATGTGATAGCGAACACCACGCCCATCATCCGACCTCCGACCGATGATTCCGATCCACCAACCGCACCTGCTCGCCCGTTCCCACCGCGCGAACCACTCGACGCTCCCAGCCGAGCACTTCACGTCGCACCCGCTCGGTGGCGTTCTCACCGGCACCGAGCGCGTAGACGTAACAGATCCGGTTGGCCCGATCGATCTGCAACACGAAATTGCCGGGGGCGAGCGAAACCGCGTTGGCCACCATGGCCATCAGGTGATCCGAGTCGGTGACCAGCGTCACCGCCACGATCGACGCCCGTACCCGAGGTCCCCGCACGACCGCCTCGAAAGCCACTCGCCCCGTGGAGACCACCAGATCCCATGCCAGGAAGAGCCCGAGCTGACCGGCGCGCAGCGGACGCAGCCGGATGTCGGTGGCGATCGGCGGTGCCGGGAAGAACCCGATGACGAGCAGCCCCACCACGATCCCGAAGAAGATCGTGCCGAAATCGTAGGTCCCCCAGAGCAGCAACCAGACCAGCACCAGCCAGCCCAGCAACGGCAACCTGCGGACGGCTCTCCCGACCGGGTGCCGTCTGCTGATCACGTGCTCGCCGCCACGGCGGCGCCGGTGCCGATGGCGCGGTTCGGGATCAACCACCGGAATCACCTCCCAACACCGCCGTGCGGTACGCCTCCCCGGTGATCAGGTCGGTGGCGGCACGTTGGCTGACCTCGGCGAGCGGCCCGGCGAGTGCCGCGACGAGCACGGTGGACAGCACCAGCACCCCGGTGGCCTGCACCATCCCCGGCGAGGTGTCACCGGTACCGACGACGAGCTCATCGGTGGGGTCGGGATCGCCCTCCGGCTCACGCACCTGGCCCCAGAAGGCCCGGCTCCACACCCGGGCCACCGCGTAGAGCGTGAGCAGGCTGGTCAACACCACGACTCCGGTGGCAACGTAGCCCCAGACCGTGCCGACCCCGATCCCGGACCGCAGCAACGCGAGCTTGGCGACGAAGCCCGAGAACGGTGGCACGCCGGCCAGGCTCAACGCGGGCACGGCGAACAGCACGGCCACCAGCGGGGATATCTTGGCCAGACCACCCATCCTGCTCAGCGCGACCGTTCCGGTGTAGCGGGTGATGAGACCACTGACCAGGAACAGCGTGGCCTGCACCGTGATGTGGTGCACGATGTAGAGGATCACCCCGGTCAGCCCGGCGATGTCGTAGACGCCGAGCCCGAACAGCATGAACCCGATGTGGCTCACGAGCAGGAACGACAGCATCCGGTTGAGGTCGTTCTGCGCGAGCGCGCCGAGCGCGCCGACGATCATCGTCGCCATCGCCAGCGTGAGCATCAGCGGCCAGCTCGGCTCGCGTTCGAAGACCAGGATCTGGGTGCGGATCATGGCGTAGATACCGACCTTGGTCAGCAACGCGGCGAGGATGGCGGTGATCGGCGCGGGCGCGTTGGGGTAGCTGTCCGGCAGCCAGAAGTGCAGCGGAACCATGGCCGACTTGACGCCGAACACGATGACCATCAGCAGCGCGAGTGCGCGCACCGGCGCGGGCGGCAGTTGCCCCATCTCCAGGGCGAGGTCGGCCAGGTTCACCGTGCCGGTGGCGGCGTAGACCAGCCCGATCATGGTCAGGAACAGCACCGAGGAGGACAGGCTCACGATCGTGTAGGTCATCCCAGCCCGCACCCGGCTCGCGGTGGTTCGCCGGTTGATCAGCACGTAGGAGGAGGCGAGCATGATCTCGAACGCCACGAACAGGTTGAACAGGTCACCGGTCAAGTAGGCCAGTGAGACTCCCGAACACAGCACCAGGTAGATGGGGTGGAAGGTGGTGCTGGCGGTTCCGCGCCCGTAGTCGGTGATGCGCTGGCCGATGGAGTACAGCAGCACCGCGAACATCACGACCACGCTGATCAGCAGCAGCAGCGCGGCCAGCCGGTCGGCCACGAGCGCGATCCCCACCGGAGCGGCCCAACCGCCGAGGTGCAGCACCAGCGGTCCGTGCACATCGGCGAAGTACAGCAGCACCGCCGCGTCCACGACGATCACGCCGAGTACCAGCAGCCCGAGCAGGCGTTGCACGTCGGCGAACCGTCCGAACGCCATGGACAGTCCGGCCGCCGCCAGCGGAAGCAGCACCGGGACGGCTACCAGTTCGCTCACCGGGTGGCCTCCGAATCCAGTTCCCGCTCGGTCTCCTCGTCCCCTTCGGCCAACTCGGCCTCCAACCTGCGGATCCTGCGGTCCTCCACGTCGTCCTGCACCTCGTCGTGCCCGAGCAACTGCCAGGCGCGGTAGGCGAGGGCGAGCAGGAATGTGGTCAAGGCGAAGGTGATAACGATGGCCGTGAGGGCCATGGCCTGCGGCAACGGATCGGCCATCCGCTCGATCGGGGCATCGCCGAGCATCGGGGGGCGTCCGGCCTGACTGCCACCCGCCAGCTGCAACAGCAGGTTGGCGCCGTGCCCGAGGATCACGATGCCCAGCAGCACGCGCATCAGGGAACGCTGCAGCAGCAGGTAGAACCCGGTGGCGTAGAGCCCGCCGAGCACGATCGCCATCGTCAGGTTCACGGTGTTCATCGCGGACCACCTCCCGGCGCGGCGATGTCGGCCTCGATTCCCGATCCGAGTGTGCGCAGCAGGTCGAGCACCACTCCGAGGATCAACAGATAGACACCGATGTCCAGGAACAGACTGCTTACCACCTTGATCTTGCCGAGCAGCGGGACGGCGAAGGTGAAGCTCGCGCTCTCCAGCACCACACCGCCGAACAGCACCGGAACCAGACCGGTGAGCACGGCGGTCGTCAGTCCGATCCCGATCAGCACCGGTGGGCGCATGGACACCGTGGAGCTGTCGTCCAGTCTGCCGCCCGCGAGGTAGCGCAGCACGAATGCCTGCCCCGCCACCAGACCACCGCTGAATCCGCCGCCGGAGCGGTAGTGCCCGGCGAACAGCAGGTACACCGAGAAGACGATCACTGTCGGGAATACCACGCGCGCGACGAGCTCCAGCAGGATGGTCCGCTCCCGGGGATCCCGGCTGTAACCGGAGAGCAACCAGCGCTCGGCCGGAGCGTCGGAGTGGAACCAGGCACCCTCGGCCGCTTCGCTCCGCCCGTCGGATGCTCGGGGATCGGTCATGTGCGCCCCTTTCCGCCGCGTTCGTCGGGAGCCCGCCCGGCCGCGGCCAGGGATTCCCAGTCGGACCTGGCGTGTTTCCTGCGACGTGCGGACCTGGCACTGAGCACCAGGCTGGCCACTCCGGTGGCGGCCACGGCCAGTACCGAGAGTTCGCCCACGGTGTCGAAGGCACGGAAGTCGATGATGATCGCGTTGACCACGTTGGTGGCGGAGGTGCCCTCCTCCGCGTGTTCCAGGTACTCCCCGCTCACCGCCGAGGGGGTGTCGCGCGCCGAGCTGAAGATCAGCGCGGCGAACCCGACGAACACTCCGCCCGCCAGCGAGATCAGCACCTTCGGCAACCGCACTCGAAGTGAGGAGGGAGTCTCGGTGAACCGGGCGGGCAACCGGCGCAGCACCAGCACGAACGCGATCAGCGTCAGGGTCTCCACCAGGAACTGGGTCAGTGCGAGGTCGGGACCGCCACCGACGATGAACATCCCACCGATGGCGTAGCCGATGACTCCCACGAGCAGCACCGCCGTGATCCGTCGTGTCGCTCGGAGCACCCCTGCCGCGGCTATCAGGATGACCAGCGCCAGCGGCAGTTGGAGCACGTTGTCCCACCAGCGCAGCTGTTCGATCGGGGTAACCCTGATCAACAGCACCGAGCCGGGAACGACCAGCACCGTGAGCAGGATGATCCCGAGGTAGGTGGGCAGGGAACCCACCTGCACCCGGCCGGTGACCCCGACGGCGAGCCGCTCCAGCGAGCCCATGACGCGTTCGTAGCCGCGCTGGGCGTCGAGCGGGCTCGGCAACCGGTCACGCAGCCGGTTCAGTCCGGCGTTGTAGGCGGCGAGCGTCAGGCCACCGAACAGTGTGATCAGGGAGAACACCAGCGGGAGGTTGAAACCGTGCCAGAGTCCCAGGTGGTATTCCCCGGAGTGGCCCACGGATCGTTCGGCGTAGGTGGCGGCGAGTTCGTCGGTCACCGGGTAGGCGACTCCGAGCGCCAGGCACAGCAGCGCCGTGACGGCGGGTGGGAGCAGCATCCCGGCGGGCGGGGGGTGGACCTCGGTGGGCATCGTGTCGCGTTTGGAGGCGAAACCTCCGACCAGCAGTCGTGCGGTGTAGGCCACCGTGAGCACGGATCCCAGTACGAGCCCCGCCTCGACCGCGACCGCGGGCCCGGCGCCGAGATAGGCCTCGAACGCGGCCTCCTTCGCCACGAAGCCGATCATCGGAGGCACCCCGGCCATGGACATGGCGGCCAGCACCGCCATCGCGGCCACCCAGGGAAGACGGCGACCGACCCCCGAGAGTTCACGGATGTCCCTGGTGCCGGTCTGGTGATCGACGATACCGATGACCAGGAACAGCGTGGCCTTGAAGGCACCGTGGGCCAGCAGCATGCCCGCCAGTGCCAGCTCTCCGGTGTAGCTCCCGGAGCCCGCCAGCACCATCAGGAATCCCAGCTGGCTGACAGTGCCGTAGGCCAGCAGCAGTTTGAGGTCGTACTCCCGCAGCGCACGCCAACCGCCCACGAACATGGTGACCAGACCGAACACCGCGGTCACCACGGGCAGATAGGACACTTCGGACAGTACCGGCGTGAGCCTTCCGACCAGGAAGACGCCCGCTTTGACCATGGAGGCGGCGTGCAGGTAGGCGCTGATCGGGGTGGGTGCGACCATCGCGGCGGGCAGCCAGTTGTGGAACGGAACCTGCGCCGACTTGGTGAACGCCCCTACCAGAATCAGCCCGGTGGCGATCGCGGCAGCGGAGCCGGTGGGCGGTTCGGCAGCCAGTTCCGAGATCCGGTAGGTGCCGCTCGTCTCGCCGAGCACGATGAACCCCAGCAGCATCACCAGGCCGCCCAGCGTGGTCACCAGCAGGGCCTGCAGTGAGGCCCTGCGGGATTCCCTGCTCACCCCGGACTGACCGACGAGCAGGAACGAGCAGATCGTGGTCAGTTCCCAGAAGATGTAGAGGGTGAGCAGGTGGTCGGCCAGTACCAGTCCGAACATGGCACCCGCGAAGGCCAACAACAGCGGGGCGGAGCGTTTCGCGTCCCCGCTCGGGGTCTCGAAGTACCACCTGGAGTACAGCAGGACGAGCACACCGATCCCCGACACCAGTAGCGTCATCACCAGCGCCAGGGTGTCCAGCCGGAACACGAACTCCAGCCCCAGCGTTGCCGACCAGGTCACCCGCTCGACGGGCTGATTACCGGCCAGCACCGCCGCCGCGTGCGCCAGCGCCCAGCACAGCGCAGCGGCGGGCGGCAGCGCGGCCACGAGGTAGGCGGCGCGGGTGTGGCGCATCGCGACCGGAGGCAGCAGGAACGCCACCAGCAGGTGCGAGATCACCAGCGCGAGCACGAATACCTCCCCTGCTGTGGCGTTGCGGGTCTGCTGTGGCGTTGCGGGGCCGCCGTGGCGTTGCGGGCCGTCGGCGACGCGACACGGTCCGTACGACGGTGCTTCCGCCACCACCTGCC
Source organism: Actinopolyspora lacussalsi (assembly GCA_030803735.1). Classification (NCBI taxonomy): domain Bacteria; kingdom Bacillati; phylum Actinomycetota; class Actinomycetes; order Actinopolysporales; family Actinopolysporaceae; genus Actinopolyspora; species Actinopolyspora lacussalsi. The sequence continues at coordinate 4,501,772 of JAURUC010000001.1, read as the reverse complement.
GCCGTGGTGGCGGACCGGTTACGAGCCCCGAGCGATACCGCGTCTGTGCTGTCCGGACCAGTCACGATGGCCCGATCACCGTCAAACTTAGCCCACGATCGCCCGAAACACCCGATCGTTCCGGCCCGCGGACCAGGGTGTTTCGCGGCCTGTCGGAGCGTTTCCGCCGGTTTCGGCGGCGAATCGGCCGTGCGGCCGACTCCCGGAAGAGCCGATCACGTGGGAAAGTTCACTGTCCGTAACACGCCGGGAACACGAACGGGGGCACTTCGCCGGATTTGCCCGTTCACTCCCGGAAGTCGGCCGGTACGGCGGTGCGGGGCCGCCGTACCGGGCACCACGCCGTCGTGAAGTCGTCCGAACACCTTGTGGAGCAGTCGTGGCGGGCTGTTGGACAATCGGGGCGTGCCCGAGGAGGAACCGGAAGAAAGCGGTATCGGTCGGCTGATCGCCGACCGATACCGAATGCGCGCCAGAATCGGCGGCGGCGCTATGGGCTCGGTTTGGTCCGGCATGGACGAACTGCTGCGCAGGCCGGTCGCCATCAAGGCTGTGCGGCTACCACCGGGCATCCCGGAGGCCGAGGCCGCGGAGATCCGCGAACGCACGCTGCGGGAGGCACGCGCCACCGCGGTGGTGGTCCATCCCAACGTGGTCACCCTCTACGACGTCGCCCGCGAGGGCGACGAGCCGTTCGTGGTGATGGAGCTGGTGCCCTCGCACAGCCTGGCGAGCATCATCGCCGACCACGGTCCGATGGACGACGGCCAACTCGCCGTCGTGATCGACTCGGTCGCCTCGGCGCTGGAGACCGCGCACCAGGCCGGTGTGGTGCACCGGGACGTGAAGCCGGGCAACATCCTGCTGGCCGCGGACGGGCGGATCAAGCTCAGCGACTTCGGAATCTCCCGCAACGTGGCCGAGCCCACGCTCACCCGCACCGGGATCATGCTGGGCACTCCGGCGTTCATCGCTCCGGAGGTGGCGGCAGGCGAGACCGTCACCGCCGCGGCCGACCTCTGGGGGCTGGGTGCGGCCCTGTACGCCGCCGCGGAGGGCGTGCCGCCGTACGACACCGACGACAATCCGGTCGCCACCATCAACTCGGTGGTCAACGGCCCCGTCCCCGGCACCGCCAGACCCGGCCCGATCGGTGAGGTCATCACGGCACTGCTGGTCAAGGATCCGCGACGACGCATGTCACTGCGCGAGGTGCGCGGTCTCGTGCAACCGCTGCTGCCGGATCCCGGCGCGGAGCCGTTCGCGGGGCTGGTCCCCGAGGAATCGGCGACGGTGCGGACACCGCTGCCGGAGGGGTCCGATTCGGAACCGGGCAGGCGGTCCTCGTGGCCCGCGGAGCCCGCCTCGGAGTCCGGCCGAGGGTCGAGGGAGGCCTCCGGCAGCGGTTCCCAGCACGACAACGGTCCGCAGTACAGCGGTGGGTTCTCCGACAGCCTCGCCGCTTCGGGCGGGGTACCGGACGAACCGGGATCGGCACCACTCGCGGCCGATCCGGGACCACTGCCGTTCACCCCCAGCGAGCCACCGAGGCAGCGGAAGCGTCGCTCGCCGCTCGGCGTGTTGCTGCTGACGCTGGCGGCGGTGCTGCTGTTCATGACTGCCGCGGGCACCTCGTTCCTGGGAATCCGAGCATTCGTGAGCGGGAACGTGTTCCCGGACTTCGAGGACTCGGGACCCGAGACACTCCAGCAACGGGAACTCGTGGAGCTGGAGGGGAACAACGGAACGCTGGAACATCGCAACGACGGTGGTGGCGGCTACTACTCCATGCCCGTACCCGTGGGGTGGAGCCGCTACCAGGAGTACACCAGTGAGACCCCGACCCGCAGCATGACCGCTCGATTCGTTTCCCCTGGCGGGCGGACGGAGCTGGCGGTGCAGCGGTTCGGGGGCTACTACGAGCGCGGCTACACCACGGAGGGCTACATAACCGCCCTCGAGGAGAGGCAGCGCGGCGCGAACAACACCTTCGAGATGCGTTCCAGGACCCCCATCGGCAACGATTCGAGGCGCGCGGCGCGAGATACGCAGCTGACGTACAACGTGATTATCAACTCGTACGACGCGAATTCGACGGCGCGGGAGCCACTGCTGCGTCACGTGGCGGCTCGGCTGATGCCTCGCGGCGGTGATCTGTGGATCGTGCGGGTGACCACTTCCGCCACGATGCCAGAGGCGCAACGACTGCTGGCACGAACCGTGAACCAGTTCGAGACCCAAGGCTGACCACTCGCCGAACAGGCCGACTCCCGATCGCGCGAAGCGCCCTCGAACACGGCGAGGACGAACCACGGTTCCGAGCGACCTCCGGCACGGGCGAGAGACTCGTGACGGGCTCGTTGGTTAGGCTGACCGACTGTGACGTCTTCCACCACATCGGAGTTGCCCGATCCGGCGGCCGTGGCGAGCAACGCGGCGGCGACCCTGGCCGAGCTGACCGGAGTCGCCGGTCACGACCTGGCTGTGGTGCTCGGTTCGGGATGGCAGCCCGCGGCCGAGGAGCTGGGCTCGCCCGACAGCGAACTCGACATGTCCGAACTGCCCGGTTTCGACCCCCCGGCGGCGGTGGGACACACCGGCAGGATCCGCTCGCTGCGAATCGGGAACAAGCGGGTCCTGGTGCTGCTCGGCCGAACCCACCTCTACGAGGGTCGCGGGGTGGAAAAGGTCGTCCACGGGGTGCGGACCGCCGTGGCGGCGGGCTGTCGCACGGTGGTGCTGACCAACGCCGCGGGCGGTCTGCGCGAGGACATGAGCGTGGGGCAGCCGGTGCTCATCAGCGACCACCTGAACATGACGGCCCGCTCCCCACTGGTGGGAGCCAGGTTCGTCGACCTCACCGACCTGTACGCGACGCGGCTGCGCGAGATCGCGACCTCGATCGACCCCTCGCTGACCGAGGGCGTCTACGCGTGCATGCCGGGACCGCACTTCGAGACGCCCGCCGAGATCCGGATGCTGCGCACCCTGGGTGCCGAGCTGGTGGGCATGTCCACAGTGCAGGAAGCGATCGCCGCACGCGCGGGAGGTGCCGAAGTGTTCGGGCTGTCGCTGGTCACCAACCTCGCGGCCGGTATGACCGGGGAACCGCTGAACCACCAGGAAGTGCTGGAGGCGGGCAGGGCCGCCGCGGGCAGGATGGGCAAGCTGTTGCGCTCGCTGGCCGAGCGCGCCTGAGCTGGTTCTCCGGCCCGATCGGCGCGCATCGCCGGAGGTGATCGTGATGTCCCGGGAACAACGAGTCCTGGAAGCCGCGCGGGAGTGGCTGGCGGGTGAGGTCGACGAGGCCGACCACGCGGAGCTGTCCGAGTTGACGCGGCGTGCGGCGAACGGGGACTCGGACGCCGCGGCCGAGCTCGCGGATCGCGTGGCGGGATCGCCCGCCTTCGGCACGGCCGGGATTCGCGCGCCGCTCCGGGCGGGACCGAACGGGATGAACCGCGCCGTGGTGATCCGCACGACCGCCGGTCTGGCCGGTTGGCTTCGTCGACGCGGCACGGTGGGCACCGTGGTCGTCGGCCACGACGCCAGGCACGGTTCCCGCCGGTTCGCCGCGGACGCGGCCGACGTGCTGTGCGCGGCCGGTTTCGAGGTGCGGGTACTGCCGGAACCGCTGCCCACCCCGGTGCTGGCCCGCGCGACACGGGCGCTGGGAGCCGTCGCGGGGGTACAACTGACCGCTTCGCACAACCCGCCCACCGACAACGGTTACAAGGTCTACCTGGCGGGAGGCGACCCGCTTGTCGCACCGTACGACGCCGAGATCGAGGATGCCATCTCCGAGGTGGGGGCCGCCGACACCGTGCCCCGGGAGCACGGTTGGCATCACTACGAGCGTGCCCTGCCCGAATACCTCGAACGAGTGGCCGAGCTCGTCGGGGACGGTGCCGGCGGGCTAAGGGTGGCGGTGACGGCACTGCACGGTGTGGGGGCCGAACCGCTGGAACGGGCCTTGCGGATCGCCGGTTTCACCGACACGTACTTCGTCACAGCACAGCGGGAACCCGATCCGGACTTCCCGACCGTGGAATTTCCCAACCCCGAGGAGCCGGGCGCCACCGACGCCGTGCTCGAACTGGCACGTGACGTCGACGCCGATCTCGCCGTGGCGCTGGATCCGGACGCCGACAGATGCGCGCTGGGCGTGCCCACCCGGGAGGGCGGCTGGCGGATGCTGCGGGGCGACGAGACCGGAGTACTGCTCGGCGATCACGTACTGTCCACAATTGACAGGAAAACCAACCCGGATCCGCTGGTGGCGACCACGATCGTCTCCTCGTCCATGCTGGAATCGGTGGCACGCGCGCACGAGGCGCGTTACGACGAGACGCTGACCGGCTTCAAGTGGCTGATGCGAGCGGGCGACGGCAGTGGCGGCGGACTGGTCTACGCCTACGAGGAAGCGCTCGGGCACTGCGTCGACCCGGATCACGTGCGGGACAAGGACGGGATCGCCACGGCGGTACTGGCCTGCGAACTCGCGGCCACGCTGGCACGTGACGGCACGACACTGTCGGAACGGCTGGCCGAGCTGGAGATCGAACACGGGGTGCACGAGACGGAACAGATCACGGTACGCATGACGGATCCGGAGACGAGGGCGGAGACGATGCGACTGCTGCGGCGGAACCCGCCGACCGAACTGGCCGGAACACCGGTGGAAACACGTGACCTGCTGCCCGAGGCCGATGTGCTGATTCTGCGGGACGCGGGCGACGAGGAGACCGGAAGACCGAGGGTGGTGATCCGTCCTTCCGGGACGGAGCCCAAGCTCAAGTGCTATCTGCAGACCATCGTCCCCGTCGAGGGACCGGATCGGGTGTCGGGGCTGACAGCCGCGCGCGGCCGTGCGCGGGAACTGCTCGCCAGCCTCAGCTCGGAGGTTCGTTCGTTGGTCGACTTCTGAGAACGCGGGCCCGACCGTTCGGGAACCGCTGCTCCCCTCGGTAGGAAGCGGTAAAACGACCCGACTCGTGTGCCGGTATCGAAAAGCGCGATCGCCTACGAGGGACCCGCGCGACCACCAAGCCGTGCGGTGGTGTCCACCGGTAGGCTCACGTACCGACCGAAGCGCACACGAGTAGGCCGTACCGTACGAAGACCGTGGGCGACACGGTTCCGCGGGACCGTCACGGCGGCGGCACGCGACCGCCAAGCCGCGTGGCGTGACCCCCAAGCCACGCCTTCCGACCGCCCGACCGCGACGGAGCCGGAACGTCGCCACGCTGTTCTACGCACAGCGGGTTTCGCGGCATCCGCCTCATTGCCGGATCGGAGCGAATAGGTCACTTCCCTGACTCCCATGCCGAACGTTCCCTCGATTCGACCGGTGTCGAACCGGATGGCTCCGTTCCTGTCCGGAGCATCATGGATCTGACGCAGCACGAGCGCGTTCGGTTCCATCGTGTCGGAAATCTCCGGTCGATTCTTCCGTTCGGATCTTCCGATCGGGATGGGCGACGATCCCCCACGAGCTCGGTTTCGCGGGATTCAGCCCCGCCGCGCCACGAGCTCGGCCCAACCCGGCTCGTCGGGCAACGGTCGTTCGGTCCAGTCGGCGGGCCATTTCCGGCGCGTGTCGTCGTCCAACCGGGTCATCGCCCCGGTGAGTGCGGCAGTGGTGTGCGTGCCGAAGTCCACCTCTCCCGCGAAGGTCGCGCCTCGGAATGTCACGCCCTCGCCCTCGAAGCCGACGCGGCGGAAATCCCCGAGGCCGCTGAATCGCACTCCTCGGAAATCGGCTTGCCGCTCGAACAGCGTCCCCCGGAACACGGCCGGACCGTGGAAACTGGCATCGGCGAAGGTGGCCGAACGCACGCGGCATCGGGAGAACGTGAAGGTGTGCAGTACGGCTCCGGACAGGTTCAGCGCTATGTCCGGCCAGAACAGCGAGTCCTCCGCCGGTTCCTCGTCCAGCCGCAGGTGGGTGACCAGCACCTGCTGCGCGGCCTGCCGCACCTCGAACTCCTGGGGGCCGCCGTGCTCGGGACTCGGCTGTTCGTCCGGTGCCTCCGGGGACATCCGCAGATAGGCGCAGATGAGATCGACGATCGTCTGCCGGTGCGTCGGGTAGGTCTGGCCCAGCCGTTCCAGGGCGAAGATCCCGGCCAGCCGGACCGGGGCCTTGTCGGTGCTGAGCTGCTCGGCGGCCCTGCCGTAGAGTTCGGTGACCCGGGTCTCGGTGGCATCGTGATCCCGTCGCAGAATGCTGACCTCGGTGCTGCGCTGCCGCCGGGCCGCCAACCAGAGAGCGGCGGCGCCGCCCGTGCCCACTCCGATGCTCGCGGAGGTGCGCACGGCTTCCAGGATCACCTTGGGCGGCGCGTCCCGCAGCACGACCACCAGCAGGGTCGTCGAGAGCAGCGTGATCCCGACGACCACGACGGCGCCGATCGTGATCGCCCTGTTGCTGAGCACCCGGGGAACTTCCGGGGTTGGCTGGGAACGTGCCACGGTTCCCGATCATGGCAAACACCGCGGCGCGATTGGCCGGGATCGGCGAACTCCGCACCCGAAATCTCCGGTGATGCGGCCACCACGCCGTGCTACGGAGAAAAAGCATTCGAAGAACGGGCACGAGCAGGGTACGTTCGGGACATGGCTACCGAGATGATCCCTTCCCGAAGGGAAGATGCCGCGTAACCGGCCCGCGCGCGTTCGGCGCGCACCACGGACGAGTCCGACGAGCGAGATTCCCGGTGTGTCACGCCGCGTGGCACACGCCCTGGACCGGCTGGACCGCGAAGATCTCGACGCGGCGAGCGTGGGCGTAGCGCTCAGGCAGTGGAAGTGGGCTTGTCATGCCCCCACCGCGAAACTTCAGGGCGAGCACAACGACCTCACCGAGTTCATCGCCCCGTTCGAAAGGGACACGCTGGAACGCGCGCTCCGAGCCCTGCCGAGGCATCTCGCCAGGGAGCTTCGCTCCCACGTCGCACCGCTGGACGAGCTCTACATCGCCAAAACAGTCCCGGTCCCCACGTGGACCAACGGGAACTGGTGGGAGAACCGCTGCTGAGTACCGGCGTTCCCGCCGCCGGGAAAACCCCGCCCCAGCCGCCTCGCCCTCGGGGAGACACCGGACTCCTAGACTGACGGCATGGCCCGACTGCTGATCGTGCACCACACCCCTTCACCGGGGATGCAGGCGATGTTCGAGAAGGTCGTCGAGGGGGCGACCACCGACGAGATCGAGGGTGTCGAGGTGGTGCGCAGGGCCGCGCTGTCCGCCACTGCCGCCGACGTGCTGGCGGCCGACGGGTACCTGCTGGGCACCCCGGCCAACCTCGGCTACATGTCGGGCGCGCTCAAGCACTTCTTCGACCAGATCTACTACCCGTGTCTGGACGCCACCGGGGGCAGGCCGTTCGGCATCTACGTGCACGGCAACGAGGGCACCGAGGGCGCGCTCCGGGCCGCTCGTTCCATAACCACCGGACTGGGATGGCAGCAGGTCGCCGAACCGGTGGATCTCACCGGACAACCCGACTCGACGGGCTTGGACGCGTGCTGGGAGCTCGGCGCCACCGTGGCGGCGAACCTGATGGAGTGAGTCAGTGCCGCCGTGCCCGAGGTCTCCGTGGGGGACGACACGAGCGGGGACAACCCGAACCGAAGAGAGTCCCGCAGCTGAATCCTCGCGGGAGCCCACCACTTCAGAGACCCCAACCGCACGAGGAGGCCACTGTCCGCGAACCGTTCCCTCGTACCGGAATCGATCCCGTCGGGCGTCGTTCCACCTGCCAGCGAACGGGCCGCGCGAACGAGTTCCGGATCACTCACCGTGTAGCATTCCACAGCCGATCCCCTCCTGTCCCGGATCTGGAGAAAACCCGGCCCTTCCCGCTGGACGCACTCGCACGGGAACCAGGAATCGGCCCACTCGTCGAGCTTGGTGGTCAGTCTCGTCTACGAAGCTACGCCTCAGGTATCGAGTCGAACGTGGCTGGTCGAGTACGCGGAATAGCTCCGTTTCGAACGGATCCGCGAGCACCAGCTCGGTGTCGGGAAAAGCCGGTCTGGCACCGAGAATCACGGTCTCGTCGCCGGTGACCGCGTACTTGAGCCAGCTGCGCGAGTGGGTCGTCGACCACTCCTCCACCGCGTGCGGCAGTTTCCGCTCCGGCGTTCCGACTATTTCGGTCGGAATCGTATCGAACAGGTAGGCGACATCGACCATTTCCTCGTAGCAGCACTCCGATGTCTTGCCGCGGGACTTTATGAACGAGCCGTTCAGTCCGCAGCAGGTGTAGTGGTGTTTCTCGCCCCACCAGCATCCGCTCGATCCCTCCAGTAGGAGCTTGGGTTCGAGCCTGTTCGAGGCGATGCTGTGGCAGAAGAAGTCCGGATTGGCATTCAGAACCGTCACGGAATCCGTTCTTGCCGACGTGGATTCCACACCGGACACTATCCAAATCTTCCGGTATTCGCCCTGATCCGATAACAGGAAATTTCGACGGACTCGACTGGCCCGTTCGCCGCATCCCGCGGGTCCGGAAGTCGGGAGCGTCGAAGCGACATGGAAAGTTGGTCACCGCTCCCCGGCGTCATCAGCCGAAGCATTCCCCAGCGACGAACCGAAAAAGGAGCGCGATCACGAAATGTACGCGGAAAAATTCAAAACGTGTTCAACACGGGGCGCGTCTGCCGTACGTTCGGGCAGCGGACCGCGATCTCGCGACAATCCGCCGTGAGGCTCTCGTGTATTCGATCAACGGCGACGTTACACACCACACGAGATCGACCAGGGACGATGCCCCGCTTCAGAACTTCGCGGCGCGTCCCTTCCAGCTGGTCACTCCCCGCGCCACCTCCAGCGCACCGTGCAGCATGATGCAGCCGAAGACCGCGTTGGTGAACGGTGCGGCCGGTGCCAACCAGGGTCCCGCGTGCATGACGCGCGCGGTGCGGGCGTGCGTCGCGCTCTGTGCCGTCCAACCGAGTGAGCCGAGCGCGATCAACGCCGGATTCCGACCACGCACTCCCGCCGCGAAGATCGCCGGAGAGGCCAGCGACAGCGAGATCTGGCCGAACCCGATGCCGAGCAACAGCGGAAGCGAACCGTTGGTCCCCGCCACGAAGCTCTTGCGGAAGGAGTCCCACCCCTGCCGGAATGGGTCCATACCGCTGGTGGTCGCGTACGAGAGCCCTTCCACAACCCTGGTGATCCCGCCGTGATCGCGTACGGTGGTGGCGATGGCGATGTCCTCGTTGCGACGTCCGGACAGCGCCGCCCAGCCGCCGATCTTCTCGTAGTGCGAGCGACGCAGCAGGATGCAGTGGCCGATGGCGAACGCCTTGCTTCCCTTGCCGACCGGATCGGCGTTCTCACCGATCATCTGCAGCCCGGCGGGCATCAGTATCGGCCAGCTCGCCGAGTGTTCGGCCGGCGGCCCACCCGGTGTGGAGACCAGATCGGCGTCCGCGTGTTCCGCGGTCGCCAGCAGCTTCGCCAGCAGTTCGGGAGCGAGCACGGTGTCGGCGTCGACGAACATCAGCCACTCACCGGCCTCTGGCTCGCCAGCGGCCTCGACACCGACGTGCATCGCGTGCACCTTGCCGGTCCATCCCGACGGCGGCCCCTCGCTGCGTACGACCCGTACTCGCGGGTCCTCGGCCGCGTGGCGGGCAGCGATCTCGCTGGTACCGTCGGTGGAACCGTCGTCCACCACCACGACCCGCAGGGCGGGTTCCTCGTCGTCCGGGCCACGTGCGCAACCGTAGGTCTGCTCGCGGATGCCGCGCAGACAGTTGTCCAGCACGTCTTCCTCGTTGCGCGCGGGAACCACCACGGTCACGGTAGGCGGCAGCACGGTACTCGCCGGCTGCTGCTCCAACGGCAGAATGGCTCGCGCTTTCCGAAGGGTGCGCAGGCTGCGATACACGGTCCCGCCCACCGTCGCGGCCAGCAGAGCACCTCGGACAGCGTTATGTCGTGATACCACACGCACAGCTTGCCATGCGTCCCCGGAAAAGGACCCCACCGGCAGTGCGAACCCCACCTCAACAACGTGCGTACGCCGGGTTAGTGATGTTCGGACGGCATGATCGGCCGGACACGCGGTCACAATCGGTAATCAACGCCGTTCGCCGCTCCAGCGCGGCGGTGGCGGCGGTGCCTCCCCGGCTGGCGTCGATTTCTCGCGAAATCGCCGCGCCGCGGAAATCCGCCCCGGCGACGGGGATCGCCGGGGCGGACCATGGGCCCGCCACGTGGCCCATGCCTGGGAAGGGATCAGTTCAGGTTCTCGTCGATGGCGGTCATCAGTTCACCGTCCGCGGTGTCACCGTCCAGCGACCAGATCATGGCGCCGCCCAGACCGTTGCCGTTGACGTAGTCCATCTTCCTGGCGATCTCCACGGGATCGTCGAAGGTCCAGAACGTGTTGCCGTCGAACAGCCACGCGAAGCCCGCCTGTTCGTCACGGTGGATCGTGTACTGACCGACCTTGTCCTTGAGCACCTTGTAGTCCTCGTATCCCGCTTCGTAAGTGGCGGGAGCGGGTCCGGTGGAGGTCTGGAACAGGCCGTTGTTTTGGTCCGGAACCCCGGTCCAGCCTCGGCCGTAGAACGGGACTCCGAGCACCAGTTCGTTCGCCGGAGCCCCTCTGTCAAGATAGGTGTCGATCGCCTTGTCGACGCTGAACCGCTCGGTGGAGGGATCACCGGCCGGGCTGTACAGCGCGGACTGGTGGTTGGTGGTCTCCTCGTAGGCGCCGTGCAGGTCGTAGCCCTGCACGGTGGCGAAGTCCAGCGAGTCGAAGACCTTGTTCACCTCGAAGCCCGCGTCGATCTTCTCGGGTGAGGCGGGCAGGAAAGCGGTCAGGTCGTAGGTCTCGCCGGTCTCGGCTTCCAGACCGTCGAGCTGGCTGCGCCACTCCCGCAACAGGGCGGTGTAGTTCTGCTTGTCGGCCGGATCCACGATGGTGCCGGGGCCGCCCTCGGAAGCGGGCCACTCCCAATCGATGTCGACGCCGTCGAAGATGCCCGCCGCGACGCCCTCGCCGCCCTGCGGCGAACCGCCGAGCTTCGGCAGGTTGCCCCGCAACCACATGTCGATGCAGGACTTCACGTGCTGCGCGCGGGACTGCTGCGTCGCGGCCGCGGTGTGGAAGTCGTCCGACCACGACCAGCCGCCCAGCGAGATGTAGACCTTGAGGTGGGGATACATCTCCTTGAGCTCGGCCAGCTGGTGGAGATTGCCCGCCAACGGCTGGTCCCAGGTGTCGGCGACGCCGTCGACGGAGTTGGCCGCCGAGAACCGCTTCTGGTAATCGGCCCACGCGTCGGCCTCACCGGCCTGGTTACCGGTGAAGCACTGCCCGGAGGAATCCAGGTTTCCGAACGCGTAATTGATGTGGGTCAGTTTCTCGGCGGTACCCGAGGTGACCAGATCGTTGATGTAGAACTGCCGGTCGTAGATCGACCACTGTGTGAAGTAGCCGACCTTGCGGGATCCACTTTGGGCAGCCGCCTCGGCGGTGGCCGCGCGATCCGCGCCCTGCTCGGTGGAACCGTCAACGCCGGTGGCAGTGGCCGGTGCGGCCAACAGCCCCGTGAACAGCGCGGCTCCGGCTGCCAGTGCTGATAATCGCCACGTCGAACGTGTACTCAGAGACATCGCTCACTCCCGATGGGATCGGTACGGGATGCCCAACACCGTGTGGTCTAGACCAAGTTTGGTCAAGGTATGGACCAATCTTTCACCCGTTCGGACGCAGGACCACGAAACCGGATCCGTGAAGCAGCGAATGCCGCTCAACAGCGGAAACGAAGCACTGGTTCCACACTGGACCGACACTTCCACACTCGGGGCGCCGTGGTGCTCCCACTGCCGCGCACACGATGGTGACTCGACACACAGCGCGGCACCGTCAATCTCTCGCGAAATCGCCGAGCCGCTTCGACGCAGGCCGAACCCCAGCCACTGTCGCAGTCGGCACCGCCGCGGGTTCGCTGGCGCGACTCTCGCGAGGAAGGCCCGACGTTGTGTAGGTCGCTACCCGATGTCGGGCCTCCCGGAGCGAGAGCCGCGCGAGAGGTTCCGCCAAGCAACCGACCACGGAAACCGAGGCAGCGAAGTTCTGCTACCGGGGTCCGTACTCACGATCGCCGGCATCACCCAGCCCGGGGACGATGAACCCGGACTCGTTGAGTCGTTCGTCCACACTCGCCGTGACCACGCGAATCGGAAGCCCCGACTCCGACAACCGGTCGATCCCTTCCGGGGCCGCCAGCGTGCAGATCGCGGTGACGTCGCTCGCGCCACGCTGATGCAGCAGTCCGATCGTGTGGACCATCGACCCGCCGGTGGCAAGCATCGGATCGAGCACGATCACCGGACGCCGCGAGAGGTCGTCCGGCAGCGACTCCATGTAGGGCGTGGGACGCAGCGTCTCCTCGTCCCTGGCCAGGCCGACGAATCCCATCTGCGCCTCCGGGATCAGCCGGTGGGCCTGGTCGGCCATACCGAGCCCGGCGCGCAGCACCGGCACCAGCAGCGGCGGGTTCGCCAGCCGGTACCCGGTGGTGCGGGCCACGGGGGTGTGGATGGACTCCTCGGCCACCTCGGCGTCCCTGATCGCCTCGTAGAGCAGCATCAGGGTGAGTTCCTGCAGCGCGGCCCGGAACGCCGCGTTGTCGGTCCGCGCGTCACGCATGGTGGACAGTCGCGCCCGCGTCAAGGGGTGATCGATGACCCGCACATCCATGACCGCCACGGTATCGGCAAGTCCGTGGAAGTCCGCTGCTCACCCTCGGCGGGGATCGCGTCAGCCGCGTGCCGCCAGCACCGCGTCGTAGAGGTCCTTCTTGCGCACTCCGCCCATCTCGGCTATCTCGGCCACCGCGTCCTTGAGTCGCATCCCGGTGGCCGCACGCTGTTCGACCTGGGCCACGAGTTCCGCGGGGTCCTCCGGTGCCGCGGTTTCCGCTCCGGCGAGCACCACGGTGATCTCGCCGCGCACGCCCTCCCGTGCCCACTCGGCGAGTTCGCCCAGCTCACCACGACGAACCTGTTCGTAGGTCTTGGTCAGCTCCCGGCACACCGCGGCACGTCGCCGTGAGCCGAGCACGGTCACCGCGTCGTCGAGCGTGTCGGCTATGCGATGCGGTGCCTCGAAGAACACGGCGGTGCGCTGCTCGGCCACCAGACCGGCCAGCCAGCGTCTGCGCGGCCCGGACTTGCGCGGTGGGAATCCCTCGAAGCAGAACCGGTCGCTGGGGAGCCCGGACAGCGCCAACGCGGTGGTCACCGCGCTGGGGCCGGGCAGACAGGTCACGGGCAGGCCCTCCGACGCGCACGCCGCGACCAGGCGGTAACCGGGATCGGAGACGCTGGGCATCCCCGCGTCGGTGACCAACAACACGGTCGAACCACCGCGCAGCGCCTCCAGCAGCGTGGACTGCCTGCTCTCCTCCACCGCGTCGTAATAGCTCAGCACCCGCCCGGATGGAGCCACTCGCAGCGAACCGGCCAGCGCACGGACCCGCCTGGTGTCCTCGGCGGCGACGACGTCGGCCGTGGCCAACGCCTCGGTCAGCCTCGGCGAGGCGTCGCGCGCGTCGCCGAGTGGGGTGGCCGCCAGCAACAATGTGCCCGATCCGGATTCGTCAGTCACGAGAACCACCATACGATTTGCGTGTGAACGTCCTCGTGCCGAGCTCCGGTGCCAGCAGCGCCCGCGACGAAGCCGTTCGCGACGGCGAAACCCCGCCGGTCCGGTATCCCGGCGAACACGACCGGGCGAAACTGTTGTCGCCGAGAGAACCGACGGATCGCCTGCGCGGATGGATCGTGACCCTGGTGGTCACGCTGCTGGCGGGTGTGGTCCGTTTCTGGCGACTGGGGCAGGCGACCGACGACGGCACCCCGATCTTCGACGAGAAGCACTACGTCCCGCAGGCGTGGCAGATGCTGCGCAACGGTGGCTTCGAGGACAATCCCGGTTACGAGCTGGTGGCCCACCCGCCGGTGGGCAAACACCTGATAGCGGTCGGCGAGTGGCTGTTCGGATACACCCCGCTGGGCTGGCGGTTCAGCGCCGCGGTCGCTGGCACGCTGATGGTGCTGCTGCTGGTGCGCATCGCGCGCCGCATGACGCGTTCCACCCTGCTGGGCGCGTTGGCGGGAATCCTGCTGATCTGCGACGGGCTCAGCCACGTGCAGGCGCGCGTTGGCATGCTGGACATCTTCCACGCCGTGCTGGTGCTCGCCGCGTTCGCCTGTCTGCTGGTGGATCGCGACCGAATGCGTTCCCGCCTGGCGCTGGTCGTCACCGAACAGCGGATCGGGGAATCGGAGCTGGGTCCCAGATTGGGATTCCGCTGGTGGCGGTTCGGCGCGGGCCTCCTGCTGGGGCTGGCGTGCGGGGTGAAGTGGAGCGGCATCTACTTCGTGCTGGCCCTGAGCCTGCTCAGCCTTGTCTGGGACGCGTTGGCCCGGCGGAGCGCGGGAGTGGCACGCCCGTGGCGCGGCGCGTTGCTGCGGGACGCCCTGCCCGCGTTCGCATCGCTGTTCGTACTGCCGTTGGTGGTCTACTTCGCCACCTGGGCCGCCTGGTACGCGAGCGAGACGGCCACCGACCGGCACGCGGCGGCCGTCGCGGACGACGTGGGATTCGGTTTCCTGCCCGACGTGGCGCGATCACTGCTGTATTACCACTTCAACGTGCTGGAGTTCCACACTCATCTGGTCACCGGCGACGATCCGCACCCTTGGGAGTCGAAGCCGTGGTCCTGGCCGATGGGCATGCGGCCGATGCTCTACTACTACGAGTCCGGGATGCCCGGTTGCGGCCAGGGCGACTGCGTGCAGGCCACGATGCTGCTGGGGACCCCGGCACTGTGGTGGGTGGCGCTGCCGGTCGCGGGTTGGGCGGTGTGGCGTGCCGTCGGACGGCTGGACTGGCGCTACGCCGCGGTGCTGGTCTGCTACTGCGCCGGTTACCTGCCCTGGTTCGTCAACCTCGACAGGCAGATGTACTACTTCTACGCCACACCGCTGGCCCCCTTCCTGGTGCTGGGGATCGTGCTGGTGCTCGGCGAGATCCTCGGGCGTTCGAACGCGAGCACCGAACGCCGCAAGACAGGTCTGCTGGTGGTCGCGCTCTACGTCGGACTGGTAGTGGCCAACTTCGTGTGGCTGTGGCCGATCCTGAACGGTTTCCCGATCACCGAGGCGCGCTGGGCGGCCGAGCTCTGGCTCCCCTCGTGGCGGTGAGCGGGCCCGGCCGCGAGCGCCCCGGAATCCCCGGAGAACTCCGATCAGCTGCGCGGCTCCCAGCGGAAGGTGCGCCGCGCCACCAACAAAGCCAGCAGCGTCCACGCGGCCAGCACCACCAGATCCGTAAGCGTCGCGGTGAACACGCCCTCGCCCGGGGCCACGGCATGCCGTACCAGATCGGTAACCGCACCGCCGGGGGTGAACCGCAACGGCTGAGCGGCCTGCCCCGCCACGGCCGAACCCGCCCCACCACCGAGCAGCAACAGCAGGAACGGCAGCGTGGTGATCTGGGCGTGCTCGGCACTGGAGGTGAAACCGGTGGTGGCCACCCCCACGACGGCGCAGCAGACCGTGCCCGCCAGCACCGCCAGCAGTAGGAACAGCGCCTCCACCCGCAGCGGAGCGAGCAGCCGCAGCCCGACCGCGAGCACCACAGCGAGCTGCGCCACGGCGAGCAGCGCGGGCACGAGCACCAGCGAGTTGAGCACGGTCGTCGGAGAGGGCGCGGCGCAGCAGAGCCGCTTGAGGTAGTGCTCCTGGCGTCTGCTGGTCAGGGTGGTGGTCACGGTCAGGTAGACGGTGAACCCCAGGATCGTCAGGACCTGCATCGCCAGGGCGGGCACCGCCGTCGAGGGCCCGGAGGTCCTGGTCAGCAGCAGCCCCAGCACCACGGGAAGCAGCGTGGCGGTCACCGCGACAGTACGGTTGCGCAGCAACAGGTTGAGTTCGGCACGCAGCAGCGCCGGTACCGCGGTATGTGGTGTCCGCAGCGGTGTACTCATCGGAACTTCACCTCCTGCTGTGTTGCCCGACCGGGACGGCCGTCGCTCTCGCGTACCGCGTGGAAGACGTCCTCCAGGGAGGCCTGCCGGGCGCGCAGGCCGCTGAGGTGGATCCCGTGTTCCCGCGACCAGTCGAGCACCCGGTGCAGATCGGGCTGCAACGACTCGGTGCGGATGTCCACCCGGCCCGTGTCGTCCCGTTCCACCTCGCCGGCCAGCTCCGGGAGTCCGGGAGCTCGCGCGGAGACGGAGAACCGGATGCGGGCGCTCTCGGCGGACAGCACCTCGGACAGCGTTCCCGACAGTGCGATCCCGCCGCGGTGCATGATCGCCAGCCGGTGGGCCAGCCGCTCGGCCTCCTCCAGGTAGTGCGTGGTCAGCAGCACGGTGGTTCCCTCGGCCAGCAACCCGGCCACCAGTTCCCAGCTGGCCCTTCGCGACTCCGGATCGAGCCCGCTGGTGGGTTCGTCGAGGAACAGCAGCTCGGGGCGGGCCAGTGTGGCCAGCGCCAGATCCAGCCGACGGCGCTCACCACCGGAGAGCAGCTTGACGCGAACCCGCTCGCGGTGCCGCAACCCGACGGTTTCCAGGGCGGTGCGCGGGTCCTTCGCGTTCGGGAGCATGGCGCGCCACAACCGGGCCGTCTCCAGCACGGTGAGTTCCCCGGCGAATCCGCTCTGCTGCAGCATGATCCCGGTGCGGGGACGAACCTCGGCCCGCTGCCGCCACGGGTCCTTGCCGAACACCCGTACGCTTCCCTCGGTGGCCGGGCGGAGCCCTTCGACGGTTTCCAGCAGTGTGGTCTTGCCCGCACCGTTGGTGCCGAGCAACGCGAACAGCTCACCGGCACGAATGTCGAACCGCACGCCGCGAACGGCCTCGAAGGAACCGTAGGAGCAGCGCACCCGGTCGACGTTGACGACTTCTTCGAACATGTCCCCGAGCCTGCTGCCCACAGGGACGGTGCGGTAGGAACAGCGATCACCGATGTCGGTGACCGGGGTGGTCGAGGTGATGACATCCGTCATCGAGGCAAGTGACAATCGCGCTCGAATCGCCGCTCCGGTGTGTGTGGCTCGGCCCGGATCGGGGATGCTGCCCTGGTGAACTCCAGTGCTTCCGAGAACAGCGCCGCACGGGTACGCCGGGTGCACCGCTACACCTGGTGGATGGTGATGCCGACCGCGCCGATCTACTGTCTGCTCGCGATCGTCAATCTGGTGCACGGCCGGGTCGCGGGACTCTACAACAACGTCGAGCTGGCGGTGCTGTTGGCGGTGGTGCTGGTCATCGCGGTGGAGGGCACCCGTGCGTGCCGGATGATCATGCGCGGGATGGGCGCGGGCATCCCGGAGCCCGTTCGGATCACAACGGATTTCGCCGCGTCGCTGGTCGTGCTGGGCTACGTAACCACGCGCGAGATCCCCGCCTTCCTGGTGTTCACGCTGCTGCCCGCCCTGTTCGCGGCGGCGATAGTGACGGGGTCACGACGTGAACACCGCTGGTGGATGGGCTGCGGCTGTACGGTGCTGACGGCCGGAGTGGCGAGCGCGAGCGTGGTCGCGACGGGGAACGAGGAGTTCGTCCCGGTGACGGTGGGTTACGCGACGTTCCTGGTGGCGATGACGGTGTTCATGCTGCTGGTGCAGGGCTGGATCTGGGACGTGGTGTGCGAGCTGGACCGGGCCCGCGGCACGGAGGCGGAACTGGCCGTGGCGCGGGAGCGGCTGAGGTTCGCCAGCGAACTGCACGACGTGCAGGGGCATCACCTGCAGGTGATCGCGTTGAAGGGGGAACTGACCGAACGCATGATCGACAGCGACGCGGGCGCCGCGCGCGCCCAGGCGGCCGAGATCGCCGAAACGGCCCGTCGGGCGCTGCGGGAGACCCGCGAGGTCGTGCACGGTTACCGGCGCAGCGATCTGTCCACCGAGTTGAACAACGCGGTACGGATCCTGCGAGCGGCGAGCATCGAGACGACCGTCGAGGGCAGCAGCACTTCGGTGCCGCCGCCGCTGCAACCGCTGTTCGCCGCCATGGTGCGCGAGGGCACCACCAACATCCTCCGGCACAGCGGTGCCCGACGGTGCGAGTTGCGCATCGACGACACCGACGGCATATCGGTGACACTGTGCAACGATGGGGCCGGGAACGGATCGGAGCACGACGCCGGTTCGGGGATCGCCGGACTGCGGGATCGCTTCGACCCGATGCACGGCAGCCTCACGGCCGAACGTCGTGGCGAGTGGTTCGAGCTGGTCGGTCACGCCCCTACGCCCGGGGAGGATTGAGGACTCCTCCACGGCCCGCTCGGTGGCACCGGAACCGACCGGTACCAACCACCCGAGTACCCGAGGCGGAACGGAACTCCGAAAGGACGCCCGAGCATGATCGGTGTCGTGCTGGCCGACGACGAGGACCTGATCCGTGGCGCCATGGCGGCACTGCTCGACCTGGAAAGCGACATCGAGGTCCTAGCGCAGGCCAGCAGCGGCACCGAGGCGGTAGAGGCCGTCTCGCGCGAGCGCCCCGACGTGGTCGTGCTGGACCTGGAGATGCCCGAACTGGACGGTGTCGAGGCCACGGCCCGGATCGCGCGCGAGACGGCGACCCCGGTGGTACTGGTCACCAGGCACGCCAGACCGGGGGTGCTCAAGCGTGCGCTGAGCGCGGGGGTGCGTGGTTTCGTGCCGAAGACGACACCGGCGAGCAAACTCGCGGCCATTCTCCGCGACGTCCACAACGGGGGGCGCTACGTCGACTCCGAGATAGCCGCCAGCGCGCTCACCGAGGGGGACTGCCCACTCGGTGAGCGCGAGATCGAACTGCTGCGGCACACCCAGCACGGGGCCTCGGTCAGCACCATCGCCGAGCGGGTGCACCTGGCTCCGGGGACGGTTCGCAACTATCTGTCCGCGGCCATGAGCAAACTGGGGGCCGAGACCAGGCACGAGGCCGCTCGCCGTGCCTGGGAGGAAGGTTGGATCTGACCTCCCCGCCACGCACGCGAGTTCCACTGTGGATTCTCACTCCGAGGACAGCTCCCGCAGTGTCGCGCGCAGCGCGGCCACGGCGTCGGTGAGCTCGTCCGGGCGCACCGACAACGCGGGGCGCCACCGCAGCGAACGCGGACCGGAGGGCAGGAAAACGGTGTGATGACGCTGCCTGGCCAGGGCCGTCGCCCGGTCCCGCAGCGTGGCGTCCGGGAAGTCCAGCGCGGCCATCAGACCGCGACCGCGAGGAGCGGTGACCAGATCCGGGTACTCCGCGGCCAGCCCACGCAGCTCGGAGAGCAACAGCTCCCCCATCCGCGCCGCGTGGTCCAGCAGGTCCTCCGACTCGATCACTTCGAGGATCCTGGTGGCTCGCACCATGTCCACCAGGGAACCGCCCCAGGTGGAGCTGATCCTGCTGGGCTCGCGGAAGGCGTTGTCCTCGATGTCGTTCACCCGCCTACCGCCCATGACGCCGCACACCTGCAGTCGCTTGCCGAAGGCGACCAGATCGGGTTCCAGTCCCAGGGCCTGGTGCGCCCAGGGGTGGCCGGTGATGCCTCCGCCGCTCTGCACCTCGTCCGCGACGGTGAGCACGTGGTGCTCCCGGCAAAGCCGCTGCATCTCGCGCAGGAAGGCCGGACGCAGATGCCGGTCGCCGCCCTCCCCCTGGATCGGCTCGTAGACGAAGCAGGCGATCTCGTTGCCGTAGCGGGTCAGTGCGGCCTCCGCCGCGTCCAGTGCCTCCCGTTCGGCGGGTAGCAGCTCGGCCGTGTCCCACCGCGGTCCCGGTTCCACGGCGGGGCTCGGGATCCTGGGCCAGTCGAAGGCCGGGTAGTCGCGTACCTTCCTGGGGTCGGTGTTGGTCAGCGACATCGTGTAACCGGTCCGGCCGTGGAAGGCCCACCGCAGATGCATCGCGCGCGAGCCGCGCATCGGCACGCCGCGCCGCGCGTTGTGCTTGGTCTTCCAGTCGAAGGCCACCTTGAGGGCGTTCTCCACCGCCGGACCGCCGCCCTCGATGAAGAACAACCACGGCAACTCGGGATCCCCGAACACGCGCCGCAGGGTCTCGGCGAACCGGGCCTGTTCCACCGTGGCGAAGTCCGGGTTGGCCGGTTTGACCCTGCCCGCCCGCACCAGGGCCGCCTCGAACTCGGGAGTGCGCAGGCCCGGGTGACCGTGGCCGAGCGGCGCGGAGCTGAAGTACATCGTCATGTCGAGATACCGGGTGCCGTCCCGCAGGTCGCTGAGGCGGCATCCCTCGCCGGAGTCGAGATCGACGACCACGTCGAGCAGATCACCGGTCACCCGCGAGCGGAGTTCGTCGACGACGTTCGGAGCCTGCTCCTCCGGAGCGGCGTCGTGCTCGACCGGTGCGAGTCGCTGTGCGGTCATGTTCAGCCTCCTGTGGGCCGCGACTACCTCGCCTTAAGGAATTCATACCCCAAATCACGAATATCGAGCAATATTTTCCGTTTTAACTCCAGATAAAGAGAAAGATTTTCTTAGTGTCATCCCTTTGGGCGACATTAAGCGAGAAATATTCACTTCTCAGTGATCGCCGCGCTACTGTGACGCGCGTCATCCCCGGCGCGGAGGTAGGCGATGGACGGCGGAAACACGCTCGGCAGACGCCCGGTGCTGCGGGGCGGCCTGACCGCACTGCTGACGGCCGCCGCCGCGGGGCGCCCCGCCGCGGCGAGCGAGCCCGGAGGTGGGCACTACCTGCTCGGTCGCGGCATCGGCGACGTGACGGGCCAGCCCGCCGAGAACGGCATGATGGGCTACGCGCGGCTGGGGCAGCGCACCACAGGCATCCACCAGCGGCAACGCGCTCGCGCCTTCGTCATCGCCGAACGAACCGCCCCCGAACGGCGGGTGGCCGTGGTGACGGTGGACGCGGGGATGATCTTCGGGGCCGTGCGCCGCGCCGTGCTCGAACGCCTGGCACGCGCACACGGCACGCGCTACGGCGAGCACAACGTGCTGCTGACGGCCACCCACACCCACGCCGGACCGGGTGGCTTCTCCTGCCACACCCTCTACAACGTCACCACGCTGGGTTTCCAGCCCGGCACCTTCGAAGCGCTGGTGGCGGGCATCACCGAATCGATCGAACGCGCCGACGCCGACCTGGCTCCCGGAAACCTCCACATCGCACGCGGCGAGCTGACCAACGCCAGCGTGAACCGCTCCCGCGCGGCGTTCGACCGCAACCCGGCGACGGACCGGAACCACTTCCCCGACGCGACGGACCCGGCCACGGTGCTGCTGCGCTTCGAACGCGGCGGGAGGGCCGTGGGCGCGATCAACTGGTTCGCCACCCACGCCACCAGCCTCAGCCCGGACAACACGCTCATCAGCGGCGACAACAAGGGCTACGCCGCCTACCGGTGGGAGCGCGAGATCGCGGGAGTGGACTACCGCGCGGGCGACCCCGGGTTCGTCGCCGCGTTCGCGCAGTCCAACGCCGCCGACATGTCGCCGAACCTGGAGCTGCGCCCCGGAACCGGCCCCACGGACGACGAGTTCGCCAACACCCGGATCATCGGCGATCGACAGTACACCGCGGCGGCCCGGCTGCTGCGGGAGGCGACCACCGCCGTGGACGGCGGCATCGACCACCGAACGTCCTATGTCGACATGTCGGACACCCACGTCGGACCGGATTTCACCGGCGACGGAAGTCCGCACCGGACCTGCGCGGCGGCGCTGGGGGCATCGTTCGCGGCGGGTGCCGAGGACGGTCCGGGGCCGTCCTTCTTCGAGGAGGGGGCGGGCAACAACCCGTTCTTCGGCACGATCAGCCGTGCGCTGTACCGGGCGTCACCGCGACTGCGGAACCGGCAGGCACCCAAAGAGATCCTGTTGCCGGTGGGGTCGATGGGCTGGGTACCGCGAATACTGCCGATCCAGCTGGTGCGGATCGGCACGCTGCACCTGGTCGGGATTCCGCAGGAGGTCAGCATCGTCGGCGGGCTGCGGCTGCGCCGCACGGTGGCCGCCGAGCTCGGTGTGGAGCCCACCGATGTCGTGGTCGCGGGCTACGCCAACGACTACGCCGGGTACCTGACCACTCCGGAGGAGTACGACCAGCAGGCCTACGAGGGCGGCCACACCATGTTCGGGAGGTGGTCGCTGCCCGCCTACCAGCAGGAGTTCGCCAGGATCGCGGCCGACATGGCCGCCGGCCGGGACAGCGCCCGGGGACCGTCCCCGGCGGGCAATCCCGAGGGCGGCAGGGTGCGACTGCAGCCGGGAGTGGTGTTCGACTCCCCACCCGTGGGTCGGGAGTTCGGCGAGGTGCTGGAACAGCCCCGGGAGCACTACCGGCGCGGCGGGACGGCGCGGGTGGTGTTCGCCTCGGCACACCCCAACAACGACCCGCACCGCGGCGGCAGCTACCTGCTGGTGCAGCGCCGCTCGGCCGACGGTTGGGTGACGGTGGCCGACGACGGTGACTGGTCGACCCGGTTCCACTGGGCACGCCGTGGGGTGGCGGCCTCCACCGCGACCGTCAGCTGGACGATCCCATCGGACGCCGCCGAGGGCGACTACCGCATCGTGCACCACGGCGCCGCCAAGGCGGTGGGCGGGGAGATCACCCCCTTCTCCGGAACATCGCGGACGTTCCGGGTGGAGTGAGTCGGCCGGGACTGCCTGGCTGGTCACTTAGCTGGTTAATTCCAACTGGTCAAGGCTGTGCGATGTGGATGTCGATCCCGGCCTGTGACAGCGGTGCGGATCTGTCGGGCTGCGCCCATCGGACTTCGAGTTTCACGTGTAGTGGACTACCGCCGCGACAGTGAGTTCGATCGTGTGTATGCCGGTGAGGAGTAGGCCGATGCGGGTGGGCCAGTTGGGTCGCCATCCGGCGAGGCGTAGTCCGCCCACGCCTGTCCACCACAGCAGGCAGGCCAGTGTGCCGAAGAGGGTGTGGAGTTCGATGTTTGGTTCGTCGGGGTGGGTGATCGTCGAGATGAGGGACAGGTTCAGGACGACGGTGATCCAGCCGCTGTAGGCGAAGGCCGCTACGGCCAGCCCGGTTCCGGTGCATTCGCGCAGCAGGATCGTGGTGACCGGGGAGAGTCGGGGCATGGCGATGGGTCCGATTCGGTTCAACGGATTGGGTGTGATGCGGGATCCCCGGCCGGGGCGGGGTGGGAGCGGCCCCGTTCCCGGCCGGGGTGGTGCCGCGCCGGACGGGGAAGGGAAAACTCCGGCACGGCACCGGTCTGGGGGGTGTGCCCTGCTTCGGTCGCGGCGATTTCGCGGGAAATTGACGCGGCTGGGGCGGTGATTTCGTGGGAAATTGGCGGCGGGGTGTGGGTGGCCCCGCACGGCGGTGTGCGGGGCCGGGCGGGCGCGTGCCGGAGGTGTCGGGGTTTTCACGACACACGCCCGGGTCCGAAAGGGACGGTCAGGCCACGACTGGGAGACTGTGGTGACCGGTCCCTGCTGGACACGGGCTGGCGGGGGTTTCCTGGGCTGGTGTCTCGGGCTCGTCGGGATCGGCGACGGGCCAGCCTGGGTCGGTGTCGCTGTGAATGATCCGCAGTGAACGCAGCCGAGGCAGGTACGGCGGTAGGTGCCCGATCGTGTGCAGGCAGGCGTCGCAGACCGACCGGCCCTCCTCGTCGGGCGGGCCGCTGCTGGCCCGGCCGCGGTAGGGGCCACGGCGGGACAGGTGCCCGCACAACGCCCGCACCCCGTGGGCGTGGGCTTCGGTGTTGGCGGGGCAGGCGTGCCACTTCGACTCGAACACGCTGGAGAACCAGGCATGCCCACTACTGGTGTTCAGCGGTTCGGTCCCCACGCCAGCCGTACCAACACCAGCACGAGCAACGCCAGCAGCAGCACCGCGATCTCGAACTCGGACACGGCCCCTCCCGGGAACACGGCGTTTGGTGAGCAGGTGGCGCAGCGCGAGCAGCAGCAGGGTCAGCGTCATGAGGACCACCCCGCTCTGGCACCGATGGCCTCGTCCAGAGCTCCCCGCAGTTGCCGCGCCTCGGCGAGCGTGAGCAGTGAAGCCGCAGCCGGGGCGGGCGCCAGCAACGCGATGCCCTGAGCGGTGGGTTTGAGCCGCAGCACCGCCCGGCCGTGCCGCTGCTGACGGCACGGGATGACCGACCACTCCGACACACCGTCCACAGTGGCCGAAACATCGAGCTGGGCCAGCTCGCGAAGCCACGGCTCGTAGGAATTGACCGGGCTTGGCGGGTGGGCCTCGCTACCGCCGATCACATACTGCAGACACACCCGGCAGTAGTGATGCCACCCGCCCAAGATGCGTTCCGGCGGGTGCGGGGCGAGTTCGACCACCTCGCCGCAGAAACACGCCACGAACCCTTGGCCCGCCCGGGCGGACTCGGTGCGTTTGTAGAACGCGGTGGCATGAATCGCCCCGGAATCGGTGCCGGTGACGAACCGAGGCGGCGGCACGGACAGCTCAACGAGCGACGGCATGGCGCACCACCCGCCCCCGCAGACCCGACCACGCGATCATGGAACAACACTGCGAACACAGCTCCGGATCGGCCTCCGGGCCAGTGATCACGGCCATCTCGCCCAACCCCAGATAAACCTGGCACAGACTCAGCACCCACGAGGCCGTGTACTCGACCGGATGGCGCTCGATCGCATGCAGCCGTGGTGTCCGGCCAGACCGGTGATCGGCCTCGGTCGCGGCCAACACCACACACACCAAGCTGCGCGGAAACAACACCCCCACCTCACACCACCCCCACCAGGCAGCCGAGGTGCGGAAGTTCGAGACGCGCAACGACACACGTCACACAAAGCGATAGCATCAACAACGCTCCACATCAGTAGTAAACGGCTGACGGAGCCACCCCCGCGTGATGCTTGCCGGCGTACGCGGGAAGGGCTACTCGTCCGGTGGCCGCCACCGGACGAGTGGTCAAAACATCGATGACTCAGCTTTCGAGCCACCTGGCGCTACACGAATTCGCTCCAGCAGCACCGACACACGTCTGAACTGGACTCTTCACCGGTCGGACATGTCCTTCGATGGAGCCGTGTCGATGCCCGCGCGACTGTCTACCCCTCGGGTTCACTGCGCACCCCTGCCTCGCCCGATCTTTCACTTTTCGTATCTTGTCAATTACTCTCTATCAAGGTCTTACGCTATCGCGAAACTTTCGAGTTGACAACACAGTGCATAACACTGTCGTGTATAGAGCGTGAGCGTTCGATTCGGCGTGCGCTTGCGGTGACGACGTATCGAAGGAGGCGTCTCGTATGGCCACTGAGGATCCACAGGTCGTGCTGATCCAACTGGGGATTCTGCTGCGACGACTTCGGGAGGACGCGGACTTGAACGCTTCCGACGCCGCTGCGCACCTGGGCTGTTCCACGGCCAAGATCTCCAAGATGGAGAACGGCAAACAGGCCATCAAGTCCGATGAGGTCAGCGCCCTGCTGGAGCGCTACGGGGCGGATGACTCCCAGACAGCGGAGGCGCTGCGCCTGGCGGCAGTGCCGAAACCACGCAAGAAGGGCACCTACCGGGACTCCGTTCCCGACTGGTTCCGCCGATTCCTGGTCATGGAGTCCGAAGCCACCGAACTCTCCATCTACGAGAGCGAGATCGTGACCGGTCTTCTACAGACCGAAGACTACGCGCGCGTCTTGCTGCGAGCGGGTTACCCGCTCGCTTCGGCCCAAGAGCTCGAACAACAGGTCAAGATAAGGATGAACCGAAAAGCGGTACTCACCAAGGAAGACGCTCCGAAGGTCAGTGTCGTGCTGCAAGAGACGGCACTCCACCGAGTCATCGGAAATGACGCGATCATGCGTGAGCAGCTCACTCACTTGAACGAACTCTCCGAGCTGCCGAACGTGAGCCTGCACGTTCTCCCCTTTCGCCCCAGGACAACGCCGAATCACGACGAGGCGTACATAGCCAAGGCAGCGTTCGTGCTCTTGCGTCTGGATTCAACCGGTGTCATGGCCTACGTCGAAGACGTGGCAGGCGCTACCTATCCCGAAGAGAACTCAGTGATCCAGACGTATGCGACTGCCTACCAACGCCTCCGCGGTGCTGCGCTGCCTGAAGAAGAATCACACGGTCTCCTCGATAAGGTGAGGCGCGGATACAGCTAACCCAGACGAGAGGCCTGACATGACTACTAGCGCACGGTCCTTCACATGGCACGCTTCGAGCTACAGCGGCAACACCGGCAACTGCGTCGAGGTGGGAAATGCCGTAAACGTTGTCGGCGTACGCGACACCAAGGACCGCGATGGTGGGACTCTCGTGGTGGACAGCACCGCGTGGACTTCGTTCGTCGACGCGATCAAAAGCGACCGCCTCGACGGCTGAACCGCTGCCGTGAAGTCCCGCTCGATACTGCCGGGCGGGACTTTTCGCGTCTCCAGCCACGATGGCTGGTCGTGGTGTGCGGAGATCGAGACGTTCGGTTGCCGACGCTACGATGACTCCTGACCGGAACCGGCCGAGAAGTACTGAGCTCACATCCGAGGTGCGATGTCGCGGTGGCGCGAAAACGTGCAACGGCGGTCATAACGTCGCAGGTCGCAGAGGGTGCTCTCCACGGGCGTGGAGGTGGACCGCCGTTGATGGTCGGAGGGAACCCGGGCGCCGGGTGCTCTCCACGGGCGTGGAGGTGGACCGGGCTTCAGCAGACCCTGACGATGGCGCGCAACGTGCTCTCCACGGGCGTGGAGGTGGACCGCCTACGACGCGGTGCTCGACGGCGACACCGACGTGCTCTCCACGGGCGTGGAGGTGGACCGCGGCGGCCACCCAGGCCCGATCGAAAGTCCGGGTGCTCTCCACGGGCGTGGAGGTGGACCGACCCCATCGAGCACTAACAGCAGCCAACAGGCGTGCTCTCCACGGGCGTGGAGGTGGACCGGTCGTACGTCGCAGCCTGATGGTGTTCGAGGAGTTATCTCCACACGTGTTGACCGGGCTGGGCGGCACGTGGTCACCGGCAGCGATCAGGTACTCGGTACGCATCCGGCAGTAGTGGTGCCACCCGCCCAGCACCCCTCCGGCTGGTGCTGGGCCAGGTCGATCGCCTCGCCTCGGAACTCGACTCCACGATCACGGAGCAGCGCACACAGCTCGAGATCGGCCTCCGGCACGGCGATCCCGGACATCTCGCCCAACCCGAGCAGGACGTGACACCGGCTCACCACTCGGCGAAAGCGCCGTCCGAATCACGCCAGACCGGTGAACGCCAGCGGTGACCGCGCTCGGCGGCCTCGCGCACCTTCGCCTCGTCGATCTCGACGCCCAGACCGGGCGCCTGGGGCGCGGCGACGTGCCCCTCGTCGAACCGGAACGGGCTGGGATCGACCAGGTAGTCCAGCAGATCCGAGCCCACGTTGTAGTGGATTCCCCTGCTCTGCTCCTGGATCAGGAAGTTCGGGGTCGCGAAGGCGACCTGCAGGCTGGCCGCCAGCGCCAGCGGCCCGAGTGGACAGTGCGGCGCCAGCGTCACGTCGTGCGCCTCGGCCATCGCCGCGATGCGGCGCACCTCCGATATCCCGCCCGCGTGCGACAGGTCGGGCTGCGCGACCGCGATGCCGGAGGGCAGCACATCGCGGAAGTCCCAGCGGGAGAACAACCGCTCCCCCAGCGCGATGGGAATGGAGGTCGAGGTGACGACGTCGCGGACCTTGGCGGTGTTCTCCGGTAGCACCGGTTCCTCGACGAACAGCGGGGACAGCGGCTCCAAGCGAGGTAGCACCCGACGGCTCATCGCGGTGGAGAACCGGCCGTGGAAGTCCACCGCCACGTCACGCTCGTCGCCGAGCACCTCGCGCACCGCGGCGACCCGGCTGACCACCGCGTCCAGCTCGGCGGGCGTGTCGATGTGGCGCAGTCTGCCGCTGCCGTTCATCTTCACGGCGGTGAACCCGGCCTCGACCTGCTCGGCTGCCGCTTCGGCCACGTCCGAGGGCTCGTCACCACCGATCCACTGGTATACCCGGACCCGCTCGCGCACCGGCCCACCGAGCAGCCGGTGGACGGGAACGCCGTAGCTCTTGCCCGCGATGTCCCAGAGCGCCTGGTCTATGCCCGCCACGGCGCTGGAGAGCACCGGACCACCCCGGTAGAAACCGCCCTTGGTCATCACCTGCCAGTGATCCTCGATGGCCAGCGGGTCGCGCCCCACCAGCAGCTCGGACAGCTCGTCGACGGCCGCCGCGACGGTGTGGGCACGCCCCTCGACCACCGGTTCGCCCCAGCCGACGATCCCCTCGTCGGTGGAGATCCTGAGAAACAGCCAGCGAGGTGGCACCGGGAAAGTCTCCAGCCCCGTGATTCGCATGTCCACTCCGTTCCGCCTGTCGGGTTTCGCCTGTCGGGTTTCGCTCGTGGGGTTCGGTGTCCGCGCTTGCCGGGGGTCGCGTGCCCTCCCGGACCAGTACCGAGTCGAGCGAGAGATTCTGTATGACAGGTGACTCCGCGTCAACACCACGTCCGGAGCAATCACGGCCCGGTCATCGGACCAATAAATTACTATGAGCTGCGTATATGCCGAATCGTCCGATCCGAATGAAGCCTATCGAGTTAAGAACGTATCTGATAGGTTCTCGATCCGAACGCTGGGGATACTCGGCGGATGCCGCCCAACGAGCGACCGAGGACACGGATGAGCGAGACCGACGAACCGGAGCGCCCGGGAACTCGGGACGCCGCGACCGAACTCGAGGAACTGATCTTCGAGCGGTTCGGGGTGGGCGAGCTGCTGCCCTCCGAGTCCGAGTTGGCGACCCGACTGGGTGTCAGCAGGCTGACCGTGCGCGAGGCGATCCGGTCACTGCAGGCACGGGGCCTGGTGGAGATCCGCAAGGGAAGGCGTCCCCGCGTCACCGCACCCAGCGGGGACCAGATCGGGGACTTCTTCAACACCCTGCTGCGCTGGAACCCCGGCTCGGCCTTCGAACTGCTCGAAGTCAGGCACGGCCTGGAGACGCAGACCAGCACGCTCGCCGCGAACAACGCCGGTTCGAGCGACGTCTCCGCGATGGAACTGGCGATCAGAGCGATGGACCAGGCCGAGGACGCCACCGAGTACCACGACGCCGACCTGCGGTTCCACGAACTGCTGGCGCGCGCCTCCGGCAACCGGATGCTGGCGTTGCTCATCGAGGCGCTGGCGGGCAGCCTGCACGACAGCATGATCGCCAGTTACCGGGGACACCGGAAGCTGGGCGGTTCGCACGCCGACGCGGCCGAACAGCACCGCGAGGTACTCGACCGCGTCCGGCAACGCGATCCCGGCGGGGCGGCCGAAGCGATGCGCAGGCACCTGCGAACCACCGAGCGGGACCTGCGCGCCGTGTTCAACACACCCCCCACGGGGAAATCGGCAGCCGATCCCCCGAGCGAGCGACAGGATTCGGACTGCTGAGCGGAAGCAGCGGCAGTGTCCGAACCGGACGCACCGTCCGGATCGGCAGAACCCGGCACGAAAGGATTCTTCGGCTTGCACAGCGATTCGAGCGTTGCCGTACACCGGGCCGAACAGCTGACCGAGAACCGCGCCGAGCACGGCGAGGGACCGGTCTGGGACGAGGCCACCGGACAGCTGCACTGGGTGGACATGCTCGCGGGAGACCTGCTGAGCATGGTTCCGGGCGGCACCGTCGGCCGCACCAAGGTCGGAACCGTGGCCGCCGTGGCACGGCCGGTGGTGGGCGGTGGTCTGGTGCTGGCGCTGGAACGGGGCTTCGCCCTGCTGCGGCCGGGCAACGAGACACCGGAGTCACTGCCCGAGTTGTGGAGCGACCCCTCGGTACGCATGAACGACGGCGGGTGCGACGCCCTCGGCAGGTTCTACGCGGGCTCGATGGCCTACGACGAATCCCCCGGCCGGGGGGCGTTGTGGCGGCTGCACGGCGACCTGAGTACCGAGCGGGTGCTGGACGGGGTGACCATCTCCAACGGTCTGGTGTGGACCCCCGACGGTGGGACGGCGTACTACGTGGACACCCCCACCCGGCGCATCGACCGGTTCGACGTCACGCCGGGCACCGGGGAGCTGCACGACAGACGTCCCGTGGTGCGGATTCCGAACGAACTCGGCGCTCCGGACGGGTTGACGCTGGACGCAGCGGGCTGCCTGTGGGTCGCGCTCTGGCAGGGCGGGGCGGTGCACCGCTACAGCCCGGAGGGCGAACTGCTCACCAGGGTGGAGCTGCCCACACCCCAGGTGACCGCCTGCGCGTTCGGCGGAACCGACCTGGACACCCTCTACATCACCACCTCCCGGCAGGGCATCGAGAACCGGGAGGATCCCCACGCGGGCGCGCTGTTCCACTTCGATCCCGATGTCCGGGGCAACCGCGTGCACCCGTTCCGGATCGAGGAGGACGCTTGAGCCCCGAGGTGATCACTTTCGGTGAGACGATGGGGCTGCTGCTGGCGGAGCAGGGGCAGCCGCTGGAGCACGCGGCGGGGTTCCGGCGTTCGATCGCCGGAGCGGAGTCGAACACGGCCGTGGGGCTGGCCCGCCTCGGCCACCGCGTGGGGTGGTTCGGGCGGGTGGGCGACGATCCGTTCGGCCGTTCCGCGCTGCGTACCCTGCGCGGCGAAGGAGTCGACGTCTCCCGGGCTGTGGTGGACGAGTCGCTGCCCACCGGGCTGCTGGTGCGCGACGCGCACGCGCACCGCCCCATCGAGGTCTGCTACTACCGGAGCGGCTCGGCCGGCAGCGCCCTGCACGAGGGGGACGTGGACGAGGAGTGGATCGGTGGGGCCGGGTTGCTGCACCTGACCGGCATCACCGCCGCGCTGTCCGAGGACGCGAGAGCGGCCACCGAACGGGCGGTGCGGGCGGCGCGGGATGCCGGGGTTCCGGTGAGTCTGGATCCCAACATTCGGCGCAAGCTGGCCGGGATCGAGCGGTGGGTGGAGCTGCTGCGCCCACTCACCGAGCGAACCGACCTGGTACTGACCGGTCTGGACGAGGCCGAGGAGATCAGCGGGTGCGCCGGTGAGCGTGCCGCCGCCGGGTGGTTGCTCGAACGGGGTGCCCGGCTGGTGGTGCTCAAGCTGGGCTCGCGCGGGGCCTGGGCCACCGACGGTGAGCGGGAGTGGTTCCAGCGGGCGGCCGAGGTGCCCGCGGTGGATCCGGTGGGAGCCGGTGACGCGTTCAACGCGGGATTCCTGTCCGCGCACCTGCGGGGGATCTCGGTGCCCGAGGCGCTGGCCGAGGCCGCCACCGTGGCGGGCAGCGTGGTGCAGATTCTCGGGGACATGGACGGCCTCCCTGACTCGCGGTTGCGGGATCTGGCCGTGGGTGACGAGCAGGTCACCGCGCGCTGACGCCATTCGACCACGCGTTGTGGAGTCGGCACGGCCCCGGTGGCGTCGATTTCTCGCGAAATCGACGCCCCGCTGGGGCGGCACGGCGGAGGCGGACGTCGATTTCTCGCGAAATCGCCGGGCGGTGGGACGGCACGGGGCCGCACTCCCACCACTCCCGCGAGCCGAGCTCCCACCACTTACGCAATCGGCACCGCCGCGGGTTCTCCCGTGCGACGTCGATTTTCCGGGTGTGTTCCAGGGGCGCCGTCGGGAAGCGAGCGTGAGTGTCGCAGCGCGGGTGTCCCCGGTGCGTGAGTCGGATGCATTGCGAGGCCGGGCCGCTCGCCGCGTAGGTCGCTACTCAAGAGCCGGCCCAACACAGCAAGGCGCCGACTCACGTGACGGCTAACCGAGCACGCACACGAATACCGTTTCGAGTTCTGTACGGAGGAGTGGAATGTACCGCTGGCAGGTAGCAAGCACCATCGCCGAGCACGGGGTGGTGGGTATCGTCCGGGCCGCCGACGCACGAACGGCAAGGCAACGTGCCGCGGCCTGCCTGAACGCGGGCCTGGAGGTACTGGAGGTCTCGCTGACCACACCGGACGCCACGACGGTGTTGCGCGAGCTCCGTGCGGAGTACCCGAACGCGCTGCTGGGGGCGGGCACCGTGCTGGACGCCACCTCCGCACGACTCGCCGTCGACGCCGGGGCTCGGTTCCTGGTATCGCCATCGCTGCACGACGAGGTGATCTCCACCGGCCACCGCTACGGTGCGGCGGTGCTGCCCGGTGTCGACACGCCGAGCGAGCTGGTGCGGGCCCTGGAAGCGGGTGCCGACGCGATCAAGCTGTTCCCCGCGAGCAGGTGGACGCCGGAGAGCATGCGGGACGTGCTCGCGGCACTGCCGCAGGCCCCGATGGTTCCAACCGGCGGAGTCTCGGTGGACCGAGCCCCCGACTGGATAGCGAACGGGGCGGTCGCGGTCGGGATGGGTTCGGCGCTGTCCGAAGGCGATCAGGCGGAGGCCGCCGAACGTATCTCGGGACTGCTGGAACGGATTCGACAGGCCCGCGGCTGACCCAGCTCGCACCCGGTACGGCCGGGAGACGCGACGCGGGCCCGTGTCGCGACGGCTCATCCCGATCGGCTGAACTCGGTATCGGCCGGTTCGAGCCGGTCCTGGTGTGCGGGCACGTCGCGTCGACCGAATCGGCCGAACCGACGGGGCTCACGGAACGGCTGGTACGTGGCGGTGGTTCGTGCCCGGAACTCGGTACGCGACACCCGCCGGTTGCGGTCGGCCAGCAGCAGCGCCATCACGACGATCGGCACGAGCGAAGCGGCGACGGCACCCAACCAGGACACGGCCGTGGCCATGTCGTGCCAGCGGGTCAGCAGTCCGACCACCACAGCGGGCAGCCCGGCACCGGCGTAGAAGGCGATGTAGAGCGCGGAGGTCACCCCCGCGCGCTGCCGTTCGGGAGCTACCACGTCGATGGTGGCGCCCGCGCCGCTGTAGGTGAGGCCGTGCCCGACTCCGGTGGCCACCGCCGCGATCACGGTCACCGACAGCGAACCGCCGCCGGTCAGCGCCAGCAGCACGAGCCCGCTCAGCAACGCACCGAGCCCGAGCAGCTGCGCCAGGCGCGGACCGAACCGGGTCACCAGCGGTTGAATCAGCACCGAGCAGGTGAGCACGGCACAGAGCAGCGCGCCCGTGATCGCCGGGTTCTCGACTCCCGCCCGTCGACCGAGCACGACCGGCACGACCGCCAGGAAGAGGCCGGCGCCGGTCCAGGCGAGGAAGCCGGAAGCGGCGGCCGTGGTGAACGAAGCGCGTATCCCCGCCGGTATTCGCGGGCGTGTCGGGCGCCAACGGCTCACCCGGGAGGTGGCCGCGGGCAGTGCCGAGACCAGGCACCACCCGACCGCCAGCAGCGCCAGATGCACCAGATAGGGCGAGAGGCGGGGCGCGGGCGCGTACTGGGCCAGCACCCCCGCGACGAGCGGCCCGGTGGCGGTCCCCGCCACGAATCCCATGCTGGCCACTGTGGACGCGCGTAACCTGTCCCTGTTCGCGGCCCGTTCGACGAGCAGCGCGCTGGTCGCCCCGGTCACGGCTCCCAGCGCTGTTCCCTGCGCGGCGCGCCCCACCAGCAACCAGGCCGGGCCGGAGGCGAGCGCGAAACAGCACGAACCGAGCGCGGCGGCCAGCAAGCCAGCGCGAAGTACCGTTCTGGGACCCAGCGCGTCCGAAGCCGGGCCGAACAGCAGCAGGGCGGGCGCGCTGACGAGTGCGAAGGTGGCGTAGATCGACGTCATCGTGAGATCGCCGAATCCGAAGGCCTGCTGGTAGTCGGGGTACAACGGGCTGGGCAGATAGGCCCCCGCAGTGAGCACGACCAGCAGGTAGACCGCCGTACGCACCTCGTGGGCGCGACCGGTGGCAAACCTGCCCGTGGCGAGTCGGGGACCGGAACCATCTTCGTCGAAAAATCTCCGGAACAGCACGACACCAGTCTGTCCACGAAAACTGCTGCAGAGAAGCAAACGTTTTCGCAAACGATCGTGCAAAATATTTACATGATCGATCCGAAGTTGCGGGTGCTGCAGCTGGTGGCCCACCACGGCACGGTCACCGCCGCCGCCCAGGCGTTGCACTACACGCCCTCGGCCGTGTCACACCAGTTGCGTCAGCTGGCCGCCGAACTCGGGGTGGAACTGATCACCCAGTCGGGGCGCGGCATCCGATTGACCGCCGCCGCCACGACCGTGCTGCGCCACGCCGAGGTGCTGTCCGCACAGGCCGAGCGCGCCCGGGCGGAACTGGCCGCCGCCACCGACGAACCCGAGGGCTCGTTCACCGTGTGCGGCTTCTCCACCGCGGCGACTCACCTGCTTCCCCCGGCCGCCGCCGCGCTACGGGACCACTACCCGCACCTGCGGGTCCGGGTCATCGAGGCCGAACCGGCGCGCTGCTTCGATCTGCTGCTGGCGGGCGATGCCGATCTGGCACTGCTGATCGCCACCGACGACACGCCGCCCGCATCGGACACCCGCTTCGACCAGCATCCACTGCTCGACGATCCGCTCGATCTGGTGGTACCCGAGCACCACCACCTGACCGAGCGCCGGACGGTCACGCTCGCCGACGCCGCCGACGAGTCGTGGATACTGGGACGGCCGGGCAGCACCTACCACCACCTGGTGCGCACCGCGTGCATGGCGGCCGGGTTCACACCGGACATCGCGCACTACGCCGACGAGTGGGAGACCGGAACAGCCCTGGTGGCCCACGACTTCGGCATCATCCTCGTTCCCAGGCTCGCCAGGTTGCACCAGGACTGGCCCGTCACCCGCATCCCGCTGCGCGGCGAACCGGCACCGGCACGCCGCATCCTGGCGACCAACAGGCTCGGCAGCCGGGACCGCCCGGCGATCGCCACCGCGCTGGACACGATCACCCGAACCGCCGACACGCTCCTCCCTCCGCCTGCCCAGGGGTAACAGGGGCGGAACGATTCGCCGGGACAGGTGGTCAGCACGCGAGTCGGCCCGTCGCGGTGGATCACCGGTGTCGCTCGGTGTTCGACAACCTACTGTTACTCGTGGTAACAGTTACTTCGTCGATCGGGCCGGACGAAATAACGCCCGGACCGGTCGGTTGCCCGCCCCGGGCGGGCCGACGGCTTCGGGACCCCCGACGAGGACGTGATCATGACGGCCAGTCCGCGAGTACACACCAGCGACGGAATCCGGCTCGCGGTGCGCGAGCACGGCGACCGTGCACGTCCGTGCATCGTGTGCGTACACGGGTATCCCGACGACCGGCACGTCTGGGACGAGGTGGTTCCCCTGCTCGCCGAGCGGTATCACGTGGTCACCTACGACGTGCGGGGCGCGGGCGAATCGGACAGGCCCCGCCGGAACGACGCCTACGACCTCGAGCGGCTCGCCGCCGACCTGGAACGGGTCATGGACGAGGTCAGTCCCGAACGCCCCGTGCACCTGCTGGCCCACGACTGGGGATCGATCCAGGCGTGGCAGGCCGTCACCAATCCGAGGCTGCGGGAACGAATCCGCTCCTTCACCACGATCTCGGGCCCCTCCCTCGACCACGCGGGCGAGTGGATGCGGAGCAAACTGCGCCGTCCCACGCCGCGAGGGCTCCGCGACCTGGTGAGCCAACTCACGCACTCCGGCTACATCGGTTTCTTCCAGCTTCCCGTCATCCCCGAACTGGCGTGGCGCACCGGCATCATGCGGCGGGTGATACGGCTGCTGGACCCCAGTGCTCGGCACATCACGGCGCGAACCAGTGACGGGGTGGCCGGGCTCGCGCTGTACCGCAGGAACACCTCGCGGCGGTTCCGCGCTCCGACCCCACGCGCCACCTCGGTACCGGTGCAGGTACTCGCCCCCACGGGCGATTCCTTCGTCGGAACCCCCATGCAGACCGAGATCGACCGCTGGGTCGAGGACCTGCGGGTGCGGCACCTGCGGGGCGGGCACTGGCTGCCCCGCAGCTCCCCGGAACGGATCGCCCACGCTACCGAGGAGTTCGTCCGGCACCTGGAAGGCGGGGAACAGTCCCGGGAACTGCGCAGAGCCCGAACCGGCGTCGATCGGCGGGGTTTCGCGGACCGGCTCGTCGTGGTCACCGGGGCGGGAAGCGGAATAGGTCGTGCCACCGCGCACGCCTTCGCGGCGGAGGGCGCCGAGATCGTGGCGGCCGATGTGGACGAAGCCGCGGCGCGGCTGACCGCGGCGCGACTGCGCGAGCAGGGGGCCGTGGCCGCGGGATACGGCGTGGACGTGGCGACGGGCTCCTCGGTGCGGGAGCTGGCCGAACGGGTACGGGAGGAGCACGGCGTAGCCGACATAGTGATCAACAACGCCGGGATCGGCATGTCCGGTTCCTTCATGGACACCACGGAGGCCGACTGGCAACGGGTCCTGGACGTGAACCTGTGGGGCGTGATCCACGGTTGCCGGGCGTTCGCCGAACAGCTGATCGAGCGCGGCGAGGGCGGCCGGATCGTCAACGTGGCCTCGGCGGCGGCCTATCTGCCCGTACCGGGGTTGCCCGCCTACGCGAGCTCCAAGGCCGCGGTACTCGCCCTCTCCGAACGACTGCGGGGTGAGCTGTCCGCGCACGGCATCGGGGTCACCGCGGTGTGCCCGGGAGTGGTCAGCTCCGGCATAACCGACACGACGACCTTCGTGGGCAGCTCTCCCGAACAGCAACGGCGCAAGCGGGAACGAGCGGGGCGCCTCTATCGTCGTCGCGCCTTCACCTCTGAGAGCGCCGCGGCGGAGATCCTGCGGGCGGTTCGCCGCGACCGAGCCGTCGCACCGGTCACGCCGGAGGCCAGGGCGGGCCTGCTGCTCTCGCGGTTGACGCCCGGCCTGTTGCGAACGGTGACACGTGCCCGGGGCTGATCGGGGATGATCGGCAGGCTTACCCGGTTACCCCGCTACCTTCCGTACTGCCGAAATCCTAACTCTGCTCCATTCGAGTGACTTACCGAGTAGTTGATTGTCACTGTCGAGTGAAATCCACTACTTTCGTTTACGGATCCGATTGGGAATCGGATCTCTCCGGAGGGAAGGATCTCTTCGCGCGCGGATTCGCGAGGAGAAGATCGCAGGCACATCGGGAACGACCGAAGGTCTGTTCATGGGGGGCGAGAGACATTCGATCCTTTTGCGATGTTCGCCGCATGAAAACCAAAGCGGGAGTTTGTTCATGACGGTACACGGATCGCGGAACCGGGGGCAGTCGGCCGCACGAAACGGTGCGGTAACCGGCAGATTCGGCAGAATGTTTCCGACGATCGAACCCAGAAGGGCCACCGGGCCGGAACTCGCCGAGGAGTTCGGCCTACCGGGTGGAAAAATGGATTCCGGAACCACGACCGACGAGCAACAGAACCCGGTCCTCGACTCGGGGTTCACCTTTCTCGGACAGTTCATCGACCACAACATCACGTTCGATCCGACCAGCAGCCTGGAACAGCGGGTCGACCCCGAAGCCCTGCGCAGTTTCCGCTCACCGCGCCTCGATCTGGACCACCTGTACGGCGGCGGCCCGGCCGTCGACGAACTCCTCTACGACGCCGAGTCACAGCAGACCAAACTCGCGATCGCAGAAGGGGGGCACGATCACGCCCGAACTCCGGAGGGAGTGGCGTTGATCGGCGATCCGCGCAACGACGAGAATCTGATTATATCGCAGCTGCATCTGGCATTCGCTAAGTTCCACAACCGGATCGTGGACGAACTGCGATCCGGTGAAATCACCGACGTCTTCGGCCAAGTGTTTCCCAACGCACCCGAACGGCCGGAGGAAGGCCGGTCGACCACCGAACTGCTGACGTTGAGCAATTACTACGACGATCTCCTGGCCACCGCACAACAGTTGGTGCGCTGGCACTTCCAATGGATCGTACGCAATCAGTTCCTCCCGCTGGTGGTCGGCGAGGACCTGATGAACGACATAGCCGAGAACGGACCGCGGTTCTTCGACCCGAGCGGTGATCCGTTCATCCCGGTGGAGTTCGCGGTGGCCGGTTTCCGGTTCGGCCACGCCACCATCCGTTCGCACTACCGGGTCAACGAGTCCTTCTTCGCACCGATCTTTCCGGAGGATCCGGAGGCGCCCGGTGTTCCCAGAACGGATCTGAACGGCGGACCGGTGGCGCCGGAGGACACGGTGGACTGGCGCTACTTCTTCCAGACGGACGAGGAAACGAGCGCCACGCAGGCCAAGCGGTTCGAGGCCGCGATCAACACGCGGCTGCTGGATCTGCCCATCCGTGCCGTTCCGGGCGCGGTCGACGGTGCGTTGCCGTCGCAGCTGCGCTCGCTCGTGGTGCGCAACCTGCTGCGCAGCGAGACGCAACAGCTCCCCTCGGGGCAGGACGTGGCCCGCAAGATCGGGGAGATTCCGCTCAGCGACGAGGAGCTGGGGAGCGAGGGGCCGATATACCTCTGGTACTACCTGCTGAAGGAAGCCGAGGTGCTGCGCGGGGGACGACAGCTCGGTCCGGTCGGCGGCCGTCTCGTCGCCGAGACGCTGGTGGGCCTGCTGCGGGCGGATCCGAGCTCCTACCTGTCGGTGTTCCCGCGCTGGGAACCCACGATCGGTGGCGTGGGCAGCGAGTTCGGCATCGTCGACCTGCTGCGCTACGCCGGGGTGGTCTCGGTGGAGTGACGATCCACTCGCGGAGGGCGCCGTGCCCGGGCGGGCGCGGCGCCGTCCTCCGGTGACGCGTCCGCACGGCCGCCGAACCGCGCGGAACCTAGCGGAACCAGACGGTGACGCGCTCCAACCAGCCGCGCAGCAGCTCGGTGTCGCCGAGCACCTCGAGGTCCGGATCGGACAACGGCTTTCGCAGGTAGGCGGCCAGCAGCAATCCCGTCAGCGACCCCCGTAGCGCCACGGTCGCCTTCTCGTGCGCACGACGCCAGGTGATCGGCTCCCCGCTCAGGTCGACCAACCACTCCGCCGCGAGCTCCTCGGGCACGTCGGTGGCGTGCAGGTGCACCGTGTTCCCGTCACCGAGCAGCCGCCGCAGCTCGGGATCGGCCTGCGATAACCGCGGCAGCGCGCACAGCAGCATCCACTCGTCCAGCGCGTCCACCGCGAGCTCCGGATCCGATGTGAACCGTTCAGGAAACGTGTAAAAGTGTTCCTGAGCTGTCGCCTTGCGGCGCAGCGTTGGCCCTGGCCCGTTGGGGCGGGGTCTTCCCGTGGCGGTACCCGTTGCCAGCGGGGCTGGTCTTACGTGGGTTTCCAGCGGGCGTGTTTTCCGTCCCGACGCAACTCGCCGTGGACGCGAGACCCGCTAGGTTGCGGGCCGCGTTGAGATCACGATCAGCGGTGTATCCGCAGTGATCGCAGGTGAATGTCCGCTCGGACAGGCGCAGTTTGGTTTTCACCGCACCACAGTCGTTGCAGGTCTTCGAGCTGGGATACCACCGGTCGGCCACCACCAGGTCGCGACCGTTCCACGTGGTTTTGTAGTCGAGCTGGCGACGCAGCTCAGCCATGCCGACATCGGAGACGACGCGGGCAAGCTTGTGGTTACGCACCATCCCGGCCACGTTGAGGTCTTCCACCACCACGGCGTCGAACTCATCGACCAAGCGCGCCGAGAGTTTGTGCAGACCATCCCGGCGTGCGTTCGCGATGGCGATGTTCAGCTTCGCGATGCGTGCTTGGGTCTTGCGCCACCGGTTCGACGGCTGCTTCCGGGGGCGCTTGTCTGGGCCGTTTCGGCGGGAGGCTTGGCGCTGCAACCGGCGTAGTTCGCGCTGCGCTACTTCGAGGTGCTTGGGGTTGGCAATGGTTTCGCCGGTGGAGAGCACGGCGAGGGACTTGATTCCGAGATCCACGCCGACCGCACCGCCCTTGCCCGCAGGCTTGGGTTCGGTCTTGGTGATCTCCACGGAGAACGACACGTGCCACCGGCCCCGATGAAAGCTCACACTGGCCGAGCGGATGTGGGCGGTGCCGCGCTCGACGTGCCGGGCGAGTGTGCGGGTGGACTCGTAGGTGCGCACCGTGCCGATGCGGGGCAGCTTCACATGACGGCGATCGCGGGCGGCCAGGCCGAACGAACCGGTCGTGAACCGGCACGACAAGCGGTGACGTTTGGACTTGAACCGGGGGAACCTCATCTTGCCCCCGGCGCGCTTGCCCTTCCGTGACTTGTTCCAGTTGTCCAGCGCGGTCGCGAGGTTCGCCAGCCCGGAGGCGTACGCCTCTTTCGAGTTCTCGCCCCACCAGGGGGCAACGTCGTGCTTGGCGGTGTTCCAGGCTTTGCGCAGGGAATAGGCCGACCACGGCATGGAGGGGGTGAGCTGATCCTCGGGCAAGTCGTAGCTGCGTTCGGCGCTGCGCTGCTCCATCACGGCCTTGACCTGCGCTAAGCCCCAGTTGTAGGCGAACCGGGCCGCGCCGCAGTGCGACGACAACATGGCCCGCTGATCAGGCGTGGGTTCGAGCGCGAACTGGTATGCCTGCAACACCGTGGCCATGCTTGTCACCTCCTCGTGGCGTTTTGCTTGACCACAAGCTAACATACTCAAGTATGTCTAACTTGGATGGGCTGATCTCCGCCCCACAAGCAGCTGAACTACTGGGCATCAGCGTGAAGACGCTGTACCGCAACTCCTACACCTACGACGACTTCCCCCAGCCGACCAGGGTCGGCCGCACCGTCCTGTACGACCCGGACAAGCTCCGCGCGTGGCGTTACGACCACCCACCACGCGGACACGCTGACACGCGTTGACACGTTTTTCCGCGAAACCGACAGCAGTTGAGAACCCCGCACCGACCGTGAACTCCGCGTCGGCCCGGTGCAACAGCGTCTCGTGCGTCATGCGTCGAGCCCACGAGAGCGCGTTCCGCGGTACTCCGACGATCGGGTTCCAGACCTCCGCCTCCGGTCCCGCGCCACGCAGCGCATCCGCGAGGCCCTCGGCCCCCTCGACCAACCATGTCCCGAGGGAAGCCGAATCCTGCCCCGCGGGCTCGGGGGCGCCGTCGGCATGGGCGGCACAGATCTCTACCTGATCACGCGTGCGCACGATCTGCTCCGCCCAGCGGTACTCACCTCCCAGATGCAGCATCAACCGCTCCAGGTTCCAGTTCGGGCAGCTCGGCACGGTCGAGTCCGGTTCCGCGCCGTCGACGGCTTTGCCCAGCAGCTTGGCCTGCGTGACGATCTCCGAGCAGTAGCGCTCGTGGTCCAGTGCACCCATGACTACACCGTAGAGCCGAACCGCCCCGCCGTGCGTCGATTTCTCGCGAAATCGCCGGGCACGCGGAAAGAGCACCCGGTGTACCGGAATGGTGGTGGCAGCGGCTCAGGTACCGCGACGCAGGAAACCCGGCGGGACACGGTCCACCAACCAAACCCCGTTCGTACTGACCCGGAACTCGTGGTCCGCCTCGACCATCTCGCGTGCGGCGATCTCCAGCACGACAGGTGTTCCCCTGCGCGCACCGACAGCACGCGCTTCGGCGACGCTCGCCGAAAGATGGACGTGGTGGCGATTCCTCGGCAGGAGCCCGTCGGCACGGATCGAGGGCAGAAAGCGCTCGACAGTGCCGTGGTACAGCACTTCCGGGGGCGAGGTCACCGGCAGATCGAGATCGACGACGACGCTGTGGCCCTGGTTGGCCCTGATCGACTCGCCGGTGCGATCGAAGGCGAAGCGTGACTTGTCGTTGCGGAGCACGACCTCGGCGAGCTGATCACGAGTAAGCGGCATACCGTGCTGGTCCAACGCGGACAGCAGCTCGTCCACACTCACCCAGCCGTCGGCTTCCAGGCGGATACCGATGCGTTCGGGAGCATGGCGCAGATACAGCGCGAGCCGCTTGGACACGCGCACTATTTCCCGTTGTTCCATTCGCCGCTCATTGCCGCATCGACCGGGACGAAACGCAACTTCTTTTCGAGAACGGCCCGGAGGACCACCCGCTCGGTAGGGCCACAACTCGCTGGGCGGCGTCGATTTCTCGCGAAATCGCCGGGCATGCGGCCGGCGGTACGCTCCGCGCACAACCCGGGGTGCCCCGGCCGGACCGGAGCACCCCGGGTGACGAGGCGCGGCGAGTGGAATTGAGCGGTCAGCCGTTGTGGTTGCGGACCGCCCGCTCGATGCGCTTGCCGATGTCCTCGTCGATGTTGCGCCAGTACTCGAAGGCGCGCTGCAGGATCGGTTCGGTGACGCCGTCGAGCAGGTGCCCCGAGACGTTGTTGACCAGCCGTTCCCGGGCGGCGTCGTCCATCACCTCGCGAACCAGCGTGCCCGCCTGGATGAAGTCGTCGTCGTCCCGGCGAGGGGTGTACGCCTCGTGCACCATCTCACCACTGGTGTGCCAACCGGCGTAATCGCCGAACCGGGCCGTGTCGGCCTCGGGACCACCGTAGGAGTTCGGTGCGTACACCGGGTCCGAGATCTTGTTGACCCGCATGCTGCCGTCCTTGCTGTAACTGTGGACGGGCACCTCGGCCGAGTTGACCGGGATCTGCTTGTAGTTGGCTCCCAGTCGCGCCCGGTGGGCATCGGCATAGGAGAACAACCGGGCCAGCAGCATCTTGTCCGGGCTCGGACCGATCCCCGGAACGAGGTTGTTCGGTTCGAACGCGGCCTGCTCGATCTCGGTGTGGTGATCGGTCGGGTTCCGGTTGAGCTTCATCCGCCCCACCTCGATGAGCGGATAGTCACCGTGGGGCCAGACCTTGGTCAGGTCGAACGGGTTGAACCGGTAGGTCTCGGCCTCGGCGAACGGCATGATCTGCACGTACAGCGTCCAGCTGGGGTGATCCCCGTTCTCGATGGCCTGGTAGAGGTCCCGCTGGTGGTAGTCACCGTCCGCGCCGGCCAGGTGGTCGGCCTCCTGCTGCGTGAGGAAGTCGACGCCCTGGTCGGTCTTGAAGTGGTACTTGACCCAGAACTTCTCGCCCCGGTCGTTGATCCACATGTAGGTGTGGCTGGAGTAGCCGTTCATGTGCCGCCAGGTCTTCGGGATCCCCCGGTCGCCCATGAGCCAGGTGACCTGGTGTGCCGATTCGGGGGAGAGCGTCCAGAAGTCCCACTGCATGTCCTTGTCGCGCGAATTGGTGTCCGCGCGTCGCTTCTGCGAACGGATGAAGTGCTGGAACTTCATCGGATCGCGGACGAAGAACACCGGCGTGTTGTTGCCGACCATGTCGTAGTTGCCGTCGCTGGTGTAGAACTTCACCGCGAAACCACGCGGATCACGCCAGGTGTCCGGGCTGCCGCGCTCACCGGCGACCGTGGAGAACCGGATCATCATCTCGGTGCGGGTGCCCGGCTGAAACACGGAAGCCTTCGTGTAGGCGCTGACGTCGTTGGTCACCACGAACTCACCGAACGCGCCGTTGCCCTTGGCGTGCGGCTGGCGTTCCGGGATTCGCTCCCGGTTGAACTGCGCCATCTGCTCGATGAGGTAGTTGTCCTGCAGCAGGATCGGCCCGTTCGGGCCCACCGTCAACGAGTGCTCGTCGCTTTCGACCGGGATTCCGGCATCGGTTGTTGTCGGGGGTTTGGGTTTTTCTTGCGTCACTGCTGGTGCCTCCTCGTGGTGGTTTCGAGGTGGCGAAGTCCGCATGCTCACCCGGCGGGCCCCGCGACGGGTCCCACAACACGACCCCGGCCCTGGCGAGCATGTCCACGCCGTCCTCGTGGGGATTCAGGCAACGGCGCGGTACCGGGCACACATGCGTCCTCGTACGCCCCGGTCGACGAGACCGCACTCCGCGCCGGAGCGGCACCGCACGGGAACCGGGCGATCCGCCCCCGCGTGACACGCGTGCCACGAGCGGCCCGAACGCGCCCGAATCGGCGAGATCGACCCGAACACCAACCGGCCAGCCGGGCGTGAGAACCCGTGTACCGGCACACCGCCGTTCCCCATACACCCAGTGCACTCCCGTATCCGGAACGGAGCAAATCGGGACACGCGGAAGGGCACTGATCGTGTTGCCCGAGGTGTGGACGAAGGCAGCGACAGCGTCATCTTCGGGAGCCCGACCGATCGGACCATCCGTGCAGAGAGAAAACCGGCCGTTCGGCGCTGTCGCTCGTACTTCCGAACGATGTGGTGACACGCGGTGCGTTCATAGTCTCGACGACATGACGATCTTGCTGGCCGACCCGCGAGTTCGCGCGATCGGTGTGCGTGACAACGGTGATCCGCTGATACCTTTGGACTTCGCGTCCGGGGTCATGGTGCGATCGGGGCTCGCCGACCGGCTGGACGAGGCCAGGAGCGCGCTGCCGCCCGGTGTGGATCTTCGGGTCCTGGAGGGCCACCGGAGCGTGAGGGATCAGCAGGCCATCATCGATGACTACACCGGCGAGTTACGCGTGCTGCATCCCGACTCCGATGAGGCCGAACTGGACCGGCTGTCCAGCCGGTTCGTCGCACCCGTGGCGGTGGCTCCGCACGTGGCCGGAGCGGCGGTCGATCTGACGCTGGTCGACGAGGAGGGCGAGGAACTGTGGCTGGGGACGGCGGTCGACGCCACTCCGGAGCACAGCGACGGCGCGTGTTGGTTCGACGCCGAGGTGGACCGGACGGCACGGCGCAACCGGACGACACTGGCACGCGCGCTCGGTGACGCCGGACTGGTCAACTACCCCACCGAGTGGTGGCACTGGTCCTACGGGGACAGGTACTGGGCGTTACTGACCGAAAGCGGACACGCCATCTACGGACCTGTCGA
The DNA here is from genome assembly GCA_030803735.1 of Actinopolyspora lacussalsi. Taxonomy (NCBI): domain Bacteria; kingdom Bacillati; phylum Actinomycetota; class Actinomycetes; order Actinopolysporales; family Actinopolysporaceae; genus Actinopolyspora; species Actinopolyspora lacussalsi. Next base: position 4,457,160 of record JAURUC010000001.1, on the reverse strand, counting down.
AACGAAGGTGCCGGCATGAACGCGCCGGCGACCCGCCCACGGACCTCCCGAAGCACCACGGGGGGTCACGAACCCACGTTGGAGATCGACCTGGCCGCCGTGGCCGCCAACACCCGCCGATTCGTAAGGCAGGCACGCGGCGAAGTGATGGCCGTGGTGAAAGCCGACGGGTTCGGACACGGACTGCACGCGATGGTCAGAACCGCGCTCGCGAGCGGCGCGAGCTGGCTCGGCACCACGTCGATCACGGAGGCCCTGGCCGTGCGCGCCACCGGAGTGGACGCACCGGTGCTGAGCTGGCTGAATCCGGTGGACGCCGACGTCACGACCGCTTGCAGGCACCGGGTCGACCTCGCCGTACCCAGTGAGAACCACCTGGCGGTCGTGGTCGAGGCCGCCGCGTGGTCCGGATATCGGGCCCGAGTACACCTCCAGCTCGATACGGGGATGGCCCGCGACGGCGCCGCCCCGGACGAATGGGCCGACCTGATGACGATCGCCCGGCGAGCCGAGATCGCCGGACACATCACGGTCGTGGGGGTGATGGGCCACCTGGCCAGGGCCGACGAGCCGGGCCACCCGGCGAACACGACCGGACTGCGAATGATGCTCGACGGGGTGGAGGCGGCCGAACAGGCTGGGCTCCGTCCCTCGATTCGGCACTTGGCCGCCACGGCCGCCACGCTGACCGACCCCGACGCGCACCTGGAACTGGTTCGGATCGGAGCCGGGCTGGTTGGCATCGACCCGTCCGACAGCACACGACTGCGCTCCGCGCTGCGATTTACCGCACCCGTCGTCCAGGTGCGGCGAGTACCCGCCGAAACCGGGATCGGCTACGGGCACACCCATGTGACCGACCGTGCCACCAACCTGGCGCTGCTCCCCGTCGGCTACGCCGACGGCCTGCGTCGGGACGCATCGGAGGGGGCTTGGGTCCTGGTCGCGGGCAGGAGGTGCCCGGTGGCCGGGGTGATCTCGATGGATCAGGTCGTGGTGGATCTGGGGGACGATCCGGTCCAGCCGGGCACCGAGGCGGTGGTGTTCGGTCCGGGTGACGACGGCGAACCGACCGTCGACGACTGGGCGCACTGGGCGGGCACCATCCCGCACGAGATCGTGACCGGTATCGGTCACCGGATTCGGAGGAGCATTCGATGAGCGAACGGTTACGGGTGGCCGTGATCGGCGGGGGGCAGAACAGCGAACACGATGTCTCGCTGGCCTCCGCGGCCTCGGTACGTGCGGCACTCGACCCCGCCGACTACGAGGCGGTGGCGTTGACCATCCGCCGCGACGGCAGGTGGCTGGGTCCTGACGGGCAGCCGCTCGGCAGCTCGCCCGCCGACGATCTCGCCGCCGCGCTCGGGGTGCTCGCGGATTGCGACGTGGTGATGCCGCTGTTGCACGGACCACGAGGCGAGGACGGGAGTCTCGCCGCCTTGTGCGAGCTGGCCGGCGTCCCGTACGTCGGTGCGCCGGTACGTGCGGGCGCGCTCGCGATGGACAAGTGGGCGACGAAGCGGGTGGCCGAGGCCGTCGGGGTACGAACCGCGCCGGACAGGCTCGTCACGCGGAACGAGCTGTCCACAGTAGTCTTCGACCGATCCGTGGTGGTCAAGCCGATCGCGGCGGGATCGAGTTTCGGGGTCCGCCTGGTGCGGACCGCGGCGGAACTCGAACCGGCGCTGCGGGCGGCGTTGGAACTCGACGAACGGGTGCTCGTGGAGCACGTGGTGGCGGGCCGCGAGGTGGACGTCACCGTGATCGACGATCCGGAGCACGGGCGCCGGGTCGGACCACCGCTCGAGATTCTGGTCGACGACGGCCTGTTCGACACCGCCACCAAGTACGACGGAAGTGCCGCGTTCGAGATCCCGGCTCGGCTGACCGAAGCCGAGGTCGGGGAACTGACCGATTCGGCCCTGCGGGTGTACGACGCCCTCGGCTGCCGCGGGCTCGCTCGGATCGACTTCTTCCTGACCTCCGATGGTTTCGTACTCAACGAGGTGAACACGATGCCCGGCATGACAGCCGAGTCCCAGGTTCCCAAGATGTTCGCCGCCGAGGGACTGACCTATCCGGAGCTGTTGGACCGACTCATCCGATCGGCCCTGGCCGACGGCGAAGTGGCCGCGGCGGCAAGCGGGTGAGCCGGGCACGTGGCGGACAGCTCGCACGTGGCGGACAGATCGTCTCGGACTCAACGTACTGCGGGGTCTCGCGGTCCTGCTCGTCATGCTGCGCCACGCCTTCCCCGACGTATTCCCCGGTGCGGGCGTGGTCGGGATCGTGATGTTCTTCACGCTGAGCGGTTACCTGATCACCGGAGTGCTGACCAAGGAGTTGGCCATCGGCGGAAGGATCGACTACCGGCGGTTCTACCTGCGCAGAGCCCGGAGACTGTTGCCCGCGTTGCTCGCGGTGATCGTCGTGTTCGTCGCGGTGGCGGCGACCGTCGACCCGCTGGACGAGAGCGGCAGCCTGCCCCGCACCGTCGCGGTGATGCTGACGTTCACCGACGACCTGCCGGTCATCCACTTGGGCGGCGCCGCGTTCCACTGTTGGACGCTGGCCACCGAGGAGCAGTTCTACCTGGTATGGCCCGCGCTGCTGACGCTGGCCTGGACACGTCGCAGCGTCACCGCCACGCTCGTGACCACCGCGGTGATCGTGCTGGCCGGTTGTGTGGCGGCGCTGATCTGGTTGTGGCCCCATCCCGACAACGCCTACGGGCTGCCCACCTCGTGGTTCGTGTGCTTCGTGATCGGCGCTGCCACTCGGCTGCGCGGCCACTCGGGGTGGATGTCCGCCAGGTTGGTACCACTCGCCCTCGCGGGGCTCGCGGTGCTGTCGATCCTGCCCCTGCGCGGTCACGTGCTGACCTACCTGCTGGTCGGCCCGACGATCGCCACCCTGACGGCAGCGCTCCTGCTGGTCTGGTCGCGTTGGCAGGAGCTGGACAACCGCGCGTTGCTGACCCGGGGCTCGCGGCACTCGGCCTCGTCTCCTACGGGGCCTACCTGTGGAACTACCCGCTGACCCTGTGGCTGCGGCCCGAACTGGGTGCGGTAGCCGGGCCACTGGCGCTGGTGCTGACCATCGTGGCGGCGGCGCTGAGCTGGCGATTCATCGAGCAACCCGTCATGCGGGGCGGTCGACCACGACGCGGACGCCCGTCCGAAGCCGCAACCCGATGAGCAACGAACTTGAGCTCGACGAAGTCGGCGAGGTCGCGGATCTTCTGGTTGATGGCGGTCACGAAGCCGGATGTGTCCCGTCCGGTAAGGACGTCCGCCCTCCCCTCGGCGGTATCACGTATGTCTTGATCCTCGTACTGGGTTCGCTCCCGGTCCTCATCGTTGAGTGTCCATCTGGCCTCGTTAGAGTCAAACTCGGGTGGGTTCCGCTGCGAGATCCACCTCGTTGACGGTGCCGAATCTGGGCGGCCGGTTTCGGCATGAGGGGCGATACCCGACGCCGCGGATATCGACGAATGTCCCGCAAGGCGTAGGTCCTGTGAGCGATCACGCGCATCGGCCTACCGCGCGGACGCCCGCAGCCGGACGGCGAGATGCGTGCACGACGGCCGGCAACGGCCCGAAAACGGATGCCTCGCCGTCCTGCCCTCTGCAGTGACCAACGGACTCGAGGATTACCTGACGCCTACCGGACAATCGGCCCTGCGGTACCGGGATTCACTCCGGCGGTCGGCGCGACGCTTCCCCAAGCCCGAGCTCGTCAGGATTCGCGACGCGAGTCCCAGGGGAGAGTCGGCTGGAGCACGGCCTCAGCGAGCCCACGGGCACGCAGACCGGTGATCTGCTGGTACTCGGGATCCGCGACCATACGACTGAACGCCTCCCGATCGGGATATCGGACGAGCAGCACCGCGTCCCAGTCCTGCCCTTCCTCGGCGACCAGGGGTGTAGTTCCATCGCCGACATAGATGACCTCACCCCCGTAACGCTGCAGCAAGGGCCTGGCCCGCCTCGAGTACTCCTCGTATGAAGAGCGGCCGTCCGGGGTGAACCGCAGCAGGTTGAGCATCACGAAAGGTCCCTCCGGGACTTCGTCCAGCACGCGTGCGAGATCGTCCGCCGCGGGATCGACTGCCATCGACACTCCCTGTCGTAGTCGGATTCTCGTAGCGACAGCATTCGCTACAGCACGAAGGTCGCCCGAGTTCGGACACCGAGCACCGACATGCATACCGTCCAGTCGGTACGCTACTCGGATACCTCCGCGCGCCGCTAGAGGTGGTTGGAGATCGGGGTCATGGCGATGGGAGGTCCAGTCCGGTCTTGGCGAGGTAACCGGTGATCAGGTCGGGCTGGTGTCGCATTGGCGCCGGGCGGGGAGGAGGCACGCGACCCGGCTCTGCGATAAAAACGAGGCCGTCCCCGCTTTGCCAGCGGAAACGGCCTCGAAAAGTGGTTCGCACAGTGAGCGACCCGGTGGAGCTGCGGGGAATCGAACCCCGGACCTTCTCGATGCGAACGAGACGCGCTACCAACTGCGCTACAGCCCCGGCGTGCCCGGCCTTCCGACCGAGTGCGCGACTAGCATAGCAACCGCCTCAGGCGGATGGGCACACCCCCCACCCATCCGCCGTTCGACGTTATTCTCCCACCGCACGGCGGTACGGCTGCCACAACCGATCGTCGAGTTCGTCGAACTCGGGATCCTCGTCGTCGATGTCGAGCACCTCGGCGTCCCCGGGACGGGAAACGTCCGGTCGTGCCCCCGCGGGCCTCTCCTCCGGAACGGGCTCGTCGGCCGGGTAACCGGACTCGGTCACGGCGTGCGGGGAGCCCTCGTGCCCGTTGTCACGCTCGTCGTCACGCTCGTCCGACTCACCGGAGAGCCGCGCGAGCCTGCGACTGCGCACGTCCTCCTCGATCCGCACCTGCTTACGCAGATACCCCAGGTACCCGATCAGCAGCAGATCGGTGAGACCGTGCACCCACCACAGCGCCGACCAGGACAACCCGGCGAGCACGGCGGTCACCACGGCCACCGCGAGCATGGCGAGCACGATCCGCTGTCTGCGCGCGTACTTGGTACGTGCCGCCAGCGCGGCGGCGTCCGGATCGAAGCCACCTCGGCCGGGGCGGTAACGCCGTCCCGCCCCGGTCTCGTCGCCGTCCGAACCACGCCAGTGCTCGCGTCCCGTGGCGTCGAACTCGTCGTCGACGTCGGTTCGGTCCGAGTCGTCCCGCGCGGCCGATGAACGGGACTTGCCTGCTGTGCTGTCAGGCATCGTGAGCGCCTCCTTGTTTCCACTGCCGCTCGTTCCACCCGCCCCGGGCCGGGACTGGCCACCGCGCCGAACCACTCGCGAGTTCAGCGCGGTATCCGTCGTACGTGGGACTCGTCGGCCGCGGCGGACGAACATGGGCACCAGAACGACGAGCCAAGCCGCTGCCAACCCCACGAAAATCAGTGCGCTGAGCACACCTTGCCACCTCCCCCTGGCAAACGGCGGCACACACCTGCACTGTCCACGTTATCCAGAACCCTCATACCTGTCTTGGAGCCACGCCGAGCCCGGCTCGCTCCAAGCACGCACGAAAATCCCGCAAACGGGGCAAGACACGACACGCAGTGATCAAATTTTGTCGATGGATTTCACCCGAAAGAACCAGTGATTCCTAATGAGATCGTGTGATCGTCGATACACAACATCATCAGAGAGCGCGTTCGGCGGAATCATCGCCCCCGCACAACGGCCGGAACGCCCGGTGGTTCCGGCAGCCGAGTCGGAGCGGCTCCGTCAGGGCCGCTCGGCACGACCCGCTCGAATCAACGCGGCCACCGCCCCTTCGGGGACCTCCTCCCGGGTCAACGCGTAAACCCAGTGGTCGCGCCAGGCTCCGGCCACGTCGAGATACCGCTCGAACAACCCCTCGCGCCGGAACCCCGACTTCTCCAGGACCCGCACACTGGGTGAGTTCTCCGGACGCACCGTCGCCTCCAGTCGGTGGAGTCCGGTCGGACCGAAACAGTGGTCCACGGCCAGCGCCACGGCGGCGGTGGCCACTCCCGAGCCCGCGCTCTGCCGCGAGACCCAGTAGCCGATCCATCCGGAACGCAACGCACCCCGGATGATGTTCCCGATGGTGAGCTGCCCCGCCAGCGCACCGTCCAGCGTTATGACGAACGGCAGCACGTGGCCGCGTCTCGCCATCCTGCGCAGCGCGTTCCACTGTCCGAACCAGGCAGTGCTCGTGTTGCGCTGGTTCCAGTCACCACCGGTGGGTTCCCAACGCCGCAGGTAGTCCCTGTCCCGCAGCCGCACCTCGCTCCAAGCGGCGGCGTCGCGCAGCCTGGGCGGGCGCAACGCCACCCTGCCCGCCGGCACCACCAGCGGCCCGACCCTGGCGGGCCAACCGGGATGTCTGCCCTCGGCGAGCTCGAATTCGGGGACGGCTCCCGCCATAACGAACACCGGCTCCCATCACTGGAAACGCTGACTCGAAAGCACCCCGCCGCGCCGAGCGGATGCGTCAGCACTGTTCTCAGGACCGCTGTGACAGGAAACTCACCCGGAGCCACTCGCCTGCCACGGCCTGAGTGACGTCCTCGTCGAGCATCATCAGGCAGTTGGCCTCGGCCAACGAAGCCAGCAGATGCTCGTCGGAGCCGCCCACCGGCTGCACCAGGTAGGAACCGCCCTCGGCGTCGCGCAGCAGTCTGCCCCGCACGAAACCGCGTCGCCCCTTCGTGGACGAAACCGGCGATACCAGCTCCGCTGCTATGGAACGACGATGCGGATTCGCCTTGCCCAGCGCCGAGCGCAACAGCGGCCTTATCAGTACTTCGAAGACGACGAGAGCGCTCACGGGGTTGGCGGGGAGCAGGAAGGTGGGCACCCGGTCGGGCCCCAGCCGTCCGAATCCCTGGGTGGAACCGGGGTGCATGGCCACTCTCGTGGTGTCGAGCTCGCCGAGCTCCGCCAAACAGGAGCGGACCTCCTCGGCGGCGGAGCCGCCCGCACCGCCGGCGATGATCACGATCTCGGAAAGCAGCAGCCTGCCCTCCACCACCTCGCGCAGGCGTTTGGGATCGGAATCGACGATGCCCACCCTGGTCACCTCGGCACCGGCGTCCCTGGCCGCTGCCGCGAGCGCATAGGAGTTCACGTCGTAAACCTGCCCCGCACCGGGAGTACGGTCCACATCGACCAGTTCCGGTCCCAACGCGATGATCGATATCCGCGGTCTGGGATGCACCAGCACCTTGCTCCTGCCGACCGCGGCCAGCAGACCGACCTGGGCGGGACCGATCGCCGTGCCCCGCCGGACCGCGGCGTCACCGGACCGCACGTCCTCACCCTCGCGACGGACGAAGGCCGCCGAGGGCACCGAACGCCAGATCGTGACCTTGGCGGGATGCTGATCCGTCTCCGAGACCGGCACCACCGCGTCGGCCAGCGTCGGCAGCGGGGCACCGGTGGTGACGTGAACCGTCTGACCCGGCTGCAGTCGACGGGGCTGTCGTGAACCGGCGGTCACCTCACCCACTACGGGCAGCTCCACCGGTTCACTACCGGCGTGGCGAACATCGACGCTGCGAACCGCGTAACCGTCCACGGCGGCCTGGTCGGCACCCGGCAACGCCCGCTCCGCCACGACTTCCTCGGCGCACAACAAGCCCTGTGCCTCCGCTATTGCCACCCGAACAGGTGAAGGCCGCACGGCGGCCGCGAGTACCCGTGCAAGCTGTTCATCCACTGATCTCATGGCTCGACCTCTTCGGCGAAGACACTGTTGACCGGTACGCGCACGGGACAGCGGCGTACGGAGCTCAGCTCCGGTTCAACCGTTCGCCCAGCCACTCTCGCAGGTCAGTCCCGTACTCGGAGTCCCGCAGCGCGAAATCGACCGCCGCTTTCAGGAAACCTCCGGGATTTCCCAGATCGTGCCGCGTCCCGCGATGGACCACGACGTGGACCGGGTGCCCCTCGGCGATCAGCAACGCTACGGCATCGGTCAGTTGCAGTTCACCGCCGGCACCCGGTTCGATGCGCCGCAACGCGTCGAACACCTGACGGTCGAGCAGATAGCGGCCCGCGGCCGCGAGATTGGATGGGGCCTCGGCGGGTTGGGGCTTCTCCACCATGCCGCGGACACGTTTGACATCGGGCTCCTCGGTGTCGGAAACGTCGAAGACGCCGTAGGAAGAAGTTCGCTCGGGCGGCACGTCGAAAGCACACAGCACGCTGCCGCCGTGACGGGAACGCACCTCGGACATCCTGGTCAGCACACCGCTCTCGTCGGCACTCGCGGGGTAGACCAGATCGTCCGGCAGCAGCACCGCGACAGCGTCCTCGTCGGCACCGAGGTTCGGCTCGGCACAGGCCACGGCGTGCCCGAGTCCCAGTGCCTTGTCCTGAATGGCGGAATCGGCCGTGATGAGCTCCGGGGCCCGGCGCACCTTGCGAAGCAGTCGCTGCTTGTCCCTGGCCTCGAGAGTGGCTTCCAGTTCCGGCTGGGGGTGGAAGTGTTCGACCACCGAACTCTTGTCCGGAGCGGTGACGACGACCAGGCGGTCGGCACCGGCTTCGGCCGCCTCCTCCGCCACCAGTTCGATTCCCGGTGTGTCGACGACCGGCAACAATTCCTTGGGCACGGATTTCGTGGCCGGGAGAAAGCGAGTTCCCAGCCCCGCCGCTGGAACGATCGCGGTGCGGAAAGCCGCAGCCGCCTGCGAGCTTGTCAGGCTACTCATGACCGCGAGCCTAGCGATATTGACTACCCTTCGTCTCGTGACGCTCTCGGAAGACGAACTGAACCGAAAAGAACAGTGGCGACGCAGGCTGGGTTCGGAACGTGACGCGCTCACCGAACGAACCCGTACCGAGGAGAACCGTGCGCTGCGAACGACGATAATCGAATGGTTGTCCGAGACACGGATCACAACCGTCTGCGCCTATGTACCGGTGGGGTCCGAACCCGGATCACCGGAACTGCTCGACAGCCTCGTGGCACGGGGCCACCGCGTGTTGCTGCCCGTCATGGCGGGCAGGAACCCGTTGGAGTGGGCGGCCTACGAGGGGCCGGACTCGCTGCGTCGTGCGACCTACGGACTGCTGGAACCGAGCACGCCCCACCTGGGAGCGGGTGCGATCTCGGAGGCGGGCGCGGTGCTGGTTCCCGCCCTGGCCGTGGACCGACGAGGGGTACGCTTGGGCAAGGGTGCCGGTTTCTACGACCGGTCGTTGCCGCTGGCCGACGATTCGGCCGAGCTCGCGGCGGTGGTTCGGGACTCGGAGTTCGTCGAGGAACTGCCCGCCGAGGCACACGACGTGCGTGTCACCGGAGTCGTGACCCCCGCTTCCGGATTCACCCGCCTACCGGTGTGATTTCGGTTACGGGCGCCCCCCGAAGCTCCTTCGGGCGCGTGACATTATCGACGTCGCATTGTGACGCAGCCCCGATTGCGTCGGTGTCCAGCCGTGCAGCATTATCGTATTGGCACTCATCCCGTTCGAGTGCCAATGTCGTTGTCCGGGGACCGGCACCGCGTGTGTCACCGAGCGCGGCGCGTCGATGCGTCGCCGTCCGATTCCGGAGGTATGAGACCCGTGCCCACTTACCAGTACGCCTGCACCGCCTGCGGGCACGATTTTGAGACCTTCCAGTCGTTGAGCGAGGACTCGCTCACCGACTGCCCGGAGTGCTCGGGCAGGCTACGGAAGAAGTTCAACGCGGTGGGTGTCGTCTTCAAGGGCAGCGGGTTCTACCGCAACGACAGCCGCGGGGCGAACTCCTCGAGCGAGTCCGGGGCCTCGGCGGGGACGAACTCCGGCTCGGGCAACGGCTCCTCCGACAACTCCGGTTCGGGAAGCTCCGGGAGTTCCGAGTCGTCGGGTGGGAGTTCCGGTGGTTCCTCGGAATCGAGCTCCTCCGGGGCCCAGACACAGACCTCCGCGGCTACGAACTGACAGAACCGCTCCCTCGCGAATCCCGAGGTACGTCCGCTGCCCGGGCGAGCCAAGGGCGGGCAGCGGAGACCGCACCGGCAGTCCCGGTTCGGAACCCCATCCGTTCCGCGGCTCGGCCGCACGGTGGCTCGCGGCAGGGTGACACGCGGGGAAACGGGCTTCCTGGCCCGGTTCCGCCACCCACGCTGCCGTCCACATCCGGATCGACGCTCCACAGCTGATCAGTTCGAGTTTGTTCGGAACCTCCGGCCCCGCTCCAGACTCGTGGTGACGAGAATCACCACGAACCGAGCGGGAGATCGAATTGCGGGAAAGTACCGCTGACCGACAGCTACGGCGAGGCGCGCGGGAACGGCTGCGCGAGACGATGCGGATACAGGGCAGACGAATCGTGCTGCTCCGTCGTGCCCTGGCGGCCGTGCTGCTGCTGATGGCGGGGTGGTACGCACTGCCCGCGCACTCCGGGACCGCTTCGAGAACGAAGACGGTGCTGACCGCGTCCCGAGACCTGACTCCGGGGACTCGGGTCGGTCCGCGGGACGTCACGAGGGTCCGGATCCCGGAGCGGCTGGTTCCGGACCGAGCACTGCGGCAGCGAGAACGAGTCACCGGCGAGGTCCTGGCACGCGCGGCACGTCGCGGCGAACCACTGACCGACCTGAGCCTGTTGGACGATCCGCTCACCGAGCTGACCACGGGTGGCGAAACCGAGGCCGCGGTCGCGATCCGGCCCGCCGACGAGGCGGTGGCCGAACTGCTTCACCCCGGCCTGCACGTGGACATAGTCGGCAGCAGGACCGGAAACACCCGGATACTGGCCGAGCGAGCGACCGTCGTAGCGGTTCATCCCTCCGATGGGGACGCCGAAGGCGACACACTTGTGGTCGTCGGGCTCGAACGCCGTCGCGCCGCCGACGTGGCCGCGGCGGCGCTGCACGAATCGGTGACGATGACCCTGCGCTGAATAACGGCGTCGATTTCTCGCGAAATCGCCGCGCGGCTTCGACGCAGGCCGCACTACGAGCCGCCGACCTCACCCGAAAGGTCAAGAGTCGTGATGGGGCGGCCTGTTCTCGATGTACCAGGAGTTCGAGCCCCCGTTCTCGGAACCGTCACGCTCGTCCGCCGTGGTTTCCGGCAGTACATCGCCGAAAATCTCGTCGATCGAACGGGATCGGCGCCGTGAAGCCGGTTGTCGCCCGGCCTGATATTCCTGCTGGTTCACGACGCCATTGTCCCGCTCGTTCCCATCCGCCGCCACGGAGCCGTCCCCGTGCGCACCTCCGGTGCTCCACAGCGAGGAGGTCTCGTGGTGCTCCTGGAGTGTGCTCCGTTCGCCGTGACGGCCGGTGGTGGTCTGTTTCGCCGCGCACCCGCCCGCGACGTGGCACCGCCGTCAGATGCCGTCGATGCCGGAAAGCTGCTCGATCACGTGCGTGACCAGCGGGGTCAGCGTGGCCATACCGTCCCGGATGGCCGCGCGCGAACCGGCCAGGTTGACAACCAGCGTGCTGCCGGAGACGCCGACCAGACCACGGGAAACCCCCGCATCGACGGCTCCCGCCGCCAGTCCGGAAGCGCGCAGCGCCTCGGCGATCCCGGGAACCGGTCGATCCAACACGCCGGACGTGGCGTCCGGCGTGACGTCGCGCGGCGACACCCCGGTGCCGCCGACGGTGATGACCATGTCCACGCCGCCGATCACGGCTGTGTTCAACGCGTTCCTGATTTCCACGGTCTCACCGGCGACTGCGACGCTGCCGTCGACGATGAATCCCGCCTCCTCCAACAGCTCGGTCACCAACGGACCGGTGGTGTCCTCCTGCTCACTCTGCGCGACCCGGTCGTCGACAACGACCACCAGCGCTCGTCCCAACCGCTGCGCGTTGCGTTCCATATCGCTCACCGTAGCGGCCGACGGATCGCCGTCCGGATCCAGTGGATCCGATGTCTTCACCTCGCGGAGCGGGTGATCCACGACACTGCCGTATCGACCGTCCATGTCTGCTCCTGATCATCGGGGGTAAGGCGTAGTGCTCGGATCCATCCGGGTGCTCGATGGCTCCGGGCGCTCAAGGGCTCCGGGCACTCAAGGGCTCCGGGCACTCAAGGGCAGGGCACCAACGCCGGGGGTCTCACTACTCCTGGCCGGTCAGTGTCGCTTCGACCGTGTGCTTGTTGCCACCCTGCTCGTTGGTGATGGTCAGCGTGACGGTATCGCCCGGCGCGTAGGAGCGGATGGCCGCGATCAGCTCGTCGCCGCTGGTGATCGTGCGCTCGTTCACCTTGGTGATGACGTCACCGCTCTCGACACCGGCCTCGGCCGCCGGTCCACCCGAGGGGACCTCCACGACGAGACCACCGTTGACGTTTCCGACGACCCGCACCTGCACACCGAGCGTGGTACGAGCAGCCGATCCGTCCTCGATGAGCTGCTTGCCGATCCTGCGGGCGTGGTCGATCGGGATAGCGAAACCGAGTCCCACCGATCCGGCCTGTTCGCTGGAGGAACTGGGGCTGTAGATGGCGGAGTTGATGCCGATCACCCGGCCGTTCATGTCGACGAGCGGCCCACCCGAGTTGCCGGGGTTGATCGCGGCGTCGGTCTGCAGCGCGTTGAGCACCGTGGCCTGAGTTCCGCTCTGGCCGCCCGCGCGGACAGGACGGTCCTTGGCACTGATGATACCGCTGGTCACGGTTCCGGAGAGCCCGTACGGGGATCCGATCGCGACCACTCCCGAGCCGATATCCAGCTCTCCCGAGTTACCCAACTTCGCCGGGGTCAGACCGGTGACATCGGCTTTGACCACGGCGAGATCGGACCACGGGGCGGTACCGACCACGTTGAGCTGACCGACCTGTCCGTCGTTGAAGCGCGCGACGAGATCACCGCCCGCCTGGGAGGCTCCCTCCACGACGTGATTGTTCGTGAGGATGTATCCGTCCTCGCCGATGATGATTCCCGAGCCGGAACCCGAAGTACCCCTGCTGGTCTGCACCTGGATCTGCACCACGCTCGGCAGCACCGTGTCGGCGACGGATTGCACCGACCCCGAGGGCGCGCTGCTGCTGTTCTCCGAGGAGGGTGCCTGCTGGTCGAAGGAGGTGACTACGCCGCTGCCCCCGGTGGCCTGGTAAACGGCGTAGGTGCCCCCAGCGCCTCCCACGAGACCGGCCACCAGGGCTAACGCGGTCATACCGACCAGCAGGCGCCCACGAGCACCGCCACTCCCGGATCTCGGTGGCTCCTCGACCGGGGGCTGGGGGTACTGCTGGGTCACGTAGGGGTACTGCGGATCGGTCTGTGGTGGCAGTTGCTGCGCGCCGTACTGTCCCGGCTGCTGCGGGCCACCCGCGGCAGCACCGGGCTGACCCGCGTACTGGCCGGGATACTGTCCCGGCTGCATCGGCTGCCCGGGCTGGGTCGAGTACTGGCCCGGGTACTGCTGGCCCGAGTACTGCTGGCCCGAGTACTGCTGGCCCGAGTACTGCTGCCCCGTGTATTGCTGTCCCGAGTACTGCTGCCCCGGGTACTGCTGTGGCGGATTGCCCAACCCGTGGGGCTGCTGGGATTGCTGCGGGGACTGCTGCGGGGTGTATGGCTGTTGGGGTTCGGTACCGGAGTTCGGGCTCCACGGTCGCTGCTCGGAGGCCTCGGACGGGTCGGACGAGGCGGTGGCTTCCGTGCCGGTGGTGGGACCGGTGGAGGTGGGGTGGTCGGTTCCGGACCGCGAAGCTCCCTGTTGCCACGTGGTCGAATCCTCGGTGCTGTCCGGTGCGGCTTCGGAGGCGTCGACTCGCTGCGTCGACTCCGGCGGCGGCCCCTCGGAGCTTTCCCGGGCCTCTCCGGACTCCGCGGGTTCCGTCGAAGCGGCACCGGCGACGCCTTGTTCACCGGACTCCGGCCGAGGTGAACCGTGCTCGGTCGGTGTGTCGGGGCGATCCTGACTTTCGTCGGGAGAACCAGGGTGATTTTCGCTCATGTCTCCACTCTGCGCTATCCGGCTGAGAGCCGCCTGAGATCAGGCTTGGAAGCGAACGATGAATCCGTGCCGCCTTCCCGTCCGGGCGGGCAGGCCGATCAGGACACCTCGCGAAGTCGCTCCGCGACCTGTTCCGGGGTCACGTCACTGATCCAGACTCCCATCCCGGACTCCGAACCGGCCAGGTATTTGAGCTTGTCCGGCGAACGCAGCACCGAGAACAGGTTCAGGTGCAGCCAGGACAGTTCCCTGCCGAATCGAACGGGCGCCTGCTGCCATGCCGCGATGTAGGGCAGCGGCCTCCCGTAGAGACGGTCCAGTCTGCGCAGCGCGTCGAGATAGACCTCAGCGAGATCGTCGCGTTCCTCGGCGGTGAGGGCGGCCAGGTCGGGAGCCCGACGGTGTGGGACGACCATGAGCTCCACGGGCCAACGGGCGGCCGGTGGCACGAACACCGTCCAGTGCTCGGATTCGCGGATCACGCGTTGCCCGGAGGAACGCTCGGCGGCGAGCACGTCACCGAGCAGGTGGCTGCCGTGGGTTCGGTGGTGTTCCTCGGCGTTTCGCAGCAGCTGGCCGGTCTTGGGGGTGACGAAGGGATACCCGTAGATCTGGCCGTGCGGATGATGCAGCGTCACCCCGATCTCCTCGCCCCGGTTCTCGAAGCAGAACACCTGTTCCACCCCGTCCACCTCGGCGAGTTCGGCCGTGCGGTCGGCCCAGGCGTCCACGACGGTGCGTGCGTGTCGTGGGGTCAACGCGGCGAACGAGCTGCGGTGCTCGGACGTGAAACACACGACCTCACACCTGCCACTGGCCGGAGCCCGTCGGACCAGTGGATCCGTGTCCAGCACTCCGGGGCCGGAAAAAGCGGGCGGTTCCTCGGGCGCCGCGAACGATGGGAACCGGTTCTCGAACACGGCGACCTCGTAGTCGCTCTCCGGGATCTCACTGGGGTTGCCCGGCTCGCTGGGACACAACGGGCAAAGATCAGCCGGCGGCTTGTAGGTGCGGCTCTGCCGATGTGCGGCCATGGCGATCCACTCGCCGGTCAACGGGTCACGCCGCATCTCCGGTGCCGTGGGTGGCCCGTCGAGCTCGCGGAGGTCCTCGGCGGTTCGTTCCGGCGCCGTGGCCTCCGAGTCGAAGTAGATGATTTCCCGCCCGTCGGCCAGCTGCCGCGCGGTTCGCCTCACTGCTCACTCTCCGCCCGCATAGTGTCCTCATACGTGGAATCGGCCGATTCGCCCCGCTCACCGGAGACGGGAGCGATCGACAGCTCCGCGATCCGCTCCCCGAGCACCCGACGCGCTTCCTCGGGTAACCCGTCATCACTGATCAGCACGTCGGCCTCCTCGAGGCCGACGATGGTGGAAATACCGACCGTGGACCACTTGGCGTGATCCGCTATCACGACCAGCCGGTTGGCCGCCCGCGCGAGCGCGCGGTTGGTCTCGCTCTCGTCGAGATTGGGTGTGGTGAAACCGGCGCGGGTGCTCATCCCGTGCACCCCCAGGAAGACCAGATCCAGGTGCAGCGAGTGCAGCGCGCGCACGGCCACCGGACCGACGAGCGCGTCGGATGGGGTACGCACCCCACCGGTCAGGATCACGGTGCGGTCGGCACGGCCGCGTTGTTGGAGCACATCGGCGATGCGCACGGAATTGGTCACCACGGTCAGATCGGCGACGTCGTCGAGGTGCCGTGCCAGTGTCCAAGTGGTGGTGCCCGCCGAGAGCCCGATGGCCGCCCCCGGGCGGACGAGCCGCGCGGCCCGCTCGGCTATGGCTTCCTTCTCCGCGGGTTGGTACACCGACTTGGCTTCGAAACCGGGCTCGTCGGTGCTGCGGTCCAGCACGGAGGTGGCGCCGCCGTAGACCTTCTCGACCGCCCCGCGTGCCGCCAAGGCGTCGAGATCCCTGCGGATGGTCATATCGGACACGCCGAGGCGCTGCACGAGGTCGCTCACCTGCACAGCGCCGGTTCTACGAACTTCGTCCAGTATCATGTCCTGACGCTGACGTGCCAGCATCACCACTCCAACCCCGCCGTGTTCGCCGCGAATCCGACGCGAGTGTCGCGATCGAAGTCATCACGAAACCACGCGAACTTTACTCGTCAAGTAAACACAAACCAACAATACCCTACACGAAGCGGCATAGAAACCACACAAAGCCAGCACCACTCCGCCGGGTGTGCTGCAGACGTGGGAAACAGCCCGTCCAGCGATCCGTGAAACCGGACCGCCGGCAGCGGGAGGGTTCACGGGTGCTCCCGCCGTCCGCGAGCCGCACCGGGCAGCGCGGCGGAACCGTCCGGCCCGGCGGAACGGCGGGACCGCCTCAGACCGGACGTGCGGGCTGCTGCGGAGCGGCCTGTTCGGGATCGGCGTGGCCGGGCAGATACATCGAGATCATCGCTCCGCCCTCCGGCGCCTCGCCCGCGGCCACGCTTCCGCCGTGCCGCTCGGCCACCTGCTTGACGATCGCCAGTCCCAGTCCTGATCCGCGCAACGGCCTCGCCTCGGTGGAACGGTAGAACCGCTCGAAGACGTGCCTGCGGTCCTCCTCCGGGATGCCCGGCCCACTGTCGGCGACCTCGAAGACCGCGAATCCCGCGTCGAGCTGCCGGCACTCCACACGCACGATACCTCCTGCGGGGCTCCACTTGGCCGCGTTGTCCAGCAGGTTCAGCACCGCACGTTCCAACGCGGTGGCATCGCCGAGCATCGACCACTGCCCCAGCCGAACATCGAACTCCACCTCGGAGGCACGCCGCCTGGCCCGGCTCAGCGCCCGCTCCACGACGTCTACCAGTTCGAGCGGCTCGTGCACCGCGTTCGGCGCGTCCTCCCGAGCCAGCTCAACGAGATCCCCCACCAGCGCGGACAGCTCGGTGATCTGCGCCTGCACGTCACCGAGCATCTCGGCACGGTCCTCGCCGGACAGCTGAGGACTGCCCGGCCGGTCGGAGGCGATGAGCAGTTCGAGGTTCGTGCGCAACGAGGTCAGCGGGGTGCGCAGTTCGTGCCCGGCATCGGCGACCAGCCTTCGCTGCTGTTCCTGGGACTCGGCCAGCGCCCCGAGCATCTTGTTGAAGCTGGTGGTCAACCGTGCCAGCTCGTCGTCGCCGCTCACCGGAATCGGGCGCAGGTCGCCCGTCCGAGCGATACGTTCGGTGGCCGCGGTGAGTCGTTGCACCGGTCGCAGCGCCGTGCGAGCCACCGCGGTCCCCGCGGCGGCGGCGAGCAGGATGCCCGCACCGCCGATCACGACGAGCACCACGCTGAGCTGGGCCAACGTGGCCTTGGTCGAGGCCAGTGACTGCGACATGACCAGGGCACGGTCGTTCCCGGCGGGCAGCGCCACCACCCTGCTGTTGGTGGCGTCGTCGGTGCGCAGCGAGGACTCCGTGAGACCACGCGCCACCGCCAACTCCTCGGGGCCCCACGGCGGGACCTTGCCGGGTCCGGTCAGCGCCTTGCCGTCGGCGGTGACCAGACAGATTCGCAAGTTGGCCGCCGCGTAGAAGGCGGCGGGAACCGAACGCAGGTTGGGTTCCAGCACCTGCGGCCCGGAGACCGCCTGGCTGGCGCGTTCCCGCAGGTTCTGGTCCACCTGTTCGTGGAGGCTGTCCCGAACCGTCAGAAAAGCGCCGACCGAGACCAGCGCGACGGCCCCCGCCACGCAGGCGGCGGCCAGCAGGGTCACCCTGTTGCGCAGCGAAGCCCGCTGCCATCTGCCGGTCTGCCCCTCGGAGGGGGACGACCCGGCCAGTTCCGAAGGTGGCGGGGCCGGTGTGGTCACGGTGGACTCTCCCGAAGCACGTAGCCGACACCGCGGACGGTGTGAATCAACCTCGGTTCGCCCGATGCCTCCGTCTTACGGCGTAGATACCCGACGTAGACCTCCAGGGCGTTGCCCGTCGTCGGGAAATCGTAGCCCCAGACGTCCTCCAGCAGCCTGCTGCGAGTGAGCACCTGCTTGGGGTGCGCCATGAGCAGTTCGAGCAGCGCGAACTCGGTACGCGTCAGGCTGATGGCACGGCTCCCCCGCCGCACCTCGCGGGTGCCGGGATCCAGCTCCAGGTCGGCGAACCGCAGCGACTCCGGGATGCCCTCCTCGGGATCCGGTGGACTCGCCCTGCGCAACAGCGCTCGCAGTCGGGCGAGCAGTTCCTCCAGCGCGAAGGGTTTGGGCAGGTAGTCGTCCGCACCCGCGTCCAGACCCGCCACACGATCCGAAACAGCCTCGCGCGCGGTGAGCACCAGGATCGGCAGGTCGTCACCGGTCCCCCGCAGTCTGCGTGCCACCTCCAGACCGTCCACCTTGGGCATCATGACGTCGAGGACCATCGCGTCCGGTCGCGCGGCGGTGAGCGAGTCCAGGGCCTGCTGACCGTCCGAGGCCAGTTCCACCTGGTAACCGTTGAATTCGAGAGATCTTCGCAACGACTCCCGAACGGCACGGTCGTCATCGACGACGAGTATGCGCATGTCCCCCAGTCTTACCCGAAGCCCTGAGAGAGAACTGAGAAGTGGGGGTGTCGCCACCGGCGAGTCGGGATTTTATGACGGGCGTCACAACGGAGTGCCGCCGACGGTGGCCACGGCACCGCACGCCGGACCGACACGGCGAGCGGCGATGGTGTGCGGAGTCATTCCAGTCGCGGGGCACTGGGAATCACACTCGCGAGCACGGCAGGATAGCCGGGATGACAACGGCAGACCGATCCGGCCGCTCCGAATCCCGACAGCCGGTATCCGACCTCTACGACGTGATCAACCGTCGGCGCGACGTACGCTCCGAGTTCACCGGCGAGACGCTCGACCCCGACGTGCTGTACCGCGTGCTGGGTGCCGCGCACAGCGCCCCGAGTGTGGGACTCTCCCAGCCGTGGGACTTCGTACTCGTACGCGACGAGGCCACTCGACGCGCCTTCCGCGAGCACGTGCTGGCGGAACGAAGCGTGTTCGCGTCCGAGCTCAGCGGGGAACGCGCCCAGACCTTCTCCAAGATCAAGGTCGAGGGCATCGTGGAGTCCTCGCTCGGTATAGCGGTCACCTACGACCCGGAACGCGGTTCACCGGACGTGCTCGGCAGACACGCCATCGCCGACGCCGGGCTGTACTCGGTGTGCCTGGCGATCCAGAACCTGTGGCTGGCGGCCACGGCCGAAGGACTCGGCGTGGGCTGGGTAAGCTTCTACCGGGAGGAATTCCTGCGCAGACTGCTGGACATCCCGTCGGGCGTCCGGCCGGTCGCTTGGTTGTGCGTCGGGCCGGTTCGTGAGCTCGCCGAAACCCCTGACCTGGAACGCCACGGCTGGCGCAGCAGGCTGCGGTTGGAGGATGTTGTACACGACGGCAAGTATCGGCACGATTTCACCCGGTAGCCTGTTGCTCGAAGAGCAGGTAGTCGAAGCGGAGACTCCGGGTGCCCGACCCTCGCGGGCTCGGGGAGAACCCGCAGCGCCGCGATCTGCGAGTGCGAGGACGCCGTGGAACAGGACGATCCGCTGCTGGCGGGCCGGATACCCGAGCAAGACCGTCAAGTACGGCTGTTGCTCGACTCCGGCCTGATCGAGCAGTGCGAGGCGGCCTTCGACGATTCGGTGGCCAGCGCGCCGAACCTGGTCGGCAGTGAGTGGAACCGCCCCATCGTACTCGTGAACCGGGCGATCCTCGCCTGGCGGTTGGGCCGGATCTCGCTGGCCCTCGAACTCGCCGCGGACGCCTGGACCGAGCTCGACGCGGAGAAGCACCGCGACGCGGAGACCGCCCACGCGCTGAGCATGCTCGGCTACCTGCTCGAAGGGCACAGCGCCCCCGCGCTCGAACTGCTCAGCAGGGCGGTGCGGATCGCACGGGAGGTGGGCGACCCGGCCACGCTCGCGCACTGCCTGCTGCGGGAGGGGGCCACACTGGCCTCACGAGTGGTCGTCTCCGGTGTGTCAGTGGAACGTTACCTGTCCGACTCACTGGTGCGGTTCGACGAGGTGTTCCGGCTGGGAACACAGGGGGCGGTGCATCGCCGTGCGCTGGCCAGCAGCGGTCGGGTACTGGTGGCGCTGGAGGAGATCGACGACGCGCAGCGACGCGCCACCTCGGCACTGGCGGAAGCCGAGGAAGCCTCGGACATGTACGCGCAGTCCATCGCCAACTGGACGCTCGCAGAGGTGCGCAGGCGGCAGAACCTGCTGGATCAGGCGAGAACCTTGGCGAGTCGTGCCCTGTACCAAGCGGAGACGATCAGGGAGACCATGCTGATCAACCGCATCTCCACCGACCTGTCGTCAATGTGCCAACGCCTCGGCGACCACGTGGGCGAGGCCACAGCCCTGCGACGAGCGGTGCGTGCGGCCAACGAAACCATCCAGGTGCTGCAGGAGGGGCTCGGTCAGGCACTCGAACAACGCCGCATCGCGGTGCACGCCCAGCGCAAGGCCAATGCGGCCGAGGCAGCGGCGCTGCGCGACCCGCTCACCGGACTGGCCAACCGGTTGGGACTGGAACGCTACGCACCGGCACTGCTGGAGCGCAGCGCCTCCCAGGGAGGCATTCCGTGGTTGCTGCTGCTGGACGTGGACTGGTTCAAGGACGTCAACGACGGAGCGGGGCACTCGATGGGCGACGCCGCGCTGCGGGAGGTGGCGTCGCTGCTGCGGGCCGAATGCCGCGCCGAGGACCTGATCTGCCGCTGGGCGGGTGACGAGTTCGTGGTGGTGCTGGCCGCCTACTCCGGGGACTCGCGCACGGCGGGACCGGTCGTGGCCGAACGCATCCGGGCGGCGGTGGACGGACACGACTGGCGGCAGGTTCTCGGCGAGGTCGAACAACCTCCCACGGTGAGCATCGGCGCGGCGGCCGGTCCGGCCAGACTGGACGAACTGTTCACGGCTGCCGACGTCGCGCTCTACCGAGCCAAGCACGGCGGGCGCAACCGCGTGGAGGTCGACGGTCCGGAATGCCGCGAGCCCCTGCCCGCCGAGTGAGCCGTGGTTCGAACGCCGCCCGTGAATGTCGCGCGACGGTAGGATCGGAGCTCATGAGCGTGACCGACGGCCCGGAACGCTCCGGCGAGAACGGTTCGTTCCGGCTGCCGTCGGATACAATCCGGGCATGGAGCCGGGAGCCGGGAGCCGGGAGCCGGGAGCCGGGAGCCGGGAGCCGGGAGCCGGGAGCCGGGAGCCGGGAGCCGGGAGCCGGGAGCCGGGAGCCGGGAGCCGGGAGCCGGGAGCCGTGGGGCACCGTTCCGGTACGGCGCCGGGTGCTGGGGGTCGTACGCAACCTGACGGCGTTGGACCGGCTCGGTGACGTGCTGCCCGTCCTCGCGGACGACTTCCGGGTGGAGACCCGGTTCACCCGTGCCGAGGGGTCGGCGTTCGACACGGACCTGTCCGACCACTTCCGGCGGGCCGGGATGCGCGTGGTCCCGTGGCAGCGGGCGAGCGCCGCGGAGTTCGATCTGGCGATCTCCCCCAGCGGCAACGGTGCGCTGCACGAACTCGACATTCCGGTGCTCACGCTCTCGCACGGGGCGGGCCACCACAAGCACCGCCCCGCCGCGACCGGATTCACCTCGGAGGTGGCCGGACTGTCCCGCGATCAACTGCTGCGGGACGGCGAGCCGGTTCCCGCCGCGGTCTGCCTGACGCACCAGGACCAGCTGTCCCTGCTCGGCCGGCACAACCCGCGGTTGCGGGAACGGGCCGGCGTGGTCGGCGATCCCTGCTTCGACCGACTCCGGGCCAGCCTCCCGGCTCGGGAGCGTTACCGGAACGCGCTGGGCATCGGCGATCGTGAGCTCGTCGTGCTCACCTCCACCTGGGGCGAACGAGCACTGTTCGCCCGCCGCCCCGAGCTTGCGGCGGAACTGGTGGGAGCACTACCCGCCGAGACCCACACGATCGCGCTGGTGCTGCACCCGAACGTCTGGGACCTGCACGGTCCCTGGCAGATCGAACAGTGGACCCGGCGAGCCAGGGACGCCGGACTGGTGCTGGTACCGCCGGAGCGGGGCTGGAAGGCCACCCTGGTCGCGGCGGACACCGTGGTCGCCGATCACGGTTCCCTGGGGCTCTACGCGGCGGCCCTGGGCAAGCGGCTGCTGCTGGGCAGTTTCGGAGCTCGGGAGATCATCGCGAACACCCCGAGGTACGAACTCGGGAAACGGGCCCGCCATCTGACGGGCACGGCGGAGCTGAAGGAGCAGATCACGGCGGCGACCCCGGTTCCCGGACACGAGAAACTGGCAGCCGATACCTTCGCCAACCACGACCGTGCGGCGGGCGAGCTGCGACGGGTCGTCTACGAACTGCTGGATCTCCCCGAACCGTCGTGGCGAGCCACCGCTCCACCGGTGGATCCGTTCGTCCCCGAGTGAGTCGGCCGGACGTGCGGCTGCGTGCTCCGTTCGTCTCGTGGCCGCACGCCCGGGGAACACGCCACCGGAGAAGAACGGAACCTCCGATCACCCCGTTCCGGCACGCAGTCTCTCGGCCCTCGGACTGCCCGCGCGTTCGTAGATCGCGACGGCCTCCCGCAGGCACTTCTCGGCCCGGTCCCGCTCACCGATCTCGCGCAGCGAAGCGGCCATCTCCTCGAACGGCGCGGCCAGCTCGAACAGCAGCTTCTCGTCGTCCTCGTCGGAGCGGTGAGAGCTCAGTTCGACAACGGCTCGCTCCAGTTGCTCGACGGCCTGCCGGTACCGTCCCATGCGCCGCAGGACGACTCCGGTGGTCAGCTTCACCTTGGCGGAGGTGCGCCGGTCGTTCGGGAAGTCCGCCAGCCGTGCCGCCGCGCTCTCCAGGTACTCCAGGGCCTTCCGCTGGTCTCCGAGTCCACTGTGCGCCCGCGCCGCGAAGTGCTCCACCAGGGCCATTCCCCGTGGCTTCCCCAGTCGCTCGCTGATCTCCCACGCGGAGCGGAACAGTTCGAGGGCGGGCTCGTAGCGCTCCTGCTCCAGGTAAACCCGACCGTGGAACTCGTAGGCCGAGGCGAGCACTTGGCGATGCCCGGTGCTCACGGCTTTCTCCCGCGCTTCGAGGGCCTGCTCGTGCGCCTCGGTGAACCGCCGGCACTCCATGAGCAGCCTGGTGCGCAGGATCCGCATCCTCGCCCCCGCCAACGGATCGTCCCGTCCATCGGCCGCCCCGATCGCCAGCTCGAAGGCTCGCAGCGTCCCTTCGTAGTGCTTGTGATGGTTGTGCAGTGTCCACAGTGCTCCGTCACAGAGCGCGAGCACGGTTTCGTGGTCGCCGCGTCCGCTCGCGTGGTGGACCAGCGCGACGATGTTGGCGAACTCGGTCTCCAGCCAGCGCAGCGCGGTCGGTTTGGTGAAGGGGTTCTCCTCGGATGTCACCAGGTGCTCGTCACCCGCCACCCGCAACCTGCTCGGTTCCATCACCGCCCGATCGGCGTGGGCGCCCATCCGGCGGTACCGCGTGACCAGGCGGTGGTGCGCCCGCTCGGAGTCCCCCGGTCCGAGCTTTTCGGCGTGTTCGATCGCGTGGATCCTTACCAGATCGTGCAGGTGGAAGCGCCCCGGCTCTGACTCGAGCACCAGATTGGCCGCGTGCAGTTCGTAGAGCAGGTCCTCCGCGTCGGCGGGGTCGGCGTCGAGCAGCTCGGCGACCGTGGCGGTGTCGAAAGTGCGGCAGGGAATCGCGCCGAGCAGCCGATAGAGCTCGGCCTGCTCGGCCGGAAGGTCGGTGACCGCGAGTTCCAGGGTGTCCCGCACTTCGGGATTGTCACGCAGCATATCGCCCCGGTGGGCGGAACCGGCGAGCCAGTCGGCCGCGCGACGCGGTGTCCAGTGTTTGAGTCGCCTGATCTTTCTGCCCACGAACTCCAGCGCCAACGGGGTGTAGCCGCAGAGTTCGACGAGTCGCCCGACGTCCGGGTCCGTCGCGGCCGGATCCGTGCCGGTGATTCGCGCGAGCAGTTCGATCGCGTGGTCTCGGGAAAGTGGTTCGAGGTCGATCGAGCTCACCCCGTCGGAGGAGAACTCCGAGGCAGCGTGTTGGCTGGTGAACAGGATCATGGTCTCCGGGGCCGCGAGCCGCAGGTCGAGCAGCTGTCGCGGGTGCACCAGTCCGTCGAAGACGAACCCCATCCTGCGGCCACGGGTGCGGTCACGCAGCAGCTGCAACGCGTCCCGGTCAGCGGCGGGTAGCTCGTGTTCGGCCGTACCCAGCTTGCGCAGGCACGAGCGCGCCAGCTCGGCGGAGCCGGATACCGGGTGGCCGTGCCAGTCGGTGTAGCAGAAGCCGTCCTCGAAACGCTCGTGCACCTGCCAGGCGAAACTCCGCGCGAGCGTACTCTTGCCGATACCGCTGAGACCGCACAGCGCGATCAGGAGAGCCCCTGATCCGGAGTCGGACGAGTCGTTCGCCGCGGAGGAGCGTTCAAGGACGCTGTACAGCGTGCGGTGCTCGTCCCGCCGGTCGACGAGCAGTGTCGGCTCGGCCGGGATGCTCATCGGGCGTTCGGGAGGGCGAGCGTCGGTTCCGTGGAAGTGCAGGTGCTGCTCGAAACGATCGACCCGCCCGGCCTGCGTCACGCTGCGGGCGTCGCCGTGGTACTCGTTCGTCATGGTCACCCCAGTGCCGTCCTATCGCACACGGTAGCGGCAAGTCGACCATACGCGTGCGCCGTTCCGAAAAGATCAGCGGCGGGTGCCGTTCGCCCGGAGCACAACCACTACCGGGGCCGGTGTCGAGGACACCCACCGGGCCGGTATCCTTTGGTGCGGATCGGCACGTACCGACCCGGCTGACAACCGAACAGGCCCTCGTAGCTCAGGGGATAGAGCACCGCTCTCCTAAAGCGGGTGTCGCAGGTTCGAATCCTGCCGAGGGCGCACCAGCCCAGCGCACAGGAAAAGCAGGGATCTCGACCAAGATCGGCCCCCACTTTTGCTCAGTCTTCCCGTGCAGGTCGGCCAGGGCTCTGGCCGCCGAAGAAACTCACCGATCACACCGGTTCGACCTGGCACCGTGGCCGGTTGGGAACCTGTTCCCGCGAAGCCCGGTCCCGCTACGGACGCCCTCACACGGCCAGTTCCTACGGGCGAGCAACCGCGCCCGCGACGTAGCCACCCAGCTGGACCCCTCAGAGCAAACGAAGGCAAGCCACTCATACCATTGAGATCACCTCAGTGATAGCATTATCCCAGACAACCGAGATCCCCGATGGTGTTGGCATGATTGAGCGTCTCGTGCAGTGATGAGCTCCGGAACACCGTGAAGTCATGGGAACCCCCGGGAAATATCTCCGAACACGCGAGAAGTTTCCCTCGAAGACCGGTGCTCAGTTGCAGACGAACGCCGTAGCGTCGATGCTTTCCGGAATACAGTTTTTTCTGGTCACGACGATTCCCAGTGGGGATGAGTACACCATCCACGAGGGCGACTCGTCCGTGGAACTCCTCAAGAGTGGCGTGTGCCTCGTCCAACGTGTCGGCCAGGACGGGCTCAATCCGACGCACTACCCGCGAAATCGTCGACTGGCTCGTATTTCGGAACGCCGCCAATTGTTTCTGGGTCAGATTCGTCCGACAGAACTCCAACGTCACCACGAGAGCCATGAACACCGACAGTGTTCCTCGGGTCCCATAGAATCAACCCACTGATCCGCTCAGCCAACCAGCATAGCTGGTCCTCACTCAACCCTGTGGTTTCCTCGTAACGCAACGGTCTTTCCTTGGCGTACTGCTTGTTTTTGGTCGAACAGCATGATACCGGAAAGACCGTTGCTTCTTGTGTCTATCCCCACTAATCACCACACCTGCATAACCTTCATTTTGCCTGGACGGCCTATATGTCGACTTCCGGTATCGACCTCGACAGCAATGGTGAACCCGGTGTATCCCTAGGAAACATCCGGGATAGCTTCTTCACCGTCACTTATCAGACACTCTGATTGGCACAGCTCGCCCGGAAATGGGCAACAGGCATTCCATGCGGTGGGGTATCATCCACGAAATTGCGGATGATGCTCTACCGCAGCTTCGTATATCTCGGGAGCCTCATGACTCGATCTTCGTTCTCTTCTGCACGCGCAACGGTTGGGCTCGCCATGGTCCTGCTGACCACGTCGGCATGCTTGGGTCCTTCGGCGGATGTCGAAGAGCCGCAGGATGTGACCTTGGACGGCGTTCGGGCTGCCGCCTACATCAGCCCTCCGGCACAGGACGTCGGGGATTCGTCCGCGGGACACCTCGTCCTGGTAGGCGAGGCGGGAGAGACTAACGTCGTCGAAACCTCCGGCATGGATACCGCGGCGATCGGATGGTCGGAGGACGGCCTGTTCTTCTCCGACACTGAACAGGACTATCAGCTCACCGATGAGGGACTGCGTACCACCGACAGCCCCAAGTCCCCGTCACAGCACGCGCTGTTCCCGACGGGCGACGACGGCTTCATCGGCCTGTTCAATGAAGGAACCACAGGAGTCGGCTATACCGAGCAGCTGGTGACTCATACTGACGGCGCATCGAGCCGGAAGAATGTCGAGGGCTACTACCAAGTAGCCGGCTCCTGCGGCGGTGAGATCTACGGTCTGGCCCAGCCCTCCGGAGACTATGAGCGGGTGGCCACCAAACAGGGACTCGAAACCCGGGGAACCCATGGGCCGGCGTCGTTCATGCTGACTCGTCTCTCCGGTGACGATTCCAGCCCATCGGACTTGCCCGACGCGGATGCTGTCGGCCAGAACGAGCGACTCGTCGGGATGGCGCCGGTCTCGGGTTCCGCACAGCAGAACCACGATGCGCCCTGTCGAGAGGGGACGATGTACCACTTGGCCGCGGTTGCCGATGACAGCGGGAACCCTGAGCGGCCGGTTGTCCTTCGAGCCTGGGACGTCTCCACCGGGGAGGTGGTCGAGACGCCACTCACTGATGCGAGCGGAGAGAGCGTTCGGCCGAACAGCTCTTACGGCCTCGCCGTCCTCGACAGTACAGTTCTCTCGGACGACGGCCAGAGCTTTTTGTGGGCTTCGCTCGATCGCCAGGCGTTCATGCGGACCGACATCGGCACGGGAAAGACGGTCGAAGAGTTCCCTCTCGAAGACGAGATCGTGCCGCGCAACAGCGAGGTCAGCGCGACCGTCCGCGACGACCGCTTGGCTCTGATTACACAGACCTCGGACGGGGACGAACCGGAGCTACGGATCTACGACCAGAGCACCGGAAAGAGCCTCATGCACACGAGCCTGCCGGGTATGTCTGATCTTCTCGAAGGGCCGCCTCAGTTGCATGGCATGGCCCTCCGCCCGGAGTAAGGATCTGGGGAACAGTCATGACAGATTAAACGCCAGCGAGTATCGATGCTGCTCACAGCGTCGGAGATCAGCACTCGACCGGCATCCGGAGCGAGCTGAATCAGCCTGCTGACCAGCAGCATCGTTCAATCCTTCCGGGGTCTGAGCAGTAGGAGTGCAGGAACCTCCGGTAACGAGCTTCCTTCCTGGTTACAGCAGCGGGAACAGGGACTCGGGGCCGTCCCAGCCGCTCCACAGCTGTGTGTCGACACCTCGATCACCAACCGAAACCGTGCCTAGCGCCAAATCCCGTACCGCTACTACTCAGAACCCCAATTGGCCCCAAACTCCCGTATCCGTCGATGTGGCCGTCTGTGGTCGCCAGCTCGCCTACAACGGGTGTCGCAGGTTCGAATCCTGCCGAGGGCGCACCAGCCCAGCGCACAGGAAAAGCAGGGATCTCGATCAAGAACGATCCCCACTTCGTCACCACTCGCAGTCGAAGTACATCGCACCTCCCGCCGGGCAACCGAACCCCCGATCGAGTGGTCGGGCTCACCCGCGAGAAGGGGCTTCAGTCGAGACAGAACTCGTTGCCCTCGATGTCCTGCATCACGATGCACGACTCGTCGTTTCCATCGGCGGGCAGCAGTCGCACACGCGTCGCGCCGAGCTCGATCAGTCGTGCGCACTCCGCCTCGAGCGTGGCGAGACGCTCTTCCCCCACGAGCCCGGTGCCGACCCGCACATCGAGATGCACTCGATTCTTGACAACCTTGCCTTCGGGAACACGCTGGAAGAACAGCCGCGGCCCCGTACCGGAGGGATCGATGCAGGCGAATGCCGAGCCCTGCCGCTCAAGCGGCAGCGAGCGATCGAAATCCTCCCAGGTGGCGAACCCTTCCGGTGGTGGAGGTACCACGTACCCCAACACCTCGCACCAGAAACGAGCGACGCGTTCAGGTTCCGCGCAGTCGAAAGTGACTTGGAACTGCCTTACCGATGCCATCGGTCAAGCTTAGTGGCGTGTGCTGGTCACAGCGAGACCGGATGTCAGCGCAGCGGATCGAGCGTTCCTGTGACATGAGTTGGTCACGTGCTGACCGGGTAGCAGCGAAGTAATGTTCCAGCCCCGTTGATCCTCGACAGCGTGACAACGAGCAGGCGAGCGATCTCGTCAAAACCCGTTCCCGTCCGATCAGGCGAGTAGCAGAGCCCTGCGCGGTCCGGAAAGGACAGTCCGGGGCGAGACGCCCCGCGTGAGATGCTGGACTCATGCCACGCATCGCCACGGCCGACCACGTCGAACGGGAAGCACTGCTGGAATTCCTTCGGCCGCGGCATCGCGGTCTGCTGTCGACCACCCGCGCCGGAGGTCGCCCGCAGATGTCTCCGGTGGCCTGCGGCGTCGATCCACAGGACCGGATCGTGGTCTCCACCTACCCGGACCGCGCGAAGGCCAGGAACGCGCGCCGCGACCCACGAGTGTCGATCTGCGTCCTCTCCGAGGAGTGGGACGGACCGCACGTGCAGGTCGACGGCCGCGCGCGGGTACTGGACATGCCCGGGGCGCTGGACGGCCTCGTTGACTACTTCCGCTGCATCTCCGGGGAACACCCGGACTGGGACGAGTACCGCGAAGCCATGGTCCGGCAGAACAAGTCGCTGATCCGCATCGAGATCGAGGACTGGGGCCCGATCGCCACCGGTGGTTTCCCGCCGCACCTCGCGGAGTCCTGAACAGCGACGGGCGACGTTACATCTCCGAATCGGCGACGCAACGACGTGAGGGCGTTTCACAACTGCGGTCTCGTCGGGTAAGCAGTTCGCGCCGATCGAATGCCCCGATCGGGCGAGTCGGACACGTCGAAGAGGCGCGGATCGC
This sequence comes from Actinopolyspora lacussalsi, assembly GCA_030803735.1. Classification (NCBI taxonomy): domain Bacteria; kingdom Bacillati; phylum Actinomycetota; class Actinomycetes; order Actinopolysporales; family Actinopolysporaceae; genus Actinopolyspora; species Actinopolyspora lacussalsi. The sequence goes on along the minus strand of JAURUC010000001.1, from coordinate 4,428,079 downwards.
ATGGCGTGGGTAGCCGCACGATGCGCTCCGCGATTTCGCGAGCGCCGACCACTCTTATGACTCCGGGGCAGGCGAACAAGCCGTTCCACAACGAGCCGTAAATATCAGCATTCCTGATTTCAGGTGAACACGAAGCTCCGCACTACCCACGGATGAGGCGAGAACGAACCACGACGACGGGGTGACAGGATGACCTCGTGACCGACTACGTCGAGGACGCGGGCGAACCGGAGTCGGCGGACGACGAGGCGCCGCTGACGCTTTACCTGGTCAAGCGGCTGGAAATGGTCGTCCGCGCGCTGATGGACGACGCCTTGCGTCCACACGGTCTGACCACGCTGCAGTACACCGCGCTGACCGTGCTGGAACAGCGCGGCGAGCTCTCCTCCGCCCAACTGGCACGACGCTCCTTCGTGACTCCGCAGACCATGCACGAGATGGTGCAGTGGCTGGAGCGACACGAGCTGGTGCGACGCAGGCGGGACGAGACCAACCGCCGTGCCCTGCTGATCAGCCTGACCACACGCGGCCGGGAGCTGGTCACCACCTGCGCGCCTGTGATCGACTCGCTGGAGCGGTGTGTGCTCGACTCGATGAATCCCGGAGAGCGCCTGGTTTTCCGGGAGTGCCTCGGCAGGAGTTACGCGGCCCTGACCCCGCTGGTGCGGCACCGGAACGAACCCGGACACACCTCCGGTTCCGACTCCTGACCCCACCCGGTTGGCGGATCCACGCCTCCGGGCGTCGAGGTCCCCCGAGTGGAGTCTTGCGGCATCCGCACGACTTATTCATTATCAGGGTACCTGATTAATTTTGTCATTGGTTCGGTAGGGGCCGGCACTCGCCCCGTGGGAGTGGGCCCCAACCCGTCACTCGTGTGAGGAGTGTCCGGTGTCCACCAGGAGCGAATCCGTCACGAACCGCTACGAAACCGTCGGGGTCGAGGTCGACGACTCCGGGATCGGCTGGCTCTCGTTCGACCGGCCCGAGAAGCGCAACGCGATGAACCCGACGCTCAATCGCGAGATGACCCGGGCACTGGAACGACTCGAAGCCGACGAGCGGGTCCGCGTGGTGGTGTTGACCGGAAACGGCCAGGCCTGGTCCGCGGGTATGGACCTCAAGGAGTACTTCCGGGAAGTGGAGGACGCGCCGCCGCACGTGGAGAACCGGACCCGCCGCGAGAGCGCCGAATGGCAGTGGCGACGTCTGATCCACTTCGCCAAACCCACCATCGCGATGGTCAACGGATGGTGCTTCGGCGGCGCGTTCACCCCGCTGGTGTGCTGTGACCTGGCGATCACCGCGGAGGACGCGACGTTCGGCCTTTCGGAGGTCAACTGGGGCATTCCACCCGGCGGACTCGTCTCGCGCGCGCTGGCCGAAACCGTTCCGGCCAGGGACGCGCTGTGGTTCGTCATGACCGGGGAAACCTTCGACGGTCGCCACGCGGAACGAATGCGCCTGGTCAACGAGGCGGTTCCCGCCGAGCGGCTGCGTACCCGCACCGTGGAGGTGGCGAGCAAGCTCGCGGGGATGAACACCCACGTGCTGCGGGCGGCCAAGGTCGGGTTCAAGAAGGCGCGGCAGCTCTCCTGGGACCAGGCCGAGGAATACCTCTACGCCAAACTGGACGCGACTACCGGCCACGATCCCGAGCGGGGCAAGCAGCAAGGTCTCAAGCGGTTCCTGGACGACAAGACATACCGGCCGGGTCTCGGCTCATACGAGCAGGAGGCATGACGACGAGCCCAGCCACACGACGAGTCCACCGGAGTTCACCCGGACGACTCCGGTCGGATCGTGCACGGTCGCACGCTCGGGAGAGGTGAACGCACATGCGCAATCAGGGACTGGGATCCTGGCCGGTCAGACGCGCCCGCGGCACACCGGACAAGACGGCCTTGATCCACCGGGGGCGCACCCGCACCTACCGCGAGTTGTGCGGGCGGATACATGCCCTGGCCAACGGCCTGCAGGAGCGGGGAGTGGGCAGGGGTGACCGCATCGCCTATCTTGGCCCGAACCATCCGGCGTTGTTGGAAACGCTGTTCGCGGCGGGAACGTTGGGGGCCGTATTCGTGCCGCTGAACACCAGGCTGGCCGAGGCGGAACTGACGTTCACACTGCACGACTGCGGTGCCGGAGTGCTCGTGTACGACCGGCGGCACACCGAAACGGCCCGATCGCTCCGGGAGCGTGTTCCCGACCTGCTGCTGATCGCCACCACCGAGGAAGACGCCCCGCGGGAAGACGTCGAGAGCCTGATCTCGGCCGCGTCGAACGACTTCCGCGACGAACCCGTCGCTGCCGAGGAAACGGCGCTCGTCCTCTACACCTCGGGCACCACCGGGCGTCCGAAAGGCGCGAGGGTGAGCCACCGCAACGCCGTCTGGAACGCGCTCAACGTCCTGGTCGACGTGGACATGAGCAGCACCGAGGTCACCCTGCTCAACGCTCCGCTGTTCCACAGCGCGGCACTGGGGATGACCTGTCTGCCCACGCTGCTCAAGGGCGGAACGGTGGTGTTGGAGGAAAGATTCGACGTCGAGACCACCTTCGACCTGATCGAGCGGTTCCGGGTCACGCTGGCGTTCGGAGTCCCGACCATGTTCGACGCGTTGAGTCGTTCTCCGCGCTGGCCGGAGGCGGACCTGTCGAGCCTGCGTTTCCTGCTGTGCGGTGGCGCTCCGGTGCCACCGGAGCTCATCCGCCGCTACAGTGCCCGAGGGCTGCCCCTCATGCAGGGATACGGCATGACCGAAGCGTCCCCCGGCGTGCTGCTGCAGAGCGCCGCCGAGAGTGCCGAGCGGATCGGCTGCGCGGGCAAACCGGCGTTCTTCAGCGACGTACGCCTCGAACGGATCGACGGCACGACACCTTCGGTCGACGAGCCTGGCGAGATACTGGTGGCGGGACCGAATGTGGTGGACGGATACTGGCAACGCCCCGAGGAGAGCGCGAACGCCTTCACCGCGGACGGCTGGTTCCGCTCCGGCGATCTGGCCACTGTCGACGAGGACGGTGTTCACCGCATCGTGGGTCGGATCAAGGACATGTTCGTCTCCGGCGGGGAGAACGTGTATCCGGCGGAGATCGAGTCGGTGTTGCACGAGCATCCCGCCGTCGTGGAAGCCGCCGTGGTCGGGGTGCCGGACCCCGTCTGGGGCGAAGTGGGCAGGGCGGCGGTCGTCGTCGGCGCCGAGAGCCCCGTCGAAACCGGCCAACTCGCCGAGTTCCTCGCCGGACGACTCGGCGGATACAAGGTTCCGAAACGGATCGATCTCGTGGACGAACTGCCGCGTGGCGCCACCGGCAAGGTGGACAAGCAGGCGATCCGCCGAGCGGACGGCTGAAACCCATCGGATTGCCTGGGAACGAGGTGTGCCGGCTCGTCGGGTGGTACTGACCACGACGACGGATTCCCGCCGGCAGTGGAGACGCCCGATGGCGACGATGAACGCATGACGGCAACAGGACCGCGGGTGAGTCCCATCGCAACCGGAGTACTCGCCGAACTGCGTGAGCACGACGATTCCGGGCAGTCGCCCGAACTCCTGACCGAAACCCAGCGGAAAGGGGCACCGCTACGCTGTTGTCTGCGACGTGCACGACGAGGAGACCGCATCATGCTGGTTTCCTACGCTCCACTGCACAGGTGGGCTGCCGCCACCGGTGCCGTACCCGGTGCGTACGACGAGATCGGGCCGGTATTCATCCACGCCGAACCCTGTCGCGGACCGGAATCCGCTACATGGCCCGAGGAACTCCGGGGCGAACGCCGCGTGCTGCGCGTGTACGACGTGGACGGTCGAATACTGAGTGGTCGCTTGCTGGACTCCCCCGAACGTACGTGGTTCTCGGAGAGTGTCGCGGCCGAATTGCTGGCGGATTCCGGGGCAGCGCTGGTGCACGTCAGAGCGGTGGAGTTCGGGTGCTTCCTGTTCGAGGTCCGTCGACCGGAGGAGCGATGATCCGCACGGTCGGCGTCAATTTCTCGCGAAATCGCCGCGCCGGGTTACGGGAGTAGGCAGTCGACGTGGTATTCGCCGGAATCGTCGCGGTCGATGCCGTGGATGTCGTGCTCGAATCCGGGAAAAGCGCGGTCGAAATCCCGCAGTGCCACCAGGTAGCGCAGGAAGTCGCCCTCGGAGTCCCCGGTCTCCTCACCCGGCATCAGGATCGGGACACCGGGTGGGACGGGAACCACCATGTTCGCGGCGATGTGGCCGTCCAACCGCCCCAGCGGTACCTGTGCGGTACGCCCGCGGACGATCTCGTCGTGCGCGTCGGCGGGGGTGCGGGGTCGGCGCGGCAGGTTGGTGTAGGCCCGTTCCAGCAGTTCGGGTAACCCGTGGCTCCGCAGCCGCTCGTGCATCCCGTGCGCCAGTCCGCGCAGGGTTTCGCCGCCGTAGCGTTCGGGGTGCTCGTCCACCAGAGTGGGCAGCACTTCGGACAGCGGCGCATCGGTGTCGTAGGCGAGTTTGACGTCCCGCAGCGCCCCGGAAAGACGCTGTCGTTTCTCGGCCGTGGTGCCCAGGGTGAACAGCAACAGCAACGTGTAGTGCCCGGTTTTCTCGACGACGATGCCTCGCTCGGCGAGACAGCGCGCCACGATCTTGGCGGGGAGTCCGGTCTCCTCGAACCGACCCCGTTGATCGCAGCCGGGAGACAGCAGGGTCACCTTGCAGGGGTCGAGCAGCGCGTAACCCTCTTCGAGTTCGGTGAAACCGTGCCACTCGGCCCCCGGTTCCAGTGACCAGCACCGGGGTTCGGAGCGCAACAGTTCCGGAGAGACGCGGTGCAGCGGAACCAGCTGCCCGGATTCGGAAACCTCCACTGTTGGTGGCTGCCACACGCCGAAGAACCACCCCGTCCCACTCTCGGCGGAGTCGGCGGCGTACCCGGCCACTTCCTGGCGGAAACCGATCGCCTCGTCGAGCACCTCGTCCAGCATGGTGGAACCGGAACCGCCGTCCAGCATGGCCGAGGCGACGTCGAGTCCGGCGATCATGGGGTAGGACGGTGAGGTGGAGGCGTGCATGGCGTAGGTGAGGTTGAAGCGGTGGCTGTCCGGAGCCTCGCCCTCCGGAACACCGATATGGATCATCGCGCTCTGGGACAGCGCCGCGAGCATTTTGTGAGTCGACTGCGCCGCGTACACGCGTGGCACACCGACCTTGCCCGCGAGGGCCATGGCGTAGCGATCGCGGTAGACCGGGTGGAACGCGGCGTGTGCGAACCACGCCTCGTCGAAGTGGAGGTCGTCGACCGAATCGCCGAGCAGCTCGGCCACCCGGGTGGTGTCGTAGCAGATCCCGTCGTAGGTGGAGTTCGTTACTACGGCGTACGCCGCCTCGCCCGAGACAGCATGGCGCCGCAGTTCCTCCGGTGGAATCGGCCCGCTGAGGCCGTAACCGTTGCGTTGGGTGGGCAGGTAAACCGGCAGAGCTCCGGTCAGCGTGGCGCCGTCGCAGACGCACTTGTGGCAGTTGCGGTCGAGCAGCGCCCGGTCCCCACGGGCCAGGCAGCTGTGCATGATGGTGCGGTTGGCTCCGGAACTCCCGTTCAGCACGAAGAACGTCTCGTCGGCCCCGAAAACACGCGCCGCGGCTCGCTCGGCATCACCGATCGGTCCGGTAGAGTCCAGCAACGAGCCGAAGCGCGGGACCGAGACCGAAAGATCGGTGCGTGGCACCTCCGAACCGAGGTAGTCGGCGAACTCGGCACCGAGATCCGTCCTGGTGAAGGCACGCCCACCGGAGTGTGCCGGGCTGTGCCAGGATTCGGCGCCGGAACGCCCGTAGTCACGCAGGGCGTCGAAGAACGTCGGCCGCACCACCGGCTGCCCGGCGTAGGTGGGTTCCGAAGTCGGATACCGCAGGCGGACCTCGTGACCTCGCTCGGCCAATTCCGCCACGAGCCGATCGATCCGCTCCGAGAATCCGGTCAGCCGTTCGCCCGCCACGAGCAGAACCGTGTTACGTGTCATTCGGATTTCCTCCGGTCCGGGGCGGGCAGCATCGGCTGGACCGTCCCGGACGCGATCAGATGAGAGTGCCCCCGCACGGAGGAATGCGGTACTACCCTCCGGGGCAGGGATTACGCGTTGTGTTTAACAACGCGGCTTGATTCGACGCTGACACTGCGCTGACAGGAGCAGGGGAGCACGACCGGTCGGCGTCAATTTCTCGCGAAATCGCCGTGCGGCGTCAAGGGACAGCCCCCGGGGGCCATGGCCGCGAAGCGGCATCGAAGACGAGGACCTGATGGCCGCCCCCGCGAAACCTTTCGCCACGACCGGGGGTGGTTGGCCGCCGAGATGGCGGACCCGAACGGCGCGACTTTCGGGGAAAGCAGCTGCTGACGGAGGACACTGTCCCCTCGGGAACGTTCGGGTGGCACTTTTCGCCTCTGCCGGACGTGCCATCGACAGCGCCGGATCGACGTAATGCTGGATCGGTTCCGGCGGCAGCACACTGGTCTGGACCGCATGAGGGCCGTTACCGCGGCCCGACCAAAGGAGGCACCTTGTTCAGCAGGAGAACATTCCTGGGGGGACTTTCCACTGCGGCGCTGGCGGCACCGGTACTGGGCAGCGGCGCCATCGCGGCGGCACGGCCACGAACCACCGCCGCCGCCGTGCCGCTACCACTGACGATCGCCAACCACACCGGCAACTTCGCCAACACCTCGATCTCGCTCTACATCGTCGGAGTCGACCAGTCGGGCCAGCAGGTTCGGGTGACCCCCGACGGCCGGAGAGTGCCGATCTCGTTCTCCGACAACGGTTCGGACGGTTACGCCCACTACGGAATTCCGCTGAACAACAGCGGCGACACCACGATCAGCCTGCCCGCCATGTCGGGACGCATCTATTTCGCCCTGGGCGGCGAGCTCAAGTTCAAGGTGGTCGAGAGCGGCAACGGTCAACCGGCGCTGCAGTACCCGGCGGGCTGGGTGCCCAGCGATCCGAGCAACACGGTGCTGCACGACACCTTCGAGTTCACGCTCAACGACACCGGCATGTACTGCAACACCACGATGGTGGACATGTTCAGCGTGCCCTCCTCCATCCGGCTGGTGGGTGCCTCGGACCAGACCACCGGGACGCTCGAAGCGGGTGGCCGCGATCGGATCTTCTCCAGCGTCACCTCCGCCCCCGGTTTCGAGAACCTGCGGCAGGGCGACTACCGGATCGTCGCTCCCGGCCACGCACTTGACCTGGGCAACTTCTCCGACACCTACTTCGACTCCTACATCGACCAGGTGTGGGAGAAGTACCGTTCGAGCACGATGACCGTGGACATCGGCACCGGTGTCTACCACGGCTCGGTCTCCGGTGACCGGTTCGTCTTCGACGGCGACGTCGGGGCGTTCGACCGGCCGAGCACCCGTGACGTGCTGTTCTGCGATGGTGCGCTCGCGGCGGGTGCGGCCCCGAGAGGTCCGGTGGCGGCGATCCTGGCCTCCGGGCTCAACCGGTCCAACCTGCACAACGTCACCTCGCAGCCCGCCGCTGATCCGGCGGACTTCTACAACCACTCGGTGACGAACCACTACGCGAAGGCGATGCACGCCAACACGGTCGATGGCAAGGCATACGGCTTCGCCTTCGATGACGTGGCCGGTTTCGCGTCCTACATCCAGGACACGCAGGCGAGTTCCGCCACGCTGACGCTCACCCCGATGTGAGGCAGCCGTTCCGACAACCGTGAAGACGGATCGACCACCCGCTCGGAGCAGCCGCTTCCGGGCGGGTGCTCGCGTTCCGGTCTCAGCCGGAGTCCCGCTCCGCGAGCAGGTCCCGCAACGCGTCGGCACCGGCCGCGGCGCCACCGTAACCGCGCACCAGGTCACGCAACCCGCGCACTCCCGCCAGCACGGTGTCGTCCCCGGCGACCTCGTCGACCGTCTCGCGGAGCAGTCGGGGCGAGGCGTTCGGATCGAGCCGACGGCCCGCGTCCAGCCGCGTCACGCGGTCGGCGTTGAGCTCCTGTTCGAGCAGCCCCGGGACGGTTACCATGGGAACTCCGTAGTGCAGCGCCTCCATCGTGGAGTTCATCCCGGCGTGCGTCAGAAACACGTTGGACGCGCGCAGCACCGCGGTCTGCGGAAAACCGGGCCGAACCTCGAAGTTCTCGGGCACTTCTCCCAGTTCGGCCGGATCGACGCGATCACCGATGGACATCGCCACCTGCCAGGCACCGTCCCCGAACGCCTCGATGCACCTGCGGTAGAAATCCACCCGTTCGTGGCCGAGAGTCCCCAGCGAGACGAACAGCAGGGGCTTGTCCGGATCGGCGGGCCGCCACCGTTCCCTCGCCGCACGACCGCCGATCATGGGGCCGAGGAAGACGAACCGCTCGTCGAAGCCGTCCGCCTCGATCTGGAACTCCTTGGGGAGGAAGACGAGGTTCAGCGGATCACCGGCGTCGGACATCATCGAGTGGAAGTCGAAGCTCACCCCGTAGCGCTCGGCGAACGCCCGCATGCGTTGCCCGAAGTCACGCAGTAAGGGATTGTTCGGATCGAACGCGCTCGGCAGCTGCTCGGTGAACATGCCGCGCAGTGAGAACCGTTCGTTGCTCGCGAAACCGGGCAGCAGCGCGGTGTGGACGACCCGGAGCTTCTCGGCGAGCATGCGTCCGATCGAAGTGGCGGCGTCGGAGCACACCACGTCGGGAACGTCCCCGTCGAACCGCTCCAGCATTGCCGGGAAGCTCTGCCGCACGTCGGCGAGGAAACGCTCCATTCGCGACACCGCCGCCACCGGCGCCGTCGAAGCGTCGGTCGGCGGCGGGTCGGGTAGCCGCAGCGAGACCGAGACGGGCTCGGCACCCGCCGCTCGAACGGCGGGCACCGCTTCGGGGCCGGTCACATAGCTGACCCGGTGGCCACGTCCGACCAGCTCCTCCACCAGCGCGAGCTTCGGATTGACGTGTCCGGGCGCGGGGAGACCGACGAACGCGAAGTGCCTGCTCGCTTCGTCGCGTGTGGTTCGGAGTGTCACAGCGGGCGGCGGAATCCCTTCACCGCGAAGAAGGCACCGACCAGCAGCAGCACCGCGCTGGTACCCACGGCGGACAGCACACCGGTTCCCACCGGCATCGCCAGCGACAGGTCCCGGGAGGCATCGACCGCGTAGGTCAGCGGGTTGATGCGCGCGACGATGCTCAACCAGTCGGGCAGCGCGTCCAGCGGGACGAACGCGCTGGATGCGAACATCAGCGGGAACATGGCCAGGAAGCCGACGCTCTGCATGACCTCCTCCTTGCGGACCCACGAGGCGATCGCGAGGAAGACCCAGGTCAACGACCAGCTCACCAGCAGCGCGAGCAACCACGCGCTGAAGGTGCCGAGGAATCCGCCCTTCGGGGAGAAACCGAACAGCACGGCGGCGGCCCCCAGCAGGATCACCAGTTGCACCGCCGTCCGGAACAGGTCGGCGAGGCTGCGTGCCAGCAGCACCGAGCCCATTCTGATGGGCAGTGAACGGAATCTGCCGAGCACACCGTTCTTCATGTCGGTGATCAGCCCCACCCCGGACTGCAGCGAGGCACCGATGCCGGTGGTGACCAGGATGGCGGGCATCAGGTAGTTGATGTAACTACCGGTCTGGATGCTCGACATCAGTGCCTTTCCGAAGACCTGACTGAACAGGGTCAGCATGATCAGCGGCTGCAGCAGGCTGAAGACGACTATTCGGGGATCTTTCAGAACCGCGCGTAAGGATCTGCCGGTCAGCACCACGATCTGGGTCCACACCCCGGCGCCGTGCCAGTTGGTGCGATCCGGCGCGGACTGTTGCGCTCCGGTTCGCGGAGCGTTGAGTGTACTGGTCATCGGGATTTCCCGTCGCTCAGGCAGCCGGTTCGGCGGAGTGGTGGGCAAGGTTCAGGTAAACGTCGTCCAGCGTGGGCTCACCGAGTCCGAGGCCGCTGACCTCGATTCCGGCCTCGTCCAACGCGCGGACCACGACCGCGAGTTCGTGCGAGGCGTTGACCGGGGCGGTGATGGCGTTGCGCTGTTCGTCGTGCACCGGGCTGAGTCCGGCACGGCCGAGCGCTTCGAGGGCACGGGCGGAATCGGCGGCGTCGGCGAGCGTGGCGGTGGCGGTCCGCTGCCCCACCTCGGCCTTCAGCTCCTCGGCTGTCCCGGAAGCGACGACCTTGCCGCTGGAGAGCACGGTGATGGAGTCGGCGAGCCGGTCGGCCTCGTCGAGGTACTGCGTGGTCAGCAGCACCGTGGTGCCGTCGTCGACCAGGTTCTCCACGATCTGCCACAGCCCCATCCGGCTGGTCGGGTCCAGCCCGGTGGTCGGCTCGTCGAGGAAGATCACGTCCGGATGACCGACGAGGCTGGCCGCCAGGTCCAACCTGCGCCGCATACCGCCGGAGTACGTCCGGGCGGGCCGCTTGGCCGCCTCGGTCAGCTCGAACAGGGTCAGCAGCTCCTCCGCCCGCTGCTTGGCGGCACGCTTGGTCGCTCCCAGGAGCCTGGCGATCAGCACCAGATTGTCCAGTCCGGACAACTGCTCGTCGACGGCGGCGAACTGGCCGGTCAACCCGATGCGGGCGCAGACCTGCCTGCTCTGCCGCACGACGTCGTAGCCCGCGACGCGCGCCGTTCCGGTGGTCGGTGGTGACAGGGTGCTGAGGATGTTGACCAGCGTGGTCTTGCCCGCGCCGTTGTGCCCCAGCAGCCCCAGGACGTTGCCCTGGGGAACTCGCAGGCTCACGTCGTCGAGAGCCTTGAACTTTCCGAAGTCCTTGGTTACGTTTTTGACCTCGATGGGCGGTCTTGCCATTGTTTCCCTCTCACCGGTTCGGGCCGGTCGATGTCGGGGCTTGAGATCTCGGGGGCGCTAGGCCGCCAGCGCACCGCGCAGCAGCACATCGATGCGCGGGGCCAGTTTGGCGCGCGCCTCGTCGTCGGAGTTGCCGACGAACCGCGCGCTCAGCAACAGGCCGAGCAACATGGCCGCGACGTCTTCGACGGGGACCCGCAGCCGTTGCTCGTCGGGAGCTATCAGCGTGGCGAAGGCATCGGTCAGTTCGAGCACGAAACGTGGCGGCTCGTGCCGCGCGGCCTGCTTCGCGTCGTGGGCCTCGCGCTGGTGCAGATCGTAGTCGGAGGCGGCCAGATTGCGCTTCAGCTCACCCAGCCTGTCGAAGTGGTCGAGCACCAGCGCCGCCCCTTCGGTCAGTCTGGCGTCGATGGACTGGGTCGTTGATATCTCCCTTATCCGAGCACACAGCTCGTCGGTGCGGAACGCCTCCGCGAGACAGGCACGGAGCAGCTCGCCCTTGTCCGTGAAGACCCGGAAAACCGTCCCCTCCGCCACGTCGGCCGCCCGGGCGATGGCCCGAGTGGTCACGTTCGCGCCCTGCTCGGCGAGCAGGGGCAACGTGGCCCGAACGATCTCGGTTCGCCGCTGTTCCGAACTCATCGCCGGAGCACGGCGGCGGGACTCCTGTGTGCTCACATCCTCATCATAATGAGTGAGTACTCACTCAGCAACCGGCGCGGTCGGATGCCCGCCATCGAGCGGACGCCAGGTCGGCGCTCAGGAACGAACCCCGGAACCGCTCACGCCGACCGGCCGGACGCTGCGACTGACGGACTCGCCGTCCAGTAGGAAGTCGCACCGCTCGACACACCCCTGACGAGCTCGCAACCTGTCCACGGCCGGTTCCAGCCCGGCGGCGGAGGCCACCACGGTGACCGACTCCGCGGGAAGATCGTGTACGCGGTACTCCCCTTCCGGAGAGGTCAGCATCCTCGCGATCTGGACACCATGTCCATTCGTCACGGTGACACTGGCTCCCGGCACGGCAGCCCCGGAAGCGTCGGTCACCGAGCCGGCGAGTGTGCGGTGGTGCGCCGGTTCGGGAGCCTCCAAAGCCGGGGCGACGGTGACATCGCTCTCGTGCTCGTGCTCCTCGTCGGAGATACGCCCGGCCGACTCACCGGACCGCTCCCGCCGCTCGTCGTCCCGCTGCTCGTCGTCCCGCTGCTCGGAGATCTGCTGCTCGGAGGTCTGCTGCTCGGAGGTCTGCTGCCCGGTGGCCCGCGCCGCGAGCCGCTCGGCGCGGAAATGATTGAACACGACCAACGCCACACCGAGCACTACCCAGGAGCACAGCACGAGCGTGCCCCGCACAGCCCCGGCACCGTCGAAGTAAAGAACGCCGCGCATCGCGTCCACGGCATTGCCCAGCGGCATGATGTGGTGTAGGAACTGGAAGATCGGGTGCACGAAGTGCAGCGGGATCGCACCGCCGCTGGAGGGCAGGCTCAGCAGCACGAAGAGCCCGATGGCCACGCCGGGTATGAACTGCTTGACGATCGGCACCAACCCGTAGGCGGTCCATGCGATTCCCTGCGTGAGCAGGAAGCCGACCAGCAGCAGCAACGGGTCGTTGTAGATGACGTCCAGCGAGAGCGCGGTGAAGTAGCAGATCAGCGTCGAGACCACCCCGAAGCCGACCATCGATCCCAGCTTCTGCCGGGTGGTCAACTGTGCCCGCAGCAGCATCATCACCACCACGTAGGGGGCGATGTTCAGGGCCATCAGGCAGTAGAACAGCCCGGTCCCCATCACGTCCCCGGGAGCGGTGGCGGCCAGATCGGTCGTGCTCAGCTGCTGTCCCGCCTGGGCGGCCACCGGGGCGAAGGACTGCCGCAGCATCTGCACGGCCATCCTGCCGTTGGCACTGGCGTAGAACATCTCGCCGTCGGCCGGGTCGTAGGCGGCGACCACATCCCGATCCAGTACCGCCTGTCGCGCGGCCTGTTCACTGGATACGGCGGATATGTCGTAACCGTCCGGAACCGAGTTGTCGAACGAGACCTCGATACCGGCAGCGGCCTGCTCACCTACCACGGCCACCGGCACGTTGTGCGGTGCGGGCGCGTGGAACGGGATCAGGTAGAACACCATGAACCCGACGACGAAGAACATCGGGAACCACAGCGTCGACACCAGCTTGCGAGCCAACGACTTAAGCTCTTCCTTCGGCACACCGGCTCCTCGCCATGATCGCGGAAAAGATTGCGAACGGTTGCGAACGGTGGGCCGTGGAGCCACTGGCCGATCACCGACGCGACGGGGCGTCCGGGAACCACCCACGAGCCGATCGACACTCGGCCCGGCCAGGGCGGGGGCCATGAACCGCTGACCATGAGGCAGCACTGCTCCCGGCACCGTACGGCACTTTAACAGATCAGTGCAGCGGCTGCAAAAATGCATCTACGCATTTTCATGGTGATCAGCCCCACACACCCGGTTTGCCCGAGCAGTGCCCGGTTTGTCCGAGCAATGACGGCCCCACTACGATGAAGCCCCAGCTCAGCAGCGGCGGTATCGCAGCAGCCAGGGAGAGGGCACATGTCCAGATCAGCGCACACCGCGTCCGGCACAGCTGGAACCGCTCCGGCCTCCGACGCGGGTGAAGCTGGCTCCGGTGGGCTGCGCGAGCGCAAGAAACGCGCCACCCGCCAGGCCCTGCAACAGGCGGCCGTCCGACTGTTCCGCGAGCACGGCCCCGGCGCTGTCACGGTGGAGGACATCTGCGCCAGCGCCGACGTCTCCCCACGAACGTTCTTCAACTACTTCACGTCCAAGGAGGAAGTGCTCGTCCCGTGGGACCGGGACACCATCGACAACACCTCGACACGCGTCCTGGAACGCCCTCCCGAGGAGGAACCGCTCGAAGTGGCCCGAGTGGTGCTCGGCGAGGCCATCGGAACGGCGATGAGCGGTCCCACCTGGCGTGATCAGGCCGTCGTGCTTCGGCACCACCCCGAACTGATCGAAAAAATCGTGACCTCGTTCCGCACGTTGGAGGCATCGTTGGCCGAGGGCTTCGCCGCGCGACTCGGCAGGACCGCCGAGGACGTGTACGTGCGGCTGCTGTCCGCCACGACGATCACCACACTCCGGGTCTCGGTGCAGAGCTGGCAGGACTCCGAATCCGGCGAGAGCCTGCGGCACTACCTCGACGAGACCTTCGAACGGCTGCGACAGGGACTGCGGCCCAACGAGCTCGGCTGACGCGGAACCGCGACCCCTACGAACACAACGAGTGTCGGTCGAGACACCCCTAGCAGCCGCACCGAGTTCTCCGGCCCAGCGGGAAGGCAGAGCCGTATCGTCACTGCCTCCGGTAACACGCGGCGTTTCCGCACCACTGTGGTCGCCTGGTGCGAGAAATGATCGATCGACGATACTCACCGGAAAACGATCGAGCGTGTTGGAGCGACACGCGCTATGGTGCTTGACACTGGCCGATGACGGTACCGATCAGCGATGTGACACTGAGAACCGCAGCAGAAGTTCGTTCGGAACAAGTGCTCCGGGCAGGCTGGCAAATGAGGCCGGAAGCGCGAGAAATCGCAGTTCGATCGAGGTGTGGACACGGTAAGTAGTGGACCGCTCACAGCGTTCACCGACTCACGCGGGTGGCGACCGAGTACCTGAGCGAGTTCTATATTATAAGCCCTGGAACCCGAGACGGAATCAAAAACGACTACTCACACTGTTCTTGCGGTGAGAGGGGTAACAGTGGCGGTCACCGAAGCGACGCGGGACGAGGAATCTTCTCAGTTATTTTCCAGTGGCGCGATACCGAACCAATCGGGAAAACGGGAAACCTCGTTGGTGGCCGGTGGTGCAGCACTGCTCGCCGGACTCGTGTTCATGCTCGTGCGAGGCGGACTCACGGACGACGCCTACATCACCATCGACTTCGCACGCAACCTGGCCTTTCACGGCCACTGGGGAATGATCGAGCAGGAATTCTCCAACACCGCCACCTCACCACTGAACGTGCTGGTACTGGCGGCACTGACCTTTCTGCTGCGGCAGCCCGTGCTGGCACTGGGCGCCCTTTTCGTACTCGCCAACGCGGTCCTGGCCGTGGCACTGCACCGCTCCGCACGGCACAGCGGTCTTTCGCGCCTGACCGTGATCCTCGGCACACTGCTCGTGCTGACCAACCCGTTCCTGCTCTCCTCGGTCGGGCTGGAGATGACGCTGGCCTCCGCGCTGCTGGGACTGCTGCTGCTGGGGGCCACCACACACAACCGGGTGCTGTTCGGGGTAGCGGCCGGACTGCTCGCGTTGACCAGGCTGGACCTGGGCATCTTCGTCGTGGTGCTGCTGTTGGGGCGTCCCGCGCTGTGGCGGAAATTCTGGCGCTGGCTGGTGCCCGCCTGCCTCGTCTCACTGCCGTGGTTCGGCTTCAGCTGGTTCGCGTTCGGCTCGGCCGTGCCCGACACGCTGGTGCTCAAGCAGATGCAGGAAACCTGGGGCAGCTGGAGCTTCGGCAACGGACTGCGGCTGTACTACGAGATGTATCCCGCCGCGACCATCGCGGCGCTGAGCACGGTGGCCCTCGGAGCGCTCGCGCTGCCGGTATGGCTGGTGACACGACTGCTGCGCAACACCGCGGCGAACAGGCTGCACCCCTGGGCACTCATGGGAGTGGGCGGCGTCGCGCACTTCTACGCCTACACCACTCTCGGGGTTCCGCCGTACCACTGGTACTACGTTCCGAGCATGCTCGGGCTCACGATGTTCCTCGCCGGCGTGATCGGGGCCGCTACGGCGGTGGCCGCCCGACACCGGCGGCGAATTCCGGTGCTGGCCGCGACTGTGGCGGTGGCCCTGGGAACCGCGATGTTCGCCAACCAGGCCAGGGTCGCGGTGGAAACCGGGATGCCCTGGCAGCGCGCCACGATCACGACCAACTGGGCGACACCGGCGGACTACGCCAGGATCGGGAATCTGCTGGAACAGCGGATCGGCGACGCCACGGTACGCAGCCCCGGCGAGATAGGGACCCTGGCGTACTTCTGCGAATGCGCCATAGTGGATGGGCTGTCCGACCGTGGCATCCTGACTCCCGACATCAACAAACGCATCGCGGAGGCCGGACCGGTTACCGGACCCCTGCTCCGTGCGAACTACCGGAACTTCACCCCCGTGGAACCGCGAGAGGTGGACTACGTCCTGACCAGGGTCATGGGCCGTGGATCCGACCCAGCCTGGAACATCGACTCACCGTGGACCGAACCCGCACACCTCGTGCTCAAGAAGGTGGAACATTGAGCCCCTCGGCAGGAACGGAGTCCCACTCGGGCAACGGGCCGGACATCGGGTTGGGCTGCGGCAGGTAGACATCCCCCTCGTCGGGGCGCAGCCGCATGGTGGCCAGCGCTTTCTGCGGCAACTCGGGAGCGGACAGCGCCGCGAGATCCGCGGCGAGCGCCGGGCCACCACGTTGCCCGACCCGTGCGGCAACTGCCGAAACCGCCTCGCGCACGATCCGCCACGCCACCGCTCCCGGCAGGGCGCACGAACGCTGCAGCAGCAACACCACCTCGGCCAGGTTCGCCTGCAACGTGGCATGGCACATCTTGGCACGCAGCACCGCCGGATCCCCGGTGGTCGTGACTCCCGGCCGCGTCGTCGGCACCTCGTGGCCCGCCGCCCGCAGCCGGTCCGGATGCACCCGCACACCGGCGAAATCACGCAGCAGCAGCCGGACCAGGCGGGAACGCCGCACCACGACCAGGGTGTTCTGCAGATGTGCTTCCACGGCGATGCCGTAGCACGACAGCAGCGGCAACGTGGCGGCGAGCAGCGATTCCGCGTAGTCCCGCAGGAACCACCGGCCCGCTTCGGCGCGTGTGACGCGACCGCGCAGCGCCACGGTGTCCACCAGCTCCACCAGCAACGGCTCCCCCGAGACCGGCGAGAGTGCCAGCAGGGCAGCGGCGGTAACGACCTGCTCACCCTCGTGGAGCGAATCAGCGGGGTCCTCACGCAGCAACGCGGACAGCCCACGCCTCCGACCGGGCGAGGCCGAACCGCCTTCCGGCGGTTCGAAGGCGATCCCGGCGAGGTCGGGGACGATCCCCGCGCCACTCGACAGAACCCGATCCGCGGCGAACAGTTTCCGCAACAACGTGCCGACCACGGGGCCGTCCCGGGTACTCTCCGGCGCGATGGTGCGCCTGGCCGAAGTCAACAGCACGTCCAGTGCCGTTTTGACGGTCAGCCGTCGCCCGTGCCTGCCGGGACGATCGCTCACCAGGGTTCGCACCGAGAGAGTGGGTCTGCACGAAAGTCGCGGCTCGTCGAGCAGTAGCAGCGCGCCCGAGGAGAGCTCGGCGGAGTACTCGCGCGGCACGATGTCGCGCGCCTGCCAGGGATGCACCGGAATCAACAGGTAATCCGAAGGATCAGCACCCCGTTGGAGTAACTCCCGGTGCGTTCCGGCCGCCAACGCCGGAAAGTGCTCGGCGAGCACCTCGCCGACCGAACGCCCGGACTCGTCCGGTGTGGACCGCACGAGACCGCGCCGCACCGCCACGAAGCGCAGCTCGACCACCCGCCCTGCTTCGGCGGTGTAGCGCGTGGAATCGGCGGCGGAGAAGCCGCCCCGCACCTTGCCGCAGGGATGCGTGTTGTGCCCCTCGACCGTCAACGCGTCCAGCTCGAGTGTGACCTCGCTGGCGGAGTGCCGGGACGCCAACGTGGGCAGCAGACCGGTGGTGCCGAGACCGATGGCCCGACGAGCCACGGCCGTCGCCCCGCGTCGAACCGTCGCACGGGACAGCGCCAGATTGCGGGCGGAATCGGCGAGTTCGTTCCGCAGCCCGCGCCGGTCGTCGGCATCGGTCCCGGGTCGCAGCACGTCGATCAGCTGTCCCGGCCGTTCCAGTTCGACGGGCGCGGCACCGTCGTCGAACAGCACCGGCCCGTGGACCCGGTACAACCCGAACGGGGAATCCACCGAGCACACCGTCACGAGCGTGCCGCCGTTCAGCCGCACCAGCACCAACTCGCCCTCGCGAGAGCACCACCGGATCCGCAATTCCCCGACTGCACCGCCGGACAACCCCAGGCGGTGTGCCACCGCCTCGTTCGAGGCATCGTCGTAGGGAAGAGGGACTCGGAAAACCTCCACAGCACCGGGCAGCAGTTGTTCGCGCAACAGCGCGGCGAGGGCGTGGTGGGCGGTGTCCCGCCGCGCTGCCGGCAGTTCCGCCACCCAGTCCTCGGCCAACTCGGCGTCCTCGGCACGTAGCTCGCGCAGCATCGCTCGCTCATCGGCGTCGAACGAGCCCGAACCCCCCGGGAGGGGGGTCTCACCGGTGAACGCGACCTCGCGGGTCATGTCGCCGACAGCGGGTTCGGCGCGGAAACGTAGCGCTGCTCGGTGACCAGCCCGGCCAGCCGCATCCCCAGCATCGTCTTGAGCCGCCACGGCCGGTCCAGCAACGCCTCGGCGTCGGAGTCGCAGTCCGCGACCTCGTCCTCGTCGGCGGCCGTGGTTCGCAACCGCTCGAAGACACCCGCGGCGCTCCCCCGCACCACCCGCCACAACGGTTGTTCCGAACAGCCGGTGGACGCGGCAGCGGCGGCCACGAGCTCGCCGAGCTGATTGCCGAACAGCGGGAAGTACAGCTTGTCGCGCAACGCCGCGGCATCGGTGCCCGTCAGCGCGGAATCCCGGTGCGGGGCGAACTCGTGACCGCGCCGTCGCAGCCGCTCGGACAGCACCCGAACCCCGCCGATGTCCCGTACGAACAGCCGGTGCGGCAGGCCGTCGCGCAGCGCCAGCACGGTGTTCTGCGGATGCGGTTCCAGCGCGATGCCGTAGCGCACCAGCAGCGCGAGCAGCGGGAACATCCCCAGCCCCAGGTACAGCCGCAGCCAGCGACGCGCGGTGTCGAGAGCGGATTCCGCTCCGTTCCCCCGGCCGTTCCGTAGGCCGGGGTTCAGTTCGGCCAGCACATCGGCGAGCACGTTGTTTCCGGTCAGCGGGGAACGGGCGAGCAGTGCCGCCACCGGCAGCGCCACCTCACCGCCGGCCATCGACGCTCCCGGGTGCTCGCGCAGCACCGCCGCCAGTGAACGGGCACGCGCCCTGTCACGATCCGCGTCCCCCGTCGAGCCGGTGGGCCGGTGTCCGACGGCGGCGAGTTCCCGACACACCGCGAAACGCGGTCGGCCGTGCTCGTCCACAGGTGACAGGTCGGGGTCCCGCGACACGATGCGGTCGAACAGCGCGGACAGCTCGGGGCCGTTGTCCACCGCCCCCGGTGAGACCCCGCGCACCGCGCCGGTCAGCCGTATCTCGACGGCGGTTTTGACCTGCAACCCCGGCGGGCGGCCGGCTTCCCGGGCCTCCAGCGTGCGCAGCGACATCAGCGGGCGCGCCGGGACGGTGGCGTCGAGCACCACAGCGGTTCCGGCGGCGAGGGCCTCCCCGTGCAGTTCCGGAATCGCGAACCGCAGCTGGTGCGGGTGCACCGGGATCAACGTGTACGACGCGGGGGAAATCCCCCGTTCGAGCAGCTCCGACTCGGCTGCCTCGGTCGCTCGCGGAAAGGCGGCGCGCAGCTCGCGCCACATCGCCCCGGCACCGTCGAGCTCACCGGTGTGATCAGCGCCGGATACCGCGTGCCGGGCCACCGCCACCAGCCGCATGTCGAACCCGACCTCGAACTCGGGAGCGTACCGGTGCTCGTCGGCCGCACCGAGACCGGATCTGACCTTGGCCACGGGCTGCATCGGGTGCCCGTCGATCACCCACTGCTCGAAGGAGCTCAGCAGTGAATCCTCGGAGCCGTGCCTCGTGCGCAGCGCCCCGAGGAGTGCGGTGAACGGTCGACACCGGACGTCCACGGCGGACACTGAATCGCGGAGTTCGCGGGCACGCGCTCGTTCGGCACGCAGCGCACGCGCCAGCGCCGCCACGCTCTCCGCGACATCGGCGCGAAGCCGCTGCCATGCGTCCGGGTCCCCCGCGAGCAGCTCCAGCCGCAGCAGCGCATCGAGCAGTTCCGCTGGATCGCGCAGCGTGCGTGGCTGTGCCGTGCCTTCCGACAACGTGATCGGCCCGGTGGGAGCGAGTCTGCCCGTGGCGGTAACCCGGGACAGCGGGATGCGGAGTCCGCACCGGGCGGCGTGCTCGGGATCGAGCAGTCCCTCCCGAACGAGCGCGGAGACCAGCCGCGCCAGCACGACCGGTCGGGCGGACACGACACCGGTAGCACGGTAGTCGGTTGCGGGCGGTGCGATGCCGTCCCGGCGGCCGGCGCCGCGCCGGGGCGCCGCACCCGGGGCGGACGTCACCGCCTCCGCACGATCTGCGCTCACTCCCTCAGCGTGATCACTCGCCGGATCGAGGGCAACAGCCCGACGCAAACTCACCCGCTTCGCGTAGCGGTGTGAACCACAACCACACGGCGGGACGCCGGGCACGCGGAGCGGGTCGACCGAACGGGTGCACACCCGAATGAGCAGTGCCCGGGTGCTTCCCGAGTGAGCACCGCCCGAGGTCCCACGGCAGCCGGGTCGGGAGTCCGGCGACCGGGGACGGATCACCGCGTCGGGGAACGCTCCAGTCTGGCCAGGTCGAAGTAGCACCACGCCCAGTCCTCGTCCGGTTCCGCCGAGGCCACGATCGGATGCGAGCACGTGTCCGCGTGCGCACTGGCGTGCCGGTGCGGCGAAGAATCGCAGCACCCCACGTTGCCGCAGTGCAGACACGTCCGCAGGTGAACCCAGTCGCGCTCGCCGAGCCGCAGGCACTCGGTACAACCCGCCGAGGACGGCAGCACCGGCTCGATCTCGGTGGTGTGCGGACAGGCGGTGGCCGGATCGAATCGGAAGTCCACCGGGGTGTTCGGGTCCGGGTAACCGGCGGAATCGAGCCGCCCGAGCCGCCGCAGCACGGTGTCGGTCAGCGGGTGAGCCACGGCGCCGACGGTGTCGACGATCCGATCGACCCCGGCAGGCACGAGTTCCTCCGCACCGGCACGATCGGTCGGACGCACCACGATCGACGTCTCCGGTGCGAACCGCGCGACCACGGCGGCGATTCGGGCGGCCTGTTCCCCCGAGTTCTCGCAGATGACCACCAACCGCGCCGTCGCCAGCCCGGCCTCGTGCAGCACGTTGCCGTGCGTGGAGTCACCCCGCACCACCCGGTCGGCACGCTGCTCGGCGTCCGCGGCCAGCTCGGGGCCGAGCGTGATCACCACCACCGGAATGTCCCGCGCACGCAGCTCGGTGGTCAGCGCGGCGGCGACCTCTCCCCACCCGGAGACGATCACATGTCCTCCCACGGCGCCCTCCGGTTCCACCGCCGCCGTTTCCCCGGTGGGACGGCGCCGCCGCAGCACCTCGGCGAACCGTTCGCCGAGAGCGGCCAGCACAGGGGTGAGAATCATCAGCGTCACCGTCACGGCCACCAGTACCTGTTCGCCGTCGGCCCCCATCCCCAACGGCTCCACTCCGGCCGCGCGCCCAGCGCTCTGCAGCACGAACGAGAACTCACCGACCTGGGCGAGCAGGAATCCACCCGCCACCGCCGTGGGCAGCCCGACCCGCAGTGCCAACAACGCGACTCCGCCGGTGATCACCTTGAGCAGCACGACCGCGCAGGCCAGCAGCAGGATCAGCCACCACATCCGCAGCACGGCGCGCAGGTCCACCAGCATCCCGATGGAGACGAAGAACGTGGCGCTGAACAGGATCTGCAGCGGCAGCACCTCGCCGAGCGCGTGTGAACTGTGCTTGGACTCGCTGACCACGAGTCCCGCCAGGAAGGCACCGAGCGCCACGCTCACCCCGGCCAGCGAGGTCAGCCAGGCCGTTCCGAGACCGATGGCCACCACGGCCAGCAGGAAGACCTCGGGCGAGCAGGTCCGCGCCACGCGTTCCAGCAGTGGTGGCATCACCTTGCGCGCCACCACAAGCACCACCACCAGCACCACGAGCGCGGTTCCCAACGCACGCAGCAGCTCCAGCACCCCGCCGCCGGAGCCCGTGCCGAGCAGCGGCACGAGCAGCGCCATGACCACCACGGCCAGGTCCTGAAAGATCAACGTCGCGATCGAGGTCCCGCCCACCGTCGTGGTGGTGCGCCCCGACGAGGACAACACCTTGAGCACGATCGCGGTGGAGGACAGCGCCACGAGCAGCCCCGTGAGCAGCGCGGGACGCCACTCGACGCCGAAGAGCAGCGACACCGCCGTGGTGAGCCCTACGGTGAGCACGACCTGCAGCCCACCGCCCAGCAGCACGTAACGCCGTATCGAGGCCATGCGGTCCAGCGAGAACTCGATGCCGATGGTGAACAGCAGCAGCATCACACCGATGTCGGCCGCCGCGCGGACCACTTCGGAATCCGAGACCAGTCCGAGTTGATGCGGCCCGATCAACACCCCGGCCAACAGGAACCCCACGATGGGCACGATCCGCAGCCGGATGCTGAGGTAACCGATCAGTCCCGCGGCGCACAGCAGCGCCACGATCGGCCCCAGATAGCCGGTCGTCTCCCCGGCAGCGAGCACCATTCGTCCCACCTCGATTCCTTCCGGCCGGAAATCCCTGCTTACGCCAGGCACCGGCAGCTCGCACGCGGAGAAGGGTCCCGCTCGCCCGATCCCGCCCACCGGGACGGCTCGCGCGCGTCCCGCCACTGTCGCGGACATACCGCCGCTGGGAATCATCGCCGACTTCTCGGATGCGTAGCCGAAGCGCCCACGGGGTAACCCTCCACCACGACCCGCGAGGCGACACCGGGAGGAACGGGAATGGCCAACACCGCTCACTTCATCACGGCGACCGAGGACGACAACCCCGTCCTGACGGTGCGCGACGACCGGGGAGCCGAGGTGACCGAGCTGGAACTGCCACCGACGGTCTCGGGACCGGTAGAGGCCGACGACGAGCTGCTCGCCGCGGGCTGGTCGCGCAGCGCGGACTGGACCACCGCCGACGACGGTTGGGTGGCACCGGTCGTACCCGCATGAACACGTACCCCCGATCCGGCCGCACGAGCGTGCGGGAAGGAGATCCAGTGACGGCACGACTACCGATACCGGACTACGACGAGATGCCGCTCTCCACCCTGGGACATCGCATCCGCTCCCTGACCGAGGACGAGCTGAACACCCTGCTGGAGCACGAGCGGGCACACGCGGCTCGTGTTCCGGTGATCGAGCAGCTGACCGGCAGGCTGAACGAGCTGCGGCAGGGCGCGGAGCCCACTCCGGGGCCCGAGGAGGAGCCCTCCGACGTGCCGGGCCACAGCCGTTCGAGTTCGGAGGTGACCCCGGAGCCACCCCGCGGCAAGGGACGGCCGACCGCGCACGGTACCCGGTCTACGACCGGCAAGGGCATCGAACACGACTGAGCGACGCGAACAGCCGTGGTCCGCGGTCGCGTAACCGGCACGCGCGGCGGTCCTCACCCGGTGACGCCAATTTCTCGCGAAATTGACGCCGCCGGGACCGCTGTAGGGACGCGGCCATGCGGGTCGCAGCGGGTGTCCCCGGTGCAGCACTCCCAGCACTCCCGCGGGCCGAACTTCCGAGGTCCGAACTCCCACCGCCCTCGCCATCGGCACCGCAGCGTGTTCTCCCGTGCGGCTCTCGCGAGGACGGCCCCGACGTTGTGTAGATCGCTACCCGATGTCGGGGCACCCGCTCATGAGCCGTGCGCGAGGTTCCGCCGAGCGAGCAGCTACGAAAAGCGAGCCGAGGAACTCTCATCATCACCGGGAAGGAATATGCAGTGGCATCACTGGGGTTGGTCAGCGATCCGGACTTCCCTAGTCACATCGCCGGGTCGCTGGGCGGGGATCTGCCGGGGCTCCTGGATGAACAGTTCGACGAGGAGTCCGAGTGGTCGGTCGATGTGGTACGCGACCCGGTCGCGGCGGGCCGCAGCAGCGGCAAGGAGATCCTAGACGCGACCGAACGGCAGCGTAAGCTGCACGGCTGGGACTACGCGGTAGCGGTGACCGATCTGCCGCTGCGCAAGTCGGGGCATCCGGTACTGGCCGACATCGGCTCGGAGCACGAGCGGGTCGGAGTGATTTCGCTGCCCTCCCTCGGCGGGCTCCAACCGCAACGCCGGGCCAGGCAACTGCTGATCAGTGTGCTCGGCGAGTTGAACGGCTCGGAAAGAACCGACAGCGGGCTGCAGAGCGGAACGACCGAGTTGCTGGGTCCGATCCGGCGTGAGGGGGCCGACAGCGAGGCCATCGCGGTGCGGTACCGCTCCACGAGACGGCGCGGCAAACTCCGCCTGCTGTCCGGGATGGTTCGCAGTAACACGCCGTGGCGGCTGGTGTTGGGAATGTCCGGAGCCCTGGCCGCCGCGCTGGGCACCTCCATTTTCATGCTGACGTCGAGCACCATCTGGCAGATGGCGGACATGCTCGGTCCGTGGCGTCGAGGTGTGGTCCTGGTGGTGTCGGTGACTGTGATGACGGGGTGGCTGATAATCACACACAGCCTGTGGGAGAAACCGCGCTACACCGCCGACCGGGAACAGCGGATGCTGTACAACTCCTCCACCATTCTGACGATCATGATTGGTGTCGGATGCCTGTACGTGGTGTTGTTCGCCTTCAATCTGGCGGCGAGTCTGTTCCTGATCGACCCCGAACTGCTGAGCAGTACGCTCGGCGGCACGGCCGGAATCAGCAACTACCTGGGGTTGACGTGGTTGGTCACTTCGATGGGAGTTACGGCTGGGGCGCTGGGATCCGGCCTGGAGGACGACGCCACGGTGCGTCGCGCCGCTTACGGCTACCGCGAGGCACAGCGTCGGGCGAACCAGCAGCAGGCCGAGCAGCGGGATCAGGACGGTTAGTCGGATCAGGCGGGGAGCCGGGGCGAACCGGGCAGACCTCTCGGACACCGGGCGATGAAACGGAGCGCGCTCGGACGGAGCAGGGTGACGGGGAACGACCACGTGCGGAGCCGGGCGAAAGTCCGGATCGTGGTCAACCGCGGATGAGGTCGACCTGGATGAGTTCCTCGTCCAGGACGAGGCCGTCGATTGTTTTCCAGGCAAGGTCGGCGGTGAGCGCCGCACGGCCGAAGCGGGCGGCAAGAGCCAGACAGGAACGATCTCCCAAACTCAGTCCAGCCGCTCGTGTGTGCGGGTACAACCGCGCTGCCCTGCGCGCGTCGTCGGCGCCGAACGGTTCGATCCGCAGTCCCGTGGCCACGAGCATCTCGCCGATCCGCTCGGCGTCCCCGCTCTGTACTGTGAGCTTTTGCGAGACCTCCGACCAATTCACCGCCGAGATCACGGCGCCTGCGGCCAACTGCTCCGTCACGTGTTCGTGGCCGTCTTCACGGTAGGTCAGCGCCAACAGCGCCGACGCGTCGAGGACGACCATCAGTGCCCGCCCTCGATCTCGTGGAGCTCGACCGCCGCCTCGGAACGGCGGGTGGCGAGCAGATCGTCGACCACCGAGTCCGATTCCGTTCGTGCACCGAGTGCCATGTCCTGGATGCGTCGCACCATGTCAGCGCGTGGCTCTATGATGACTCTGCTTCCTTCGCTGTACTCGACCAGATCCGTTTCCGGCCCCCAGCCGAGTTCGTGCCGCAGCTGGGAGACGATTGACACTCTTCCCTGCGGGGTTAGTTTTACACTCGCACTTGTCATGGGTTCATTCTAATTGTCAGGTCAAATCTTTCCGTGTACCAAAAATGACCATGAGACACCTCGACCGGGAACGTTCCACAGCCGTAACCACTTCGTGTACCGATCACGGTCGGTGGCTGGCCGGAGCGGTACGCCGCCACTCGTAGAGCCGCTCGTGACTGCGGACCAGCCGCAGAAAGGTCGTCAGCCCGATCCCGCCGACCGCGTTGCCGAGGACCGTCCAGCCGAAGAACGCTATCCAGGATCCGTAGCCGTATCCCGCACCGGCGTGAATACCGCCGAAGATGAAAAGCGTGTCCAGCACGGAGTGGTACATGCTCAGGCCCGCCACCAGGAACGCCGTGGCCAGCGAGGCCAGCACCCGTGCGACGTCGTCATCGGTGCCGATACGCATCCTGGTCAACAGCGTCATCGTGCTGCCCGCCAGTACCGCCAGCAGGAAGGTACGCAGGTCGAAACCGGATTCGGCGAACTTCTCGCCGGTCTCGATCGCCACCGAGTGCAACCCGGGGAAGGCGACCACCACCATCCACATGCTCACCCAACCTCCCAGGAGGTTGCCCACCAGCGTCGCCAGCCAGAACCGGGCCAGCCGCCACCAGCCCGCCTCGCGGGCCAGCACCACGGCGATGGGCACCAGGAAGCCCTCGGTGAAGAGCTCGCTGTTGCCCAGCAGCAGCGCGATGAACCCGACTCCGAAGGCGAGCCCGGCCAACAGTTGGCTGCCGGTGGCCTGTTCGACGTAGAGGAAGGCGAGCACTCCGAGCGAGATCTCGACTCCGGCGATGGTGCCGCTCGCCAGCAGCTCGGGCATGGTCCGGAACAGTCTCGGTCTGCCCCGGGCGACGATGGTGTCGAAGGCGCGTTCGACCTCGTCCTCCCGCAGCGGGGCGTGACGGCCCTTGCTGTCCGTCCGGGACTGTTCCTCTTCCGACTCTCGTTCAGCCATGACTCTCCGAGGGGTTCGCTGGTGCGTGTCCTCCAGACCGGTACCCGAACAGCTCGCGGAGAAACCCGAACGACTCGCCGGGAGATCCGAACGACTCGCCGAGAAACACGGAGTTCGAACCGACAGCCGCTCGGGATACGCGTGCTCGCCGGACTCGAACCCTCGACAGGTCACCGCGACAGCGACAGGTCACCGCAACAGCTTGGCCAGCTCCGTCCGCGAACGCACTCCGAGATTGGCGAAGACGTTGCGCAGGTGGTGTTCGACGGTGCGGTCGCTGACGTAGAGCAGCTCGGCTATCTCCCGGTTCGTCGCACCCTCCGCCACGAGCCGGGAGATCTCGGCCTGCCGCGCGGTGAGTTCGTTCACCGCCCCCGATGAACGCGTGGGCACCGAGCGCCCGGTGGCGCGCAGCTCGGCACGCGCCCGCCGGGACCAGGGTTCGGCACCGTACTCGTCGAAGATGGCTCCCGCCTCGTCGAGCAGTTCGCGTGCCGCCGCCGGTTTGCGCGCACGCCGCAGCCTGCCCGCGTAGAGCAGTTCCGTCCGCGCCAGTTCGAGCGTCCCGCCGCTCTCGCGATGCGACTCGATGGCGGCGCGGAACCTCTCGTCGGCGTCGGCGGGTCGCTCTGCCAGCAGTGCGTGGCAGCGGTGGGACAGCGCCATTCGCGTGGTGCTGCGGGTGGAACTCACCCAGTGGTCGAAGGCGCCGAGCAGCCGCACGGCGTCGTCGGGTTCACCGCAGGAGACGGCGGCCTCCACGAAGTGCGGAGCCGCCAACACCCGCACCGCCGGGTTGAAGCCGCCGATACCGGAATCCATCAGCCGCAGCCGGTGAACGGCCCGCACCGGACGACCGTGCGCGAGCTCGGCGCACGCCGCGGCCCAGGAGCAGAAGGCATCGGGCCTCCCCAGTCCCCGGCTGAGCAGGCCGTGTTCGGTGGCCTGCTTGAGTCGGATCTCCACGGTCTCCGGTTCGCCGCGCAGCGCCGCCACCAGCGCCAGCAGCGCCAGGTGGTCGATCATCCGGTTGCGTTGGCCCAGTGCGCGGGAGATCCGCACTCCTTCCAGCGCGCTGCTCTCGGCCTCGGCGTAGCGCTCCAGCAACAGCGCCGACAGCGAGACGTAGACCGAGGCCCAGGGCAGCTGAACCGTTTCGCCCCGCTCCTCGGCGGTGCGCTGCGCACGGGTGGCCAACCGGTGGGAGACGGCCGGATCGCCCAGGGTGAACGCCGCGTTCCCCGCGAGGACGAGCGGAGCGGGTTCGGTGGCCCGATCAGCGAGTCGGATCACCTCCCGCAGCGCCGGGGCGGCGACCTCGTGCCGCCCTTGGAAGGTGGCCGACATCGCGGTGAAGTTGCGCAGTACCAGCGCGGTGTTTGGGGAGTCGTCGGGTCTTCGCAACCACTCGGCTCGGGAGGCGAGTTCGTAGTACTCGCGGTAGTCGCCCGTCACGCAGCAGGCGTCGCCCGCCAGCATCAACGCGGTGATCGCGAGTTCGCGGTCGGTGTCGAGCAGCGCGCTCGACGCGTCGGTGAGTTCGCGTACCGCCGTGGCCGGTTTGCCGTCGCACAGTTCGACACCCCCGTGCAGCAGATCGCGCATACCGCGCGCCCCGCTCGAGCGAACGAGCGTTCTGGCTCGGCGGGTCATCACCAGGGCACGTCGCGGCTCGCCCCCGGTCCAGGCGTCGTACCCCGCCGCTAGGATCCGGAGTCCCTTCGACTCGTCGTGGTGGCTCAACGCGGCCGCTCGCTCGTACAGCCGCGAAGCCCTGTCGTGCTCGCCGTCGCTCTCGGCCTCGTGGGCGGTGCGTTCCAGCTCGGTCGCGAGCCGTTCCGGGGAGTCCGCGCTCACCTCGGCACGGTGTCGCGGCGCGGGGGTGCGGTAACCGCCGCCTTCGAACCCCCGGGTGCCTTCGAGCTCCCGGGCGAGGGACAACCGGGCACGCCGCAACTCGCCGGGACAGGCGTCGGTTTCCAGGCAGCGTCGTCCGAGTTCACCGGCCGGTCGCGGCCCGCCCTCCCCCAACTCGACCAGGCCCGACCCCAGGACGGTCGACCACGCGTGCGGATCCGCCGCGGCGAGCGGTGCGGCGGCGAGCACGTCATCGTGGTCGAGCCTGTCGTGGACCACGGTCAGCATGACCAGTTCACGCGCGGAATCGGGCAGGCTCCACAGTCGACGCCGTGTCTCGCCGCGGAACCTTCCGTCGTGCGGTGGTACGAGAGGTGGCGGGGCGAGCCCGATCGACTGTCGCGCGGTGAGGGCGCGCGCGAACTCCACCAGGGCGAGCGGATTCCCCTCGGAGCTCGCGACGACCTCCTCGGCTACCTCGGGCGACGGCGGGAACCGGGCTTGCCCGTACAACAGCCGCATGCCGTCGGAGAAGTCCAGGGGCGCCAGCCGCGAACGGGGTATCCCGTCCAGCGGTTGTCCGGGGGCCTCGTGGACGGGCTCGGCGGTCAGCACCAGCAGCGCGGACAGTCGTTCGATCCTGCGCGCCAGCAGCGCGAGCACCCGCAGCGAGGGAGTGTCGAGCAGGTGAGCATCGTCCACCCGCAACAGCAGCGGGCCGTGATCGAGCAGCCGCCCCAGTTCCCGCCAGAGCCGTTGCCACGCCACGGGTTCGGTCTCGTCGATCGGGAACTCGGGAAGGGGTGGGCTGCCGTGCGGCGGGGAGATCCGGTTCAGCCCGGCGAACGGGATGTCGCGCTCGGCCCGGACACCGGTCAGGTCCAACGTCGGCTGTCCCGTCTCGACGGACAACTGTTCGAGCAGCACCGTTTTGCCGCTGCCGTAAGCACCTTCGACCACCATCGCGGCTCCGCCGCGCGCCCGCCGATCGGCCGTGCGGCGCAGCGCGGCAAGCACTGAGCTGCGGCTCTGCAACCGGATCGGTGACCCGGTCTCCGCGGTGATCCCGACCGACATGGCCACAGTGTGAACCGTGAGTAACACCACGAAAAGACGCAACAGGACGAAAATCGACAACATCGTTCGCGTCCGGGAAGACGGTTCTCGAAGACGCTCGCCGGAACACTGGTGATTTCACCGATGTGTCCACCCCGCCATCCGTCACAGACTCGTCGCGTCCTGTCCGAGATCGCAGAGGAGGACTCATGCGCAGGATACTCGGCGTACTGCTGGCGACTGCCGCGATGGCGGCGTTCGGTTCCTTCGGGGTGGCCAACGCGGCCGGTCCGAACCCGGTGGTGTTCGTGCACGGCTACACCGGCAGCGCCTCCAACTGGACCACCGCCGAGGCGCAGTTCAGGCTGAGCGGCTACTCCAGCTCCGAGCTGCACGCCTTCGAGTACGACTGGACCCAGTCGAACGAGCAGAGCGCGGCCGAGCTCGCCTCGTACGTGGACAACGTGCTCGCCGAGACCGGTGCGAACAAGGTCGACATCGTCAACCACTCGATGGGCGGCCTCGTCACCCGCTGGTACATGAAGGAGCTCGGCGGCCACACCGACGTGGCGAACTGGGCCTCGCTGGCCGGGGCGAACCAGGGCACCACATCCGCGAGCACGTGCCTGATCTACGCCTCCTGCCGGGAGATGACGCCCGGTTCGGACTTCGAGCAACAGCTCAACTCCGGTGACTGGACTCCCGGCGACTCCGACTACGCCACCTGGTACTCCCCCACCGACGGAGTCATCATCCCCTACACCAACACCCGGGTGCTGGGCGCGGACAACAACCACGTGGTCGGCCAGACCCACATCGGTTTCCTGACCGACACCAGCGTGCTCGGTGAGGTCATCGACTTCTTCGAGGAGTGAGGAAACCGGTAACGGGCGATCCTCCGGGATCGGCCCGACCCGGCGCCGAGGAATCCCGCCGTCGACCGATGTGCCCACCCCCGCACCGAGGGTGACGACGGGATATCCGGACACGCCGAAAGCTCCACCGGTGCCGCGCACGGCCCACGCCGTGCGCGGCACCTTCACGTGTGCTCGGGCTTTTAGCCGCGGCCGGACACCCACGGCTGGACACACCACGTGGCAGGGCGGGTACTTTCGAATCATGGACGATTCCGGTGTTTGCTGGGCCGACGGCCCGCTGCTCGCCTTCGATCTGGAGACCACGGGCGTCGATACGGACACGGACCGCATCGTGACCGCGACGCTGATCTCGATCGTTCCGGGACGCGATCCCGTGTCCAGCAACTGGCTCGCGGACCCCGGCATCGAGATCCCGGAGGAGTCCAGCGAGGTGCACGGCATCACAACCGAGCACGCGCGCAGCCATGGCAGGCCCGCGGCAGCGGTGGTGGACGAGTTGGCTACCACGCTGTCGGAGTCGTGGGGACCGAGCACCCCGCTGATCGCGTTCAACGCGAGCTTCGACCTCTCCGTGCTGCACGCGGAGCTGCGCAGGCACCACGACCGTGAACTGCCGGTCGCCGGACCGGTTGTCGACCCGTTCTGCATCGACCGGCAGCTCGACCGGTACCGCAAGGGCAAGCGGACGCTCGGGGCGTTGTGCGAGCACCACGGGGTGCGCGCCGACGGTGCGCACACCTCCGACGGGGACGCGCTCGCCGCGGCGAGGCTGGCATGGCGGCTGGCCAAGAGTTACCCCGAGCGGATCGGCGAGGTCTCCCTGGAGCGACTGCACGACAACCAGGTCGGCTGGTACCGGGAACAGACCAGGAACTTCGCGGACTACCTGGACAGACAGGCGGGCAAGGCCTCGGAAACCGCCGAGGCGGAAAGACTGCGGCAGCGCGCGGCGCGGGTTCGCGAGGACGCGGACTCCTGGCCCGTGCGCGCACGTCCGGAACCGAGCACCGTCGCAGGGGCGTGAGCATGCCGGAACGTCACTGGCTGGACGTGCCGTTCGCCGAGAAGGACGAGGCCAAAGCGCTGGGCGCTCGTTGGGACCCGAGCGCGAAACGCTGGTACGCGCCCCGGGAGGGGATGTCGGCGCTGCGCCGCTGGGAGGCGCAGCCGGAGGTGCCGGAGCTGCTTCCCGGTGAGGACAGGGAATTCGGCACCGGCCTGTTCGTGGACCTCGTTCCCTCGTCCTGCTGGTTCACCAACGTGCGTTCGTGCGTCACCGCCGGGGACTGGGAAAGGCTGCGGCGGATGATCGTGCGCCGCGCCGGGGCCACGTGCGAGATCTGCGGAGCGCGGGAGGATCGTTCGATCCCCCGCCGGCTGGAGGCGCACGAGCGGTGGGCCTACGACGAGAACGAAGCGGTGCAGGCACTGCGGCGGTTGATCTGCCTGTGCGACGCCTGCCACACCGTCACCCACTTCGGACTGGCGCGCATACGTGGTCTGGCGGAGACCGCACTGGAACACCTGTGTGCCGTCAACGGGTGGAGCCGCGACGACGCCGAGGAGCACATCGCCGGGATGTTCGAACTGTGGCACCGGCGTTCCACCCGCGAGTGGCGGTTGGACCTGAGCATGCTCACCGAGGCCGGAATCACCGTCGTGCCACCTCCTGACGCCGAGCAGCGACCGGACATCGCCAGGCGTCGCCTGGACGGATCGGGACGATCGGGCTGACTGGGAGTTGTGGCTCGGTGCCGCCGACCCTAGACTCGGCGCCATGCCCCGGGTTTCGAAGCTGGTCCGGTATCCGATCAAGGGGTGTGCCGGTAACTCGTTGAGCGGTGTCGACCTGACGCCGAACGGGCCGCGTCACGACCGCGCGTTCATGGTCACCGACGAGAACGGGGTGTTCCGCACGCAGCGCGGGAGTCCGGCGCTGGCGAGGGTCCGTCCCGAGATCGACCACGACGGCGGACTGCTCACCCTTCGCCGCGATGGGTTCGAGGAGCTGATCCTCGGAGTGGACACCGAACCGCCGCGCCGTGAGGTGACGCTGCACGGGATGAGCTACCGGGGGATCGACCAGGGCGAGGAAGCGGCGGAGTGGTTCTCCGAGGTGATCGGTGCCCACTGTCGACTGGTGTGCGTTCCTCCGGAGCACGAGCGCACCACCGACGGGCTCACACCGGGGACCTCCGCCTACGCCGACAGCTGCCCGCTGCTGGTGCTGTCGGAGTCCACTCTGGAGGAGTTGAACGACAGGCTGGCAGCGAGGGGCGAGTCAGGGCTGTCGATGGACCGGTTCCGAGCGAACATCGTGATCTCCGGTTGGCAGCGGCCCCACACGGAAGACCTGGCACGACGGGTCACCATCGGCGAGACCGAACTGGGCTACGCCAAACCCGCGAAACGTTGCGGGGTCACCAGGGTCGATCAGCGGTCCGGCGTCAAGACGGGTCCCGAACCGATAAGGACACTGGCCGAGTACCGGACCTCCGCCACCCGAACCGGCGTGTTCCTGGGAAGCAAGTTCGCGGTGCTGCGCACGGGGAAGCTCTCGCTGGGTGACGAGGTCCTCGTCGACGTGTGGGGCGAATCGGAGCTGTGACCGCGTCGCTCGACGGATCGTCGAGCATCTCCCGCACCGTTGGGTGAAAACGCCGGCTCGACGAAATCGCCCTTCGGCCTCCGGTTTGATCGCGGTACCGAGCGGCCGGTCAGGAGGCGTCGGCCCGACCGGACTCGTCGTGCGGCGGGTCATCCGGCGCGGTGTCCGTGTGCAGCGCCAGCCGATCGAGGGAGATGTTCAGCACTCCGGCCAGTGCGGCGATGGTGAAGAAGGCCGGCGTCGGTATGCGTCCGGTCTCGATCTTTCGCAGCGTCTCCACCGAGATCCCGGCTTTCTCGGCCGTACGGTTCATGCTCTCCGGCCCGCGAGCGGCGCGGATCATCGCACCGAGCCTGCGGCCCCGGTCCATCTCGTCGGAACTTAGTGGCACTCGTACCATGCACCCAATAATAATACCGGTATTGTTATTGGAAACAGCGCGGCACGAGGAGAAGACAACGTGATCGAACTGAAGACGCCCGGACAGATCGCGAACATGCGGGCGGCCGGGAGAGTCGTGGGGCAGGCCCTGCGGGAGGCCCGCCGGAACGCCCGGGTGGGCACGACTCCGCTGGAACTGGACCGCACCGCCGAGGCGGTCATCAACGACGCCGGGGCGGTACCGGCGTTTCGGGGATACCAACCCTCCGGGGCGCCGACACCGTTCCCCGGGGTCATCTGCGCGAGCGTCAACGACGCGGTGGTGCACGGCATCCCCGACGACACGGAACTGGCCGACGGCGACCTGGTCAGCATCGACTGCGGCGCCTTCGTGGCCGGGTGGTGCGGCGACGCCGCGATCAGCTTCACGGTCGGCTCGGCGGACCCCGCCGACGAGCAGCTGATCGACTCGACCGAGGCCGCGCTGCGGCGTGGCATCGAGGCCGCCCTCGTGAGCGCGAAGCTCGGCGACATCGCCCACGCCATCGGGGCACCGGCACGCGCGGAAGGCTACGGACTACTGGCCGACCACGGCGGCCACGGCATAGGGCGCGCCATGCACGAGCCACCCCACGTGCCGAACGAGGGACGGCCAGACCGAGGCTTCCGGCTGCGTCCCGGCCTGGTCCTGGCGATCGAGCCGATGCTGCTCTCCGGGGGGCGTGACCACTACCGCACCGACCCGGACGGCTGGACGCTCCGAACCGCCGACGGCGCCCGGGCCGCCCACTGCGAGCACACGGTGGCCGTCACCGAGGACGGGCCGGTGGTGCTGACCGAGCCGTGAACCCCGCGCCATCACGGATATATACTGACAGATATTGACATCTGTCATTGCATGATTGATAGTAGAAGGTATGCAACGACACGCACTCGGCGACACCGGACCCGAGGTCTCCACGCTCGGCCTCGGCCTGATGGGCATGTCCGACTTCTACGGACCCGCCGACACACAAGAGAGCCACGCCACCATCGACGCCGCCGTCGAAGCGGGCATCAACCTGCTGGACACCGGCGACTTCTACGGCAGCGGGCACAACGAACTGCTGCTGCGCGAGGCACTGCGGCGGCACGACCGCGACTCGCTGGAGATCAGCGTCAAGTTCGGGGCGATGCGGGACCCGGAGGGCGGGATCGTCGGATTCGACGGCAGTCCCGCCGGGGTGAAGAACTCGCTGGCCCAGACCCTGCAACGGCTGGGTACCGACCACGTCGACATCTACCGCCCGGCCAGGCTCGACCCCCGTGTTCCGATCGAGGACACCATCGGTGCGATCTCGGAGATGGTCGAGGCGGGCTACGTCCGCCACATAGGACTGTCCGAGATGGGCCCCGAGACCATCCGGCGAGCCGCCGCGGTACACCCGATCGTGGATCTGCAGATCGAGTACTCGCTGATCTCGCGGAGCATCGAGCGGTCGATCCTGCCGACCTGCCGGGAACTCGGCATCGGCATCACCGCCTACGGCGTGCTCTCGCGGGGGCTGATCTCCGGGCACTGGAGCAGGGACACCCAGCAGGAGGACGCACGCAGCCACTACCCCCGGTTCCAGGGCGAGAACCTGGAGCGCAACCTGGAGCTCGTCGAGCAGCTGCGCTCGATCGCGCGGGAGAAGGGCGTCGAGGTCGCGCAGGTGGCGATCGCCTGGGTGCTGGCACAGGGCTCGGACATCGTGCCGCTGATCGGTGCCCGTCGCCGCGACCGACTGACCGAGGCACTGGGTGCCCTGGACTTCGAGCTCTCCTCCGACGAGCTGGCCGCGATCGAGCGCGCGGTACCGCCGGAGGCCGTGGCCGGACAGCGTTACGACGAGGGGGGCATGGCACTGCTCGACAGCGAGCGGGACTCCGAGGACGGCTCCTCGTGAGCGAAGCACTCACCGCCGAACGGATCCTCGAAGCGGCTGAGGAGACCCTCCGCCGCTTCGGACCCGGCAAGACGACCGTGGTGGACGTGGCCCGCGCCCTGGGTGTCAGCCACGGCAGCGTGTACCGGCACTTCCCGACGAAGGCCGCGCTGCGCGACGCCGTGGCCGAGCGCTGGCTGGAGCGGGTCAACACGCCGCTGCGACCGTTGATCACCGCCGACGGCTCGGCCACCGAACGGCTCAGGAACTGGCTGGAACAGCTGAGCAAGACCAAACGCCGCATGGCGCGGGAGGACCCGGAACTGTTCGCGACCTACCACGCGCTGGCCACGGAGTCGCGGGAGGTGATCAGGGTGCACCTGGAGACGCTGGCCGGGATGGTCGCGCGAATCATCTCCGACGGCGTTTCCCGCGGCGAGTTCGAGGTCGAGGAGCCGCACCGCGCCGCGCGGGCTGTGCTGACGGCCACCGCGCGGTTCCACAATCCCGCACACGCCTCGGAGTGGGACGAGCCGGAGCTCGACGCGGAGTTCGAGGAGGTATGGGCACTGCTGCTGCTGGGCTTGGCGAGCGGACGTCGCTAGGTCACGCTCGGCTCGGCTTTCCGGGGGTGTCGCTCGGCGGACCCCACTCCCGGCTCGGGGCCGAGCACTATCGGCCCCGACGTCGCGTCACTTGGTTGTGCACAACCGACTGTTATGCTGCGTACGTGTCGGACCGAACGGACGAAGCGTGGGAATCCGGCGGCGAATCACCTCCCGCGGATTCCGAACAGCTGCTGCGGTTGGAACGCCAGCTGTGCTTCGTGCTGCACGCCACCTCCCGCGCGTTCGACACGCTGTACCGGCCGGTGCTGGCGGAGCTCGGACTGACCTATCCGCAGTACCTGGTGATGCTCGCGGTTTGGGAACACGGCGAACGCAGCGTCAAGGAGCTGGGGAGATCGTTGCGGCTGGACTCCGGAACGCTTTCCCCGCTGCTCAAGCGGCTGGAGAAGGCGGGGTTCGTACGGCGGGAGCGCAGTCCGGACGACGAACGCTCGGTGGTGGTGCGGCCCACCGAGGAGGGCATCGCGCTGCGCGAGCGGGCCGGTGACATTCCACGACGGATTCTCAGCGCCACGGGGCTGGACGAACAGCAGCTCGGCGAGCTGCACAGCGCGCTGAACAGCGTCACCTCGGCCCTGGACAAGGCCGCCGAGGAGATCGACCGGCAGGATTGAGCGGACTCCCACCGGTCCGAGGCTTTCCGCCGTTCCACGACTTTCCACCGTTCCGATCCGCACCGGCACTCGACAACCCCGCGAGGGGTTTCCGCCCCGAGCTCGGTTGGTGTCGATTTCGCGAGTGTTCTCGCTGCCGAGCTCCCACCACGCCCGCGACCGGCGCCGCCGCGAGTTCTCTCGGGGTGCTCTCGCGAGGAAGGCCCGACGTTGTGTAGGTCGCTGTCGCTACCCGAGGTCGGGCCTCACCGCAGCGAGAGCCCGCGAGAGGTTCCGCTACCCGCGCCGCTACGGCAGCCGAGCCGCTCCTGCCCCAGAGTTATCACCGCCTGCGGCGCAGCTCCTTGCGCTCCAGGTCCGGCGGGGTCCAGCCGACATCGGCCGGGTTGAGCGTGGTTCCGGGCGGCACGATCTCGTCGATGCGGTCCAGTGTCGCCGCGTCGAGGCGGATGTCCGCCGCGCCGAGCTGGGACTCCAGCTGCTCCATGGTGCGCGGGCCGATGATCGGCGCGGTCACCGCGGGGTGGCTGAGCACGAACGCCAGCGCCAGGTCCACGAGCGTGATCCCGGAGTCGGCGGCCAGTCGCGCCAGCTCCTCGACGGCGTCGAGCTTGCGCACGTTGTCGGGCTTGCTCGGGTCGAACCGGTCGGGCATGAAGTTGGCCCGGTGGGTGTTCGGCGCGTCCTGTCCCCGTCGGTACTTGCCGGAGAGCCAACCACCGGACAGCGGGCTCCACGGGAGCACCCCCATGCCGTACTCGCGGGCCACTGGCAGCACGTCGGCCTCGATTCCCCTGGTCAGGATCGAGTAGGGCGGCTGCTCGGTGACGAACCGCTCCCGCACGCGCTGCTCGGCCACCCAGTGGGATTCCACGATCCGGTGAGCGGGGAACGTGGAACAGCCCGCGTAGCGGATCTTGCCGTCCCGGATCAGGTCGGTCAGCGCACCCAGCGTCTCGTCGATGTGGGTGTCGGGATCGGGCCGGTGGATCTGGTAGAGATCGATGTGGTCGGTATCCAGCCTGCGCAGGCTGTTCTCCACCTCGCGGACGATCCAGCGGCGCGAGTTGCCGCGCCGGTTGGGATCCTCGCCCATCGGGGCGTGCGCCTTGGTCGCCAGCACGACGTCGTCCCTGCGCCCGTCGGCGAGGGCCTTGCCGACGATCTCCTCCGACTCGCCGTGCGAGTACACATCGGCGGTGTCGATGAAGTTGATGCCCGCGTCCAGCGCGCGGTGGATGATTCGAATCGAGTCGTCGTGATCGGGATTGCCCCAGGCACCGAAGTTCATGGCGCCCAGGCACAGCGGGCTGACCTTGACTCCGGTCCTACCGAGTGAAACGTGGTCCACGGGTGCGGTCCTCTCCTGTCATCGCTCGTTCCGGTCGGTTCTGCCGGTGGTCACCAACGGTTCGTGCGTGTCGCGGCCGATCGTGCGGCCCCGCTCGGTGGCGAACACCGGCGGGGCGGAACGGCACGGCCCCGGCGAGCCGACAGTACTCCAGCCGATCACGACAATCCTTCCCACGGAAGCCTCGTGGCCCGTGAGTCGTTCTCCCCGATCGCCAGACCGCGATATCAATTTTACGCAATACAAACTTGGTAATTTAAGTTGTGTACAATGAAAGTTGGTATCGCCCGCGAGACGAAGCGGACGAGGTCCGAACCGAACCACGACCCCGGGAGAACAAGCAGTTGGCACCGCCCGAGACAGCACGAGAAGTACGGCTCGCCGAACGCCCCAGCGGGTGGCCCACCGACAGGACCTTCGAGACCGCCACCGTGCCGGTGAGCGAACCGGCCGCCGGGCAACTGCTGGTGCGCAACCTGGTGATGAGCGTCGACCCGGCCATGCGCGGCCAGATGGACGACCGCCCCTCCTACGTGGCCCCCTTCCAGGTCGGTGAACCGCTGACCGGCGCGGCGGTCGGCGAGGTGGTCGCCTCCGAGGCCGAGGGCTTTCAGCCCGGTGACCTCGTGATGCACGTGCTCGGCTGGCGCGAGTACGCCGTGCTCGACGCCGGGGCCGCGAGGCGGTTGGACCCGGAGCTGGCCGAACCCAACGCGTTCCTCGGCGTACTCGGCGCACCCGGACTGACCGCCTACACCGGACTGTTCGAGATCACCGGGCTGCGCGAGACCGACGTCGTGTTCATCTCCGGGGCGGCCGGCGCGGTCGGCTCCATCGCCGGACAGCTCGCCAAGCTGCACGGCGCACGCCGGGTCGTCGGCAGCGCCGGATCGGACGAGAAGGTCCGACACCTCACCGAGGACCTCGGATTCGACGCGGCCTTCAACTATAAGCGGGGACCGGTTCAACAGCAGCTGGCCGAAGCCGCCCCCGACGGGATCGACGTCTACTTCGACAACGTCGGCGGCGACCACCTGGAAGCCGCGATCCACACCATGAACGACTTCGGCCGCATCGCGATGTGCGGCGCGATCTCGCAGTACAACGAGGTCGACGCGCAGCCGGGACCGCGCGGCATGTTCCAGATGGTCAGCAAACGGCTCACCGCGCGCGGCTTCATCGTCATCGACCACTTCGACAAGTACCCGGAGTTCATGACCGAGGTCGGCGGCTGGCTGCGTCAGGGACGCATCCGCTACGAGGAGACCGTGCTGCACGGTCTGGACAGAGCACCCGAGGCGTTCCTCGGCATGATGCGCGGCGAGAACACCGGCAAGATGCTGGTCGACCTGCGCTGAGCAAACCCGCTCACCGACGAATCGTGAAATCGACAACCCACCTTCATCCGGAGTTCGCACACTTGAAGGCAACACTGCTCCACGGCCCGAATGACATCCGCGTCGGCGAGGTCCCCGACCCCACGCTGCGGGAGAGCACCGACGCGATCGTGCGGGTGACCCATGCCTGTATCTGCGGCAGCGACCTGTGGCCCTACCGGGGAGTCGGGCTGGACGGCGACGCCCCGGCTGAGCCCCAGCGCATCGGCCACGAGTTCCTCGGCGTGGTCGAGGAGACCGGCTCCGACGTGAACTCGCCGCAGCGCGGCGAGGTGGTGGTCTCGCCGTTCACCTTCTCCGACGGCAACTGCGAGTTCTGCGACGAGGGGCTGCACACCTCCTGCGTCAACGGCGGGATGTGGGGCTCCGACGGAGTGGACGGCGGCCAGGGCGAGGCCGTGCGCGTGCCGCAAGCGGAAGGAACCCTGGTCCGGCTGCCCGGTGGTTCCGACGAGGCGCTGAGCGCCTCGCTGCTCACCCTCTCCGACGTGTTCAGCACCGGCCACCACGCCGCCGTCTCCGCCTCGGTGAAACGGGGCTCCACAGTGGTCGTGGTCGGCGACGGCGCGGTCGGGCTGTCCGGTGTGCTCGCCTCCGCCCGCCTCGGCGCCGAGCGGATCGTCATCATGGGCAGGCACACCCCGCGCACCGACCTGGCCAGGCGGTTCGGCGCCACCGACGTGGTGCCGGAACGCGGCGCCGAGGGCATCGAACGGGTGCGCGAGCTCACCGGCGGGCACGGCGCCCCGCACGTGCTGGAGTGCGTCGGCACGGACGACTCGCTGGCCACCGCCGTGGGCGTGGTGCGCGACGGCGGAGCGATCGGCAGGGTCGGCGCGCCGACCTACGCGAGCATCCCGCAGTCGGCCGAGGCGTTCTTCCGCAACGTCACCATCAGCGGCGGAGTCGCACCGGCACGCAACTACATCCCGGAGCTGTTGCCCGACGTACTGGAGGGCAGGGTCCAGCCCGGACTGGTGTTCGACAGGACGGTCGGGCTCGACGACGTGGCCGACGGCTACCGCGCCATGCACGAGCGCGAGGCGCTCAAGGTGCTGGTCCGCCCGTGACAGCCGGGTGACCCGCACCGGCCGGGAACGAGCTGCCCTCCACCGAACGGACACTCGTCGAACGGCCGCTCACCGACCGATCCGTGCCGAACACCACCACGGTGTTCCGCACGGGGCGGAGACCGGTCCTCCCGATCGCTCGGGGCGGTCGGGAGGACCTCGGGGTCAGCCGCGCGTGTTGTCCAGCAGCGGCGAGACCGCCTCGATCAACCGCTGCGCCGCCTGCGTGTCGGTCTCCCCGGTGGGCTGGATCGTCTCGAACTCGCCGAGCTCCACACCGACCGTCTCGTGCTCGGCGAGCATCCCGGCCACCTCGTGCAGCCGCTCCAGCGTGAGCCCGCCCGGCACCCGGTAGTCGGTACCCAGCAGTCCCGGTTCGAGCACGTCGCAGTCGAGGTGGAAGTACACCGGCCTGCCCGCGATCGCGGTGCGGAGGTTGTCCACCATGTCCTCACCCGCGGACACGGCGCTGATGGTGCCTTCGGAAAGCAACCGCTGTTCCGCCTCGTCGATGTCGCGCACACCGCCGAGCACGATGTTGCCCGGCGAGAGCTCCCCACCGAGCCCGGACTCCCACATCCCGCTGGCACCGGCCAGCACCATGCCGCCCAGGTAGCCGCTGTCCGAGGTCGCCGGGGTGTGCAGGTCGGGGTGCGCGTCCAACCAGACCACGCAGGCGTCGGGCCGGTGCCGGGCGACCACCGGGAGCGTCGCCAGCGCCACCGCGCACCTGTTCAACGCGGTGACCGGCTTGGCGCCCGCCGCCAGCAGGGTCTCGTACCGGGCGGCGAGCCTGCGCAACTCCGGTAGCGCGGCGGTGAGTTCGGTTTCCCAGCCCGCGTTCAGCGCCGGACGCGACTGGCCGATCCGCGTCAGCCCGGCCCGCATGTAGCGGGCGAGTTCGGTGCCCAGGACCCGCGCCCCGGCCATGGCACGATCGTTGTGGTCCCCCGCGCGCCCGTGAAACGCCGTGAGCGCCCAGTGGGGCTCCGTGGGTGCCCCGGGAAACGCCGTGGCTTCCGAGTCTTCGCCTGCCGACATTCGCCCCCTCCTCGCCTGGCTGCGGATTCGTGTCGAACACCAGCATCCTATTGGGGGATGCGGTCGACGGTGACGAGGAGTTGGCCGTGGACTCGCCGGGTCACCGGGTGGGCAGCGCGAGCAACCGGTCC
The DNA here is from genome assembly GCA_030803735.1 of Actinopolyspora lacussalsi. Lineage (NCBI taxonomy): Bacteria > Bacillati > Actinomycetota > Actinomycetes > Actinopolysporales > Actinopolysporaceae > Actinopolyspora > Actinopolyspora lacussalsi. The sequence goes on along the minus strand of JAURUC010000001.1, from coordinate 4,386,712 downwards.
GCGATGGTGACGAGGTCGTCGCCGGTCACGTCGGGGGCGTCGAAGACGTCACCCGGTTCGCCCTCCAACCGGGAGCACCAGCCCGAGGTGCAGCCCGCGCGCTTGGCACCGTGGCAGTCCCAGGCGTGCACCGCGACCAGCGCCATGTCGCGGGGTGCCACTTCCAGCTGATAGGCGGTGGCCCGGTAGACGGTGGGCGAGGGCTTCCAGATGCCCGCCTGCTCGGCGGTGACCACTTGATCGACGTGCCGCGCCAAACCGGCGTTTTCCAGGAACCTCGCGGTGTTCTCCGGACTGCCGACGGTCAGGCACCCCACGCGCACCCCGGCCTCGGAGAGCTTGCGCAGCGCGGGCTCCGCGTCCGGGTGGGCGGGCAGGTTGGCGAATCCGTCGAGCACGTGGTCGATGTCGGCCTCGCTCGCGGTGTGCTCGCTCTCGGTGCGCAGCGCCTGGCGGGCCACTGCGGGGAACGAGCCGAACTCACCGGACAACGACAGCGCCATCGCGTCGCGCTGGAACCGCAGGAACCAGGGGTGCAGCATCTCCGCGGGCTGGCCGATGTCGGTGAATCGGGTGTGCAGCGCGCGCAGGTCCAGCAGGGTCTCCAGCACGTCGAACGCGACTGCCACGGGCTTGGTGGTGCTCATCGAACTACCTCCGTCTCGGATTGCTGCCGGGGGACACCGGCAGCCGTACCCTACATACCGGTTTGTATAGTGGCAACCGATGGTGGATACGAAGCACAGTGGGTCGGTGACGAGCGAACCCGGTTCGGCAAGGCAACGCATCCTGGAAACGGCATCGCGGCTGTTCTACGAGTCCGGTATCCGGGCTGTGGGGGTCAACACGCTCGCGGCGCGTGCCGGAGTGACCAAGGTGACGCTGTACGCGCACTTCGGCTCGAAGGACGGGCTGGTGGCCGAGCACCTGGCCGAGCGGGACCGGCGCTGGCGGGAAACCCTGGAACGCGTGTCGGCGGGAAGCGAGACGGCCGAGCAGCGACTCTCGGCGGTGTTCGACGGTTACGAGGAGTGGACCGTCGCGGACGGGTTCCGGGGGTGCGGATTCGTCAACGCCGGAGTGGAGCTGACCGACCCCGAGCACCCCGGGCGCGAGATCATCGAGCGGAACAAGGACGGGATCCGCACCTGGCTGGCGGAGATCGCCGAGGCGGCCGGGTGCCCCGATCCGTCCGACGTGGCCGAGGAGTGGTTCCTGCTGCTGGAGGGAGCCGTGGTGCGCGCGACGCTGCGCAAGGACGCCACCCCACTGCACCGGGCGCACCGGGCGGCGCTCCGGCTGCTCCGGGAGGAGGCCGGCGGCTGAGGCGGTTCCCGGCCAGGGGCGCGTCAATTTCTCGCGAAATCCACGCGGAACCGAGCGGTGTCAACTGCCCATCCTGTCGAAAGCCGAGCGTCGCCCGATCAGCGTCACCGCGCTGAGCACGACCACTCCACCCCAGGTCAGCTGGAACAGCGGATCGAACACCCGTGACACATCGACCACGAGCAGAAACCGGGGCACGAGCACCGCCGCGCTCCACGCGGCACCGACGAGCACCGCGGCGAGACGGTGTTCGATCCAGCTTCCCAGCAGCAGAGTCACCAGTACGAGCGCGAGGCAGGGCAGCAACCAGGCAACGGCGGAGATCCCCCCTGTAGGGAAAACGAAGCTCGTGCCCAGCAGCAACGGAATCGTCACCCCCAACACACCGATCGTGCGAAGCAGCAACAACCGCAACCCCGAGTACGGAGTCGTCAGCGTGAGTTCGTATGCGGGATCCATCCCAGGCCCATAGCTCAGCGCCACTCCTGCCAGTGGCAGCAGTGGCGCGTTGAGGAACAGCACGGACCCCGCTTGTTCCGGCCCACTACTGAGCAGGCTCAACGCAGTCGCGCAAGCGACGACGAACACCGCTGCCACCAACCAGGGCAAGCGCAGGGCGGGGGCCGCGGCGAGCTGCCGCCGGATGCGTGACCGGGAAATCGCTGGTCGGATTTCCGAAGCTGTTCGGGGATGTGCCGCACCGCTGGTCTGGCCGAGGACTCGCTCGCGCACGCTCTCGATCCGTGGTGCCAGTTCGGTGTTCGCCACGGCCCGAGCGACCCGGTCGGCACACATCGCGCACTCGACGAGGTGTGATTCCACGGACCAAGCCTGGGGATCTCCGATCTCCCCGGAGACATACGCGTCCAGCTGGTCCTCGGGAACGTGCCAGTCCATATCAATCTTCCTCGGGTACGTCATGCCAGGGCCTCCCGCAGCAGCACTCGGGCACGTCGGGCGCGGGTCTTGACGGTTCCCTCCGGAATTCCGAGCGCGGTGGCCGCATCCGCCATGCTCATGCCGTCGATGATCGTGGCCCGCACGACGTCCCGGAGTTCCGGCGACAAGCCGTGCAGCGCCGCGCCCAGTTCACCGTGTTCGACACCGCTGAGTGCGTGCTGCTCGGCCGACGGAGTCGTACTGGCGGTGTCGACCGCTTCGCTCGCCTGTTCGGGTCTGGCACCCCGTGCCCGCTGGGCGTCGATGAGACGCCGAGCAGCGATGGTCCAGATCCAGCCACCGACGTTTCCCCGCTCGTACCGCTTGGCGTTACGCCACACCCCCAGGAACGTGTCCTGGGCGACTTCCTCGACGAGTCCCTGATCGGAGCAACGACGCTCGAGCCGGAGAAACAGCCACGGCGCGTGCCTGTCGTACAACTCCGCCAGAGCTTCCGCGTCTCCCCTGGCGACAGCTCGCATCAGCCGTTCGTCGGACGGCCGCCCGCGCCTCATGGCCCGCACACTCCTGTATCGGATGGAATATCCGTCGTGGTTTTCGCGGGACGCTCACTGCCTGATCTCCGGTGTCGTACCGCGAAGGGCGATGAGCGTGGTGCCCATGCCGCAGCACCCGATAGCGACCCACCAGGAAACCTCCGCTGTCGGGGACAGCACGGGCCACAGGAGCACTCTGCTCCAGGGAACGGTCACCGAGGAGAAAACCCATGCGACGAGGGCGTAGGCGAGCGGAACCGTCCAGGACAACCGAACTCCGAGCAAGGCACCCGTCAACAGCGCCAACCCGCTGAATCCGAGCAGATCGCGCAGCACTGCGAGATCGAGACCCGGCGTGCCGTGCCGGTGCACGAACACCGCGAGCGCCAGCGACACCCCACATCCGGCGATACCCACCAGAGCATGCCCGAGATGCCACCGCCACCACGGCACAACGGCACCGGCATCGAGCTCCGGACTCGGCGTGGCGAAACTACCGGCCAGCAGAACCGCCGCGAGCAGCACCACGAACACCAGGACCACTCTCGGCAGAGTCCACCCCAACCACTGCCCGTTCCAACCGCTGAGAACGAGCAGCGAAACCATTCCCCCGACCACAGCGGGGATGTTCCGGGACCGGAGATACAACCGCAGAAAACGCCCGGACACCATCAGGAACCCCGCAATCCCGTGACAGCGGAAACATCACACCGCTCAGCGGCGAGCAGATAGCGGCTCAGCCATTCGTGTCGTTCGTCGTCGGGAAGTGTGGCGAGGTATCGGACGATCTCGGACGCGGAATCACCCGTCCGCCCGAGCAGCCAGTCCCGCACTCCGTTTTCCATCCGAGGAACAGGAGAAGTGTAGCGGAGAGTTCCGGGAGGGGAAGACGAACACCGCCAGCCGACAACTCGGTTGGCGAGCATCTCGCCCGCAGCCGAAGGACGCGGCGAAGAGCACTCGATCCCGTCCAAGTGGGAACGGCAATTCTGCGGCCAAACATACGCACTGGCTGAACTCGAATCGACGGCTCCCAGCGGGGCGACGGTGGGAAGGTCGGCCAGCCGTGCTCGGACCGGTTTCGTCGAGGTAGCCACAGCGCTCGGAGCAACACCGGCCTCGTTCGGCACGCAAACGCGCACACTGCCGTCGCTGCAGCTCAACAGCGGGCTCGCGGTGTCGATACGCCAAACCTGGGTCTGCGTCAGCGGGATCGCGACGAGCACCGCGAGAGCTGACGGTACTACCGCCAGCAGGCGGCGTCGTGCCGTAGCCACTACCAGCAGCGCGACGGCCAGCGCCACGAACCACAGCGCGGCAGCGGGTGCGAACCACCACACCGGTCGATCCCAGAGGCCGACGCTGGACCGGTTGGCCGCGATGGTGCCGTAGGTGGGCTGCGGAACGACGGACAGCAGACCGTGGGGCACCCACGAGCCGAGAGCGATCGTGACAACGAACGACGCCACGCCCGCCACCGGAGCCGTGAATCTGCCGGGAACAAAAGTACCCACGGCGAAACCGAGCGCCGCATAGGCGACCACTGTAGCCAGCCCCGCTGCCAGAATCCCGAACAGTGGTGGACCGGAAACCGCCTCGCGGCTGAGCGACCCGAAAGCCACTACGGCGGGCAAGCAGGAAACCACGGGCCAGACCGTCACGGAGATCCAGGAGAGCAACGCACGCTGCGAACGTGCGCGCGGAGTGGATTCGATCAGTTCAGCTACGCCTCTTCGACGTTCACGCCCGGCCCGCCATACCGCGACCGCCAGAGCCAGTGTGCTGGCCAGCACGACCATCGGCGTCGTGTCGTAGAAAATCGAGGTGGCCCACTCCAAACGCTGTCCCCCCGTCCGCAGCAGAGTTTGGATGAACACCAACCCCGAGACGAGCAGCAGCAGCGGAGTGATCCAGAGCGGCAGGCCGCTACGGCGAATCTCGTGCCAAAGCACACGTGCGGTCATGCCACCGTCCTTTCCCGGTAGGCGCGCAGCGCCGTGGTGTAGCCGCGTTCCAGCGTGGTGTCCCCGGCACGAGCGTTATCCGCCCCGAAAGTGCCCAACTCGGCCAATTCGTTCGGTGTGCCACGGAAAATCAGCTTCCCGCCGTCGAAAAGGGTGACTTCGTCGCAGGCGATGGCGACGTCCTCGACCAGGTGTGTGCTGACGACGACGGTGTTGGTCGAGCCGATGTCACGTAGCAGTTCCCGGAACTCCACCCGTTGCTCCGGATCGAGCCCGGCCGTCGGCTCGTCGAGCAACAGCAGCTCCGGGTCATTGACGATCGCTTGTGCGATCCCCGCACGACGCAGCATCCCGCCGGAGAGTTTCTTCAACTTGGAAACCGCCCGATCAGCCAGGCCGACCCGCTCGACCGCACGTTCGACCGCTTCCGGCACACGCTCCTTCGGCATTTCCTTGAGCCAGGCCATGTACTCCACGAACTCGGCCACGGTGAATCCCGGGTAGTAACCGAATGTCTGGGGCAGGTATCCCAACCGCCGACGCGCTCGCTTCCGGCCGTCCTGTTGCGCGGTGTCATGGCCGAGCAGCTCGACGCTGCCCTCGCTCGGTCGTGCCACTGTCGCCAGCGTGCGCATCAATGTGGTCTTGCCCGCGCCGTTGGGTCCGAGCAAACCGTGGATGCCCGTCCCCATACGCAGGTTTATCCCGTCCAGCGCGAGCTTCCCGCCGTATCGCGCTCGCAAGCCGTCCACCCTGACAGTCACCATGTCGAACCTCCGTCCACACCGACGACGCGGTGCGGCCGGCGAACAACACTCGTGGCTGTGGCGTGTCGACGAGGGGCGTCGTCATCTCGCACACCCTCGCTCGTCCTGCCACGAGTCCGTCCCTCCCGAACCGCACACTTCCCTATCGGACAGCGGACCCGTCACGGTTTTCCCGAGTTGTCCGCCGCCTCTTCGGTGACACGAACGCGGTTGGGCATCGCCGATGGGGCCGGGTTGGTGGTAAGAGCTCACCTATCAGGCAGGACAAGGCCGAGAGCCCGAGCCGAGAAGCGGGCTGATCAGGGTGATCCGAACCATGACTGTTGACCGCGCCAAGAAAGAGTTACGGGATTCGGAGCGCCGTGAGGCGCGGATCGTAGATTGTGAGCACGCGTCGCAGCAAACAGTTCCGTATGCTGAACCACGATCGGCCTCTGTCGCGAAACATCTCCGCACCACCGCTGCACAGTGGACACGTTTCATCGCCGCATCAACTGGTAACCACTTGAAGCACCTTCTGAGTTCCGGTGTGTTCCGGTCGGTGAACCATCGAGTCCTGTGTAGCTGCCGTTTCACAACTATGGCCGCTGCTTCTGACCGAAGCGACCGGGTAACGTGAATGGATCATCAGGTAGTTCACGGGAGACAGTAGTGGCCGACGTTTACATGTATGCCGATGAAACCGGCAACTTGGACTACGAGCAGCATCAAGGTGCTTCCCGCTACTTCGGTATCGCGACCGCGGTTATCCGAGATCATGGGGAGGTCCTCAACGAAGGACTCAAGCTCCGTACCGAGCTTCACGCGAAGGGGATGCCCCTCAAAAACGGGGCTTTCCATGCCTGCGATGACAGCCATCCGACACGCAAAGAGGTTTTCGCGTTGATCGCCGATCAAGGATGGCGCTTCGATACAACGATGCTGGACAAGACCCAAGCCTACGAATCCGTCCGCCAAGCGGGTGACGTTCGCTTGTACAAGATGGCTTGGTATCTCCACTTCAAGTGCATAGCACCATATGTGGCTGCCGAAGGGGATCGCTTGTTCGTAATCGCGGCCACGCTGGGCACGAAAGCCCGTAAGAGAGCTTTCCAGGACTCACTACACGACGTATGCCAAGTTCAAGGTCCTCGCGGTCGTGATGTTCATCTATGCCACTGGCCTGCCCAGAGTTCATGGGGACTGCAAGTCGCTGATTACGTTGCCTGGGCGGTTCAACGACGCTTGGAGAAGAACGAGACTCGGTACTGGGAGATGGTCGCCGACTCGTTCAAAACATTTTTCACACCTTGGAACAAGTAAAAAGCCGGCTACCCCTTTCGGGGGAGAGCCCCCCTGGGGCTCTTATCACCGGCTTGCTACTCATTAAACAGCATCCTTGCCTGTCAGTCAAGAAGCAACGACAACGCCACAGGTTACTGCGCACTCGCCCGGGTACCCTGTATCGCAACGATCTCGCGAGAGATCGTACCTTGAACCGAACCGGGCCCCACGGAGACAGTGCTCGGGATACCGGGGGTGAGGTTTCCACAAGGAAACGGCCAATGCGGCAGTCGAGGCAACAGCGGCCCCTCGGAGAGATGGGGCGCTGCGCCGAACGTCTCACCGCCACGACACAGCCGACGGCCCTCGTTACCGACGTCGTCCCGGTGTAAAGCGGCGTCGGAGCGGCTTCGTATCCGCGATCTCCACATTTCCGAAGCACACGCCTAGTTCGCATAACCCCCGAGGTGGCTCTTTCTCCACCATCCTCACCCCCACCGCAGACCACGGCCCCCGCACCGAACGACTTTCGGGCTTCCTACTCCAGCCTGAGGGCCAGCAGCATGAGTTCGGGAACGAGCAGCCCCGCCACGGCGGCGAAGAGCACCGCTCTGCGCACCGCGACGCGCTCCGGAAGGGAGACACGCCGGGTCAACCCGCACAGCAGGAACGACAACGGCGCGCCGAGGAGCATGATCGCCCACACGTAGAAACCGAATCCTCCGAGCAGGATCCAGCCCGCTTCGGTGGCCTCGTAGTTCCAACCGGTCGCGACACCGGCCGCGAGGTAGAACCCGGCCATACTCATCACCAACAAGACCGGTGCGGCCACGACCATGATCGTTCCCGCCGTCTCGGTGGCCAATCGAATCCGACCGGATCCGACCGCCCCCCGTCCCGCGACAGCGTTCCCTTCCTCTGGCATGCCGCCAGGTTCGGGCCTCGTCCGAACAGTGACATCGGCAGGACTACTCAGATCCCGTCACGTTCTGACCGGTGCGGAACGGTCCACCTCCACGCACGTGGAGAGCACACGGGGCAATTGGCGCATACAGCCAGCGCGTCCGGTTCACCTCCACGCACGTGGAGAGCACTCCGTAATCGGTGCGTTGATCAGACCCGCGGCCGGTTCACCTCCACGCACGTGGAGAGCACCACAATCCTGCGGCGACCAATTTCTCGGCCTGCGGTTCACCTCCACGCACGTGGAGAGCACGGGCTGGATTCTCCGCAGTGGGCGCAGGACAAGGGTTCACCTCCACGCACGTGGAGAGCACCTGCTCGCGTGCCTCGTCGATGGTGGCCTCGGCGGTTCACCTCCACGCACGTGGAGAGCACCCTCTGCGACCTGCGATATCACAACCGCCGCTGCACGTTTTGCGGACCATTCGGAGTCATTCGCCACCACGCTCGTCTCCGGTTAGAGGTACGGAGAAACCGTATCGCGGCGATCACAGGAGATCCCAACCCCGAGCCCGAGATCTCGACCGGACGGGAACTGCTGGGGCAGCTCGACCGTGTCCCCGAGTCGGCACCAACGAGCGTGACGACGCTGCTCGGGTTTGTTTACCGGGAAGATCATGACTGCCCGATAGATGGCCAGCCAATGCACCCTCACCCCAGGTCAAGCCACGTGTTGCACTCACCGGTTGAAGCGAAGCGAAGTTGCCGGAGTTCTGGTCGGGGTGGTCCGGGTGTCCCGCCGCTGTGTCGGGGGTTGGTCGGGACACCCGGACCATGACTGCGGGCCGCGCCAAGGCGGCGATGCTAAGAAGTCGGAGTGGCAGAGCTCAGGGGATCAGGGGTTCTGGAGCCGCCGCAGCCCGGCCAACACCCTGTCCATGACGACCGGGTCCGGATGCTCGGCCGCGCTGCCCAGGCCGCTCTCGGCACTCCCGGTCTCCCCGGCTCCGGCCGTACTCCCGGGACCGGTCGCGGTACCAGCCGCCGCACCAGCCTCGGCAGTAGCGGGAACCACCGACGGTGCCACCGGCCCCGGCACCGCCGGGGCGAACAGGTGCGGCCGCTCATCCGGATCAACCAGCGGCCACCCGATCAACTCCACCGTGGGCCGCTCCTCCCGGAAATACGGCCGCAATCGCAACGCCGCCACCCCGCGTGCCGCCGGACCACTGCCCCCGGCATGGCGCGGACGCCAGGCGCCCCGCCGCGACCAGCACCGCAACACCACCGCCACCCCGGCCAGCACCAACGCCGTCCCCACCGGCCACACCGAACCCACCATCACCGGGCACCACCCTCATCACCCAGCACACCCGCATCGACCACACCATCCACGGCCCCACCACCGAACGACACCGCCGCCGCGTGCTCCCGCAGCCGCCGCGCCACCCGCTCCAGCACCACCGCCGTCTCCGCACACTGCCGCGCCGTAGCCCGACCACCCGCCAGGTCACAGGCCACCCGATCCAGCACCCACCGCTCATGCTTGAGCGCGATCACCAACCTCGCCCGCTCACCGCTCACGACCGCACCACCGCCCCGGCACGCCGCTCGACCTCGGCCAACGACTCCAACCCCACCAGCTCCCGAGTCCGCTCATCGCAGTCGCGACACGTGCCCCACAACCACGCCACCTCACCCGTCCCCGCCGACACCTCCACGCCGCACAACGTCGACACCACCACACCCTCCGGAAACTCCACCCCCGGCAGCGGCACCACATCCCCACTCGCATGCCGAGCACCACCACCCGACACCCACACAAACGGATGCGACACGATGACCTCCTCTATGCCAACAACATCTTTCGTTGCCAACACCAATATGCGTTGCTAGCAACACCATGTGCAATCGCCTGATCGAATGACGTAAGCGCCACGAGACGCGGGTTATCGTTGGCGCATGGGCGGCAACAGCCGAGGATTGCCCAAGACACGAACGCTGGGCGCTGAACTGCGAGAAGCACGCGAGAAAGCAGGACTGTCCACACGAAAACTGGCGGAAAAAGTCCACAAACACCACAGCGTGCTCGCCCGCTACGAAAGCGGCGCCAAACGACCGGAGCCGGAAACGGTCGCGGCGATCCTGACCGCGCTCGACGCCACCGACACCGAGCGCAGCAGAGTGGTCGAACTCGCCCGAGCCGCCGAGGACGCCAACTGGGTGGCCGTCGGCGACTCCTCCCACCGCGACATGACCACACTCATCGAGTACGAACGCACCGCGAGCACTATCGCCGAGGTCGCCACCACCGTGATCCCCGGCGTGTTGCAGACCCACGACTACGCGCGGGCGATCATCGCCACCTGGTCACCCGGCGACGCCGACACACGCACCGCCATCCGGCTCGGCCGCCGCGACATGCTCACCAAACGGGACGCGCCGAACTTCACCGCGATCATCACCGAGAACGCACTCCGCGACCCCATCGGCGGAACCGAGGTGCACACCGAGCAACTACGCCACCTGCTGAAGATGAGCGAGCTGCCCAACGTCGAGATCAGGATCGTCGCCAGCCGCACCGGCCAATGGAACCCCACCCACGCCGGAAGCTTCATCTACTTCGACTTCGACAAAGCAGCACCAATCGTCTACATCGAACACTTCAGCTCACTGACACTGCTACACACCCCGAAAGAAATACACGCGTTCGAAAACGCGCTCACCACCCTGCGGAACACGGCGATGAACCCCGACCAATCAACCGACCTCATCGCCACACTCGCCAACACCCAAGGAGCACCCAGTGACAGCTGAACATCCCACCAACTGGCGCAAACCCACCCGCAGCTCCACCGGCAACGCCTGCGTCGAAGTCGGCCGGTTAACCAACGGCACGGCCATCCGAGACACCAAGAACCGCACAGCCGGACACCTCACCACCACCCGAACACAGTGGACAGCCTTCATCACCGCCCTCAAAACCAACCGCTTCGAATAAAGCCGAAAACCATCTACCGCCCCGACGCGAGGCATACGTCGGGGCGGTTTTCGCATCGGAAACCTCCACGCACGTGGAGAGCACCCATCGATCCCGAAGAGAGGGCGGTCATGGCACGGTCCACCTCCACGCACGTGGAGAGCACCGCAGCCACAGCGAGCTCCCGCTCGGGCGCATCGGTCCACCTCCACGCACGTGGAGAGCACTCGTTGCGGTGCTTGGCCGCCTCGTCGCGCAACGGTCCACCTCCACGCACGTGGAGAGCACGGCCAGCTGCTGGGTGATCGCCATGACCTGCTCGGTCCACCTCCACGCACGTGGAGAGCACCGCCGACCTGATCGGCGACCCCATTCAACCCGCGGTCCACCTCCACGCACGTGGAGAGCACGAATCCGAAGCCCGCCCGAACAAGCGCCCGGACGGTCCACCTCCACGCACGTGGAGAGCACCCTTTGCGAACTGGGGTTTCAGAAGTCGACTCGCACGTTTTCCGAGTTTTCCGAACCGTCCTCTCCGCCACCTTCCTCGCCCCGCTCGCGTTCCTCGCGGAACGCGATGAGTTGCAGACCCTCGAAGTCGGTCACGCGGCGCCGCCGCTGCCCGGCGGTTCGCACCACGTAGCGTTGCTCGGTGTCGGTGGGATGGACGCACACCGCCGCGCCTTCGCCCACCGCCTCGCTGACCAGTTCCCACAGCGAGTCCCGCACCTTCGCCGAGATCGAACCCACGTAGAAACCGGGCGCGGGTTCGGTCAGCCACCGGCTCAACGAGCCCCGCACGTAGTCCGGCACGGCGGTGGTCTGGATGACGACCAGGTTCGGCACGGCTCTCACCCCTCCCATTCGTCGGAGTGATTCACCCCGGCCTCGACCGGCCCGATGTCGGGATCCCAGAGGTGGACCAGCTCCACCTCGTCCGGGTCCTCGACATCGTCCAGCTCGACGGTGTCGCTGTCCGGTTCGAGCAATCGCTGGATGTCGAACACCACGCGCGGCATCAGCCGGTACAGCCGGAACTCCTCCCGCAGCCGCATCCGCGCGTCCCGATCCGGGTTGTTGCTGCGGTGCAGCGCGAACGCCAGCGGCACGGTGTGGTTCGCCTTGTACAGATCGGCGATGTCGTAGACGAAGGAGTGCTGCTTTCCACTGTGCACGAACCCGAGTGCGGGTGAGCAGCCGAGCGCGAGGATCGCGCTGTGCACCGCCCCGTACAGCGCGGTGTTGGCGGCCGAAAGCGCCTGGTTGACCGGATTCTGCCTGTCCCAGTTCTCCGGGTCGTAGTTGCGCTTGAACCCGCGCATCCGGTACTTCTCCGCCAGGCTCCGGTAGAGGGTCTTCATCCGGTGCCCCTCCATGCCTCGCAGCCCGGCGGGCGTGGTCTCCTCCGGCACCGACTCGTCGAACCGCAGCTCATACATCCGTCTGGCCACCGCCGCTCGGGTCTTCTCGTCGGCCCAGGCGTGCACCTGCCGTTCCAGCCACCTGGTGGTGAGGTCGCCCGACTGCGCGGCCGAGTACATCCGCACCCCACCGGCCCCGGTCCACAACACGGTGGTGTTGTGCCGGGCGCAGGTGGCCATCGCGGGTTGGGTGACCGAGGTTCCGGTCCCCAGCAACACGCAGGCCAGCGACGCCACCGGCAGATACACCCGGTCGACGTCGCCGTCGCCGCGCTCCACCCGGGCACACACCCCGGTGTCGTCCTGCACCACGCGCACGTTCTCCAGGTACAGAAACGACAGCGAGTCCCCCACGCGCGGCAGCATCGCCACGGTGGGCGCGGTCAGCAGTTTGCGCGGGTTCGGAAAGGTCGCGCTCATCCCCGCTCCTCCGGCCCGACGCTGAGCATGCCGCAGCCGAAGGTGCGCGCCCTGCCGATCCCGTCGATCACGGCCGCTCGCAGCGCGTCGGGGTCGGTCACCATGCCAACCCCTTCGAACCGGCTGACACCGTGCTTGACCCGCTCACTCGCGCCTCGCTTCCGGTACTCCCGGCCGAGCACGTCCGGCATGGGGGTGGAGCGGATCTCCAGCGGGTGCAGCCCCGCCTCGCCCGCCTTGCGCACCCACCACAGTTCGGACTCGGTGCCGCGCAGCACGGTGAGCTTGCCCCGCTTGCCCTTGTCCTCGACCAGGTCACCGTTGCGCTTGGTGGGGTTGGCGTCGATGCGGTAGCGCACCCGCGTCCCACGTTCGAGTCGTTCCAGCAACGGCGTGAGTTCGCGCTGCCGCACCTCGGTGGCCAGCTCCTCGGGCAGCCGTTCGAGACGGGGCGGGAACCGCAGCTGCGCGAGCACGACGAAACCTCGCTGGTCGGCCTCACACCGGAACAGCACCCCGGCCTCCTTGCGGTGCTGTTCCCCCAGGTCGTCCGGGGCGAGCCGCATCAGGTCCCGGTAGAGTTCCTGCCCGTCGAGAACCGCACCGGAGAACACCCGATGACACCGCGGATTGAGCCGCAGCCGTAGCAGCCAGGCCCGCATCATTCCCCCATCACGTATTCGATCAGCTTTTCCGGGTAGTCGCGCAACGACCGCACCCCCAGTGAGGCGGGCAGCGCGCGGCTCTCGATCCACACCGGACGCAGCCGGTAGTCGCGGTCACCGCCGCCGAACCGGGTCGGGATGTCCTGGATCTCGCTGCTGACCTCGGCGGGATCGCCGTCCGGTCGGACGAGGTCCACCTCGATCGGCCGCTCGCCGCGCCCGACCACCCGCGCCACCGGCACGTTCTCGACCAGTTCCGTCACGGGATCGTTGACCGGTTTGTCCAGCAGCAGCGGCTGGGCGGGCGGGCAGGACCTGCGCCCGAGATAGGGCTGCCAGTGCGGCTCGCGCAGCGCGTCTCGCGCCCCGGTGACGACCTCCTCCGGGCCGGTGACCGCGACGACGAACACCGCGTCGGCCAGGTACTCCCGCCACGTTTGCAGCGTTCCCTTGTCCCTGGGGCGGCCCTTGCCGTCGGCGGTGGGGATCTTGAATCCGGCGGGCAGTCCGCCGCCCGCGGTGTGGTAGTCCACCATCCGCACCCCCGGACGGTCCACCCGCACGGTGAAGTCGAGCCCGGCGAGGTCCTCCAGCGATTCGCCGCGAGCCCGCCCCTGCGCGGCCGCGATCATGCCGAGCAGTCCGGAACGGGTGGGAAACGCGGCGGTGTCCCGCGTGTCGAAGGCACTGCGCTCGCCCCAGCTCTGCATCGGCCCGGCGAGGCGTAGCAGCAGTCCGCTCATGGCCGGGCTTCCTCGTGGGCCGTGCTAGCGGTGACAAGCGCGTCCACCAGGCCGTCGTAGGAGGTGTGCCGCGTGCCGAAGGCGGGCCACTCCTCGGAGTCCTTCGCGGCGATAGGGGTGGCGGCGTGCCCGGCGAAGAGCACGTGCCGCTCGCCCAGCAGCGGCAGCAGCCCACGGCTGTGCTCGTGCAGCCGCTCCACCGAGGGCGCCAGAAAACCGTCCGAAGCGCGCACCGGGGCCTCGAACGCGCTGGCCAGCGAGACCGGGCGATCGTCGCGAACCGTCAGATACACCAGGTCCGGCGCGGTAACGGCGGCGGTGGAGTTCTGCTTGCCGGAGGGGACGCTGTGGATGAAAGAGTGGCAGAACGCCCGCAGCAGGTCCGCGCACATCGCCGGCTCGGAACCGAGGTTGTCGGCCAGGTCCGGCAGGTTCACGTTGGCGTAGCGGTAGAAGGTACCGGCGCTGAACTGCGCGTTCTCGATGTGTCCGCTACCCGGGACGTTGAGCTGCTTCTCGACGTCGTCCACAGCGGAGAAGAAATCGTACTCCACGCTGGTGCCGTGGGTGGTGAACGCGTGCGCCAGCTGCACAGCTCCGTCCACATTGGCACCTGGGAGCTCGGCGAGCATCCGGCCGAACAGGTTGATGGTGCCGCTGCGGCGCTTGAGCACCTCCTCGATCGGTTCGGAGGGAATCCTGGGCTTCATGTCGAAGCGCTTCTTCACCTTGGCCGCTTCGGCGAGGATGTCGTCGCGGTGCTCGGCGGCGATGTCGGCCAGCTCGTCGATTCCGCTCTCGGGGAGCAGCAGCAGGACGCTGGTGGTCAGCACCACCTCGTCCAGATCGTTCTTGTCGTTCTGGAGCTTGATGCCGCCACCGGCCGATTTCGCGACCTGGATCCCGGCGGCCTCGGCCTCGTCCTGCGCCCAGCCGCGCCGCTGCAACCGTTCGGCGACACCGGCCACCACGCGGCGGGTGCGCACGTTGTGCTCGCCCAGCTCCCGCTCCACGTCGAGCCGGATGGCGCGTTTCCAGCTCTGGCTGGAAATCCGGGTGCGTTCGCTGCCGCCGAACTCGACCGTTTTGGGGGAACCGAGATCGTCCCGGTTGGGGTTGGAGTACGGCAGCGTCTGCAGCGCGTGTATCTCCGCGTACTTCGGGGTGCTCACGCGGTCTCCTTCTGCGTGCTCTCGTGATTGTCGTTGTCGCGCTGGGCCGCGGCGAGGCGGCGGTGGTAGTCCCGCAACCACTTGCGCGTGACCGCCCGGTTGGCGCGGTCCCAACCGGCCAGGTCCACGGCCAGCGTGGTCCAGTCGATGTAAACGCCCTTGGTGCGCAGCATGTTCACCACGCGCGGCAGCTGGCGGTGCAGCCCGGCACCGTCCATCCGGCACATGGCGTGCAGGCGGGGTTCCAAGGTCTTGCCGCTGTTCCTGTCGGTCAGCGCCGCCTCGGCACAGCTCCAGCCCAGCGAGCGGGACGGGGTGCGCTCGTCGGAGGACTTCCCACCGTGCTGTCGCTCGTCCGGTTCGGTTCCCCCGGTCATCTCGGGGCTCGACGCGGCGTCCGCGCCCGTCCCCTCCGTATCAGCCTCTTCCGTTTCCGGTTCGGCGGCGGCTCCGTCCTCCGAATCCGATTCGTTCTCGCCGGACTTCGCCTTCTTCCCGATCCGCATGTCGGCGTCCCTGGCGGCACGCGGCTGTGCGCAGATCAGCGCGGCCACGGCCAGGAAAGCGCGTTCGGTGGCGTAGTCGGCGCGTTCCGGCAGGAATCGGGTCACTTCCCCGTAGGCACGGAACGTGCGGGGGTCGCCGGGTTCGCGGCCGACAGCGGTTCGCAGTGACGCCCGCCTACCCGGATTGGTCAGTACCCGATTACGCAGCTCTCGCACCATGGGGGCCGCGTGCTCCCAGAGCCGCTCCCGCCTGGTGCGGTTGTCGGAGTGCTCGGTCATGAATCCTGTCCTCCGTTGCTGGAGCGCCATCCCTTCGAGAGCTGGGCTCGGTGTCGTTCGAGCACGGCTATGTCGGACGGACGGCGTTCGTAGGGTTCGGTCACCTCGGAGAACGCCTGTCGCGCGCGACGGATGAACCTGTTGGCGACGGGTTCGTCCGACGCGGTCGCTGCCTCGCCGAACTCCCGGTGGAACTCCTGCTCCGCGTCGGCCCAGTAGCGCGCCATCGCCGGTTGGGTCCAGGGCACGCCGTTGCCGCGCTTCTTGGGGTCGGTTCTGCCGACGATCTCGCGCCAGGCGGCGGCCAGCGCTCGCTCCAACGTCCCGCCGGTGTACTCGGCCGCCTGGCGGGTCCTGACCAGCCTCACCCAGCGGTGCTCGTCACGACAGCGCCAGGTGTCCAGCAGTGCCGGGGTGCTGCCCGCGAAGTACTGGCGGTCCTTGGCTTGGGAACGGTCCTGGTCGAACCCCAGTACCCGAACGCGGGTGACCGGTGGCTCGGGCTCGTCCTCGACCAGATCGTCGAGCAGGCCGAACACGGCAGGTCGTTGGCGGCGCTGATCGTCCCACTGTTCGCTGTCGAACGCTCCGGTCAGCACGTCCAGGTCGCGCCAGACGGCGCGGTCGGCGGTGGCCGACCGGGGTTGTTTCGTGAGTTTCTCGTCGCTGCCAGAGTACTGGTAGAGCACGTGCGGGTCGTCCACCTGGCCGTGTTCGCGCCGCCAGGCCCAGGTGATCCGAGCGTCTTCCACCGCCTCGCCGTCGGCTGTGGGGCTGAGCAGCAGGGCGTGCCGGAACCGGCCGGTCAGCACCCGCGCGAGACCTTCCGGTCGCGGCGGTACGGCGAGCGGATCGGGCGGCGGTTCCTCCCACGGTGCCCGGTCGTTCTCGCAGGGGTCGTAGTAGGGCACGCTCGCGAGCAGGGTCTCGAAGAGGCTGCGGCCCACCGGGTGGAACGAGACGCTGTCGCGCAGCGGCCCCGCCTTGGTGTCGGCGGCGTTGGTCTCGCCGACACGACGCGGGGTGCAGCGGCCGGGGACACCGTAGAACAGCCAGGACAGCAACGCCCAGAACGCCTCCGGGGCGGTGACCGAGGGCGGCTCGCGGTCGGTGGTGTGGCTGTGCCAGACGAAAGCCTGCCCGGCGGCGCGGCCGAGTACGAGTTTGTTGACGCCGGAACTGGCGGACTCGCCCTTGGTCGTGCGGCACTGCTCCAGCAGACGGTGGTCCTGCAGGAAAAGTGGGGCACCTTCGGGTGTGGCGGTGTGGAACAGCTCGAAGCGGCCCACGTGCTCGGCGAAGTAGCGCTCGACCGCGTCAGGGTCGAATCTTCCCGCGTGCCAGTGCCGTTCCCGGGCCTGCTGCCAGTCCTCGATGTCCTCGTACTGGTCGGTCGCGTCCGGGGGTGCCAGCGCGGTGATCCTTCCCGCGAGCACCGTGAGGATCCGCAGGAATCCGGCCAGTGTCGGTGGTGGGGACACCTCGACGTCAGCGATGTCGTGGGCGTGCAGCAGCAGCGTGCGCAGGTTGACCGGCTCGTCGGGCTCGATGCCCTCCGGCGGGTCGCGCAGCCAGCGGACCTCGCAGAATCCCCGTGTCGCCAGGTCGAAACTCGGTGACATCACGTCCTCTCAGGACAGTCCAATGACCGGCCCACCCCCACTTCTCCCCCAGTGGACCGCTCGCCGTGTTCGAACTCGAGTTCGAAAAGTAGCAGAGTGAATACGATTCATCACTTTCCGGGGGAGGCTACACCAAGGGCCCGACAATCACGGCCGGAAGTGACTACGACAGGAGCGGCCAGCCGATGATCCGTGGTTAGCGGCACGCGGAAAGCTTCGAGTAGTGGTAGTACTACCTCCACGCACGTGGAGAGCACGGGAGCGGTGACCAGTCCCAGCCGCTCGCAGGCGGTCCACTTCCACGCACGTGGAGAGCACCAAAACGTGGGCCTGTGGGGCGCCTGTGACTACGGTCCACCTCCACGCACGTGGAGAGCACTTCGCCGCGGCTGGCTACACCGTCGATGTCGCCGGTCCACCTCCACGCACGTGGAGAGCACGGCTTGCGCCGCCAGGTATTTCGACAGCGCGGCGGTCCACCTCCACGCACGTGGAGAGCACTCGTCGTGCTACTGTCCGGGCAGTGCTCCCCGCGGTCCACCTCCACGCACGTGGAGAGCACGCGTCGGCGTCCACGAGCCCGTCGATGGCGGGCGGTCCACCTCCACGCACGTGGAGAGCACTCGTCGTGCTACTGTCCGGGCAGTGCTCCCCGCGGTCCACCTCCACGCACGTGGAGAGCACGCGTCGGCGTCCACGAGCCCGTCGATGGCGGGCGGTCCACCTCCACGCACGTGGAGAGCACCCTCTGCGACCTGCGACGTTACAACCCTCGTTGCACGTTTTCACACCGCCAAACCAACAAGAAACCTCCAGCCACGATCACGAGCCAACGGCCGGACCGCACCACAGTATCCACGAACCAGCCACAGGAGGCCGGACCCGACCAGTTTCCGTGACTCTTCAACGGAACCGAACCGCACCGGACTTTGGCAAGGCTCATCCATGAGCATCCCGCACAAACCCGCGAGTGCCTTGTCGAAAATCCTCGCGGGATCTCAGAGCGCGGTGATGCGCAGCACGTCGATCAACAGCATCCGCTCGCCGACGGTGTACATGACCAAACCACCGTGGAAAGCGGCTTTCCACTGGTCCCGACCTTTGTCGTAAGTTCCGGTGCGCGGGTCGACGCGCAGCTCGTCCAATCGTTCGTCGACAGCTTTTTGAATCCGTGGCGGGAGGTCGTTGTAAGTCCGATCGGCTTGTTCGCCCCAGCGAATCGCGTATCGAGCCATCAGTGCCGCAACCAAATCGGGGGGGTGGTGGGATCGCTCAAGTCGTCGATCCGTTCCGAGAATCCGGTCTGGTCCCCGTCCTCGAACAGGCGGCGCATCATTTCCCGATCGTGCTCGGTCGGCGGGTTCGCGGCACTGGTGGCAGTGGCCCACCACTCCGTGAACCGCTCCTCGGTGAACCCGTACTCCCGCTCCAGATCGAACTTCATGAGCTCATCCGGCTCGCCGTACAACCGCAACGCCTCCCGAATGTCTTCCGGGTCACGCTCGACCACCAGGGGCCCAGAATTCATCCAGAACACAGCACGAAGTATGCCGACACCACCAGCCGCACCGCACCCCTGACCAGCCAGAAATCACCCGACCGCGCGAACTCGCCACGTCACAGACCCTCTCCCAGATGAGGCGAGCACGGCGCTCGGCTATCACGCCGTGATAACCGTGCCGCTCCACCTCCACGCACGCGGAGAGCACCTCCGCGACCCGCGATGCTGAATGCGAACAGCGATCGTTACGGGTAAGGAGAATCTGTCATGGGTATGGAAGGCGAGCCCTGCCCAAACTGCCCCGGAAATGATCCGGACTGCGCGACCTGTTCCGGAAGCGGCAAGATCTGATGCCGGATACGCTGACTTGCCCGGACTGCGACGGTAACGGGTGGGATCGTCGTCGCGACGATCACTGCGATTTGTGCAACGGGGATTTGCGCAACGGGACGGGATCGATACCCCGCTGAACCCGCGCACGACCCACGACGGGGCTACCCGCACAACGCGGGCAGCCCCGTTCTCGACAGCTCACCCGGCGGATTGCACGGTGATTCCGGGCAACCCCTTGATCTCTCCCATGAGCCCGGGGGAGATCTCGACCGGGTAGTCGGGAAGTTCCACCCTTCCCTCGCGGGTTCCGGCCACGATCACCCGCACCGGGGTCGGTCCGGCGTGCGCCCGCAGGCTGGTGCGCAGGTCCAGCGCCGTCTCCTTGTCGAGCTTGAACGCGTCGGCCCGCAGCACGAACGCCCCGCCCCGTTCCGCGACAGGGGTGGGGTCGTGTTCCGCCGAGGTGATGTCGAGGGTGACCAGCCCGTCCGCGAAGATCGACATGGTCTCGTCCCGATAGTTCACGCGCCCCTTGACCGCCACGGCGCTGTCGGTGACCAGCTCCTCGCCGACCACCGAGTAGGACTTGGGGAAGAACAGCGCCTCGATCGAGGAGTCGTAGTCCTCGACCGTGACGATCGCCCACGGCTCACCCTTCTTGTTCACCCGCTTGTCCACGTTGGTGATCAGCCCCGCCACGTGGACCTCCCCTTCGGCGGGTGCCTCGTTCTTCAGCGTGGCGATGGGTTTGGCGTGTTTGCGCAGAATCCCCTCGGCCCCGTCGAGGGGGTGGGCCGAGACGTATAGTCCCAGCATCTCGCGTTCGTAGGCGAGTTTCTGCTTGCGCGGCCACTCCTCGTCGTCGATCGCGAGATGCGCCAGCGGGCTGGCTTCCTCGGCGGCGGCGTCGTTGCCCCCGCCGAACAGGTCGAACTGGCCGAGCGACTCGGACTTCTTCAGGCTCGTCATCGCTTCGACCGCGTGCTCGTGCACCGCCGCGAGCCCTTGGCGGGTGTAGCCGAGCTCGTCGAACGCGCCCGCTTTCGTCAGGGATTCCACGACGCGTTTCTGGCACACGTGCGGCGGCACCTTGGACAGGAAATCCGCGAATCCGGTGAACGTGCCGGAGTCGGTCTCATTGCGGGCGGCGATGATGCTCTCGGCGACGCCGGTGCCGACGTTGCGGACCGCTCCGAGCCCGACGCGGATCCGCCCGTCCGGGGTGGCGCTGAACATCACCCCGGATTCGGTCACATCCGGCGGCAGCACGGTGATCCCCATCCGGCGGCATTCCGACAGGTACGCCGCTGTTTTGTCCTTGTTGTGCGAGAACGCGGTCAGCAGCGCGGCCATGTAGTCGGCCGGGTAGTGCGTCTTGAGGTAGCCGCTCCAGTACGACACCAGCCCGTAGGCCGCCGCGTGCGACTTGTTGAACGCGTATCCCGCGAACGGCAGGATCACATCCCACAACGCCTGCGCGGAGTCGCGGGTGAACCCGCGTTCTTCCATCCCGCTGAGGAACTTGGGGTGCTCCGCGGCAATGACGTCCTTCTTCTTCTTGCCCATCGCCTTGCGCAGCGAATCCGCTTGTCCGAGCGTGTACCCGGCGAGCTGCTGGGCGATTCGCATCACCTGCTCCTGGTACACGATCAGCCCGTAGGTGTCGCCGAGGATGGGCTCCAGCGCGTCGGCCAGCTCGGGGTGGATCGCCTCGACCTGCTTGCGCCCGTTCTTGCGGTCGGCGTAGTCCAGGTGCGCGTTGACGTCCATCGGGCCGGGTCGATACAGCGATACGCAAGCCACGAGGTCGTCGAACCCACTCGGCCGCATCCGCTTCAGCAGCGTTTGCATCCCGCCGCCTTCGATCTGGAACAGGCCCAGACTGTCACCACTCGCCAGCGTGTCGAACGTGCCGGAGTCATCCAGCGGCAGCGACAGCGGTTCGATCTCGACACCGTGGTTGGCCTTGATCATCTTGACGGTGTCGTCGATGATCGTCATGAAGTTCAGGCCGAGAATGTCGATCTTCAGCAGACCGACGGCCTCACACTGCGGCCCGTCCCAGCCGGTGATGATCTCGCCGTCGTCGCGCTTCCACAACGGCAGCACGTCCAACAGCGGCTCGCGGCTGATGATGTGCGCGCAGGCGTGCACCCCGGCGTTGCGGACCAGACCTTCGAGTCCGCGGGCGGTCTCGAAGATCTTGGCCATCGTCTCGTCGTTCTCGATCAGCGCCCGCGCCTCGGACGCTTCCGGGTAGCGCTCGTGCTCCGGGTCGACGATGCCCGACAGCGGAATGTCCTCGGCCTCGGCGGGGGCGGGCAGCGCTTTGGAGAACTGATCGGCGACCGCGAAACCGGGCTGGCCCAGATGCACCCGCGCCGCGTCCTTGAACGCCGCCTTAGTCTTGATAGTGCCGTAGGTGATGACCTTCGCGAAGTTCTCCTCGCCGTACTTGTCCTTGGCGTAGGCGATTACTTCCTCGCGACGGCGTTCATCGAAGTCGATGTCGATGTCCGGTGGGGAGTTGCGCTCGGGGTTGAGGAACCGCTCGAACAGCAGCTCGTGCTTGATGGGGTCGAGGTCGATGATGTGCAGGATGTAGCTCAGCAGCGCCCCGGCCGCGCTGCCTCGCCCGGGACCGACCCGGATGCCCTGTTCCTTGGCCCAGCGCACCATGTCGCCGACCACCAGGAAGTAGGAGCTGAAGCCCTTCTCGGTGATGACCTTCAGTTCCCAGTCCAACTGCTCGCGGTACCGCTGGGTCAACCCCTCGGGAAAGCGCGAGGGGATGTAGCTTTCGATCTCCTCCCGCAGTACCTCTTCCTCGGTTCGACCCGGCTCGATCTTCGCCTGCGGCATCCGATTGGTCTCGGCGAACGCCTCCTCGTAGTCCTCGACCATCTCGGTGATCGCCAGCGTGGCATCGCACGCCCCCGGGACTTCGGAGTCCCAGTAATCGCGCATGTCCTCGGCGGATTTGATGTGGTACCCGCCGCCCTGGAACTGGAACCGGTTCGTGTCCGCCAGTGTCGCCTTGGTTTGCAGGCACAGCAGCGCATCGTGGTGACCGGCCTGGTCATCGGTGACGTAGTGGCTGTCGTTGGTGGCCACCGTCCGCAGCCCCAGCCGGTTGGCGATGTCGAGCAGTTCCGGCCGGATACCACGCTCCATCTCGATCTCGTGGTCCATGACCTCGATGAAGAACCGGTCCTGCCCGAAGATGTCGCGGTAGTCCGAGGCCGCCTGCAACGCTTCCTGTTTCTGACCCAGCCGCAGCCGGGTGAGCACCTCGCCCGCCAGGCACCCGCTCGTGGCGATGATCCCCTCGGAGTACTGGCTGATCAGCTCCCGATCCATCCGCGGCTTGCGGAAGAACCCCTCGAAGCTGGCTATGCTCGACAGCGTGAACAGGTTGCGCAGCCCGGTCGAGTTCTGCGCGAGCAACGTCATGTGCGTGTAGGCACCGCCGCCGGAGACGTCCCCGCCGACTTCCTTGTCGTCAGCGTCCTTCTTCCCAGTCGCCCGGCTACCCCAGAACACCGGCTTCTTGTGATGACGACTGGCGGGAGCCACGTAGGCTTCGATCCCGATGATCGGCTTGACCCCGGCCTTCTGCGCCCGGGTGTAGAAGCTGTGCGCGCCGAACATGTTGCCGTGATCGGTCATAGCCACAGCGGGTTGCTCCAGCCGAGCGACCTCGCTGAACAGCTTGTCATGCTTGGCCGCACCATCCAGCATCGAAAACTCGGTGTGCACGTGAAGATGCACGAACTGGCTCTGGCTCACGGCGTCCCCTTCGAGGCTCCCACTACGTACGGGGCAACGTTAGTCCCCGCGCGCGGTCCTCGCTCACGGGGCGGTTCACCTCCACACACGTGGAGAGCACGCCCGCATCGACGCCGAGAAGATGTGGAAGATCGGTTCACCTCCACGCACGTGGAGAGCACCCGGCCAGCAGCACCACCAGGGCGCGCAGCTGCGGTTCACCTCCACGCACGTGGAGAGCACATCACCCTGCCCGTGCTCGGCGTCGACGGCACCGGTTCACCTCCACGCACGTGGAGAGCACTTGACCACGCCGTCCTGGGCGTAGACGAGGGACGGTTCACCTCCACGCACGTGGAGAGCACCGCTCACCGATGACCGCGGTGAACGCGATGCCCGGTTCACCTCCACGCACGTGGAGAGCACCCTCTGCGAACTGCGATGTTACAACCGCCGCTGCACGTTTTCACGCCGCCAAACCAACGAGACACCTCCACCCCACGATCACAGGCCACAGCCGGACCGCACCACAGTATCCACGAACCAGCCGCAGGAGGCCGAGCACACCGGTTTCCGCGATACTTCACCGGAACCGAATCACACCGGACCTTGACAGTTCCCCACCGAACATCACACACAGTCCCACGAACGCCGTGCTGGGATTCCTCGAGATACCTCAGAGCGCAGTGATGCGCAGCACATCGATCAACAACATCCGTTCACCAACGGTGTACATGACCAAACCACCGTCAAAGGCAGCTTTCCACTGGTCACGACCTTTGTCATAGGTTCCCGTGTGCGGATCGGCGCAGAGTTCGTTCGTACACTTTCTGATCGCGTTCTGGGTTGGTCGCGGAAGATCTCTGAACGTCTGACTGGCGTGTTCGCTCCAGCGAATGAGGTATTGAGCCGTCACTGTAGTGTGAAACTTCCGTCGTCATTCTGGATGTAGAAGCCAGTGTCGTCGCCTTCCTCGAACAGGCGGCGCATCATTTCCCGATCGTGCTCGGTCGGCGGGTTCGCGGCACTGGTGGCAGTGGCCCACCACTCCGTGAACCGCTCCTCGGTGAACCCGTACTCCCGCTCCAGATCGAACTTCATGAGCTCATCCGGCTCGCCGTACAACCGCAACGCCTCCCGAACATCGTCCGGGTCACGCTCGACCACCAGGGGCCCAGAATTCATCCAGAACACAGCACGAAGTATGCCGACACCACCAACCGCACCGCACCCCTGACCAGCCAGAAATCACCCGACCGCGCGAGCTCTCCTCCCACAGACCTTCTGCTTGGATGAGGCGAGCACAGCGCTCGGTTATCACGCCGTGATAACCGAGCCGTTCCACCTCCACGCACGTGGAGAGCACTCCAGGCCCGCCCGGGAGGCAAGTTCGACTGCCGGTCCACCTCCACGCACGTGGAGAGCACCGCCCCCGTGCTGGACGGCGAGACCATCACCGCGGTCCACCTCCACGCACGTGGAGAGCACTACTCGAAGAAGTCCCTGACGAGCTGATTCCACGGTCCACCTCCACGCACGTGGAGAGCACGTCGGCGGATCTGCTCGACATTCGGGAAATTGCGGTCCACCTCCACGCACGCGGAGAGCACGCTCGGCTCACGGGGAGGATGCCGATGCCGAGCGGTCCACCTCCACGCACGTGGAGAGCACCGAGTCAAGAAAAACTCGTCGGGCGGGGCCGCCGGTCCACCTCCACGCACGTGGAGAGCACATCACGTCGCCGCTCGTGAGTGCGGCGGCGCTCGGTCCACCTCCACGCACGTGGAGAGCACCGCGCATCTCGGTCAATTTCTCGGTGCCGGACCGGTCCACCTCCACGCACGTGGAGAGCACCCGCGAGCGCCGCGGCGAGCGGTAGTCCCTGACGGTCCACCTCCACGCACGTGGAGAGCACAAGGCCGCACACCAGGGGCTCGACAAGTCGCACGGTCCACCTCCACGCACGTGGAGAGCACAGCACGGAGGCTCTGGCCGCTCGCCTCGCGTGCGGTCCACCTCCACGCACGTGGAGAGCACCCTCTGCGACCTGCGATGTTACAACCGCCGCTGCACGTTTTCACACCGCCGAACCAACGAGAAACCTCCTTGCGTCACTGACCAGCTTCCTGGCAACACCGCATGAGCGAACACTACATCGAGTTACCCAGCCATCCGAAAAATCACCTTCCACGGCATCTAGCCGGAGGCTAACCAAAGCGGAATCTCGTGTGGACCACGAGACCGTCTCGTGCCAGCGTCCACGACGTGGTGGACGGCACGCGACTACTCGGTCGTCCTGGGGTGTCCCGTACCAGCGTGAGTGAGCCACACGGTGCGGCTCTGTTCGTCGAGGAGATACCAAACGCGTCCACCGCTGGTGACTTCGATCTGCCACGCGGGCAGTTCGCACCCCTCGCAGGAGCCTGTTGGCACAGTTCGTCCCAGCCTTTACCAGTCTCACTGGTACCGCACCGAATCTCCCACTAGATCCTGCGCCGCTGGTGGGGCGACGCGCTGCTTTCGCCTGGTTCCGCCACCGCTCATACGTTGTCGGGAGGTTCGGTGGCCGGGCCGTGGTCGGTGGCATCTGTGGTCAGCGAGGCGTGCACCTCGGGGTCGGCGTGCACCTCCGCCGTGTGTTTCCAAGACTCGATAACCCGCGCCACGGGCGCCGGATTGTCGATGGTCTCGGTGGCACGCAGTGTCTCGACGAGTTCCACCACGAACGCACGGACGTCCTCGGCGGGCAGGAAACGCACCCGGGGAAATGCTTCGGGGACGACATCGACCGGTAAGGACAGCGCGGCCCCGTCCTGGCGCATCATGGCCGTGAACAGTGCGGTGGTGGCCGAGACGACCTCGTTCTCCTGCTCGGCCCGGGCAGCGGTGGTCAGCACCAGGTCCTCGTCGTCACGGCGCGCAGCCCCGGATGACGGCTATGGCTCGCATCGATCTTGGCGACCGTGTCCTTGGGATGGTTGACCAGGTCGGAGAACCGAACCTCCAGAGCACGTTCCATAGTTTTAAACCAGTGCGAAACTCGAAGAGGCTCGAGCAGCCCCACAGACACTCACGGACGCTTCTCCTGTAGAGAGCGCCGCTCAGCGGGAGCTCTGGGCTCTGCCACGAGCTTACGGGGCCAGCCCGGGGCTATCCGCCGTCCGAACTCGAAGTCGATGGACGCCAGTACAACAGCCCCACCGCGAAGACCACGGCGAGACACGCGAGCACCCCAATACCCCAGAAGTTGCCCTGCTCGCCCGAGTCGAACAGCGACGGTATGAGCAATATCAACGCGGAAGCCGACACGGTCATTCCGGCCAGACCGAACACGAACAGCCACTTCCCTTTCATCATCACCACCTTAACCGAATGAGCTGATAACGGCAGTGATGCGCAGCACATCCAAACATTCGTCGACGGCTTCCCGAATCGGTGGCGGGATCACTCAAGTCGTCGATCCGTTCCGAGAATCCAGTCTGGTCACCGCTTGGCTATCACGCCGTGATAACCGTGACGCTCCACCTCCACGCACGTGGAGAGCACACACCGGCCGCCTGGAGCTGCTCCCGCAGCCCCGGTCCACCTCCACGCACGTGGAGAGCACCCCTCTGCGACCTGCGACGTTACAACCCCCGCTCCACGTTTTCAAAGCGCCGTGCCAACGGGAAATCACCCGATCCGAAGACCACATCGGAGGATCGAACCCGGACGACGGGCACGATCGAGTTCACTCCGCCACCTCCTCCAACCCGACATCGTCGTCCAACCACAACATCCGCTCGCCAACCCGCGCCGGAGCGGCCTTCCCATGTTCGGAAACGGGGTGTTCCAGCGCCACCAGCTCCCCAAGCGGCCAGATGTCGCGCCAGAGCCGGGGCAACCTCGGCAGCCGATCGGGCGGCATCGAGGACAACGGCCCGCGAGGCATCGGCACGGAACGCCGCATCACCGAAATCAACTCCTCGCGGGAGAGCTTCCCGTCGCTCGGCCGGGGCAACGCAGGACCTTCCGGCCCGTCCAGCCGAGGCACTCCGTCAGCCCCCACGAAGTACGCCAGCCCGCGCTCCGAATCGGCCTGGAACCGCGTGCTCGCCCTCTCCTCCGGAAGCAATCCGTCCGACAACTCGTTCAATGCCTTGAACCCGCGCGGTCGGGGTATTCCCACTCGCTTGCCCTCCGAGCGCTTGATCATCTCGTCGGCCTGCCTGCGGGTCTCCGCCTCCTCGAAACCACGGATCAGTTCGAGATCACCCTTGTCCCCGGCGGCCGGATTGCCCCGGTCCACCAACCGCTGGACGTCCTCCGGCACCCGGATGCCGCTCTCGGCGTGCTCGTCCAGCAACCGGTGCGCGCGAACCAGGCTCGCGGTGGGATACACCGCCGCCCAGGCCCCGGGCGGCCCCTTGTCGTTCCACGAGGTCAGCACCACGAGTTCCCGCGTCCCACCGCGATTCGGATCGGCCCACTCCGGCCGCAGCGGGTTCAGCGCCGGGTGCCGTTGCGACCTGCCCGCGCGTTGCAACAGCAGTTCGACCGGCGCGAGATCGGTTATCACCAGGTCGAAGTCGACGTCGAGGCTCTGCTCCACGACCTGGGTGGCGACCAGGATCGTGCGCTCCCGGACTCTGCCCGCCTTCGGATCTTCCTCGGTCGGTTTGCCGAACCGCGCGGTGAGTTCCTCGGTGACGGACTCGCGGACGTGCATCGGGAACCGGGCGTGCAGCAGCCGAAGCTCCACCCCGGTGCCTTCGAGGTGCTCGCGCAGCAGCCGCCACGTGCGCTGGGCGTGCGCCACCGTGCTGCACAGCACCAGCGCGGTTCCCCGGTCCTCGACCAACGGCGTAAGAGCCCGCCGCAGCACGGGCATCCGGTCCGGCTCACCGTCGCGGATCTCGACGGCACGGGAGGACACCGCCAACCTCCGACGCTGTTCGTCGGGAAACGGCACCGGACGCGGAACAACCGGCTCACCGTGTCCGATGTGGACCCAACCGGGATAGGGGACCGTGATCCGTTCCTCGGTTCCCGCCCTGTCGCCGCGGTAGGCGGCGGCGAGTTGGGTGGCCAGCGGGGCGGGCAGCGTGGCCGAGAGCAGCACCACGGGCACGTTCCAGTAGCCGAGCCAGCGCAGCAGCACGCACAGCAGGGTCCGCATGTACTCGTCGAAGGCGTGCACCTCGTCGATCACCACGGTCCTGCCCGTCAGCGCGAACATGCGCAGCGCGTTGTGCCTGGTGGGCAGTACCGAGAGCAGCGCCTGGTCGATAGTGCCCACTCCGGCGCCGGCCAGCAGCCCGCGCTTGGCGCCC
The DNA here is from genome assembly GCA_030803735.1 of Actinopolyspora lacussalsi. Taxonomy (NCBI): domain Bacteria; kingdom Bacillati; phylum Actinomycetota; class Actinomycetes; order Actinopolysporales; family Actinopolysporaceae; genus Actinopolyspora; species Actinopolyspora lacussalsi. The sequence goes on along the minus strand of JAURUC010000001.1, from coordinate 4,358,331 downwards.
AGCAGCCATTCCGCGCAGTGCACCAGGGTCGAGTCCGCACCGCTGACCGAGGCGCGGCTCATCTCCTCGCGCAGCATCTCTTCCACCGGGCTCAGCCACGCCATGCCGTGCAGCATCGCCTGCGAGTTGGGCTCGCTCCCTCTCGTGGTCACGTATCGGGCGATGCGCTTGAACATGTGCTCGGTGGTGGCCATCGTCGGCAGCGCGAAGAACAGGCCGGAGGTGCCCGTGACCTCGGACATGCGGCGTGCCGCGTGCAGCGCCGTCTCCGTCTTGCCGAAACCGGTGGGTGCGGAGATCATGAGCAACCCGCCGGGGCCGAGCGAGCTCGGCAGCCGCTCGGCGATGTCGCGTTGTAGCTCGTTGGCGGGGAAGTCGGGGAACTCCTCGGCGAAGGAGCCAGACCGCAGTCGCAGCGGTGAGAGCCCCGCTTCAGCCACGACCGCCGGTGTCTCGGCAAGCGAGCCGTGGAAGAACGAGCTCAGCGACGACACGTCGCCCCGTTCCGGGACGTCCGGCAACCGTTTCAGCACGTACGGAATCCGGCTCGCCAGCCAGTCGGCGAGGATCACCAGTCCGGTGACCACGTTCGCGGCGGCCGTGTCGAAACTACTGGGCACGGGCGGTTCGAGTACCGCCCGCCAGACGCGCAGCGTGTCGGCGCGCTGCCGTGCCCATTCCTCGTCGCCGAGCCCCAGGGCGCGGGCCTTCACCTGGGAACGACACTCCCGGTTGAGCTCGACGAACCGACCGTGGTGCCCACCGAGCAGCTGTGCCGCCCACTTGGCGATCCTCCCGGGATAACCGAGTTCGATCAGCAGCGGGTACAGCGCGTGCTGCGTGGCCTCGTCGTGGGGAGCGGTCACGTCGTCCGAGTCGTAGCCCGAAGGGACCTCCACCTGGGACTGGAATGAGGACGTGATCTTGCCGATGTCGTGGGCGGCGGCCCAGAACTCCAGCAGTCGGCGGGTCTCGTCCTCGGACAGTTCGAGGAGTTCGGCTATCCGCGCCCGCAGGCCGGGCGAGACATATTCCCGCCACAGGCACCGCAGCATCGCCGCCGCGTCGAGGCCGTGGCACGCCACCGGGTAGCGGGCGCCGCCCAGGCCGCGTTCCTTGCCCCAGAACCGTAAGTCGGCCACTGGTGGCACGTGATCCGGCACATTCACCTCCGAAATATCACGCACTGTTTCGCGGCGAACACACCGCGAATTTCCCGAGAAATTGTCGCCAATACCCCCAAGCCCGCACGTGCTCCCTGTCACTCCCCACCTCCCTGACAATCGAATACCCCTGGGGGTACATTCGGGAAGCGAGTCAGGGAGTCACGAGTCAGGAAATCGCGACCCAGGAAGTCGCACCCGGGGAGGTGTTCGACAGTGGAGATGAAGCCGGAACGCGTGGGCGACGCCCTCACCCGCCTGCGCCGGGCACAGGGCCAGCTCGCCGGAGTGATCGAGTCGATCGAGGAGGGCGAGGACTGCGCCCAGGTGCTGACCCAGCTCGCCGCCGTCTCCCGCGCCCTGGACCGGGCGGGGTTCAAGATCGTATCCAGCGGCATGCGCCACTGCCAGACGGCGCGCGAAGAGGGCGAGGAACCGCCCATGACCGAGGAGGAGCTGGAACGGCTGTTCCTCGCGCTGGCCTGAGCGAGCGACACCTGCCTGGGCAAGAGGCGCAGGATTGGACCCCACGCGCGGCGGCGTGACCGCCGTGATCTCGGGGTCGCGGACCGCAGGCCGCGCCGTGATCCGCTCCCGGCCCGCAGCCCGGAATCCCGCAGCACCGGAATACAGCTACCGGGGGACCCGTTTAATCGTTGTATACCCCCCTGGGTATTAGGAGTGAGCATGCCGGAAGAGTCGATCGAAGTGACCGTCGAGGACCTGGCCACCGCCCGTGACGCGGGTGCGGAAGTCCTCGACGTGCGCTCTCCTGAGGAGTACGCACAGGGACACGTCCCCGGAGCGCGCAACGTCCCGCTGGAACAGCTGCTGCGGACACCCGGTGAGTTCCCGGACGGCGTACGGGTGGTCTGCCAGTCGGGTGGCCGCAGCCTGCGGGCCGCCCGAGCCCTCCGCGAAGCGGGGGTCAACGCGGTTTCGGTTTCCGGTGGAACGGCGGCATGGACCGAATCCGGCCGGGACACCGAAGGAGGTGCGGCGCGATGACACGAACCATGACAGACAGGACACAACCGCCGGAACAACGACTTTCGGAGACACCGCACGTCGAGGTGATCGCCACCTCTTCCCTGGGGGACCGCAGCTACCTGGCGACCGACGGTGAAACGGCGGTGGTGGTGGATCCGCAGCGCGATGTGGACCGGGTCCTCGCCCTGGCGGGTCGCCTCGACGTGCGGATCGGGCTCGTGCTGGAGACGCACATCCACAACGACTACGTGTCCGGCGGGCTGGAGCTGGCCCGGCTAACCGGGGCCGAGTACGGGGTGGCGGCGGCCGACGAGGCGCCGTTCGACCACCGCCCGCTGCACGACGGCGAGGTCGTGGCGGTCTCCGGGAACCTGCGGGTGCGGGCACTGGCCACCCCCGGGCACACCTTCCACCACCTGTCCTACCTGCTGGAGAACGACTCCGGCACGTTCGGCGCCTTCACCGGTGGTTCGCTGCTGTTCGGCACCACCGGCCGCACCGACCTGCTCGGGGAGCAGCACAGCGAAGAGCTCGCCCGGCACCAGCACGCCTCGGCGCGGAAGCTGGCCGACGTGCTGCCGGACGGGGCGCGGATATGGCCCACGCACGGCTTCGGCAGCTTCTGCTCGGCCACCCAGGCGTCGGGCGACTCCAGCACCATCGAACAGGAACGGGAGTTCAACCCCGCGCTGACCCTGTCCGAGGGTGAATTCCTCGAGACCATCCTCTCCGGGCTGGACGCCTACCCCGCCTACTACGCGCACATGGGGGTGCGGAACATCGCCGGCCCCGAACCGCTGGACCTGCGCCGTCCCACCGAGGCGAGCCCGGACGAGTTGGCTAGGCGGCTGGAACACGGCGAGTGGGTGGTGGACCTGCGCTCGCGGAAGGCCTACGTCCGCTCGCACCTGGCGGGCACCGTCGGTCTGGGGCTGGACGGGCCGATGGTGACCTGGCTGGGCTGGATGATCGACTGGGGTTCCCCGATCACGCTGCTGGGCGAGTCGCCCGAGCAGGTCGCGGAGGCACAGCGCGAGCTGGCCCGCATCGGTATCGACAAGTTCGCGGCGGCGGCGAGCGGACAGCCCGCCGAGCTGGCCGCCGATCCGGCGCGGCTGCGCGAGACCACCACGGCGAGCTTCGCCGATCTCGCTGCCGCGCGCTCCGGCGAGCACAACGGGATGCCGCCCGCGGACGTGGTGCTGGACGTGCGGACCAACAACGAGTTCCGCGACTCCCACGTCACCGGCGCGGTGCACATCCCGCTGTACGAACTGCCGAAACGGGTGGGCGAGGTTCCCGAGGGCACGGTGTGGGTGCACTGCGGCAGCGGTTATCGCGCCACCGCGGCGGCCTCGCTGCTGGAATCGGACGGCCGCGCGGCGGTGCTGGTCGACGACAGGTTCGACGCGGCAGGGGACGCGGGGCTCGACCTCACCTCATCCTGACGACCGGTGAAACCCCCGCCGCTCTTCCCCGGAGCGGAGGGCGCCGTGCGGGGCCCGGTGACGGAGCTCCGCCGGAGAACACGACCCACGGAAGGGAACCAATTGTCGAGCGAAACCCCCGGAACACTGCACGCCGCGCGAGTGCGGGAGAACCTGCGAACCCACCCCCGAACCAGGCTGATCGACGTCCGCTCCCCCGGCGAGTTCGACTCGGTCAACATCCCGGGCTCGCACAACGTTCCGATCGAGCTGTTACGCGAGCGGCGAGCCGAACTCGACAGTGGACACGACGACCCGGTGGTGCTGGTGTGCGCCTCGGGCGCTCGTGCCGAGCAGGCCAGAACACTGCTGGAACAGGCGGGAGTGGACGGCTGTCACGTGCTGCGGGGCGGAATCGAGGAATGGCAGCGGGAAGGTGGCGAGGTCAACCGGGGCAGCGGGGTCTGGCCGATGGAGCGGCAGGTCCGACTGGTCGCGGGATCGCTGGTGCTGACCGGCGTGTTGGGCAGTCTCGCCTACCGGCCGCTGAAGTGGCTGGCGGGGTTCGTGGGCGCGGGGCTGACGTTCGCCGCGATCAGTGACACCTGCGCGATGGCTCGACTGCTGGGCATGCTGCCGCACAACCGGAGGAGCGCGGTGGATCCGGACGCCGCGCTGTCCGCTGTCACCGCCGCCGAGCCGGGCGCGCCGCATGCGTGAGGCCGGAACGTCCCGGGGCAGTGAGGCCAGAACGTCCCGGGGCAGTGAGTCCGGAACTGCCCGGGGCAGGGCCTACCCGAGCGGGTACGAGGCCACGACGGACGGTCACGCGCGCGGGCGAACGACGCGGCGGGAGCCGGAATGATCGCGGCGCTCGCGTTCGGGGTGGTCATCGGGCTGGCGATGGGGCTGCTCGGCGCCGGTGGTTCGATCCTGGCGGTTCCGGCGCTGGTCTACGGCGTCGGCCTGCCGCTGCGAATCGCCATACCGGCATCGCTGTTGATCGTGGCGATATCGGCGATCGGCGGGCTGCTGCCCCGGGCTCGGCGCGAGAAGGTGCTCTGGCCGGTGGCACTGGTGTTCGGCGCGGCCGGGGTTCCGGCCGCGTTCGGGGGTGCCGCGCTCGGCGGGTTGCTGCCGGACCGCTGGCTGCTGGTGTCGTTCGCGGTGCTCATGGTGGTGGTCGCGGTTCGGATGCTCACGGGAGGGGAAGCCGCGGGCGGCTCCTGCCGCACCGACACCGGTGGCGTCGAGTGGCGCAGCTGTCTGCCGAAATCGCTGCTCAGCGGTGCGGGTGTCGGAGTGTTGACCGGGCTGTTCGGAGTGGGCGGCGGTTTCGTGGTGGTTCCGGCCCTGACCCTGCTGCTGGGACTGGCCGCGCAGCGGGCCGTGGCCACCTCACTGCTGGTGGTGCTGATCAACTCGGTGGCCGGGTTGGCCGCGCACTCCGGTGTCATCGACGAGATCGAGTACCCGGTGGTGCTGGCGTTCGCGATCACCGCGCTGCTGGTCTCGGCACTGGCCGCGCGGCTGACCGCGCGACTGCGGGCGGAGACGATCCGGCACTGGTTCGGCTACGTGGTGCTGGTGATCGCCATCGGTGTGGGAGTGGCGGCGTTGACCAACCCGGCCGCGCTCGGCGGTTGATGCCGAAGGTGGTCCGGGGAGCACGAGGGGGTCTCCGCCTCCGGATCGCGGCGTGACCACTGGGTGCGAACACGCGGTTTTCCGATTCTCGCCAACCGGAAACCTCGGCAAAACCGGGAAAGAAGATCACTCTTAAGGCCGTCGTTTTTCACTCTTTAGAGGGATACGCTTCCCGTTACTTCACTTGATCCGACCCCGACGCCACTCGCACGCGGAAGGGGTTCGCATGCTCAGTAGTACTCGTCCGTCCGAATCGTTCGCCGTGTCGAGCCGAGTCCCACCGGTACTGGTGGGCCGTGAAGAAGAGCTCGACACCGTTACGGAGCTGGTGCTGTCCCCGCCTGCCGTGCTGCTGCTGGAGGGGGAAGCGGGCGTGGGCAAAACACGCCTGATCCGCGAATCACTGGAACGCCCCGAGATCGAGCGCACCATCCTGACCGGGGCCTGCCAGCCACTCCAGGACCCCTTCCCCTACGGGCCGGTGATCGACGCGCTGCGCACCCTCGATCCGTTCCCCGCCCCCGCACACCTCAATCCCGTCACCGGCGCGCTGCGCAGACTGCTTCCCGAACTGGGCGAGTTCCTGCCCCCGACCCCGGAACTCCTCGGTGACACCGCGGCGGAACGACACCAGTTGTTCCGCGGCGTGCACGCACTGCTCGAAGCGAGCACTCCGGCGATCCTCGTGGTCGAGGACCTGCACTGGGCCGACGAGGGAACCAGGGAACTGCTGCGTTTCCTGATCACCGATCCGCCCGGCGAGCTGGCCCTCGTGCTGAGCTACCGTCGCGAGGAACTGGCCGGGGGCGTCCCGCTGGGGACGGCGTACCGACATCCGCGGCGGGCGCGCAGCGCGGTGATGACCCTGCGTCCGTTGAACATCGAGCAGGTGGGCATCCTGGCCGCGCACCTGCTCGGAACCGAGTCCGTCGAAGCGGGATTCGCGCGGGAGCTGCACGAGCGGACGGCCGGACTCCCGTTCGTCGTGGCCGAGACGCTGCCGACGCTGCGCGCGCAGCGCGAGCGAAGACCCTACTCGGCCGGAGAGCTGAAAACGCTCGAACAGCTCGACGTGCCGGTGCTGCTGCGTGACGCGATGGCCGAGCGGTTGGGCGCACTCCCCGAGCCCGTGACGCGCCTGGTGCACGCGGCGGCGGTACTGGGAACTCCGGCCGAGGCAGGGCTGCTGGGACGGATCGCGGGCGTGCCCGACGCGGCGCACCGGATCGCGTGGGCACTGCGCGCCAACGTGCTGCACGAGGACGGCAACCTCCGTTACGGATTCCGACACTGCCTGGCACGCCAGGCAGTGCACGACACGCTCACCGGCCCGGAACGCCGCGAACTGCACGAGCGCACCCTGCGGCTGCTGTCCGAACAGGAGCGACCGCCGCTGATCCGGCTCGCCGAACACAGCATGGGCTGCGGCAGGGTCGCGGACTGGCTGCGCTACGGAACGGCAGCGGCCGACCGCGCGATCGAGACGGGCGACATCGCCACCGCCACGGAGCTGCTGTGCTCGCTGCTCGAGGAACCCTCGCTGTCGACGGGCGACGTGGATCGACTCGCGGTGCGCTTCGGGCAGGCCGCGCTCGACGGGTTGGGGCAACACCCGGTCCCGGCCGCGTTGCGGCGGGTCCTGTCCGACCAGCGGCTCTCCGCGACCGCGCGGGGCGAGGTGCGTCTCAGCCTGGGGCTGTTGTTGCTGCGGCAGAGCGACTGCCCGGGGACGGCGCGGGGTGAGCTGGAGCTCGCCGTGGCGGAACTGCGGGAGCTGCCGGAACGGGCCGCGGTGGGCATGGCGGCGCTGGCGCAGGCACACGTGGGGACCACGCCGTACGAGCGGTGTTCGGAATGGACCGGTCGGGCGGAGATCGTGCTCGACGAGACCGGCAGCACGGCGGTGCGCTCGGAGTTGCTCGCCAACGTGCTGCCCAGCCGGATGTTCGGCGGGGACTGTTCGGCGGCGTGGCGGCACTTCGAACGGCTGCCCCTCGCGGGCGGGGCGGGTCCGGAGCGGCATCACATCGCGCGGATTCACGGCAACGTCGCCGACGCATACACGTGGCTGGGGGAGTACTCGGCGGCCCGCGAACACCTGACCGAGGCGTTGGGGCTGGCCCGCGCGGCGGGCGGCAGCCCCTACCTGGACAGCACGCTGCGCAGCACCGATATCCGGCTGCGCCGGATGACCGGTGCATGGGAGGAACTGGTCGAGAACGCGGAGCGGCTGCTGCGGGACCACGGACAACTGCGGCCGGTGGCGGTGGAGCTCGCGCTGGTGCTGGGAATGGACGCCGTGACGCGGGGAGACTGGGAGGCCGCCGAACGGTGGCTCACCGCGACCGGAGTGGACACCCCGGACGACTCCTTCACTCCGGTGGTGATCACGGCGGGGGCGACCAGGGTGCGGCTGCGGCTGCTGCGCGGGGACTCACCGGGGGCGGTGAACGCGGCGGATCACGCGGTACGGGTGGTGCGGCGCAAGGGAATCTGGATCTGGGCGAACGAGCTGCTGCCCAACGCCGTGGCAGCCTACGCGCGACTCGACAGGGGCACCGAGGCAGAACAGCTGATCGACGAGTTCACCGCGGCGACCGCGAACCGGCGGAGCCCGCTGATCGCTCCGGCCACGGCGGCGGCGCGGGCGTTCCACTGTGAGAGCGCGGGACGGTTCGACAGGGCGGCCGAGTGGTGGGAAACGGCCCGGGCGGGCTATGCGGCGCTGCCGCAGCCGTACAGTGCCGCCCTCGCGCGGGAGCGCGTCGTTGCCCACCAACTCCGGTCCGGGGAGGATTCCGCCGCGACGCGAATGTCCGAAGTGATCGATTCGTTCGAACGTCTGGGGGCGAGCAGGGACGCCGCACGCTGCAGGCAGCTGCTGCGCGACAGCGGGGTTCCACCGCCGTCGTCGCGACGGGGACGCAGGGGGTACGGTGCCGAGCTCTCGCCCCGGGAGCGTGACGTGGCGAGACTGGTGGGGCTGGGCAACACGAACCGGGAGATAGCCTCGCTGCTGTTCCTGTCGCCGCGAACCGTGGAGCAGCACGTGGCGAAGGTTATTCGGAAGCTGGGGGTAACCTCCCGCACCGAAGTCCGGACCGATTGACCGCGGAGTCTCCGGCTCGGTTGTCGTGGGTGGTTCCGTAGCGGAACCTCTCGCGGGCTCTCGCTGTGGCTCCCCCGACATCGAGTAGGTACGCCGCCCAGGGGCCTCAATTTCGCGAGAAATCGACGGCGACCCTGCCTCCCAGACCGGGTCGAGGCCGGATCTCACGACGATCCCTACCGCACACACGGGGGACCTCCCGCCGTGGGAGCGGCGGGAGGTCCCCTTCGGTCGTGCCCGACAGGGCCGGTGCTCAGGCGAAGCAGTACACCGTACCGAAGTCGTAGCAATCGATCTGGTGCGTGGCCGAGCCGGTGGCACCCTCGTTGTCGGTGACGGTCAGCGTGGCGGTGAACTGGCCGCCGCCGTAGCTGTGGCCGACGGTGCTTCCGGTCGCGGTGGCACCGTCACCGAACTGCCAGGAGTAGCCCACCACGGAACCGTCCGAGTCACTGGAGCCGGTGGCGTCGAAGTCACAACCGGCCGTGGAGCAGTTCACGGTGAACGAAGCGGTGGGAGCGCTGTTCTCCGGCGGCTGCGGGTCCCCACCGTCGCTCTCACCCACGTAGAGCAGCTTGTTGGGCGAACCGGCGCCGATACCGGAGATCTTGCCGGTGCTGGCGTTGTTCACCATGCTGTCGCGGACCTCCGCCGGAGACGCGGAGGGGCTGTCGGCGAGCAGCAGCGCGGCGGCACCGACGACGTGCGGGGTGGCCATGGAGGTACCGCTGATCGTGTTGGTGTCGGTGTCGCTGCCGATCCAGGCGGAGGTGATGTTGCTACCGGGCGCGTAGATGTCCAGGCAGTCACCGTAGTTGGAGTAGCTGGCCTCGGCGTCCTGGCTGTTGGTGGCCCCGACCGTGATGGCGGCCTCGACCCTGGCGGGCGAGTAGTCGCAGGCGTCGGCCGAGGAATTCCCCGCGGCGATGCCGTAAGTGACCCCCGAGGCGATCGAGCTGTTCACCGCGTCGTCCACCGCGCTGCTGGCGGAACCGCCCAGGCTCATGTTGGCGACGGCGGGACCGTCGGCATTCTGGGTGACCCAGTCGATGCCGTCGATGACACCCGCGTAGGACCCACTGCCCTCGCAGTCGAGCACGCGCACGCCGACCAGATCGACGTTCTTGGCGACGCCGTACTCGGCACCACCGACGGTGCCCGCCACGTGCGTGCCGTGCCCGTTGCAGTCGTTGGCCACGGAATCATCGTCGACGAAGTCGTAACCGCTCGAGGCACGGCCCCCGAAGGTCTCGTGGCTGGTCCTGATACCGGTGTCGATCACGTAGGCCGTGACTCCCTCACCACCGTTGGGATAGGTGTAGGAGTCGTCCAGCGGCAGATCGCGCTGGTCGAGCCGGTCGAGGCCGTACGAGGGCGGGTTGTCCTGCGTGCCGAGCGCGTGCACGCGGCGGTTCTGCTCGACGTACTTGACGCTGGGGTCCGCCGCCAGCCGTTCGGCCGCCGTCTCGTTCATCGAGGCGGAATATCCGCGCAACGCGGTTTCGTAGGTCCGCTGGATCTCACCGCCGTAGCGTTGACTGAGATCGGTGGCCGCCGCGCTCACGCCACCGGGCCCGGTGGCCGCGGCGTCCTCGAAGACGACGATGTACTCGCCTGCTACCGCCGCCTTGGCATCGGCGTTCCTGATCTCGCCCGTCGCGGCCTGCGCGGGCAGTGCCGTGGCCAGACCGAAGGATGTCGCCACGGCGGCACCTAGGCACAGGCCTGCGAACCTGCGCCGCCCCGTTCTCGGGTGCTGCATCGTTCCTCCTGCTGATCGCGCCGCTGTCGAGCGGCGGGAACGGTTTCCGTCCACCGCGCACGCCCCGGGGTCTTCGGCACCCGACTCCGGTGAAGTGGCGGTGAACAGTGCCCAGAACGATCGGCCCACGATCGCCGAGGAACAATCCGTGGAACCGTAGGTACGGGTACTTAGGGAATGGAATTCGCCGTTCCCGGAATTCACTGACGGCCGGGCCTGGACGGTGGCAACCAACCCTCGTGCCCACCGCATTCGCGACGGGATTTGGAGAACTCCGGAGAATCGCGCGGAGATCCGCATCGAACCGGCGCGGAAACACGATCCACTCCGGACACCGGGGACTTTAATACTGTTGTCACAACACGAAACCCTTACTCATCGGTAGGAACGAATCGATTCACAGCGTCGGCCTTTCCGCCGCACGCATCACGGAGATTTCGCGGTGCGCACGGAGTTGACAGTTTTCCCAACGACCAGGAAAATCGGGAAATACGGTACCGAAAAACCCGAGGAAAGCTCGTGGGACGCGCCCGATGCTCACCCGAAGGTGTAAAGCATTTGCTGCTAGGCGAGTTCACCGTACTCACCGAACCAGTAGGCCAACCGCCCCCGGCGTCCCACGGCACGGAGCCTGCGTTCGGTCGCCGCGCGCTTGGCGCTGGTGGTCACGATCAGCAGCTGGTCACCGATTTCGATCCTGCTCTCGGGTTGCGGCACGAACACGGATCCGCGGCGGATCAGCAGGGCGATCACGCTCGGTTCGGGCAGCTGCAGCTCCATGACCGTGACGTAGTGCAGCCGCGAGCCCTCCGGGACGGAGACGGTCAACAGCTCCGCGTCGAGCACGTCCAGCGGTGCCGACTCGACCCGCACCTCACGGGCCCCCTCCGGGGTGATGATCCCCAGCAGCCGCGCCACCGGACGCAGGCTAGGCCCCTGCACGAGGGTGAAGACGACGACCAGTACGAAAACGATGTCGACCAGTCGATCACTGCCCCGCACCCCGGCGACCACCGGGAAGGTGGCCAGCACGATGGGAACGGCTCCGCGCAACCCCGCCCAGGACAGGAAGGCGTGCTCGCGCCAGGGAACCCGGAACGGCAACAGCGAGCCCGCCACCGCGAACGGACGCGCCACCAACAGCAGCACGGATCCGATCACGAGCGCGGACAGCACCTCGTGGTAGAGCTCGCTGGGATCGACCAGCAGCCCCAGCAACACGAACAGTCCGATCTGAGCCAGCCAACCGAGCCCCTCGGCGAACGAGCGAGTCGCCGAGCGGTGCGGCAGTCCGGTGTTGGCCAGCACCACACCCGCGAGGTAGGCGGCGATGAATCCGCTCGCCTGCGCCACTCCCGCCGCGGCGAACGCCAGCGCCCCCAGGCCGAATGTGGCCAGCGGATACAGCCCCGAGGCGGGCAGCGCTATCCGCGGCAGCACGAGGGCCCCGATACTCCCGAGCAGCAGCCCGAACAGCGCTCCGGCCCCGAGTTGGTAGAGCAACGAGCCCACCACGTGCCACGGGCCCATCAGCAACGGGGTGGAGCTGAGCAGCATGACGAGGATCACCGTCGGCGCATCGTTGAAACCGGACTCGGCCTCGAGCAGCCCGGCGGCGCGCCTGGGGATCGGCAGTACGCGCAGCACCGAGAACACCGCCGCCGCGTCGGTGGAGGACACGATGGCGCCGAGCAGCAGCGCCAGCTGCCAGTCGAGCCCCAGCAGCAGATTCGCCGCCAGCGCCGTTATCCCCGCGCTGATTCCGACGCCGAGCGTGGCCAGCACACCGGCGGGGGCGAGCACTTTGGACACGTCGGACCACTTGGTGGTCAGCCCGCCCTCTACCAGGATGACGGCCAACGCGGCGGTGCCGAGGTTCTGGGCGAACTGCGGATCGTCGAGCTGAATGCCCAGCCCGTCCTCCCCCAGTAGCATTCCCAGCACCAGGAACAGCAACAGGCTGGGCAGCCCGATCCGGGCGGCGAACCTGGTGGCGATGATGCTCGCCAGCAGCACCACACCGCCCGCGAAAAGGGCCAGGTAGAGCTCCTGCAGGCTCATCTCGTCCCCGATTCTCGGTCGGATGCCGACGTTGGCGGTGGCGAGCACCGGCACGCGCGTCGTCACGCAACGGTGGGTCGGTCATCCAGTACACCAAGATCACCGGAAACGCGCGGCAGCGGCGCGACCACCGTGGTGCGGCGGGAGCCCGTGCCACCGGCACCGCGGCGGGTGGCGCCGCACACCGGTACTACCCAAGAAAGCTACCGTACAGTAACATAACGCGGTATGACCTCCGAGTTCGACTGGGTAGCCGACGCGATGAACAAGACCGTGCCCTGGGTTTCCACCGCGGGGATCGAGTTCTCCGAGCTGGAGCGGCAGCGAGTCGTGTGCTCGCTGCGCGATGTCGCGGAACAGCGGAACCACGTGGGCGGCCCGCACGCCGCCGTGATGTTCGGGCTGGCCGAGACCGCCTCGGGCGCGGTGACACTCGCCGCGTTCACCCCGCTGCTGGACCGCGCCACGCCACTCGTGACCCGATCCGAGATCGCCTACCGCAAGCTGGCACTCGGCGACCTGACCGCCGAAGCGGTACTCGGCCGTGAGATCGACGAGGTGCGCGCCGAACTCGACGGCGGAACCCGCCCCGAGTTCCCGGTGCACTGCACCATCCGGGACGGCGAGCACAACACGACCGGCGAGATGACGGTGTACTGGACGCTGCGGCCGAACGACTCCTGAGCTCGAGGCCGTCCCAGCAACGACGGCCAGCGCCCCGAAGCTCTCGACAGCCGGTCAGTCCCACTCACCCGGATCGGCTTCGAGCAGGTCCGAGAGCCGTTCGAGGAACACCCGCTGGGCGGGCAGGATTCGGCGACTCGCCCGATCCAGGTCGAACCAGGCTACGCGGTCGAGCTCCGGGAACTCCCGGAGCCGACCCGACCCCTTCGGCCACTCCATCGTGAAGGTGCCGGGCACCATCGAACGCGGATCGATCTCGCCCGGCACCGCCCAGACCGTGACGACCTTGCCACCCGACTGCCGCGCGCTGCCCAGCGACTCGAAACGCCCGGCGGGCGGATCCATCCCCAGCTCCTCGCGGAACTCCCGCCTGGCTGCCTTCCAGGCCGACTCCTCGGGGGTGTACTCACCCTTGGGCACCGACCAGGCCCCCTGGTCGCGGTTTTCCCAGATGGGTCCGCCCATGTGACCGAGCAGCACCTCGGCACCACTCTCGCGTCTCCGGAAGACCAGTATCCCGGCGCTGGTTCTGACCACGACGTCAAATTCCCACGAAATCGCCGCGCCAGTGGGGCGGCACGGTGGAGGCCGGCGTCAATTTCTCGCGAAATCGCCGCGCCGCCTCGACGCGGAGCCGAGCTCCGAACACCCCCGCAGGGCGAACTCCGGCCACCCCCGCAGCGAGAGCCGTGCGAGAGGTTCCGCCAAGTAACCACCTACGCGAGCCGCACCGTCGAAGCATCGCCAGGGACTCTCGGCGAATTCCCAGTCGCGCCCCCGCCCGCACCCAGTTGAACGGACCAGAGTCGGTACCGGGCCCACGGATGTTCCCCCATCCGTTCAGACACAGAGCCGAACCGACCTTCGCGTTAGAGGAGCCATGACCGCGAGTCCGACGAGCCCCGAGCGCTGCGGGGCGACGTTCCAGTTTCCCTACGAGGAGCCGGTCGGGACGACCGAACGAGCCTCCCCGGAAACCACCTCCCCGCCGCTGGGCCCGAGCACGGTGGACATCGTCATCCCGGTCCACAACGAGGAGCGCGCGCTGCGCGGCTGTGTCACGACGTTGCACGAACGGCTGCGAAACGACTTCCCGTTTCCCTGGCGCATCACGATCGTGGACAACGCCAGCACCGACAGCACCCCCGAGCTGGCCGAACAGCTCTCGGAGGAGATGAGGGGGGTCGACTGCCTGCGGCTCGATCGCAAGGGACGCGGGCTCGCGCTTCGCACGGCCTGGGGAAACACCGACGCCGACATCGCGGTCTACATGGACGTGGACCTGTCCACCGGGTTGGACGGCCTGCTGCCGCTGGTCGCGCCGCTGGCCAGCGGTCACTCCGACATGGCCATCGGCAGCAGGCTCGCCCCCGCGGCCCGCACGGTCCGGGGGCCCCGGCGCGAGCTGATCTCGCGCTGCTACAACAAGCTGATCAGGCTCACGCACGGCAGTCGCTTCAGCGACGCCCAGTGCGGTTTCAAGGCCGTCCGTACCTCGGCGCTGCGCCCGCTGCTGCACGCCACCAACGACGACGAGTGGTTCTTCGACACCGAACTGCTGCTGTTGGCCGAGCACAACGGCCTGCGGATCCACGAGGTTCCGGTCGACTGGGTCGAGGACACCGACAGCAGGGTGAAGGTGTTCAACACCGCCGTGGACGATCTGCGCGGGCTCTGGCGGATCGCCCGCCGCAAACGCACCGGTGCCGCCCGGGTCGCCGTCCCCCCGCGCGGTCCGGTCACCTCCGAGCACCCCGACGCGGTGCTGGCGCCGGAGTCCAAGCGCTCCCGGCTGTTCGGACAGCTCGGCTACTTCGCGCTGATCGGGGTGTTCTGCACCATCGGCCAGGCGGTGCTGTACTGGCTGCTGCGCCAGTGGTGGCCCGCCGTGGCGGCCAACTTCGTCTCACTGCTGGTGCTGACGATTATGAACACGGAGGCGAACCGGAGGTTGTCCTTCCGGGACTCCAAGACCGGTTTGGGCCGGGCCCACATCGGCGCGGGCGGGCTGTTCCTGCTCGGCTACCTGGTGACCTCGGCGGCCGTACTGCTCTACGACTCGGCGGCGGGCGACGCCTCCCCCGCCGCGGAATCCGTGGTGCTGGCATGCGCTTCCGTACTGGTCACCGCCATTCGTTTCCTGTTGCTGCGGACAACGGTGTTCCGCCACGACGACTCCAGCTCACCACGGCAGGAAAGTGGTGAGACGAATTGAGTACCGAAACAACGGAGGACGACAACCACATGGGTTCCACGCGGATATCGGGAACCATCACCGATGCGGCCGGGGGAGGTGAACCCGGAGTAGGTGACTCCGGAGTAGGTGAACAGCGCCCCACCGACCATCGCGCCGCGAGCGGCCCACTGTGGTCGAAGATAGCGCTGGCGGCGATCCTAGTACTCGCGGCCGGACTGTACGGCTGGGCGATCGGCTCGCTGGGCTGGGGAAACACCTACTACTCGGCCGCGGTGAAGTCGATGGGCGAGAGCTGGGTGAACTTCCTGTTCGGGTCGTTCGACCCGGCAGGGGTAGTCACCGTCGACAAACCACCCGCCGCGCTGTGGCCGCAGGTGATCAGCAGCAAGATCTTCGGCATGCAGGGCTGGGCGCTCATCCTGCCGCAGGTGGTCGAGGGCGTGCTCACCGTGCTGTTGCTGCACCGCACGGTACGGCGCTGGGCCG
The DNA here is from genome assembly GCA_030803735.1 of Actinopolyspora lacussalsi. Taxonomy (NCBI): domain Bacteria; kingdom Bacillati; phylum Actinomycetota; class Actinomycetes; order Actinopolysporales; family Actinopolysporaceae; genus Actinopolyspora; species Actinopolyspora lacussalsi. The sequence goes on along the minus strand of JAURUC010000001.1, from coordinate 4,342,805 downwards.
GTGAGAGCGCGGCGCTGATCGCGGCCCTGGTGCTGACGCTGACCCCCATCACGGTGGCGATCAACCGGGACAACAACCCGGACCCGCTGCTGATGCTGTTCCTGGTGGCTGCCGCCTACGCGCTGACCCGCGCGTCGCAGGCCAACCGCGGTAGGAACGCCACGCTGTGGCTGTGCGGATCGGCGGCACTGATCGGCTGCGGCTTCCTCACGAAGATGCTGGCCGCCTGGATGGTCGTGCCCGCTTTCGCCGTGGTCTGGCTGATCGGCTCCCGGTTCGGCTGGGGAACGAAGCTGGCGCAGTTGGGGGCGGCGGCGGTGTCGCTGCTCGTGTCGTCGCTGTGGTGGGTGGCGATGGTCGATCTCTGGCCGGGCAACCACCCCTACATCGGTGGCAGTGAGGACGGCTCGGCGTGGAGCCTGGTCATCGGCTACAACGGCCTCGGCCGCGTGTTCGGCGGCGAGGGTCCCGGCGGCGGAGGCACCGGCGGTCCGGGTGGCGGCGCCACCGGGTCCGGTAACGGTTCCGACAGTGGCTCGGCGAACGGTTCGAACGGTCTTCCCGGCGGCACGGGTGAGCTTCCCGGTGGAGGCGGCGGCTTCCCGGGCGGAGGCGGCGGCCAGGGCGGTGGTTTCGCGGGGAGCGCCGGGCCGCTGCGGCTTTTCAACGACCAGCTGGCCGGCCAGATCAGTTGGCTGCTGCCGCTGTGCCTGATCGCGCTGCTGCTGGCCATCACGGTCGGCGTGTTGCGGCGCAGCGGTGATCGAACCGTGGGACAACCACTGGCCGCGGGCGGCTGGGCACTCTGGGGACTGTGGCTGCTGATCTGCGGGGCGGTCTTCTCGTTCCAGCAGGGCACGATCCATCCCTACTACACGACACAGCTCGCGCCCGCGGTCGCCGCGCTGTGCGGCGGTCTGGTGGTGCTGCTGGTGCGCGCCCATCGTGCTGGGTCCCGCTGGGTACCCGCCGCGGGCATGCTCGGTGTGGTGGCGACCGTCTGCTGGGCGGCAGTGATCATCCGACGCACTCCCGACTGGATGGGCTGGCTGGCCTGGGCGGTGCTCGGTGTCGGGGCGCTGGCCGTCGTGCTGCTGGCCGTAGGCTGGAAGTGGTCGCGGCTGTTGCCGCTGGCCGCGGCGTGCTCGATGGTGGCCGTGCTACTGGCGCCGGGTGCCTGGGCGATCAGCGAACCGGCCGGAGGATCCACCGGCATGGGAGGAACCAACCCGACGGCCGGACCGTCGAGCATGGGCGGTTTCGGCGGTGGCGGTCCCGGAGGTGGTCGGGGCGGCAACGGATCCGGTGGTTTCCCGGCAGGTGGCGGACCGGGAGGAGGCCGGGGTGGCACCTCGCTGAGCGACCGGCAACAGGCGGTCCTGGACTACGCGATCCAGCATTCGGGATCGGCTCGCATCAAGCTGGCGATCAGCGGCGGCTCCATGTCGGCCTCGTCATATATCCTGCACAGTGACGCCACGGTCATCGGAATGGGCGGTTTCACCGGCAGTGACAACGCTCCCTCGGTGTCACAGTTGGCGGAGTGGACCGACAACGGCGAACTGCGGTACGTCCTCGGTTCGGGCGGTGGTCCCGGTGGCGGCGGCCGGGGCGGCGGCCCCGGTGGCGGTGGCTACTCCCAACAGCGGAGCGAGTGGATCGAGCAGAACTGCTCCGAGGTGGATTCCTCCGAATATCTGAGCGACAGTCAGAGCGAGACCGACAACCGGAGTCAGACCGGCAGTCAGAACAGCGACGACGGTGACGCGTCCGGATCCGGTTCGGGCGGATCGAGTTCGGGCACGGGGCAGTCGTCGACGCTGTACGAGTGTGAGTGAAAGACCGAGTGGGAAGAACAGCATGGGCGAATCCGACGCGGCCGTCGAGCGGCGGATCCTGGTCGTCGAGGACGAATCGAGTATCCGCATCCTGTTGGAGTCGACGCTGCGGCTCGCCGGCTACACCGTCGGCGTCGCCGAGACCGGGCAGCAGGCGCTCGTGGAGGCGCAACGTTTCCGCCCCGACCTGGTGGTGCTCGACGTGATGCTGCCCGATCTGGACGGATTCGCGGTGACCCGCGGGCTGCGGGCCGCCGGGTTGGAGACGCCCGTGCTGTTCCTCACCGCACGCACCGAGGTCGACGACCGCATCGAGGGGTTGTCGGCCGGTGGCGATGACTACGTCACCAAACCGTTCAGCCTGGACGAAGTGTTGCTGCGCATCCGGGCGATCCTCCGGCGCACCGGCCACGAGGAGGGCAGCACTGGTGCGGCGGACTCCGACACCCTGCGCTACGCCGATCTGGAACTGGACCAGGCGGCGCACGAGGTTCACCGGGCGGGCGAGTACATCCAGCTCTCGCCCACCGAGTTCAACCTGCTGTCATATCTGATGACGAACGCGACGCGGGTGGTCAGCAAGACCCAGATCCTCGATCAGGTGTGGAACTACGACTTCGCCGGTGACGGCAGGATCGTGGAGACCTACGTGCGGTACCTGCGGCGCAAGATCGACCGGTTCGAGCCGCCGCTGATACACACCGTGCGCGGCGTCGGCTACTGCCTCCGGCTACCGCGGGAACACGCCGGGACGGCGCCGTCGTGACGGGTGGGGTGACTGTTCCGGACTGGCTGCGTGCCCGCTCGTTGCGGCGCAGGCTGCTGATCGGCGCGACCCTGCTCGCCACGCTCGCTGTGCTGGCCTCGCAGGTGATCGGCGTGGTCGTGCTGCGCTCCTGGCTGCTGGGGAGGGTGGACGAACAGCTGGAGGATTTCCGGCCGCCCCGGCCGGAGGCGATAGGTGGCCCGATACCGGGTGAACCAGACGACGGACAGCGGCGGCTGCCCTCCGATTTCCGGGTGTACTTCTACACCCCGAGCGGCGAGTTGCGTAAGTCGCTGGGCAGCGGACCCGAGAACGGCCCGGAACTGCGGACGGCGCAGGCCGGGAGCTTCTTCGAGTACCGGGAGCCGACCACCGTGCCCGCCAGATCCGGCGGTGACAGCTGGCGAGTACTGCGGCAGGACGTCCCCGGGGAGGGCTCGGCGGTGGTCGCGCTACCGCTGGACACGCTGCAAGGGGCCGTGTCGAAGCTGCTCTGGCTGAACTCGGCACTGCTGCTGGCCACCGTGGTGGGGCTGATCGCGCTCGGCCGGTGGGTGGTGCGCCTCGGGCTGCTGCCGCTGACCAGGATGGAACGGACGGCGGGCGCGATAGCCGAGGGGAACCTGGAACTGCGCCTGCGCGAGACCGATCCGCACACCGAGATCGGCAGGCTCGGCCGGGTGCTCAACACCATGATCGAACGACTGCGGGCCGCGCTGCGGGAACGCGAGTCCTCCGAGGCCAGGCTGCGGCGGTTCGTCGCCGACGCGGGACACGAGCTGCGCACACCGCTCACCTCGATGCGCGGTTTCGCCGAGCTGGTGCTCAAGCACGAGAGCCTGCCCGCGGAGCAGCGGCACGAGGCGCACCGGATGATCGAGCAGAACGCCGAACGCATGAGCCTGCTGGTGGAGGACCTGCTGCTGCTGGCCAAGCTGGACCAGGAGCCGGTCTACGACCGGGAGGAGGTCGACCTGCTCTCGGTGACCGCCGACGCGATCAGCGGCACGGCGCACCGGGAGTCATCCTCGCGGGTACGGCTGGATCCGCTACGCCCGGACGCCACGGAACTGGAGTCCGTGCGGGTGATCGGGGACTCCCACCGGCTGCGTCAGGTGGTGGGCAATCTGGTCTCGAACGCGCTGTCGCACACCCCGCCGCACACCGACATCCGGGTTCGGGTGGGCACGGCCCCGGCAGGCAGCGCGAACGGCGGACTCAACGGCTCCGCGCGGTGGGCGTCCGGCCCGGAGCTGGTGGCGGGCACGCCGACCGCGATCGTGGAGGTCACCGACTGGGGGCCGGGACTGACCCCCGAACAGGCGGGTCAGGTGTTCGACCGGTTCTACCGGGCCGACGCGGCCCGCACCCGGGAACACGGCGGCAGCGGCCTGGGGTTGGCGATAGCCGCGGCCATAGCGGGAAGCCACGGTGGCCGGATCGAGCTGGACACCCGCGCCGGGCGGGGAGCCACCTTCCGGCTCGTGCTGCCCGAAGCGGGGTGAGCGGGCTCGGTCCTGCCCGAACGGCGCGGTCGCGGATACTCCGCTTCACCGCGACCACGCCGGAGCACCCGGGCGGGTCCTCGCCCGGCGGAAAGCCGTTCAGCCGAGCAGCTGTTCCCGGAGCGTCTTCTTGGAGAACTTGCCGGTGCTGGTCTTGGGCAGCTCGTCGACGAACCACACCTCGTCCGGGAGCCACCACTTCGCCACCCGCTGCCGCAGGTGGTCGAACACCTGCTCGGAGGTGAGCTGCTTCCCCTCCTCCGTGACCACGCAGGCCACCGGGCGCTCGGTCCACTTCGGATCCGGCTTGGCGATCACCGCCGCCTCGGCCACGTCCTCGTGGGCCATGATGTGGTTCTCCAGCTCGACTGAGGAGATCCACTCGCCGCCGGACTTGACCAGGTCCTTGGTGCGGTCCACGAGCCGAACGAAACCGTGCTCGTCCATCGTCGCCACGTCGCCGGTGCGCAGCCACCCGTCGGAGGTGAACGCGTCCCGCCCTTCGTCGCCGTAGTAGGACGAGGCGATCCAGGGACCGGCCGCCTGCAGCTCACCGGGCGTGGCACCGTCCCACGGCTGTTCCTCCCCGGTGTCCATGTCCACGATGCGCAGGTCCACCAGCGGCACGGCCTGGCCCTGCGTGGCACGCACCTCGATCAGCTGCTCGGTGCTCAATCCGTCGTGGTGACTGCGGGGGCTGGCCACCGAGGCCAGCGGGCTGGTCTCGGTCATGCCCCACGCCTGGGTGATCGGAATGCCGATCGCCTCGCGCCACCCCTCGGACAGGGCCGTGGGAATGGCGGAACCCCCGCCGACGACCACCCGCAGGCTGGACAGGTCGTGGTCGCCCAGCAACGGCAGCATCCCCATCCAGATGGTGGGCACGCCCGCGGTGGTGGTGACGCGATGGCGCTCCAGCATGCTCACGAGCGCCTCGGGCTTCATCGCCGGACCGGGGAACACGATCGAGGTACCCGCGAAAATCGCGGCGTAGGGCAGCCCCCAGGCGTTGACGTGGAACATCGGCACCACGGGAAGCATGGTGTCCCGTTCGCTGAGCCCCACCGCGTCGACTGTCAGGCTGACCAGGGAGTGCAGCACCGTGGAGCGGTGCGAGTAGACCACGCCCTTGGGCTGACCGGTGGTGCCGGAGGTGTAGCACATCGCGGCGGCCGCGTTCTCGTCGGCGACCTCGAAGCGACCGCGGAACGGCTCGGCGGCGGCGAGCAGCTCCTCGTAGTCCCGGATGCGGGGATCGTCCGGGACCTCGGAGTCGGCACCGTCGTCGAGGACCACGAAGTACCGCACGGTGGTCAGCTGATCGGCCACGGGCCACAGCATCTGGAGCAGCGAACGATCCACGAACACCACGTCGTCGGCGGCGTGCTCGGCGATGTAGGAGACCTGTTCGGCGAACAGCCTGATGTTGAGGGTGTGCAGCACGCGTCCGGTGCACGGCACGCCGAAGTAGAGTTCGAGGTGACGCTGGGTGTTCCAGCCGAACGTGGCCACCCTGGCCCCTTCGGGGACCCCGAGTTGGTCGAGCACGGTCGCCAGTCGCCGGACGCGCGAGGCCCACTCGGCGTAGGTGCTTTCGACCTCACCGCGCAGCGTGGTGGTGACGATTCGCTTGTCCTGGAACTGCCGCTCCGCCCGGTGGAAGATGTGCGGGATGGTGAGCGGACGGTCCTGCATCAGTGCCTGCATATCGGGCTCTTTCGTTCTGGTGGGGTGAGAGCGCCCCGGGAGAGCCGGTACGGACCGAGCCCCGGTCGGCGTGACTGGTGACACAGTAGTGTCTATCACCCGCTCGGGGGTATTGGCACCACGTCATCACCCCGCGATGTTCGCGGATCGTTGTGCGGCGGGCACGATCGTTGTGCGACGGGTGGGGATGTCGATCTCTCGCGAAACCGCCGGGTCGGCACGGCCCTCGCCCCGTCGATTTCTCGCGAAATCGCCACGGGCAGGGCTCAGAAGTCCTGCTCGGAGTCGTTGTCGCGCCGTGACGGGCGGCCGCGCAGTCTGCGCAGGTGCACCCGCCTGCTGAGCCGGATGGCCGGACGGATGGCGAGCTCGATACTGCCGATCAGAAACAGCCAGGTCCCCTCGGTGGTGGTGGCCTCCCAGAAGAAGAGGATGCTGCCCACCATGAACCACAGCGCGATGAGGATGTCGTTGGCGATGCTGATCACTTCGTAGCGCTTGCGGATCAGCAGCTCTTCGTGGCCGATCCGCAGTACCAGCGGCGTGGAGGAGGAGGGATCGGACTCGTGCATCGCTTCAGCGTCCCATCCGGATGTCGGTTGCGTTCGTGGCCCGGCCCGAGGTCACGCCGGACCGCGGCGGTGGACGAACCGGAACCGCCGCGGCCACGTGACAGTCCACCGCCGAAGCGGTTCCGAAGAGCGGTTCCAGAGTTCCGGGGCACCGCGTCCGTGGTGCGGAGGTGGTGGTCGCACGTCCTCATCGACCGGTCAGGCCGTTACTGGTCAGGCCCTGACCGGTCAGGCAGCGACAGCTCAGGCCACGCCCTCCGGACTGGCGCCCTCGATGGAAACGCCCGGAGCGGTGATGCGTTCGATCTCGGCCAGATCCTCGGCATCGAGCCGCAGCTCCGCGGCGGCGAGGCTCTTCTCGATGTTGCGGGAACTCCGCGCCCCCACGATGGCGACGTGCACCCCCTCCTGCGCCAGCACCCACGCGATCGCGAGCTGACTGACGTCGGCTCCCTTGTCGGCGGCGAACCGCGCTAGCCGGTCGACCACCTCCAGATTGCGTCGGAACGTCTCACCCGTGAAAGCGGAGGACTGCGAACGCCAGTCGTCGGCCTCGAAGGTGGTGTCCTGGCGCAGCCCGCCGGTCAGCAGTCCACTCGCGAGTGGGCTGTAGGCGAGCACCCCGATGTCGTGCTGCCGCGCGTAGGGCAACGTCTTCCGTTCGATACCCCGCCGGAACAGGTGGTAGGGCGGCTGCAGCGTCTCCACTGGTCGGGTGCGGTCGAAGTCGGCGAGCTGGGCCGCGTCGTAGTTGGACACACCCACGTGCCGGATCTTGCCCTCGTCGACGAGTTCCTGCAGCGCGGCGGCGGTCTCCTCGGCCGGGGTCTGTTCGTCGGGCCAGTGCACCTGGTAGAGATCGATGTGGTCGACGTCGAGCGCACGCAGGCTCTCGGTGACGCCCTGCCGCAGTGACGCGCGCCGGGCGTCCCTGGGGCGCTCCCCGCCCGGGTTGATACCGCCCTTGGTAGCGATGACGAGACTGTCACGGTCCCGTGCCAGTTCGGAGCGCAACGCCCGCCCCAAAACCTCTTCGGATTTGCCGAAGCCGTATGCCTGGGCGGTGTCGAAGAAATCGACTCCGAGTTCCCGTGCGTGCCGAATGGCCGCGATGGCCTGTTCCTCGTCGAACGAACCCCATTCGCCACCCAATTGCCAGGTGCCGAAGGCGATTCGCGACACCGCCATACCCGTCTTTCCCAACACGATCTGCTGCATACTTCCATGAGATCGAAAACCCCGGAAACACGCCACCCAGGCCGCGAGGCATCGCGCCGCCCGGCCGGCGCGGGACCGACGACGAAACCGAAAAACCACACTTCCGGGGTGAATCCGACGGATTCGCTGGCGAGCGCGCGCACCGGTTGAGCATGTTGATCACAGGTGTCCCGATCGGGAATCACACCTCTTCCCCCGAACGGAACGGAAGGTGATGTTTCATGCTCACTCGCGACCACGGCACGTACCCGCACCACGGATTCCCGCGCGGTTTCCGGGTCCCGGTCGTCCCGCGAGTCCGCCGGGTCTTGTTCCCGCTGCTGGCGGCTCTGCTGCTGGGCGGATCGGTTCAACCACTCGCGGCGGGCGCGGTGCCCGGTGCCGACCGGCCCTGCGACGTCGGAGTGTTCTGCGCCTGGTCGGAAACCGACTACGCGGGCAACGAGCACTCCTCCGACCTGCGCGGCACGAACATGGAGGAATGCGTGCGACTGGACGGGGACATCGAGGCACGTTCCTTCGTCAACCGGATGGACAGACCCGTCACGGTCTACCAGGACGCGCGATGCGCCACCAGCGCGGACTTCAGCACCTATCCCGGCGGCAGCTTCGTGCCCCGCGCACCGTACGTGGTGCGGGCGATCAAGGTCTGGACGCACTGATCGAAGTTTTCCGGTCGGATTGTCGGGGTGCTCGCCTGACGGAACCTCCCGCGGGCTCTCGCTCCGGGGCCGCGACACCGGGGAGGTGGTTCGGCCGAGACCGGGAACGGCGCGGCGGAATCAGGCGGAACGGACCTACAACCGGGAAATCAGTTCGGACAGTTTTCGGGCGGAAACGTCCCAGGTGTATCCGGCCGCGTGCGCACGCGCCGCCGCGACCACGGAACCGCGCGATTCGACGTTCTCGGTGCGACGCACCGCCGTGGCGAATTCCGCGGCCGAATCGGCGTCGAAAAACCACGCGTTACCGCCGCTCACCTCACGGAAGATGGGAATGTCGCTGCACACCACCGGAGTTCCGGCATTCATCGCCTCGATGACCGGCAGCCCGAATCCCTCGTCCCGCGAGGCCGTGACCAACGCGGCGGCACGACGCAACAGCGATCGGTACGCGGATTCCTCGATGCCGTTGTGGAAAACCACTTCGGCATTCGAGGGGACGATCCGGCGCAGCTCGCGTTCCCGCTCGGGCGGTATCCGGCTGAGCAGGTGAAGGCGATAACCGCGCAAGCGGGCCATTCCCGCGACCAGGGTCGCCACGTTCTTGTAGGGCATGAACGACCCCATGTAGAGCAGTTCCCCGCGAGGAGCGCCCGCGCCCCGGTCGGGCTCGTCCACCGCGACGTCCCCGGAGGTCGCGGTGGACGACTCGGTAGCTCCGCTCACCGCGTCCGGCCGGTCGACCGAGGCGTGCGCCTCCCCCGGAGCGTTGGGCACCACCGTCACCGACCGAGCGGTCAGGCGGTGGTGGGCGATCAACCGCTTGGTCGTCTCACTGACGGTGACCACCGCGTCGGCCCGATTGAGCAGCAGCCGCTGCGGCCACCACGCGTGGTGGAACAGCCACCACACGACCCGGACCGGCACCGGCAGGAAACCGGGCGGGCGGGGATCGCGGTAGTAGATCAGGTCGTGCAGCGTGAGCACGAGAACGTATCGGCGCCGGAATCCACCGATCACCTGGAGCGGGCTGAACACCACTTCGGCCCCCAGCCGTCGCAGGGTGCGCGACACCAGGAGTTCCCGGGGCGAGAACGGACTGTTGATCAACCGGTAGGGCACTCCGTCCGGCAGCAGCCGCAACTGGCGCCTGTCGTGAATCAGCATGGTGACCGGGCGGAGGCGGTGCAGCGCTTCGATGATCCCGGCTCCGTAACGGCTGATGCCGTCCGGGAAGTCGGTTCGTGTCCAGCGGGCGTCGACGAACACCCGTTTCGGCGCCGTGTCCTCCTGCCCGCCGTCGTCCTTCCCACCGGCGTGGCGCTCGACCTCGGGATCCGGGTGCGGGGTCACGCGGAGTCCAGGAAGCGTCGGATAGAACGGGCCGCGTGCCGTGGGGCTTCGTAGTGCACCAGGTGCCCCACCTCCTCGATGACCTCCAGCCTGGCGTCCACGAGCGAATCGCGCATCCGTCGCTGCCCGGTGAGCGGTGCTATCTCGTCGGTCTCCCCCGCTATCAGCAACGTGGGCACGGTCAGTTCGGCGGCGTGGTCGGCCACGGTGTCGGAGATCGAGGAACGATAGGTCTCGACGAGCAGCGCGGGGCTGTGGAACCGGCTGAAATGCCGCAGGTGGCTGTCGTGCACGAAGCGCCGCACCCTCGGATCCCGGCTGCGCAGCATCGCGTGACTCGCTCCCAGCACGATCCATCTGTTCGAGAGCAGTGCTCTGCCCAGCCGTGCGGGCAACAGCTCACCGATCCGGTAGTAGACCGAGGTCAACCGGGCGAGCAGCGCCGCGGGGCCGTGCGAGGCGGGGGTGGATATGGGATTGAGCAGCACCAGTCGTCGTACCAGCTCCGGTGATCCCGCCGCCACGGCGGCGGCGATCACCGAGCCGAAGGAGTGCCCGAGCAGATCGATCCGTTCCCCGCCGTGATCGAGTCGGCGCAGCAGCTCGACCACGGTCCGGGCGTATCCGGCGACGTCGTGCCGTCGCGTGCTCATCGGTCCCGAGTCGCCGAAGCCCGGCAGGTCAGGGATGAGGAGTTCCCGCTCCGGCAGTGCCGCCGCCAGTGGTTCCAGCCCGTGATGGGTGCCTCGCAACCCGTGCAGCAGCAGCGTGGGAGGGCGCGAGCGCTCCGCACTCCCGCCGAACGGGTGATCGGCTTCGGGACTTCCGGCCTCCGGCGGCTCGGACACGGCGGGGGCGTATCGCCAGCAGTGCAGCGCGCTGCCGCCGACGTCCAGCCGCTCGCGGCTTCTGCGGCCGCGCAGGGAAACGGCCGGGAGCTGTTCGTGATCGGCTGCTGGCATCGGCGGCTCGGATTCCTTTCGGTTCATCCCTCGTGGCTCGGACGGGCGTCCGGGAGTACCGCTTCCGTTCGCGGTGACGGCACTCGCGGCGGACCGCTCGGCGGTGGCTGCTCAGCCGGCCAGCTCGGTGTGAACCTCGGTCGGGTCGTCGGTGTGCACCGGGTCGATCAGGTGGTGGTAGACCGACTCGAACCGGGCGAGCACGGCTTCGATGTCGTGGGCCTCGGAGATGATGTGCTGGCTGAACGCCCCCATGCCGTCGATGGTGGCGCGTTCGGTGACGACCTCGTCGATGGCCTTCGCCAGGGCGTGCACGTCGCGCGGCGGGTAGAGCCAGCCGTTGCGTCCCGGCCGCACCAGGTGCGGCAGTGCCATCGCGTTCGCCAGCACCACGGCGGTTCGGGCGGACATCGCCTCCATCGTCGCCAGGCTCTGCAGTTCCGCGATGCTCGGCATGCAGAACACGTCGGCACGCGCGTAGGCGGCGAGCAGCTCCTCCTCGCCGACCAGCCCGGCGAAGCACACCCGGTCGGCGATACCGAGCTCCGCCGCGAGCTGTTCGAGCGACTCACGCCTGCTGCCGTCACCGATGATCTCCAAGCGGGTGGCGGCGTCGGTGTGCAGCAGGGACATGGCCCGCAGCAGATCGTCGACGTGTTTCTCCTCGTCGAGCCTGCCGACGAACAGCACGGTGCGTACGGCCGGGGCTGGATGCTGTTCCCGGTACTCGGCCGCGGCGCTGCGATAGCGGTCGATCTCGATGCCGCAAGAGATCGGCAGTGCCCGCTTGTTGAAACCGTGCTCCCGCAACAGCCGTACCGCGCGAGGGGTCGGCGCTGTGACGGTGGCGGCCTTGCTGTAGTGCCTCACCAGGTTGCGCCACAGCACGGCGGCGGCCGTGGACTGCAGGAAGCGGGGGATCGGCAGATAACCGAAGATGTTCTCCGGCATGAAGTGATTGGTCGCCACCAGTGGAATCCCCATGCGGCGGGCGGCGTTGATCACACCGCGGCCGATGAAGAAGTGCGACTGGACGTGCACCACGTCCGGCCGGATCTCGCGCAGCAGGCGTTTGGCCTCGGCGGAGGCCCGCCAGGGCGGGCAGACCCGCGTCGTCGGATGTGCCGGGGTGCCGTAGGAGCTGACCCGGTGGACGGTGACGCCGTCCTCGGTCGCGGTGTACGAACGGCGGTCCGGGGCGTGGCAGATCACGTGTACCTCGTGGCCACGTGCGGCCAGTCCTGTGGCCAGGCGGTGGGCGAAACTGGCGGCACCGTTGACATCGGGCGGATACATGACTGCTCCGAGCACGATCCGCAGCGGCCGCCCACTGGGTTGCGAAGTCACTGCTACTCCCGTTACGAACTATCGACCGAGGTTACCCGTCGGTCACTGCCGTTGGGGGTCACGGTATGTGCGCCGCTGCCGCGGTTGTCCGGGTGGTAGCGCGCCAACGCGAATACACCGGCACAGGCCACGGCGGCACACACCCCCTCGGCGAAGGCGGTCCCGGGACCGACGGCGTCGGCCTCCCCCAGCAAACCGATTCCCAGTCCGACCGCGACCAGCGGATCTATCACCGTGAGGCAGGCGACGACCAGATCCGGCGGACCACTGGCGTAGGCGTGCTGCAACAACCACCCACCGATCAGCACCGACACACCCATGCCGAGCAGCAACCACAACTCGATGTCGGCGAGCCGCCCCGAGGTGACCTGCTGGGAAACCGCCCGCAACAACAGCGAGACCAGGCCGTAGGCGACGGCGCACCCGGACGCGTAGGCGATGCAGCGCATCGATCCGCTGGTCAACAACCCGATCAGCCCGATCGTGAGCACGGCCACCGTCACCAGCTCGATCGCCGTTCCCGCTGCCTGTGGGCTCACGGCGGTGGGGGTGGCGCTGCGCACCGCGAGGAAGACGAACGCGGACACCCCGGCGGTTATGGCCAGCGCGGCGAGCACCGAGGAGCGCGGCAGCCTGTCCAGGCCGATCCCCGATTCGCGGGATCTCAGCAGCACGGTCAGCGGCAGTGCCAGCACCCCGAGTGGCTGCACCACGCTCAGCGGCGCCAACCCCAGTGACAGGGCGTGCAGCACCGTTCCGCCGCCCAGACAGATCAGTCCCAACAGCCAGCGGCTGTTGCCCACCAGCCGCAGCTGACTGCGAACCCCCAGTTTGCGATCGGAGATCGTGGCATGTACCGCACCGTGTTGCAGGTGGGCACCGAAGGCGTTGCCGAAAGCCGCCACCGCCGCGAGTAACACCGCGATCGTGGTCATGTCAGATCACGTCCGCTCATGAGACCGCCGTCCATCGCACCGGTGACGCCGTCTCGTTTCGAGTGTCCGGGATCGTTTCGGGTATCGGATGTGCCTCGAACCTCCCATGTGGCTCCTCCGGAACTGTATCGAGACCAATCTCGCCCACCGGGGCCTCACCGGCATCGGGGTTCACCCCCGACTCTCCCGCATGTGACCCCGACACGGTCGGGCGGATACCGCGACCGGCCCGTGCGCTCGGCCGCCACGGAAAACGGCACACCGTCCGGCACGGACGCATCAACGCGGGGCCGACCGCGGCGCGACTCGGACATCCCCGCGCACGACTGTAGAACACATCAGGTGAACAGCCGGGCCACTCCGGTGAATCGGTGGTGTTCGTCCCCGCGTACCGGATCGGACCGCACACCAGCACATCGACGGCCGGAACGGGGGCGGTCCGAGCACTCGGTGAGATCGACTTTTCCCGCTGCGCAGTGAGTGACCCCACACGAACGGGTAACCGGGGGACACTCGGCGCTGTCGCTCGGCGACGAGTCGTGAGGTCGGACGGGACGGAAAGCCCACCCGCCGTGACGAATCGAAGGGGTTTCGCAGCAGGTCACACAAAACGGAAATGCGGCGTGATCTCGCCCAATCCGGGAATACGGAAACAACCCCGCCGCGACCGACACGTCTTACGGGACAGCAAGAACCGGGCAACGACGAGCCCACCGCGACATGGTGGGAACGGGAGGTGACCTCAATGGTCCCGCACCGATCGAACAAACTCGGTACTCGCGTGCTGGCCGTGTCGACCACGCTGCTCGCGGGCGCGCTGCTCGGGGGATGCGGACAGCAACCGGCGAGCACGAACGGAGTAGCGGACTCGGCGGGCAACGCGTTGGAGCAACAGTCGGGTTCGGGTACCACGACACCGACGAGCGAGGCGACGGGTTCCGCGGGTGAGGACTCGGGTAACTCGGCCGCTCCGGCGGATCACCGGGAAGCGACGACGTCGACCGACACGGGAACGGGAAGTGGGAACGAGGATGCGGCTGGGACCGAGAACACGGCCACGAAGCAGAGTTCCGGGCCCTCGCGCTGCCACACTTCGATGATGGCGGCCTCGATGGAGGGCGGCCACCCCGGCGCGGGGCAGCGTTACGCGGAGCTGACGCTGCGCAACACCACCGGAAGGACCTGCACCGTGTACGGCTATCCCGGCCTGGAGTTCACCGGCTCCAACGGAGCGGCGCTGCCCACCGACGTGGAGTGGGGCGCGGATCCGGGACCGTCGAACGTGCGGCTCGCTCCCGGCGAGACCACCTCGACGACGCTGCACTGGGGAGTCGTTCCCAGTGGCAGCGGCTCCGGGGACGGCGACTGCGAACCACTGCCGTCGGCGCTGCGGGTGACTCCTCCCGACGAGACCGAGATGTTCCACCTGCGGTGGGACTACGGTCGAGTCTGCGGTAACGGGCACGTCAGCGCCACGGCGTTTCACTGAGCGGAGTTGGTGGCTGCCGGAACGTGTGCTGGGGTGATCGCATGATCGAGTCGAAGCGGTGGACACTTTCGGGCAACGAGGGCCGGTTGGCCGTGCACAGCTGGGTGGGCAACAAACCGGGCTGGATCGCGCTGTTCTCGCACGCCTACGCCGAGCACGCCGGACGTTATCGACGGCTGGCCGAGAAGCTGGCCGCTTCGCGGGCCGTGGTGTGCGCCCCCGACATGGCGGGACACGGCGAGTCCGAGGGCGAGGCCGGCGTGGTGGAGGACGTCGAACGCCTCGTGGCTGACCTGGAGACCCTCCGACTCCGGGCGACCGAGTGGTACCCGGGACTGCCCGTGGTGTCCATCGGGCACGGGCTCGGGGGCACGGTGGCGGTGCGGCACGCCCAGTCTTACCAGCAGCACCTGGTGGCGCTGGTGCTGTCGGCTCCGATTCTGGGAACCTTCAACGCGCTGGACCTGCTGGCGGACGAGCACATCCCGCGCACCCCGATCGATCCGGCGAGCCTCTCGCGGGATCCGGAGGTCGGTCAGGAGTACCTCGCGGATCCACTGGTCTATCACGGACCGTTTCCGCGCCACACGCTGACAGCCGTGGCGAAGATCCTGCGCACGATTCGGAGCGGCCCCGGCCTGGCCGTGCCCACGCTGTGGCTGCACGGCGAGGAGGACGAGCTGGTTCCGGAGGCCGACAGTCGGGAGGGCATGGAACAGCTGCGCGGCCCGGAGTTCCACGAGCACGGCTACGCGGGTGCCCGGCACGACCTGTTCCACGAGACCAACACCGAGGAAGTACTACACGATGTAGTGACTTTCATCGGGAGAGAACTAAATACCTGATTCCACCGCACGGGTGGAACTCCTGCCGAATGGTCACTCGAAAGCGTGAAGGGCGTCCTCGAACGGGTTGCGGGTGGATCCCGGTCCAGGCAGCGTGAGTTTTCGGAGCGCATCGCCGCTCCCGAACCACGACTCGGTACCCGACCGTACGATCGAGGCGGAGTCCATGAACGACGTGCCAGCCGCGCAGGACCTGATCGGAAACGAAGTCTACGACCGGGACGGATCGCGTATCGGACGTGTCGGCAACATCTACGTGGACGACGCGACGCACCGGCCGGAATGGATCACGGTGCGCTCCGGGCCGCTGGGAGTGCGGGAGAGCTTCGTACCGCTCGGCGAGGCCGCTGCCGCCGAGGGGGCGCTCAACCTCGATGTCTCCCGGGAGCAGGTGCGTACGGCTCCGCGCGTGGAGGCGGAGCACGGCCATCTCTCGGACGAGGACGGCAGACGGCTTCGTGAGCACTACGAACTCGCCGGTGCGACCGTTCCGGAACCGCGTGGTTCCTCTACACACGACACGGCCGCGCGGACACCGGAGCAGCGCGAGCCCCACTCCGGGCCCCGCGCGGTACCGACCGAGGCGATGACCACCTCGGAGTTCGGCAGACACCACCGACCGGAGTCGGAACCGCGACCGGGACACCTGATCCCCCGCCCCGAGGACGGTACGGGCGGCAAGCACCGCAAGGCCGACTGAACCGGTTCTTCCGGGCGATTCGCCGGTGCGACGTCAACGCATCGGACGATCGACAGCACCGCGGCGGGGAGCGGGACAATGTCGGACGTGACCGCTTATGAGTCCGGCATGGAACTGCTGATCACCGTGGTGGTGGCCGCCGAGGACGAGGCGACGGCTCGTGATGCCTGCGCCGGCGTGGTCGAGCTCCTCGACGGCCGTGTGGTCCGAACGACCGACTGCTCCGACGAGGAGCCGGGCTGCCGTTCGGTGACGATCAGTCGGAAAACCGCCGATCCGAGCACGGGTAACCCCTCGGCGACCCTGGCACGGGCGGTGCGGAACACACTGCACACGCTCGGCAGTGGATTCACCGGAAGCCGGGTCTCCTGCGAACCGCCGAGCGCGTGGACGGTCGTGGACGCTCCGGAGCTGGTCGGCGAACTGGTCCCCGGGGGCGAACGCGTGCTGCTGGAGGCGTGGCAGACCGGTTCCACCGCCCCGGACACCGGCGCCGGCGCACCGGACACCTCCGATCGCTCCCCGCGTCAGGGCAATCGGCGCCCCGGTTGATCCCGAGCATAGAACCGGTGTGGCCCGTCGAACCGACCCGGCCTCTCGAACCGACCCGGCCCGTCGAACGAGTACGGCCGGGACCGTGGTCGGCTTCGCGTGCATGTCTCACACGGACACGCCCGGTGGCCACCTGAGGACGGCCGGGCGCACACGGAGCGCTAACTTGGTGATCGACATCGGTGTTCGGCCAGGACGACCGAACGTTCGGCAAGGGGCATCCGACAACGACCATCCCGGAGGGGGCTCGAAACAGATGGCAGGTGTGGAAGAGGTTCGTGCGGGGATCGCACTCGCCAACCAGAAGGCATCGGAGAGTGTGGCCGCGTTACAACAGGCCACCCTCTCGCTGGAGGAGGCGCAGCAGGCACTGGCGACGGCCACGCAGGGCAGTGGGCAGGAGGAGATCCAGCACGCCTACGGAATGCTGGCCGAGGCGGCGCAGAGCCTCAACGGCATCCAGGGCACCATCAACGCCAGCATCACCTCGGCAGAGAACTACGCGGGACGGCTCTGACACCGTGTCGGCACTCGAAGAGCTCCAGCAGGCACTGCGGACGGTATCGGATCACCTCGAACAGGCCCAGCGGCAGCTGGTGACCTCGCGTACCGCGCTGCACCAGGCGGAGTCGGCGCTGCGACGGATGGATCCGGACAACCCGGAAACCGTGGTGCCGCAGGGGATGCACCGCGCCGACGATCAGATCGAACGCACCCTGTCCACCGTGGAACAGGTGGACGAAACCGTTCGCAGGTTCGTCACCGGTTTGTAACGCCCTCCGTGCTGTGGCGTGTCCGCACGTGTCGAACGACGGTCGCGGACACGCCGGGTTCGGCAGTCCGCTGCCGCTCCCGACTCCGAGAGCGCTCGCGACGCGGAACGAGCGTTCCGGCGTTGACGAACGTCCCGAGTGGAACTTCCCGAAAGAGAGGTGGCTCGGGACTCCGCCACGGCGGGCGGGCATCACCCGACATACCTACGAGGAACGGGTCACACTGCCGAGCGGACGGTGTGATCAGTGGTACTTTGCTTACGGTCAGTGATGCGAGTACCGAGGTGGAGTGTGCGTAAACGCAACGAACGGCGCGGCGCCATTCAGGCAGCCTTCGATCGGCTGAGCGCCACCGCCGCCACGGCTCGCGGAGCGGCTGCCAACGAACTCGCGCGTGTCCGGGCGGAAAGCGCCAAACGGGAACACGCGCTGCGCATCGCGCGGCACGGGGTTACGGCCGCCGCACGCGATCCGGGGGAACTGGAGGGTTCGGAACAGGTCGAGTTCCGCCGCGCCCTGGAGGAAGCGGTCGAGGAACGTACCGAGGTGTTCTCCGAGTGGACCGCGCGTGGCCCGGAACAGCTCGGCGAGCTGGTCGCCGAGGCCGCTCCCGGCACCGCCGCTGCGCCGTGGCGGGAATGGCTCGGCAGCATCGGCACGGCGGACGCCCGGGTCGCCGCCCCCACGCTGTGGCGTTTCGGCACCGCTCACGCGCCGGACGCTCCGGAAGCGGCCGAATTCCCGGCGGCCATTCCGCTGCTCGACGAGTCGCACCTGCGGATCACCTGCCGCTCCGGAACGTTGGAAAGCGCCACGAGGGACACCGCGGAATCGCTGGTGCAGAACCTGCTGCTGCGCATGCTGTCCTACTACGAACCCGGCTTGGTCCGGGTGCACGTCTGGGACACCGCACGGCTGACGGGCACGTTGCCCGGGCTGTTCCCGCTGACCCGTTCCGGACTGCTCACCGCGCACGATCCGACCAGACTGGACGACCTGCTGGAGGAGTTGGCCGAGCACATCCGCCGAATCCACACCACCGCGCTGCTCGGCGGTCACACCTCGCTGAAATCGCTGGCCGCCGAGACGGGTCACCGCGGTGAACCCTGGCGGGTGGCGGTGCTCTTCGGGGACGGCGAACCGCTCAAGGAGGAGCAGCAACAGCAGCTGCAGCGTGTGGCGCGCAACGGGCTCGCCTGCGGAATTCAGCTGATCGTGGTGGATCTGCCGATGACGGTCAACAACGCGCTGGAATCGGTGACGCTGCTCGCCCCCGATCTGGCGCGCAGCAGCATGACCGGGCCGCACCTGGCGATCCGCCCGGACGAGGTGCCGCCCCGGGAGCGCGTGAGCAGGGCCTGTTCCGCGATCTCGGAGACGTTCCAGTCCAGGCGTGCCCGGGTGCGCACCTTCGACGACCTGCTCCCCGAACAGCTGTGGACGCAGGACTCCACTACCGACCTGTCGGCCCCGGTGGGATTCTTCGAGGGTGAACCGGTGCGGATCTCACTCGGCGACACCAGCCCGCACACGCTGATCGGTGGGCCGAGCGGTTCGGGGAAGACGAACTTCCTGTACGGCATGCTCGGCAGTCTGGCCGCGCGGTACAGCCCGGACGAGCTGGAGATGTACCTGCTCGACTTCAAGGAAGGCGTGTCGTTCGCGCAATTCACTCCCGGGAACCGGGATCCGAGTTGGCTGCCGCACGCCCGGCTGGTGGGGGTCAACGTCAACACCGACCGCGAGTTCGGCTTGGCGCTACTGCGTTTCCTCGCCACGGAGATGCGTAGGCGGGCCGACGCCGCCAAGGAGCAGGAAGTCACCAAGCTGGAGGAGCTGCGGCAGCGGGACCCGAAGGGAAGATGGCCACGCATAGTGGCGGTGATCGACGAGTTCCAGTACCTGTTCGCCGAACGCGACGCGGTCTCCAGCCAGGCCGCCACGCTGTTGGAGGACGTCGCGCGTCGGGGGCGCTCCCAGGGTATTCACCTGGTGCTGGCCAGTCAGGACGTTTCCGGTATCGAGGCGTTCTGGGGAAAGCCCGCCATTTTCGAGCAGTTCATCCTCCGGGTGGCGCTGCCGAAGGCACGCCGGGTGCTGGTGGACAACAACACCACCGCCCTGGAGCTGCCCCGCTGGCACGCGGTGATCAACCACGAGTCCGGCGTGAAGCACGGCAACGAGGTGGTCCGCGTGCCGGACGCGACCGCTTCGGAAACGTTCGACTCGCTGCAGCACCGGCTCTGGGAACGGCACCTCTGGGAGACCGGCAGGCGCAACGCTCTCCCACCCCGGTTGTTCGACGGTTCGCACCTGCCCGGCCTGATCGGCACGTCGGACTTCGACGAGCTGCGTCCGGTGGCGACACGTCGGCCGAGGGTGCTGCTGGGGCAGGTGATCGATGTGCGGGGCACGGCCGCGGCGTTGTCGTTCGAGCGCTCCCCGGGGCGGAACCTGGCCGTGCTGGGATCGGCCCACGCGGACGCCACGGCGGTGCTGGGGACGAGCGCGCTCTCCCTCGGGCGGCAGTTCTCCCCCGGCAGGGCCGAGTTCACGATCGCGACGCTGACCGAGGACACGTCCGAGGACGCGTGGGCCGTCGCGAGCGCCCTGCGCGATGCCGGGCACACGGTCACTTTCATCGGCCCCGGCGAACTCGGTGAGACGCTGCGGGGACTGTCCGATCTGGTCGACGAGCGCAGCGGGTCCGGTGGGGCGGGGTCGGAGACCGTGCCGCACTACCTGCTGTACTACGCGGTGGACGCCGCGCAGTCGATACTGGAGCGCAAGGACCCGGAGAGCAGGGTCAGCGGACTGGACCAGCTGCGCAAGACGCTCAAGCAGGGTCCGGAGTGCGGGGTGCACACCATCGGCTGGTGGCGCAGCGCCCAACGGCTGCGCAACGCGCTGGGCATGGGACCCACCGACGACGTCGGGGCCTGGGTGGCGTTCGACGTGCAGGGCCAGGAGCTCGCGCCGTTGGCGGCCGGGCAGCTGATCACGTGGTCACCCCGGGTGCATCGCGGCCTGTTCTTCGACCGTTCGGTGCACTCGCATCCCGAGGTGATCCTGCCGTTCGACCTCTCCGAAGCGGTGGACGGTTCCACCGGGGAGCCGGAGGAGGTCACGGCGGAGCCGAACAATCTTCCCAGGCCGCGGGGACCGGAAACGCTTTCGTCCAACATCTCCGGGGAAGATACGACCGATGACTGAGGCAGCGGGTGGTTCCGGGGTTCCCGAGGAACGGCACGGTACGGATACCGAGCGCTACAAGGAGATCGCCGCGCTGGCCACCGACGCGGTGGAGCGGCTGCACGAGCTCGAACGCGATCGTGTCGAACGGCTGGAGCGGGAGCTGAGCGGTGAGCGCGACCTCGTCGAGCAGGCCGAGCAGCAGCAGGAGGAGGTCGAGGAAGGGGTCCGGCTGCGGTGGAACGCCGCCATGGAGGCGCTGTGGGAGGAACGCTGGCTGCGCGTGACGCAGCTGCCCGCGCCGGACACCACGGCCGAGCCCGCCGTTGCCGAGGACGCGATCAGATCCGTGCAGCGGGCCTATCTGGACCTCTACGGGGAGCTGGAGCAGGGGCGCTGGTCCGCGCCGAACTGGATCCCAACCGGCTGGATCAGCCGCCGGGAGCGGTAGGCCCGATCCGGTTTCGGGGAGCGCGCAGCACACGATCACGCTCCCCTGCCTCGACCGGCTGACGCCCGTGACTTCCACTCAGGTGCACTCCGCTGCTGCGAGGGTGATCGCGTCGCGGTCGAACCACACCAGTCTCGACCGGATGCGGGTACCGAAACGGAAGTTGGGCAACGCCGCTTCCGGACTTCGCAGGCTCATCCGCACGTCCCCTTCCACTGTCACTATCTCGGCCCTTTCGTCGAAGGCCATTCCCCAAGCCGCCACCCGGCCGTCGACCCGCTCGCCGTATTCCTGGACGATCGCGAACACGTGGGGAGCGTGGTCCGCGACAATCCCTCGCAGCAGCTCGGTGAATCGTGGCTCGTCGCAGAGCGATGGCAGTCCCGACGGATCGGGAACCAGGGTGTCCAGCCAGTCGGCCTGCTCCTGCCGCTGCGACCTCCCGTCTTCGGTGGCCCACTGCTGCGCGTGGTTCCGTGATTCGTTCGCTTCGATCGACTGGTGGTTCATGGTCATCCGACCTTTCGAGATCGCGCTTCGGGATTGACGGAGTTCCGACTGCCGATCAGAGGCACTCGCCTCACTGGAGCCGGGACAAGGCAACTTCGGATGGATGCGCTTCGTGATCTAACTTTCACCCTCAGGTAGCGTATCCATGTTGAAAATAATGCCGTGCATTATGCATAGCATGAAATCCATCAGTTGGGTGAAGATACGAGCTGCTCATCTCCACACCGGAAGGAGTCAACGTGCGGCCAACGGTTCGCAGTCGCCGACTCGGCAACAGACTGAAGAGCTACCGGACCTCGAACGGCCTGTCTGGTACCGAGCTGGCTGATCGTGTCGGTATCCACCAGGCCACGTGGTCGAAGATCGAGGCGGGCAAGGCGAAGCTGTCGCCACCCGTGCTCGCGGCGACCGCCGAGGCATTGCGCATCCCAGAAGAGGTCGTGACCCAGCTGGACACTCTTCGCAGGAAAGCCGAAGAACCAGGCTGGTGGCAGGACTACGGCGACATCCTCTCCGAAGCCGTACAACTACTCATCGAGCTGGAAGCCGACGCATCCTGGATAAGGACCTACGAAGGCGACCTCGTGCCAGGTCTGCTGCAGACCCGCGAATACGCCGAACGAGTGATCACAGCGGTGTCCCCACACATCCGGGTAGCCGACATCGATCGCTACCTGGAGCTAAGGATGCGACGTCAACAGCGTCTTTCCGATGGGGTGCGCCTGACGGCTGTCCTCGGCGAAGCCGCGATTCGCCAACGTATCGGCGGACGCGAAGTCATGCGGGAACAGCTCCGCCACATCGAAAGGATGGTCGAAACCCACGACGTCACCATCCAGATCGTCCCGTTCGCCGCGGACGCCCACGCCGCGCTCGGTGAATCCTTCGCGATCATTCAGTGGCCCGACGAGACGACCACTCCCGAGGCCGTTTATGCTGATGGCGTGACTTCCTGGACCGTACACGAGCGCGACGGCGTGATACGTAGCTATCTGCACGCCCTGGCCTCTGTACAGAGTCAGGCTCTCTCACCCCGCGAATCACTGGATCTCGTCCACAGCGCATTCGAGGAGCTGTCTTGAGCAACGCCCCACGGACCGGATTACCGAGTCAGCGATGGCGAAAAAGCAGCTACAGCACCGGAACCGGGAACTGCGTGGAGATCGCGTCCTCACCCGAGGGCTTCCGACTGGTACGAGACACCAAGGACAGGGAGCGTGGCCCACTCGCACTGGATACCGGAAGCTGGCGGGCTTTCATCGACACCGTGAGAACCGGGCGCTTGGACCGCTGATCCCGAGCGGAGAACACTACCTCCGCTGACGACACCTAGAGCAGCGGGTCACCGGTAACCACGTTGCCCAGGGCCATACCTCCATCCCCAATGAGACTCACCGCAGGATCGTTGGCGGATACCATAGCTGGGCCTATCGATCCCGAGGACGCGATCAGATCCGTGCAGCGGGCCTATCTGGACCTCTACGGGGAGCTGGAGCAGGGGCGCTGGTCCGCGCCGAACTGGATCCCAACCGGCTGGCTCAGCCGCCGGGAACGCAAGGACTGATCGACCTCGCGAGCCCGGGGAACGAGCTCGCGTTCCCCGGGGCCACGGTTCCTCTTCCGGAAGAGGTCTTGCCGCACGGCCGACCGCGGATACCGCCTCCGAACCAGCAGCTGCCGAGTACACGATCGGATCGGTAACGACTTTCCCGGGAGGCCGCCGTGTCGGATGCCCCGAAACACTCCGTCAGCGTGGCCGGTGTCGTGGTCGACGAGAACGAGCGAGTTCTGTTGATCCAACGACGCGACAACGGCCGGTGGGAAGCACCGGGTGGCGTTCTCGAACTCGACGAAACCCTCGAGGACGGAGTAAAACGAGAAATCCTGGAAGAAACCGGCGTGTCGGTCGCGGTAGAACGCCTCAGCGGCAGCTACAAGAATCTTTCCCGTGGAATCATCGCTCTCGTGTTCCGCTGCCGCCCACTGTCGGGGAAGCCACGCGCCACCGACGAGAGCGTAGACGCCGGATGGTTCGAGCTTTCCGAAGCACTGGGACGGATGAGCGAGGTCTACGCGGTACGCGTCTCGGATGCCTTCGCCGCGACCCCAGCGGTCCGCAACCACGACGGTGTGACAGTGACCCAGTCGCTGCCGACCTGACCACCCCATCCAGGCGCCGTTGTTCGTAGTTTCACCACATATCTGTCCGGAACACTGATTCGGGCATACCACCCCGACCGACCGGTCGGTACGATCGCACCACGCGGGCTCGCCACATGGCGACACCCCGGCAGTACGGGTAAAATTACGGTACTAGTTAGTTCCGCATATGGAGGTTCTCGTGAGCGACTCATCCGTCCCGACCACGGGCGTGGAAATCCGGCTGGCATCCCGTCCGCAGGGGTGGCCCACCCACGACAACTTCGAGGTCGCGGAAGCACCCGTCCCCCAGCCGGAGCCGGGACAGCTTCTGGTGCGCAACAAGGTGATGAGCGTCGACCCCTACATGCGGGGCCGAATGAGCGCGGCCAAGTCCTACGTCGCCCCCTTCGAGGTCGGCAAGCCCCTGGACGGCGGCGCCGTCGGCGAGGTCGTGGTCAGCGCCTCGGAGAAGTTCGAGGCGGGCCAGCTCGTGCTGCACAGCCTCGGCTGGCGGGAGTACGCCCTGGTGGACGAGTCGCAGGCGACCACCGTCTCCGACGAGGCCCCGCCGAACGCCTACCTGAGCGTGCTCGGCATGCCCGGCCTGACGGCCTACGTGGGCCTGATGGACAAGGCCGAGTTCCAGGAGGGCGACACCGTGTTCGTCTCCGGCGCGGCGGGCGCCGTGGGCTCGCTGGTGGGGCAGCTCGCGAAGCTGAACGGTGCCAAGCGCGTGATCGGCAGTGCCGGTTCGGCCGAGAAGGTCCGCCACCTCACCGAGGACCTGGGCTTCGACGCGGCGTTCAACTACAAGGACGGCCCGGTGGCCGAGCAGCTGCGCGAGGCCGCTCCGGACGGCATCGACGTCTACTTCGACAACGTCGGTGGTGACCACCTGGAGGCCGCTATCGGCGCGATGAACGACTTCGGTCGTATCGCCGCCTGTGGTGCGATCTCGCAGTACAACGCCACCGAGGCGCAGCCCGGCCCGCGCAACATGTTCCAGTTCGTGACCAAGCGGCTGAGCATGCGGGGCTTCATCGTCAACGACAACGGTCACCGCAAACGGGACTTCTTCGAGCACGTCGCCCCACTGGTTCGGGAGGGCAAGCTGCACTACGAAGAGACCACGGTGGACGGGCTGCGCAACGCTCCCGAGGCGTTCCTCGGAGTGCTTCGCGGGGACAACACGGGCAAGATGATCGTCAACGTCCGATGATTCACAGCGGAATCCGCGTAACTGGTCGGGTGGCCCGCACATGAGTCGGCGCCCTGCTGTGTTGGTCCGGCTCCTGAACAGCGCCACACCGCCGGAACGGGACTGACGGGATCATGACCGAATCACCGAGCGGCACTTCCCCGCGCACCACGTCGTTGCACGCGGCCAGACGCGACGCGGAGCTCGCGGAGTTGGCAGCCGGGGCGCGTCCGGACGTGCTGGTCGTGGGCGGCGGGGTCACCGGCACCGCCGCCGCCCTCGACGCGGCTCGCCGAGGGCTGTCGGTCGCGCTGGTCGAGGCCGGGGACCTGGCGAACCACTGTCCACGGTGGTCCGACTTCCTGCCGGACGGTCGTCCCCGCGACGGCCGTCCGGCGGAACTCGCCCGGGCACGCCGCGATGCCGTGGAGCGCGAGGTGCTGCTGCGCACCACCGCTCCGCACCTGGTGCGTACGGTGCCGCTGCTCGTGCCGCTGCACAACGGAGTGCCGCGCGGCGCGGAGCTGGGGTTGCTGGCCCGATCGAACAGTGCGAACGCGATGCGCGTCGCGGCGGGCACTCCGGCGACAACGCTCCCGGCACCACGCCGAGTCCCCGCCGCCGAAGCACGCGCGCTGGCTCCCGGATTGTCCGTGCCGGGGTTGCGGGGCGGGCTGCTGGAGTTCGGGGGCCAGTTGCCGGACGAGGCGAGGCTGACGGTGGCACTGGCGCGTACTGCCGCCGGACTCGGCGCACGCGTGCTCACCAGGGTCCGTGCGACCCGACTGCACCGCGACGGGGCGGACGTGGTGGACCGGCTCGGGGACTCCGAGATCCGGTTGAAGGCCCGCGCCGTGATCAACGCGACCGGTCCGCGCTCGGCCGAGCTGGTCGACCGCCCGCCGCTGAGCGTCTTCCGCACGCCGGGGGTCGTGCTCGATGCCGCGGCCGTGGGGCTCACCGCGACCGGGCTGACCGCACCGACGGCCGATGACTCCGGGCAGGCCGTGCGGTGCGTCCCACAACCGGGGAACCGACTGCTGGTCACGGCAGGCAGCGTCGAACCCGACGGCACTCCCCCGGAAACCGCTGAACGACCGAAGCCGAGCGACTCCGAGGCGAGCGGGCTGCTCGCCGCAGCCGCCGAACTGCTCGGTCCGGCGGCGCGTGCCGCGGCTCCGCTGGACAGCCAGGTGGTGTCGCACGCGGCCCCTCGGCGAACCGGCGGCCGACTGGGGGCCTCGCGCGGGACAGGGGGCGCCACGTTGGAGGCACTGTCGGACTCCCGGAACCGGGAGCACCACGTACACACCTCACCCGCCGGGGTCATCAGCGTGCTGCGGGGTGCTCTCGCGCCGTACCGCACGGCCGCGGTCGAGGCCGTCGACAGGGCCGTGCGCGATTGCGGACTCCGCGCCGGGAACAGCCGCACGGCGAAGACACCGCTGGTAGGGGCAGCGGACCGGGGGAAACTCGCCGAACTGGGTGCGGAGCGACGGCTGATCGACCGCTACGGCACCGAGGCCGAACGCGTGTCGGCGATGACCGAGCTCGACCCGGCGCTGGGAGAATCGGTCGTCCCCGAGCTCTCGACCAGCGCCGCCGAGGTGGTGTGGGCCGTACGGCACGAGGGAGCGATGAACGCGGCCGACGTGCTCGACCGCAGAATGCCGCCCGGACTGTCTTCCGAGGTCCGGGCGAGGGCACTTTCCCGGGTGGCCGACCTGGTGACCAGGGCGCTGCGCGGGGTGTACCACTGATCCGGGCCGCCACCCGGCCCGGCGATTTCGCGAGAAACCGACACCGCGCTGCGCTGGATGGCCTCGCGAAGCGTCATCCAGAGGAGTGAGCTATCTCGCGAGACCTGTATTGCTGAGTTCACCGTTGCCATCCTCGTAGCGGGAGGAAACTCCTGTGAGCCTTGGACCCCGCCTGCGAGCGGGGTCTTCGTGCGTCCGGAGCGTTTCGAACCTCGGAGTCCCACACGCGTCGTGGCGCTCTCCCCTGGCCTCGCCGGGACCGGGCCTTCCCGACCGGTAACGGAGCGACGCGAAAGCTCCCAACCGCCGCGCTTCCACCGATAGGGTGAAGATTCGAACCGAACTCGCGTGTGGTGCGTAGTCACGTTCGGAGGACACCGGTGCGCGGCGCACAGCACGACACGCGTGACTGACGGCGGAACACCGTCGTCAACGACAACCGAAGGAGAATTCCGTGCCCGAAGGCGCGCTGGAGATCGACCGGATCTCCAAACGCTACGGGGACGTCGTGGCCCTCGACGAAATGTCACTCACCGTGCGAAGCGGGGAGATGCTGGGGTTCGTCGGCAGCAACGGCGCCGGGAAAACCACCACCATGCGGATCGCGCTGGGTGTGCTCGCGGCGGACTCGGGGCAGGTGCGCTACGACGACGCGCCCGTCGACCGGATGACACGCAGGCGGATCGGCTACATGCCGGAGGAACGCGGGCTCTACCCGAAGATGAAGGTGCTGGAACAGCTGCGGTACCTGGGCGAGCTGCACGGCATGGAACGCGCGGCGGCCGACCGCGCCGCGAACCGGTGGACCGAACGGCTGGAGCTGTCCGAACGCCGCGATGACCAGCTGCAGAAACTCAGCCTGGGAAACCAGCAGCGGGTGCAGCTGGCCGCCGCCCTGATCCACGACCCGGCCGTCCTGATCCTCGACGAGCCCTTCTCCGGCCTGGACCCCGTGGCCGTCGAAGTGATGAGCACCGTGCTGCTTGAGATGCGCGACCGCGGTGTGCCGGTGGTGTTCTCCAGTCACCAGCTCGAACTGGTGCAGCGACTGTGCGACCGGGTGGGCATCGTGCGCCGCGGCAGAATGATCGCCGACGGCACCGTCGAGGAACTGCGGTCCAGCGGCCCGGTGCGGTTGAACGTGCACGCGCCGGAAGCACCGGGCGACTGGGCGGAAGGGCTGCCCGGCGTGAGCGTCGTGAGCAGCGAGAACGGACACACCACACTGCGGCTCGACGACACGGCCGACGACCAGCGGGTGCTGCGTGCCGCGCTGGAGACCGGCCCGGTGCACGAGTTCAGCAGAACCCGTCCCAGCCTGACCGAACTGTTCCGCGACGCCGTAACCGAGGAGCCCGACGAGTGAAACGGACACTGCACACCGTATGGCTGGTCGCCCGGCGCGAACTGCAGACCAGGGTGCGAACCCGGGCGTTCGTACTGGGAACGCTGTTCATGGCACTGCTGGTGCTGGCGTTCCCGGTGGTGACGCTCTTCGCTGGCGCTTCGAACGCACCCGAGGACGACCTGAGTGCCTCGGACAGCACGACTCGGCTGGGGATCACCCAGTCCGCGAACGGGCTGGCCGAACCGCTGGAACGGAAGGCGGGGGTGGACCGGCCCGCCATCAGCGTCCGGAAGGTCGCCGACACCGAGACGGGTAAGAACCTGGTGCGCGAGGGCGAACTCGACGGGGTGGTCGCGGGAACCCCCACCGCTCCGGAGCTGTTCGTGGAAGAGCACGTCTTCCCGAACCTGGAAAGAGCGCTCACCACGATCACCTACAACAACCAGCTCGACGCCGAGATGTCGGACGCGGGCCTGGATCCCCGGGAGGTGCGCGACCGGGCCGGTCAGGGCGAAGTGGCGATCATCTCCATGGGGGGCTCGCAGGACGCGGCGGACGGACCGATGGCCGGGATCTCCGACGCGGAGAAGGCCCAGCGACTGATCATCGCGATGATCTCGACCTTCCTGCTGTACATGTTCCTGATCATGACCGGCCAGATGATCTCGCAGGGCGTCGTGGAGGAGAAGTCCAGCAGGGTCGTGGAGGTGTTGCTGGCTACCATCCGCAGCACCGAGCTGATGGCCGGAAAGATCGTCGGGATCGGGATCACCGGGCTGATCCAGTTCGCGGTGATCGGGGTGCTCGGATTCGCCGCTGCCACCGTCACAGCCGTACTGACCCTGCCCACCTTCACCGTGGCGGGACTGCTCGGTTGGGCGGTGCTGTGGTTCCTGCTCGGCTTCACGCTCTACGCGACGATGCTCGCGGCGGCTTCCTCGCTGGTCTCGCGGCAGGAGGATCTGCAGAGCGTGATAACCCCGGTGATCATGCTACTGATCGTCCCGTTCTTCGTCGGGGTGTCGGTACTGCCGACCAATCCCGACGGCACCGCCGGGACGGTGCTTTCGATGATTCCCGGCTTCTCGCCCATGCTGATGCCGATGCGGCTCGCGCTCGGCGGTGTGCCGCTGTGGCAGGGGGCGCTCTCGGTGGTGCTCTCGCTGGTGGCGAGCGCGGCCGTGCTGTGGCTGGGCGGCCGGATCTACTCGAACGCGGTGCTGCGCACCGGAGCCAGGGTTCGGCTCAAGGACGCGCTGCGGGCTTCCTGATGCGCTCCTGAGAGGCGTGTTCGCGGGCACGAACGAGCGAACGGGCCGCTCGACCATCCGAGCGGCCCGTTCGGTGCACCGGAGCGCAACAGGATTCCGAGAAGGATTCAGCGCTCGTTCATCGGCACGTAGGCACGCTGTGCCTGGCCGGTGTAGACCTGACGCGGCCTGCTGATCTTGCGGGCGGGGTCGTCCAGCATCTCGCGCCAGTGAGCGATCCAGCCCGGCAGCCGCCCGAGGGCGAACAGCACGGTGAAGAACTTGGTGGGAAAGCCCATGGCCTTGTAGATCAGGCCGGTGTAGAAGTCCACGTTCGGGTAGAGGTTGCGCTCGATGAAGTAGTCGTCGGAGAGCGCGCGCTCCTCCAGCTTGAGCGCGATGTCCAGCAGCGGATCGTTGGAGCCGAGCTTTTCCAGCACCTCGTCGGCCGTCTTCTTGATGATCCGGGCACGCGGATCGTAGTTCTTGTAGACGCGGTGCCCGAAGCCCATGAGCTTGACGCCGGGTTCCTTGTTCTTCACCCGGGACACGAAGGAGTCGACGTCTCCGCCGTCGGCGCGGATCCCCTCCAGCATGTCCAGCACCGCGCTGTTGGCGCCGCCGTGCAGCGGCCCGAACAGGGCGTTGATACCGGCCGAGATGCTGGCGAACAGATTCGCCTCGGAGGAGCCGACCATCCGAACGGTCGAGGTGGAGCAGTTCTGCTCGTGATCCGCGTGCAGGATGAACAGCAGGTCCAGCGCACGGGCCATGGTCGGATCTACCTCGTACGGCTCCGCTGGGAAACCGAACGTCATCCGCAGGAAGTTCTCCACCAGCCCGAGCGAGTTGTCGGGGTAGAGGAACGGCTGACCGGCCGACTTCTTGTACGCGTAGGCCGCGATCGTCGGCAGCTTGGCGAGCAACCGGTGGGTGGACAGCTCGACCTGCTGCCGGTCGAACGGATTCAGGCTGTCCTGGTAGAAGGTGGACAGCGCCGAGACCGCCGAGGAGAGCACCGGCATGGGGTGCGCGTCCCTGGGGAACCCGTCGAAGAACTTGCGCAGGTCCTCGTGCAGCAGTGTGTGCCTGCGGACCCGGTCGGCGAAGTCCTCGTACTGCTCCGCGGTGGGCAGCTCACCGTAGATCAGCAGATAGCTGACCTCGACGAAGTTCGACTTGTCCGCGAGCTCCTCGATGGGATAGCCCCGGTAGCGCAGAATCCCGGCATCGCCGTCGATGTATGTGATGTCGGATTCGCAGGCCGCGGTGTTGACGAAACCCGGATCGAGCGTCACCAAACCGGTTTTGGCCATCAACTTGTCCAAATTGACACCGGGCGCGCCTTCGGTGGGAGCGGTCACGCCCATTTCGTGCTCGCCGGCGTCGTAGCGCAGCGCGACGGTGCGTTTGGCGGTCGCGTCGTCGGGCATTCTCCGAACCTCTCGCGCTCAGTCTGGGGGGTACTGCCGCCGACCAGCGGTACGTCCGACGCCCGAGGCGCCGGGGTCACCCGTTCCCGATCGAGCGCACACGCCGGCCGGGATCACTCCGAACCGCCGCAGCACCACCCCATTGGGGTCCTGTCAGTAGTCACGCTAGACCGCGAAAGGCCTCTCACGCAGCAACGGTGTCAGCTGAAACGGGAAGGTGGGACCACGATCACACCCGTTGTTCATCCCGCCGAAGCGCACACGTCACACCCCGAGTTGTCGGCATCACAGCCCGGTTCGCGGGGAGGGGCAGGTGGGAGAGGCCGACCGCCCGAAGGGTGGCGCGGGAGCTCGTGCCGGAAGATCGACCACTGATCGACAACCAAACCCTCGAAAAGTGACCGAGGTCACTATTTTTTTCGGGGCTACGACGCTCACTCGTTCGAGTTAATCAACACTCTTTCGGGCTAACGGACCACTTCTACGCACCACAGCAAGGCCCACAAACACCCGGAAACACCACCGCGAGGGCCTCGCCTCGGAGAACACCCGACAACACGCCATCGCCCGAACACGAAACGTGATACTAGCCGGACAACATGCTACGAATATTTTTCACGAAAGTGTTTCACAAACACCTGGTGTGTTCACCTGACACGAAGAGTATTGATCACTTTGCACTTCCGTGTGACAGACAAACCCCGGAAACACCACTAACTTCTTCATCGCGGCCGCAACATGAAAAACAATCGCCAAATTGAGCAAAGGAAAGCAACGTGGTCATTATTCAGTCGCTGATCGACCTCCTCGTGAACATCGACGTGCTCTGAAGCGAGGACTCCCGTCGACGATCGGCACGCCAGAAGTGGCTGTGCCGGTTCCACAGGTGAGTGAGGGGCACCCCGGCTCCCAAGGGGTGCCCCTCTTTCACGTCTGTCCGAGGATCGCCGCCTCACCGGCTACCAAGTGGCTCGTTTTGCGGAACCTCTGGCACGGCTCTCGCTCGGGTAGGCCCGAGACATCGGGTAGCGACCTACACGACGTCGGGCCTTCCTCGCGAGAGCCGCACCGGAGAACCCGCGGCGGTGCCGATCGCGAGGGTGCTCGGGGCTAGGCCTACGGGCGTGGTGGGAGCTCGGCACTGCGCCGCAGGGGCGCCAATTTCTCGCGAAATCGCCGCGCCGGCCGTCGATACACGGTTCAGAGTTCGGAGGCGTAGGGCGGTTCGGCCCCCTGGCGGGAGACCGTGACCCCGGCCGCGGCTGCCGCGAAGTTCAGCGCGGCGGTCCAGTCCGCCGCCGAAAGCCCGCGCACCGCGGCAGCGGACAACGCCCCGGCACTGCGCAACCAGCACAGCAGCGCGGCCTGAATGGTGTCCCCCGCCCCGATCGTGTCCACAACCGACGTCTCGGAGGCGGCCACCTCGACGAGCCCGCCGTCCGCGGTCAACACCGCCATCCCGTCGGCGCCCCTGGTCAGCACCACCGCTGCCGGACCACGGCCGAGCCAGTCCCGTAACGCCTCGAACAGCTCCGGCGATTCGACCGCCGACTCCGAGCCGGCCAGCCACGCGGCGTCCTCGACCGAGAGCTTCAACAGGTCCACCGCGGACAACCAGTTCAGGAAACGTCGCCGGTAGGCATCCGGGTCCTCGATCAGATCCGCCCGGATGTTCGGATCGAGCGCTGTGAACCGCCCCCGTTCGGATTCCCGGAACAGCACCCGCTCGTGCACCGAGGCTCCCGGCTCCAGAACCATCGCCAGCGTCCCGAAGGAGAGCGCCTCGACCTCCGGGGGCAGCTCGCCGGGGTCCGCGACGAGCGGCGCGGCGGTGCCCTCGGTGTGGAAGCCGTACCGAGCGGATCCCCGCTCGTCCAGCTCCACCACCGCGAGCGTGGTCGGCTCCGCCCCCACCTGCACCTCGGTGGTGTCGGCACCGGCTTCGTGGAGCCGCTTCAGCAGTTCGACACCGAACCGGTCACTGGACAACCGGGTGAACATTCCCACCGGAGTCGCCAGCCTGCCCAGCGCGATGGCGACGTTGTAGGGACCGCCACCGAGTCGGGGATGCAACGGTGCGAGCTCGCCCCCACGTGCTTCACCGGGAACCAGATCGACCAGGGCCTCACCGCAGATGAGAATCAACTTTCCTCCGTACCGTGTTCTTCCGTGCTCCGCGCCGGATCGGTCTCCGAGGCGGACAACCCTCCCACCAGGAAGTCCGAGAGCGCGTCGAAAGCCGCCGCGTCGGAAAGCCCCGTCCGCTCGGAGATCTCACCACGTTGGATGGCCGAGAGCGTGAGTCCGACCATCTCGGCCACCAGCGCGGAGTCGACCTCGCGGAAGACACCCGTCCGCACCCCTTCGTGCACGTCCTGTCGAATCCGGTCGGCGGCCGCCCTCGCGTTGGACTCGTAACTGGCTCGGGTCGCCGGGTTGCTCGCCATGTCCGCGATGAACCGCCTGCTAGCGGGGGCCAACTCGGCCGCTGCCGCCTTGAGGTACGTGCGCATCCGGGAACGCGGGTCGGTGCACTCGGCGACTCGTCGCTCGATGTTTCCAGTGGCTCGTTTGAAGAAGTGCCCCACCACGCGCACGGCGAGCTGTTCCTTGCTGTGCGCCAGCGTGTAAAGGGTGGACTTGGAGCAGTGCATGCGTCCGGCCAGCTCGTCCAGGGTGAAGTGCGCGAAGCCCTCGGCCAGGAACAGCTCGCACAGCCGGTCCAGCAGTTCCGCCCGACGGGCCCGCACAGCCGGGGTTCGGGCGGTGTCACACGGCTCGTGAGCGGTTTCCGCCGGACGGGAATGAGTCATCGTTCGAGGCTGCCACAGGCGGGGGGATGAACCGTCCCTCGGGACGGCAACAGGTCGAAACCGGTTTCGCCGAGTACTCGACAGCAGTACTATACGCCATCAACAGTACTCTATTAAGTCCTTGAGTACTCAACAGAGTACTACAAGGCGCGACATCCGGGGTCTTTGATGCCAGTCGAACGAATTCTCGCCACCACCGAGGCAACCGACCTGCTCAACCTCACGAGGGACATGGCCCGGAACGAACTGGCGCCGGAGGCGGCGCGCGCGGAGGAGAACGAGAGCTTCCCCCGCGACAAGTTCGAGCTGCTCGGCGAAGCCGGGTTGCTGAGCCTGCCGTACCCGGAGGAGTACGGCGGGGCGAACCAGCCCTATGAGACCTACCTCCAGGTGCTGGAGGAGATCAGCAGCGCGTGGATGACCGTTGGAGTCGGCCTGTCGGTGCACACCATGTCCTGCTACCCGCTGGTCGAGTTCGGCACGGACGAGCAGCGCGAACGCTGGCTCGGCGAGATGCTCGGCGGCCACACCCTGGGCGCCTACGCGCTGTCCGAACCACAGGCCGGTTCGGACGCGGCCGCCCTGCGAACCCGCGCGGAACGGAACGGTGCCGAGTACGCGGTCAACGGCACCAAGTGCTGGATCACCCACGGCGGGGTGGCCGACTTCTACACCCTGCTGACCAGAACCTCGGACACGGAGATCAGCTGCCTGCTGGTCGACGGGAACACGCCGGGGCTCAAAGCCGGGAAACCGGAACACAAGATGGGGCTGACCGGCTCGCCCACCACGGAACTCGTCCTCGACGACGCCCGGGTCGCGGAGCAGCGGCTCGTCGGTGGCGAGGGCAACGGACTGCGCATCGCGCTGCGCGCGCTCGATTCCGGGAGGCTGGGAATCGCGGCCTGCGCCGTGGGGCTGGCACAGGCGGCGCTCGACCTGGCGGTGGACTACGCGCGGCAGCGCACGCAGTTCGGCCGGTCGATCATCGACTTCCAAGGGATCGAGTTCATGATCGCCGACATGGAAGCCGCCGTGCAGTCGGCACGGGCGACCTACCTGGACGCGGCACGGCGCCGCGACGCGGGTCGATCCTTCGGTAGGCAGGCCTCGGTGTCCAAGCTGGTCGCGACGGACGCCGCCATGAAGGTCACCACCGACGCCGTGCAGGTGTTGGGAGGTGCCGGCTACACCAGTGACTTCCCCGCGGAACGCTACATGCGCGAAGCGAAGGTGTTACAGATATTCGAGGGAACCAACCAGATCCAGCGGATGGTGATCGGCCGCGAGCTGGCGAAGACGTGAACCGAGTCCCGGACCGGCCTGGCGACAGTACCCGCCGCACTCGCCGCACACCTCGCCACCGGAGACGGATCGGACGCACTCGCACGTGCACACCCGCGGGCACCCGATGGTTCGCGGACTACCGGGCACCTCAGCCGATGGGGCGGAGGCCCCAACGCGCCGACCAGGTCTGCCCCCGTTCCAGCACGATCAGGTCGGTCCCTGAGTTCAACGCGTCGGGCGGGCAGGTCATCGGCTCCACCGCGACCGCCCTGCCACGCTCCGGGAAGTCGGCCGCCGTGTAGACCTGTACCCAGCCGAAAACCGGATCGGCCCACAGCTGCACGCCGTGACCGGTGGAATCGGTCAACGAGTGCCGCACCAGCCCCGCCGGATCGTCCGGCAGCGGTGCGGCCCCGCCGAAAGCGGTGTCCAACCACACCCCGGCGAGCTTCTTGCCGGTACGAAGATCCTGCTCCTCGCCCTCCAGCCTGCGGGGCGGTCGATCGGGCAGCATCCGTTCGGGATCGATCGGCAGCACGCTGGAGGCGGACAGCCGCAGGGTGCACTCGTCGGTGGCCGCGTTGCCCGCCCGCGGGTAGGGATGCACCCCGACCCCGAAGGGAACGGGACGTGAACCGAGGTTCTCCACGGTGTGCCGCACCGTCAGCCCGTGGTCGTCGACGGAGTACTCCACCGCCGTCAGCAGCGGAACCGGCCAGCCGGGCTGTGCCGGGATCATCGCGTGCAGCACCACGGCGGCGGAGGTGTGCTCCCCCACGGTCCAGGGAGTGTGCCGCAGCAGGCCGTGGATGGCGTTGTGCCGATCCGGCTCGGTCAGCGCGAGCTGCTGCGGTTCGCCCTCCAGGTTCCAGCGGCCGTCGGCGACGCGATTCGGCCACGGCACCAGTACTGTCCCGGCGGCTCCGGGCGGTAGTCGGTCGGCCTCGTAGGTCTCGCTGTAGGGGACCCCGTCGACCTCGAAAGTACGCAGCGCGGCCCCCACCTCGGTGATTACCGCCCGCACGCCACCGTGAACGATCTCGAACTGGTGACCTGTAGCCGGGATGTGTTCGTTCACACGACCACTGTATGTCTTAGCCGATCAATCCCGTTAACCGTGCTGTCACCTTGATCAACCGAATCCTCCGCTCGGGCCACCCGACGACGTGTCGGGCACCGCGCGAGGAGAACGCCCGGAGCGAGAAACCCGCGTGAGGTTCCGCCACCCGAGCGCCCTGCCGGAGAAGGACCGAGAACACCGACACCCGCGTCAGGGCGCGAGCCGCCGCACCTTCCAGGTGTCGTCCTCGCGGACGAACCGCAGCCGATCGTGCAACCTGTCCGGTTGTCCCTGCCAGAACTCCACGTACTCCGGCCGGATGCGCCACCCGCCCCAGTGCGGCGGAACCGGAACCCGCTCGGAATCGGAGAACCTACGTTCGATACCGGTCAGTTTGGATTCCAGCGCGGCACGCCCGGAGACCACACAGGACTGCGGCGAGGCCCACGCGCCGAGTTGCGAACCACGGGGACGGTGGACCCAGTAGTCGGTGGTCTCCTCCTGCTTGACCTTCTCGACCGTGCCGCGCACGTTCACCTGTCGCTGCAGCGACAGCCAGGGGAAGGTAGCCGCGGCCACCCGGGTGGCGCCGAGATCGTGACTCTTGGCCGAGGTGTAGTTGGTGAAGAACACCAGGCCACGTTCGTCGATCCCCTTGCACAGCACCGTGCGCGAAGAAGGCATCCCCGAGGCGTCCGCCGTTGCCAGCACCATCGCGTTCGGTTCCGCCAGTTCCGCCCGCACCGCTTCGTCGAACCACTGTCGAAGCTGCTCGTGCCAGGTGGTGGCAAGCGACGACTCCTGAAGCGGCTCGGCATCGTAGGACACGCGCATCCCGGACAACGTGGCCTTTGCCTGCGACATCCATTCCTCCTGACTAGACCGACGTCTCAAGCGACGCCACCGCTGGGTCAAATGTGCTCGCGCTGAACTGCAATGGTGCGCGATACCTCGAACGCCCGCGCGCCAGGCGAAGCGACTCCCCGAACGACGGTAAACGGAAAACGAAGCCGGGCCGAACCGCAGTTCGGTCCCGATCGATCTCGTAATCGATCCAGTCGGTTGTCGCCGTTCGGGAACGATTCCGAAACCCCCTCGAAGGCGACCACCGGGCCGGTCGGGATGTGATCTTTTTCATTACTCCGCGTTTACCGGGCACGACGATTGCCTTCGCGTGCCGAGTGGGTGCACTGTTACCGCTACGACATCGGCCGCGTTCCGCGACCGTGTGCCACACCACCCCGCCACGTCCCCACCGCGGCCCGCACGGGTCGACGGCACAACCGGCGACGAAGGAGACGAGGCGACGATGCCGAATCCAGTGAACAACGAAGCCACGCAAGCCGCTGTCAGCCCAGGCCTCGAGGGCGTGGTGGCGTTCGAGACCGAGATCGCCGAACCGGACCGTGACGGTGGTGCCCTGCGCTACCGCGGAGTGGACATCGAGGAGCTGGCGGGCCGGGTCTCGTTCGGCGACGTATGGGCGCTGCTGGTCGACGGCCGCTTCGGCAACGGCCTCGGCGCGGCGAGCGACGACCGACTCCCGGTGCGCAACGGCGACGTACGTGTCGACATGCAGTCGGCACTGGCGATGGTCGCACCGACCAACGGGTTCGCCCCACTGCTGGACGTAACCGAGGAACAAGCACGTGACCAGCTGGCGTTGGCCTCGGAGCTGGCGCTGTCCTACGCGGCCCAGTCGGCCCGGGGTGCGGAACTCCCCGCGGTACCCCGCTCCGAGCTGGACGAGTGCACCACGGTCGCCGAACGATTCCTGACCTGCTGGCGCGGCGAGCCGGATCCGGCACACGTGAAGGCGCTGGATGCCTACTGGGTATCCGCGGCCGAACACGGCCTCAACGCCTCGACCTTCACCGCGCGGGTCATCGCCTCCACCGGCGCCGATGCCGCCGCGAGCCTCTCCGGAGCCGTGGGTGCCATGTCCGGGCCACTGCACGGTGGTGCCCCCGCCCGGGTACTGCCGATGATCGAAGAGGTCGAACAGCGCGGTGACGCCCGCGCGGTCGTCGAGTCGATCCTGGATCGTGGCGACCGACTCATGGGCTTCGGGCACCGGGTCTACCGCGCGGAGGACCCCCGCGCGAGGGTACTGCGCGAAACCTGCAAGCAGCTCGGTTCACCCCGGTTCGAGGTGGCCACGGAACTGGAGCAGGCGGCACTGTCGGTGCTGGCCGAGCGGCGCCCCGATCGGCAGATCGCCACCAACGTGGAGTTCTGGGCAGCGGTGATCCTGGACTTCGCACAGGTACCGACGCCGATGATGCCAGCGATGTTCACCTGTGCGCGGCTGGCGGGCTGGTCCGCTCACGTCCTGGAGCAGAAGCGGACCGGTCGACTGGTACGCCCCTCCGCCCGCTACGTCGGACCGGGCGCACGTGAGCCGCGTGAGGTCGAGGGGTGGGACACCGTTTCCCCCCTGGTCTCCGTTTGAGAACTTTTGCCGGCTCGATCTCCGTAGCTCTGCCGTGGCGGAACCTCCCGCACGGCTCTCGCCGCGGGTCCGGAGACATCGGGTAGCGACCTACACAACGTCTCCGGCGTCCTCGCGAGAGCCGCACGGGAGAACCCGCGGCGGCGCGAGCTGCGGGCGTGGTTGGGGGCCTGCGAGGGTGGTCGAGGCTCGGTTTCGGGAGCACCGTAGGCGCGACGATTTCACGGGTGGGTTCTGGGGATCGCCGCAGCGGGGCGGCGATTTCGCGAGAAATTGCGCCGCCCCCGGTAGGGAGACCACACCGCCCCGGCCGGGGGCCACGCCACCCCAGCTGGGAACGACGCGTGTTCCGGGACACGATCCGGGCGCCGCCCGCGCGAACGCGGCGTCCGGATGCGGGAGAGTGTCGGTGTGCACCATGTCGAAGAGCTGACATTCACCAGTGCGCTGCTGAACTGGAAGTTCGCGTTCTGGTGGGATCTGCTGATCGTGCTGCTCGGTGTCACCTACGCCGCCGGGGTGACACGGCTCCGACGCGGGAGTCCGGGACGGCCCTGGCCCGCCCACCGCAATTGGCTGTTCGCCTCCGGGCTGGTGAGCCTGTTCATGGCGATGAACAGCTTCGTCGCGGTCTACAGCCACGCGCTGTTCACCATGCACATGGTGCAGCACCTGATGCTGATCATGCTGGTCCCCGCCCTGCTCGTCTACGGCAAACCACTGCGGCTGTGGTCGGAGCTGGACGAGTCCGGGCGTGTGGCGCGAATCCTGCGCGGACGAGCGGTCGGCATGCTGACCCACCCGGCGTGGACCATGGTGCTGTACTCGGTGGTGCTGATCGCCACCCATCTGACCCCGTTCATGCAGGTCATGCTGCTGAACCCGTGGCTGCACCACGCCGAGAGCGTGTTGTACCTGGTCACGGGTTACCTGACGTTCCTGCCACTGCTGGGCACCGAACCGACCCGCTGGCAGCACTTCCCCTACCCACTGCGGGTGTTCAGCGCCCTGATGGGGATGGGGCCGGACACCGGTATCGGCGTGATCCTGATGATGGCCGACGATCCGCTGTTCCCCGCTTACGGGAGGATGCGCGACTGGTGGATCGACGACGGCACGCTGACCGTGTTGGCCGACCAACGGCTCGGCGGCGGGATCATGTGGTTCTTCGGCGACGCGCTCATGGCCGTGTTCGCGCTGGTACTGGTGAGGCAGTGGATGCGTGCCAACGGTTCGGAAGCCGGTTTCGGCAACTGGCTGGAGTCCGCCAGACGCAGCGCACTCGCCGAAACCGGCGGCGAGGCCGAGTCCGAGGTGGAGAGCCTGCGGACCACGGATGACCTCGACGAGGACGAGCGGGCCAGGCAGGCGTACAACGCGATGCTCGCCAGACTGGCTCGGCAGGACGAGCAGCGGAGCGGTCGACAGTAGTCACCCTGCCGGCTCGCGTTTCACGGGCTCGACTCGGCGCGACCTCCCGTTCCGTGCTCGCGGCGAGTGGCGGAGACATCGAACGGGCACCGCGACCGGGCCGTCGGACCGACTCCGCGACACCCTATGCTGCCCAGCAGAAACAGTACCGGACCGCCGAAACCGGCACCGTTCGCGATTCACAGCCCACCACCCCGATCACGAGGTCAGTTCATGTCAGGTTCCGCACCGAGCAGCCGCAGGGAAGGCGACGAAGCCGCACCGAGTGCTCCCGGGGTGATTCGCTGGGGAACGCTGGGCACGGGGTCCGCCGTGGTTCTCACGACCGTGCTGGTGCTCGCGGCGGGCAGAGGCGTCTACGCGGTACTGGGATACCCCGATCCGGGGGCGTTGACCAAACTGGGCGTCAACCTGCTGCGGTTGGTATTCGACCTCGCCGGGGCGTGCTGCCTGGGCGGGCTGGTGTTCGCCGCGTTCTTCACCGTCCCGCAACGCGGCGGGATGATCTCGCCGGACGGTTACGCGGCGCTACGGACGGCGGGTACGGCCGCGTGGTTCTGGGGCGTTGTCGGGTTGCTGCTCACGGTGTTCGACGCCGCCGACTCGGCGGGGCAGTCGGTCACCGACAGCCTGACGCCCGGCGCGTTGTCGGGGCTGTTGGAAGCACTGGACGTTCCGAAGGCGTGGCTGCTCTCCGCGCTGCTCGCGCTGGTACTGGCTGTCGCGTGCCGTTCGACGCTGCGGTGGCGCACCACGATCGGGCTGACCGTGCTGGCGGGGTTGACGCTGCTGCCTCCGGTGCTGGTCGGGCACTCCGCCTCCAACGGAGGACACGACTTCGCCTCCGACAGCATGGTCTTCCACGTGGTGGCGGCCGCGTTGTGGCTGGGAGTGCTGTTCGCCGTGCTCGCCCACGCTCGCAGGCGGGGAGCGAACCCGGAAATCGTGGCGCGGCGTTACCGGAAGCTCGCCGCGACGTGTTGGGGTGTGCTGGCGGTCTCCGGTGTCATCGGCTCGCTGATACTGGCACCGATCCGGATGTGGCTGGGCACCCAGTACGGGGCGCTGGTGCTGTGCAAGATCGGGCTCCTGCTGCTGGTGGGGCTGGTTTCGGTGCCGTTGCGACGTCGGATCACCCGGTCCGCGCTGGATCGCCACAGGGGGATGCTGCGCCTGGCCGGGGCCGAGCTGGCGCTGCTGCTGGCCACGGTGGGGATCTCGATGGGAATGGCGCACGTTCCGCCGCCCAACCTGCTCGATAGGGACGCCACCGCCATGGACCTGCTCATCGGCTACGACCTTCCGGAGTTTCCGAGCTTCTGGCAGCTGATCACCCAGTGGAGGTTCGACCTACTGCTGGGCACGGCCGCCGTGGTGCTGGCGGTGAGCTACCTGGCGGGGGTGCGCCGGTTGCGCGCGCACGGACAGCGTTGGCCGGTGGGGCGCACGGTGAGCTGGTTGGCGGGCTGCCTGGCGGTGCTGGTGGCCAGCTCCTCCGGGGTGGGAAGCTACGCACCTGCCACCTTCGGGGTGCACATGACGGCCCACCTGCTGCTCAACATGCTGGGCCCGGCCCTGCTCGTGCTGGGGACGCCGGTGAACCTGTGCCTGCGGGCACTACCTCGTGCACGCCGGGGTGAACCGTACGGACCGAGGGAATGGCTGCTCGGGATCGTGGACTCGCCCGTTTCGAGGTGGCTGAGTCACCCGGTGCTGGCCTCGCTGCTGCTGGTGGGCTCGCTCTACGCGCTGTACCCGACCGGCCTGTTCCAGCTGGTCATGCAGGAGCACTGGGCTCACACGATCATGAACGTCTATTTCCTGGGGAGCGGCTATCTGTGGTTCTGGTCGATACTCGGCATCGACCGCACCCCCCGTCGGGTGCCGCAGCTGGCACGACTGGGCGTGACGCTGGGCATGATGCCCGCTCTGGCCTTCTTCGGCGTGCTGGTGCTGAGCATGTCCGAGCCGATCGCGGGCAACTACTACCGCACGCTGGACCTGCCGTGGTCGGTGGATCCGATGGCCGCGCAGCAGGCGGGAGCGCTGATCGGCTGGCTCGGCGGTGAGGTTCCGCTGCTGCTGGTACTGGTCGTGCTGCTCCGGAAGTGGCACCGGGAGGAGGGCGACGATGACGACGCCGACTACCGGGGAATGCTCGCACGGCTGGAATCCACCAGGAGCTGAGCGGATCCGACAGGATCCTGGTGAGCCGGCCGGGCCCTGGTGAACCGGCCGGGCGTGCGTCGACAGCGTCGGTCACCGACAGCGTCGGTCACCGACAGCGTCGGTCACTGACAGCGGCCAACCCGGTGTGACCGGACTCTCCCCTCGGCACGGCGGATCGGTGATCGTGTCCACGGCGAACACCGGAGTAACGTGAGTTCGGTAAGGCATACCTTAACCGAAATCACGTCGAACGAGAGGCAAGATGCTGACCTCACAGGCGGAAGTCACCACCGAACGGCCACAGCGATACCTGTCACAACTTTGCAAGCACTTCGCGCACAAGGTCGACAGCGAGCACGACGAGGTAACCGGGCGCGTGGAGTTCGACGTCGGAACGTGCGAGCTGCGGGCCGAGGGGTGGACCCTGCTGTTGCGGGCGCGTGCCGCTGACCGGGAAGGGGTCGACCGGGTCAAACAGGTGATCGGAACCCATCTGGAACGGTTCGGAACCCGAGACGAGCTGGAAGTCCACTGGACCGATGTCGAAGGGAGTTGACCTCTCCCGCTGTGTAGCTGGCATCCGCCTCACACACCAGAGGTCCCATGCGCTGCGACCCGCACGGTCGCGTCCGACGGCGGTGCGGGGCGTCGATTTCTCGCGAAATCACCGCCCCGTGCGGCGGTGTGGCACCGGCTCCGTCAATTTCTCGCGAAATCGCCGCGCCGGTGGGCGCGAGCCCCGGTGCCGAACTCCGACCACTCCCGCAGACCGAACCACCACCCTCGCGGACGGCACCGCCGCGGGTTCTCCGGTGCGGCTCCCGCGAGGAAGGTCCGACGTCGGGTAGGTCGCTACCCGATGTCGGACCTCCCCGCAGCGAGAGCCGTGCCGGAGGGTCCGACACGGAACCCGCTACGGAAATCGAGCTGTGACGATGCGGCTCGTCACTCCTCGGAGAGGGCCGCGGCCGGTTGGGCCTTGGCAGCCCGTCGGGCGGGCAGGACCGAGGCCAACACGCCCGCTGGTATGGCACAGCCGATCACCAGCAGCAATCGTGCCCAGGGCACGGCGAACGCGACCGGCAGTCCGAGGTTCTCGAACATCGCCGCCACCCCGCCGAAGGCGAACAGCACTCCGATCATGGCTCCCAGCACGGTACCGACCACGGCCAGCA
Organism: Actinopolyspora lacussalsi; assembly: GCA_030803735.1. Taxonomy (NCBI): domain Bacteria; kingdom Bacillati; phylum Actinomycetota; class Actinomycetes; order Actinopolysporales; family Actinopolysporaceae; genus Actinopolyspora; species Actinopolyspora lacussalsi. Next base: position 4,299,910 of record JAURUC010000001.1, on the reverse strand, counting down.
ACACCGCCTCCAGCGCCAGGGTTCCCCGCAGTTGACCACGGGTCAGTCCGAGCGCGCGCAGCAGCGCGGACTCCCTGCCGCGTTCCAGCACCGACAGGCCGAGCGTGTTGGCGATACCGACCACCGCGATGATCACCGCGACCGCCAGCAGACCGGTGACGATCAGCAGCAGCGTGTCGAGCACCTGGGTGAACTGCGCACGCTTCTGCACCGCTCCCCCGAGATCTATGGGTGTCGAGGTGCTCTCCTCGGCCAACGAGTTCAGCTCGCCGGTGTAGCCCGGCGTGTAGGTGTCGGAGGTGGCACGGGCCCAGATCTCGGTGGTGCTGGTCTCGGCCCCCGTGGCAGCCAGATCGGAGCTGGTCAGCAGGAAGCCGGATCGGATCAGATCGGTGGACGCCAACCGGAACGTGGCGGAGCCCTCCCCGATGGGCAGCTCAACACGGTCCCCTTCCGACCAACCCCAGCTGTCGAGGATGCCGGAGGGAGCCAGGGCGGTCCCCTGCCGGAGAGCCTCCGCACCATGCCGGGAGATCTCGGCGAGCTTCGCGGGGGCGATCCCCATTGCGTGGAAGGTCGCGGGAGGAATGTCCTCGCGGGAGGCTCCCTCGGGCATGCTCGTCTCCGGCCGCTCCATCTCGAAACTGGCGCCGGACAGGGCGGCGGTGGCGGCCGTGCCCTCCAGGGCCGCGAGGCGCTGCCCCACCCCTTCGGGAACCGGTTGGCCCCGCTCCTCGGCTGCGATCTTCACGTCCACCGGGTAGCGCTGATCGATCTGCTCGTTGGCACCGAGCCGCGCACTGGCGGTACCGGTGAGCAACAGCACGATCAGCCCGACGCCGATCATCAGCGCGGTACTGGTGGAGGAGGCCCGGTAGGGATTGCGCACGGCATTGCCACTGGCGAGCGTGCCCGTGGGGCCGAGCGAACGCATCAGGTAGCCGAACGCCCTGGCAACCGCGGGAATGAGCGTGGGCGTGAACAGCAGCACTCCCAGCACGGCCACGAGCCCGCCGGGCACCGCCATGGTCATCGATCCGAGCAGGGCACCGCCGAGCAGGAAACCAGCGCCCGCCACGGTGAACACCACGGCGGACACCAACCGCGCTCGACCGATCCGGCGGGAGGCCTGCTCGTCGGGGACGGGACGCAGGGCGGCCAGCGGCGCGACCCGCATCGCGCGTGCGGCGGGGGCCAGCGAAGCCAGGAAGGTCACCAGCAGTCCGGCCGCCACGGGCGCGGTCAGCGCCAGCGGGGTAATACCGAGCGCGCCGAAGTCGACCGGGGAGTCGGTCAGCCCCAGTGGCCAGCTCACCGTGGCCGAGACCAGCACGCCGAACACCGTGCCGATCACCGAGGTGACCAGCCCCACCAGCAGTGCCTCGAACAGCGCTGACCGCCGGATCTGTCCCCGGGTGGCCCCGACGCAGCGCAGCAGTGCGTACTGCCTGCTTCGCTGGGCGTGCAGCACCGAGAAGGTGTTGACGATGACGAACCCGGCCACGAACAGCGCGATCGCGCCGAACGGCAGCAGTACGGCGTTCAGTGCGACGGCCACTCTCCCGCTGAACAGCTTCACCGCGTAGTCGGCCTGCTGCTGTCCGGTTCGGACCTTGACGTACTGGCCAGCGTCGAGCTTGCCGCGCAGCCGGTCGAGCACCGCCGAGGTATCGGCTCCGTCGGCCAGCAGCAGGTCGATCGCGCGGTATTCGGTTGTCCCGAGTTGGTTCAGCAGCCCCTGGGGGGCGAAGACCGTGATGCGGCTGCCACCCGTGAGCACGTTGCTCCCGATGTCGACCAGCCCCGAGACGGTGACCTCGCGCTTCGGCGGTGCCTTCTCGCTCTCTCCCTCCCGAGCCGAGACGTATCGCGGCTGCTGGAGGGTGAGGGTGTCTCCGGGAGAAAGATTCGCCGAGTCGGCGGCGCGCTCGCTGAGCACCACCTCGTCCGCGGCGTCCGCATAGCTGCCCTCAGCGAGCTCGTACCAGCGCAGTGCCTGTTGCTCGGGCAGCCGGTTCAGCTCCACCGAGTACCGCTCGCCCTTCCAGGAGGCATTGGCGTAGCTCTCGGTCCTGGGGACGGCCACGTCGACACCTTCGGTGTCCCGAACCTTCCGCAGGCGTTGCTGTCTTTTGTCGTTCTCGCTCCCCTCGGCGACCCTCGCCATTTGGTCGTCTACCACGACGTCGGCGGCCAGGTTGGGTGCTGCCACCATGTGCCGCACCGAGGACTGCATGGTGCCGGTGAACACGAGAGTGGCGGCGACGAATCCGACGCCCAGCACGATGGCGAGTCCGGCCGCCGTGAGCCGTCCGATGTTGTGCCGCAGTTGCAGCAGGGTGTTGCGCAGCACTGGCCCTCACCCACCCAACCGGCGCAGCGAGTCGAGCACCGCTTCCTGCGTGGGCTCCTCGATCCGGCCCGCGATGTTGCCGTCGGCCAGCAGCACCACGCTGTCCGCGTGGGACGCGGCGACCGGGTCGTGGGTGACCATCACCACGGTCTGGCCGAACTGGCGTACCGAGCCGCGCAGGAACTCCAGCAGGTTCGCGCCGGACTTCGAGTCCAGCGCACCGGTGGGTTCGTCGGCGAAGACGACCTCGGGGCGCGTGATCAGGGCGCGGGCCACCGCGACCCGCTGCTGCTGCCCGCCGGAGAGTTCGCTGGGCCGGTGGCGCAACCGCTGGTCGATGCCCAACGACTCGGTGAGTTCGTTCAGCCACTGCCGGTCGGGTTTGCGACCGGACAGCTCCAGCGGCAGCAGGATGTTCTGCTCCGCCGTCAGGGTGGGCAGCAGGTTGAACGACTGGAACAGGAAGCCGATCCTGTCACGTCGCGTGAGGGTGAGCTGCTTGTCCGAGAGACCGGTCAGGTCGGTCTCTCCCAGCATCACCCGACCCGAGGTAGGGGTGTCCAACCCGGCCAGGCAGTGCATCAGGGTGGACTTGCCGGAACCGGAGGGCCCCATGATCGCGCTGAACCGTCCGCCCGCGAAGCCGATGTCGACGTTGTCCAGCGCGCGAACTCCGGCCTCACCGCTGCCGTATACCTTGACCAGTGCCGATCCGCTGGTCGCCGATTCCGGTTCGGCGAGTTGTCCGGCGAAGCCTTGCTGTCCGTTGACTCCGCCCTGTTCCGAAGGGACGGCCGCGGGTTGCTGCGACCCGTTCGGGAAACTCACGTGATTCCCCCATTGTGGTATCTGAATTGCGAAACTGACTCTAACGTGACGCTCCGGACACGGAGTGCCACGCGTGACGTTCGGAAGACGCGCTAGGGAACAGCCCGGTGGTCGAGTACTACGACCACCTCGGGCGAGCGACAGCATCGAGAGCGCGCGGCGGGGCCCTCGGCTGATCCACCCGACGCGGATTCGCCGGGGCGGATTTCGATCTCCGGAACCCGCTCGGCGGGACTTCGCGGCTCTCCGCTGTGCACTGTCCCCAGTAAACGGATCGAACTCGTGAACCGCTTCCGGGAAAGCCCCCAGACACCCCGGAACCTCCCCGGAGGGAACCCCGAGGCGGGGCTCCCCGAACCGGACACTCCTGGGAGCGATTTCACGCGGGGGTGAACCGGCGCAACCGCAGACTGTTGGAGACGACGAAGGCCGAGGACAGCGCCATGGCCGCGCCCGCGATCAGCGGGTTGAGCAGTCCGCACACGGCCAACGGCACGGCGGCCAGGTTGTAGCCGAACGCCCAGACCAGGTTGCCCCGGATGGTGCCGAGCGTCCGCCTGGCGAGTTTCACGGAGTCCGGCACCGCCGTCAGCTCCTCGCGGACCAGGATGAGATCGGCCGCCGAGATGGCCACATCCGTGCCCGCCCCCACCGCGAGCCCCAGTTCCGCCGTGGCCAGTGCGGGCGCGTCGTTGACCCCGTCGCCGACCATCGCCACCCGGCGCCCTTCGGCGCGCAGTCCTTCGATCGCCTCGACCTTCTGATCCGGGAGCACGTCGGCGACGACCTCGCCGATCCCCACCTCCTCGGCGACGGAACGAGCCGTGGCCTCGTTGTCACCGGTCAACAGCACGGTCCGCATCCCGAGCCGCCGCAGCTCGGCCACGGCGGCCGGGGCCGAGGGCTTGACCGCGTCGGCGAGCCCGAGCACCGCCACCACGACTCCGTCCCGCGCGACGAGGACGGTGGTCCTCCCGCCGTGCTGCCACTCCGCGTGGTGTCGCCGCACGTCCTCCGGAACGGTGATCCCGTTGTCGGTGAACAGCTTCGCCCTGCCCGCCAGCATGTGGTGTCCGTCCACCTCGCCGTGCGCGCCCAGTCCGGGATCGTTGGCGAACCCCTCGACAGCGGGCAGTTCCACGCCTTCCCCGAGCTCGGCGCGCGCGGCGGAGGTGATCGCGGCGGCGACCGCGTGTTCGGAGGCGTGCTCCAGTCCGCCCACCAGTCGAAGCACCTCGGACCGCGCCACACCGGCGACGCAGTACACCTCCCCGAGGGTCATGCTGCCGGTGGTGACCGTGCCGGTCTTGTCGAACACCACCGTGTCGACCGTCCTGGTGGACTCCAGGGCCTGATACCCCTTGAGGAAGATGCCGAGCTGCGCACCACGTCCGGAAGCGGCCATCAGCGCGGTCGGCGTGGCCAGTCCCAGCGCGCACGGACACGCGATGACCAGCACCGAGAGCGCGGCCGTGAAGGAGCGCTCGGCCGAGCCGCCGAGCAGCAGCCAGCCGAGCAACGTCAGCACGGCCAGCCCGAGCACGGCGGGCACGAAGTAGGCCGAGATCCGGTCGGCCAACCGCTGGACGGCGGCCTTGCCGCTCTGCGCCTGTTCGACCAGTCGCATCATCCCCGCGAGCTGGGTGTCCCGGCCGACCCTGGTGGCCTCGGTGAGCAACCAGCCGGTCGCGACCGTGGTTCCTCCGGTGACCTCGTCGCCCTCGACGACCTCGGCGGGCACCGACTCCCCGGTCATCGAGCTGCGGTCCACGGCGGCGCCGCCACGCACCACGCGCCCGTCGGTGGCGATGGTTCCGCCGGGGCGGGTGACGAACCGATCCCCGACCCGCAGTCGTTCGACCGGCACCTCCCGGTGCGTGCCGTCCTCGTCCCGCACCAGAGCGGTCTTGGCTCCGAGCCGGGCGAGGGCGCGCAGCGCGCCGCCCGCTCTGCGCTGCGCCTTGGCCTCGAAGTAGCGTCCGGCCAGCACGAAGGTGGTCACTCCGGCCGCCACTTCCAGGTAAGCGGCACCGTCGGTGTTGAGCAGCAGCCACAGCCCGGAGGCGTCGGCGGGCGCAGCGCTCGGCGCGAACATCGCGTAGAGCGACCACACGCTCGCCGCGGTGATCCCGATGGAGACCAGCGTGTCCATCGAGGAGGAACCGTGCCGGGCGTTGCGCAGCGCGGCGCGGTGGAACGGCCAGGCGGCCCAGCCCGCCACGGGAAGCGCGAGCACGATGATCAGCCACTGCCAACCGGGGAAGCGGGCTTCGGGAAGCACCGTGAACAGGATCGCCAGGTCGGCCAGCGGCACGAACAGCACGACCGAGACGACGAGCCTGCGCCACAGATCGCGCAGCCGGGCACGAGAGTCGTCCGGGCTCTCCTCGGCTGGGCGCAGCACCTCGGCCCCGTAGCCTGCCTTGGTCACCGTCTCGGTCAGCAACTCGTCGGCGGCGCCCGCCGGGGCGGTGACGCTGGCACGGGCGGCGGCGTAGTTGACGCTGGCGTGCACACCGTCGAGTTTGTTGAGCTTGCGCTCCACCCTGTTGGCGCACGCCGCACAGGTCATGCCGCTGACGGCCAGCTCGACGCTGCGTTGCTGTTCGGCGGAGCCGCGTTGCTGTTCGGCGGACTCGGTTGAGGTGTCCGCGGACGTCGTCATCCGACCACCTTTCGTGCGGTTCACCGCGACCGGCGAAACTCCCTCCAGCTTGAACCATGCCGTCCGTCACGTCTCACGCGCTCTCCCGGTACGCCACGGGCGGCGGGGACGACTCGGTCCTCCCTCCGTCGAGCGCGCTCGTGGTGGTGTGCTCCGCCACCCCGCGCTCGGCACCCTCGCCGGGGGAGCGGCTCCCGCTCGCGGGCACCCGGTCCGAGCCGTGCAGCAGCGCCAGCACCGCCACCAGTACCAGCCCGAGCAGCACCGGCAGGTGTGAAATCACCCGTTCGGGGCCGACGCGGCCGGTGACCAGATCCACCAGGCACAACGCGCCGAGCACGCCGGTGAAACTCGCCAGCACCGGCAGGTGCGCGGCCGCGTGCCTGGCACGCAGCGCCACCCAGGCCAACGCGACCGCCACCGCAGCGTTCCAGGCGCCCGTCTCGTGATCGATGTGCGGCATCGTCGACCGGGCCCCATCGCCCACGCGAACTCCGACACCGGTGAGCTGCAGCAGGGCCACCCCCAACTGAACCGCCGCCACCAGTGCCAGCAACCAGCGCAGGGCGGTTCGCGGTCGCCTCCCCGCCGCACCGCGCAGCCGATCCAGCGACCGGGGCCGCAGGGCCGGCAGCACGGCTCCGGTGACGTCGGGGCCGGGCTCGGCGGGCATGATCCGCACCGCCCGGTGCAACTCGTCGAAACCAGCTCGGCGCCGTTCGCACTCGGCACAGCCCGCCAGGTGCTGCCGCACCAGTCGACGCTGCTCCTCGGTGGCCGCCCCGTCGAGCTCGGCGGAGAGGATCTCGACACTCGTCACGCAGTCCACACCGTGCTGGTCGTCGGTGACCTCCCGGTAGTTCCCGGCTCCCGTGCCGGAGATCGAGGGGACACGCGTATCGTGCTCCCACGGTAACGACGGTTCACGCCCGCCGAGTCGGCATCACCGCGGCTTACGTGGTCGAGTGAGCCGAACAACCGTGGCAGCGGGCCCGGGCCCGAAGTTCATTGGATATTGGGCGTGGACGACCAGGAACTCACACGCTGCGCGCTGGCGGCGAAACAGGGGGACACCGACGCCGCGACCAGGTTCGTGCACGGCACGCAGCGTCAGGTCTGGCAGTTGCTGCGGCATCTGGCGGACGCGCACGTCGCGGAGGATCTCACCCAGGAGTGCTACCTGCGCGCGTTCCGCTCACTGGCCACCTACCGCGGCCGCTCCTCGGCGCGCACCTGGCTGCTGTCGATAGCTCGCAGGGTCGCCGCCGACCACATCCGGCACCGCGACCGCCGCCCACGCACGGCCGACATCGACGACTGGCAGCTCGCGGCGGAACGGGTCCAACCGCGAATCCTCTCGATACCGGAGGGATACGCGCTGCGCAGCGCACTGGAGGCCCTCGACGAACGGCGCAGGGAGGCCTTCGTGCTGACCCAGCTGGTCGGGCTCAGCTACGAGGAGACCGCCGAGGTGGCGGGCTGCCGCACCGGCACGATCCGTTCCAGGGTGGCCCGGGCACGCGCCGACCTGGTCGACCGGCTCCACGAGTATGATACGGATCACAGTGCGAGTTCCCGGGGATCGTAACTCTTTTCCGATCTCAGCCGGCGTTCCGGGCGGACGGGGACGGCCGCACCGGTCGGTTTCGCTCGGGTGACACCGGGCTCGTCGCGGTAGCCAAGGGGGCGACGGAGGCAGTAAGTTGCCCGCGGCTGGTTCACACCGGCGGCACGGTGGCGCGATCCGTCGGACCGCGCCGGCGGTGTGCGCCCAGCCGTGCTTGAGCCGGCAACGGCGCCGGTCATCTGGCCAACTTCGTGCATGTTCGCAAGCGGCCCTCGAACGGGCCGAAACCAACACAACAAGGACCGGAGGCGCCGGCATGACGCAGGCCGAAACCAACATCGACCCGACGACGCTGCGGTTGCCAGCTGAACTGATCCCGGCCGACGGACGGTTCGGATGCGGACCGTCGAAGGTCAGGCCGGAGCAGTTGACGCGGCTCGCGAACGAGGGTGCCGACGTGATGGGCACCTCGCACCGGCAGAAACCGGTGAAGTCGCTCGTCGGACGCGTGCGGGAAGGTCTCCGCCAGCTCTTCTCCCTTCCGGAGGGCTACGAGGTGGTCCTCGGCGTCGGTGGCACCACCGCCTTCTGGGACGCCGCCACCCTGGGCCTCGTACGGCAGCGTGCGCTGCACCTGACCTACGGTGAGTTCTCCGAGAAGTTCGCGAAGGCGACCAAGTCCGCCCCGTTCCTGGACGACTCGATCGTCGTCAAGGCCGATCCGGGCGATGCCCCCGATCCGGTGTCCGACCCGAAGGCCGACCTGATCGCCTGGGCGCACAACGAGACCTCCACCGGCGTGATGCTGCCCCCGAGCCGCCCCGCCGGGTCCGAGAACTCGCTGATCGCGGTGGACGCCACCTCCGGCGCGGGCGGGCTGCCGTTCAACCCCGCGGACGTGGACGTCTACTACTTCGCGCCGCAGAAGTGCTTCGCCTCGGACGGCGGCCTGTGGATCGCGGCGATGAGCCCGGCCGCGCTGGAGCGCGTGGGCGAGATCGGTGGTTCGGACCGCTGGATTCCGGAGTTCCTCTCGCTGACCACGGCGCTGGACAACTCCCGCAAGGACCAGACCTACAACACCCCCGCCGTCGCCACGCTGTTCCTGCTGGCCGACCAGATCGAGTGGATGCTCGAACAGGGCGGGCTGGACTGGTGCGTGCGGCGCACCGGTGAGTCCTCGCGCCGGGTGTGCTCGTGGGCCGAGTCCTCGGACTTCGCCTCCCCCTTCGTCGCCGACCCGGCCAAGCGTTCCCAGGTGGTCAACACGATCGACTTCGCCGACTCGATCGACGCGGACGCCGTGGCCAAGGCGCTGCGCGCGAACGGGATCGTGGACACCGAGCCCTACCGCAAGCTCGGCCGCAACCAGCTGCGCATCGGCACCTTCCCCGCCGTCGAGCCGGACGACGTCACCAAGCTGACGCAGGCGATCGACTGGATCGCGGGCAAGCTCGGCTGATCCGACGCGACTACCGGGGTGGGCGGTGCGCCGCTCACCCCGGATCCCGGCCTCGGCCGAGGCTCCGGCGAGGTGATGTCGTCACCGTCCACCCCGATGCGCCGCGAGGATGCCGAGGGTCAGCCGGCATGTCCCCGAGCGATACACCCGAGCCCGCGACGATGGGATACCCCGCGGCGGCCCGACCGGGTAATCGAGACCACACGGTTTTTCGGGGAATCAAGGTATTTCCACGGATGCGACGGGGTACGCCCGTTCGGCAGGATCATCGTTACGACACTCGGCGCGTCCGTCCCACGGAGACCCCCCGCCGAGTTATCGTTATAGCTTGGTGATCTAAAATCAGCGGGAGGCGCGGGGAGGCACTTATGCGAGCGCTGCGAGTGGTCGGGCTCGAAGAGGACGGCGAGACCGTCGTGTGTGAGGATCCCGACAACGGCGAACGCTTCGCGGTGCCTGCCGACGAGCGACTCCGCGCCGCGGCCCGCGGTGACCTCACCCGTCTCGGGCAGGTACAGATCGAGCTGGAAGCCCAGATGCGGCCGCGCGAGATCCAGACGCGAGTTCGTGCGGGCGCTTCCGTCGAGGAAGTCGCCGCTGAGGCCGGCATTCCGCAGCAACGCGTGGAGCGCTACGCCTACCCGGTATTACTGGAACGGGCCCAGGTCGCCGAGAAGGCCCAGCAGGCACATCCGATCCGCGAGGACGGGCCGGACGTACAGACACTCGGCGAGATCATCTCGCAGACCTTCGGAATGCGGGGGCAGGACTACGGCGAGACCAGCTGGGACGCCTGGCGCGGCGAGGACGGCAAGTGGGTGGTCACGCTGCGCTGGCAGGCCGGCCGCACGGAGAACACCGCGCACTGGACGTTCCACCCCGGCGCGCAGGGGGGCACGATCGCCGCGCTCGACGAGGACGCGCTCGACCTGCTCGATCCCACTCCGAACCGGCCACTGCGCACGGTACGTCCGGTCACCGAGCTCGCCAGGGAAGCACTCGAGCTGGACCACTCGGACGAGGAGGAGGTTCACTCCGGCGATCGGGAGACCACCACTCCGCTACTGGGAGGAGCGTCCGAGCAGAACAACCCCGACCTCTCCGAGAGTTCCGTCGGAACCGCCCACATCCCCGCCATGACAGCGGGGACGCTACTCGGCTCGACCTCGCAGTCGAACGATGCCGAGTTCGGAAACGCGATCCAGGACTCCGAGGCCGAACAACCCCTGGAAGGGTCGGACAACGAGGTCGAACACGTGGCGACGGACCGGGAGGACATCGAGGACGACGCGGGTACCGGGGAGGGGCGCAAGAATCACCCGATCGTACCCTCCTGGGAGGACGTGCTGCTCGGCGTGCGGTCGAACCGGTGACCGACGGCGAGACCGCGACCGGCGGCCGAAGTGTGACGAGTTCGGCACGTCGAACCGGCCGGGCTCGGGCGGGCGACTACGGGGCAGCGATACCAGGGCCAGCGATACAGGGGCCAGCGATACCGGATTCGGGGGCGCCGGATTCAGGGGCGGGAGGAGTCCTGTTCCGGACTCTGCTGCTCGTCACCGGAGTTCCCACCTCTCGATTCGAGGTGTCGTTGCCAGATGCGGTCCCGCACTCCCGGCAGCGATCTGCCGATGAACCTACCGCGGGGGCGTCCGCCACCGGGGGAAATACCGTCCCCTGTGGACTTCCCGCCGCCGGTGTCCGGGGAGAGCGCCCTCGCCACGAACCCTCCCGCGATGGAGACCGCGCCGATCGTCCCCGCTATCCACGCGACGTAGTCCATCGTGAGCAGCACTGCCCCGGCGAACAGGGCCACGAGGATCGACAAGAGGCCGACCAGGAACAACACGCGCGCGGACGGTGACATGCCTCGATTGTGCCCAACGGCTCAACGCGGAACCATGCTGACCGGGCCGAACATTCGTTCCCCCGGATGGTGTAGGACTCGGGGAGGCCCGGCTCACCCCAGCAGACTCAGCGGCAGGATCACCCAGGAAGCGGCGACACCGAGTACTACTCCGAAAGCTACCCAGCGCCAGGTGGGTACGGCGCGTCCGAGCCAGACCGACGGGGCGAATCCGCCCGCCACAGCGAGATTGACCACCACACCGAGCAGCGGGTTCACCTCGGCCAGCCCCAGCGAAACCACCACCAGCACCACGGAGACCAGCACCGCGAGGATGACACTGACCGTCACGCCGGTGGGCCGGGCGGTGCGGTCGAACACTTCTGTCCGCGGGTCCGACCCCGCGACAAGCCGCTGTCCGACGGGTGCGGGCAGCGTGCTCGGCTCACCGGTCAGCGGATCGTGGTAACGAACGGCACGCTCGCACTCCCCCGCCGTGCGGCCCGCGAGCAGCCGGCCGCGACGTGCCACCGCGCGCGACGCCCGCCCGTCGAGGGGATTCCCCCGGCTGATTCGCTCCACGACCTCGGCCCATTCGTACAGCGCCGCACAGAGCTCGGGAGAAAGCCCCACGTGCTCCGGCTTCAGACCGAGCGACCCGTCCGCCTCGACGAACAGGGGCCGCCCTCGGGCGACCCGGAGTTCCATGGTTTCCCCCACCATCGCGACGTCCCCCTACTGAGATCTTCCACCGGGACGATGTTCTCCGGCACAGTCGGGCCCGAAGATCACCCCGTGGCCCGCGGACGCGGCGGCCTCACGAGTCGGAGCGCATGGCGTGGAACACGATCGCGGCCGAGGCCGCGACGTTCAGCGAATCCACCTCACGAGACATCGGGATGCCGACGGTGAGATCGGACGAGCGCAGTGCCTCCTCGCTCAGCCCGGGCCCCTCCGAACCCATCAGCACGGCCACCTTGCCCTCGGAGAGACCCGCTCGTCCCACCGGAACGGCATCGGGACGGGGGGCCAGCGCGGCCACCCGGAAACCGTTGGCACCGAGGCGCTCCAGATCGCCGGGCCAGTCCGTGAGCCTGGCGAACGGCACACGCAGCACGTGCCCCATCGAGACCCGGACGCTGCGGCGATAGAGCGGATCGGAACAGCCGCGGCCCAATAGCACCCCGTCGAGGCCGAGCCCGGCGGCGTTGCGGAACATGGCTCCGAGGTTCTCGTGATCGACGACCCCTTCGAGCACGGCCAGCTTGCTGGAACGGCGAATCAGCTCGGCCGGATCGGGTTCGGGAGCGCGGTCCGCCACCGCGAGAACTCCGCGGTTGAGGTGAAAGCCCACGATCCCGGCCAGCGTGTCCGGCTCGACGATGTAGGCGGGGACATCGAGATCGCGCAGCAGCGGTTCGAGGGTGTTTATCCGTTTGCGTTCCCCGAGCAGTCCCCGAATGGGGTAGGGCGAGGCGAGCAGCCGCTCCACCACCAGCCTGCCCTCGCCGATCACGAGCCCGCGCCCGCCGGGGCGATCGGGACGACGATCGGCGGTAGTCAGATCGCGGAAGTCGTCGACCGCGGGGTCCTCCGCATCGGTTACTTCGATCAGCCTGGCCACACTTCGTATCCTCGCATCAGGGGATGTGACCTTCGACGACGACCGTGGTCGTGGCCGTTGTGTTCGTGGCCGGTGTGTTCGTGGCCGGTGCCGGTCGACCTCGCCACGGGGGAACGAGGTCCGTGACCGGGCTCACTTAGCCATGCGAACGAGACGGGCATAACCACCCGCCTTCACACGTTCGTGCTGAACGGGTGCGAGTTCCCGATCACGGAAGGCCGGCTCATGAGCGACCCGCGACCGAGTGACGCTCCACCGAGCGGCGCCAGGCAGCAGCACAGCCACCGCGACGGCGGAACACCACCCCACACCGAGACGGAGACCGGCGTCGACAACTCCGGACTGCGCCGCAAGGCGAAGTTCGCCCTCATCCTCGGGGGACTGACCGCGTTCGGCCCGTTGACCATCGACATGTACCTCCCCGCCCTGCCGGAGCTGACCAGGGAGCTGGGTGCCACCTCCGCGCAGGGTCAACTCACGCTTACCGCCGTGCTGCTCGGGCTGGCCTTCGGGCAACTGGTCGCGGGAACGCTCAGCGACTCGGTCGGCAGGCGCAAGCCACTGCTGGTCGGGCTGGGCGTGTACTTCGCCACCTCCGTGCTGTGCGCACTCTCCGGGGACGTGTACGCACTGACCGCGTTGCGGTTCCTGCAGGGATTCGGCGCGGCCGCGGGAATGGTCATCGCCCGCGCCTCGGTACGCGACCTCTACTCCGGAGTGGAGGCGTCCCGGTTCTTCTCGTCACTGATGCTGGTCACCGGCCTGGCCCCCATTCTGGCGCCGGTCATCGGCGGGCAGGTGCTCAACTTCACCACCTGGCGCGGGGTATTCGTGGTGCTGGCGTCCTTCTCGGTGGTGCTGTTCCTGGTGACGGTACTGGCACTCCCGGAGACCAAACCGAGGCGATGGCGTCAACCGCTGCGACCCGGTTCCACCGCGCGCATCTTCGGCGGACTGCTGGGCAGTCCCTCGTTCCTGGGCAACGCACTGGCGGCGGGACTGGCCATGGCCGCGATGTTCGCCTACATCAGCGGTTCCTCGTACGTGCTGCAGGACATCTACGGACTCTCCCCGCAGGCGTACAGTCTCGCGTTCGGCAGCAACGCCCTGGGCCTGGTCGCGGGCGGACAGATCAACGCACGACTCGTCGGCAGGATCGCGACCGAGTCCCAGCTGCTGCTCTGCGCGCTGAGCGCGGCAGCGGTGGCCGGGTTGCTGCTGGTGTTCACCGTGTCGGCGGGGCTGCCACTGCCGTTCCTGCTCGTGGCACTGTTCGTGATGATCTCCAGTCTCGGCTTCGTGATGCCCAACACGACGATGCTCGTGCTCGCCGAACGCCAGGAGGTCTCCGGAAGCGCCTCGGCACTGCTCGGAGTCCTGCAATTCGTGGTGGGGGCGTTGGCGGCCCCGCTGGTGGGACTCGGCGGAGTCGGATCGGCGCTGCCCATGGCACTGGTGATGTTCGGCGTGGTGCTCGCCTCGCTGACGGTGCACCTGACCCTGGGCAGACGAAGCACGGGTGCGGCGGCACCCGCCGCGCGCTGAACGGCCGAAGTCCGGCGCTCGGCCCCGAGAGGCACTCGCTTCGACCCCCGGACACGCGTGAACACACAGCGTTTCCACGCCTCTCCCTCGTTCGTCAGATCGTGCCACCATTTTGGCCGCTGGCATGGGCGGTCACCGGTGTGCCACTGTGAAATCCGGCGCTGACCAGCACGGAAGCTGCCGATGTGCACACCGTTGGATCGGGGTGACGCGGCATGGGAAAGCAGAACGTAATCAGTCGAGCGTTCAGACCGGGCGATCGGCAGCGATACCGGGACAAGATGCAGCGCGGTCTGGACGCGCTGGCCCGGATGCTGGCTGAGGGCAACTTCTCCTTCCCCCACCAACAGATGGGGCTGGAGATGGAACTGAGCTTGGTGGACGAGGGGATGAACCCCTCGATGTCCAACGCCGAAGTACTGGAGAAGATCGACGACCCCTCGTACACGACCGAGCTGGGGCAACACAACCTGGAGCTCAACGTCCGGCCGCGAGCGCTGGCAGGCCAGGGAGCCCTCGAACTGGAGGACGAGCTGCGCGCTTCGCTGTCGAACGCCGACAGCAAGGCACAGGACATCGGGGCCAAACTCGTCATGATCGGAACGCTGCCGACGCTGCGGAGCTCCCACTTCGATCCGCGTTGGCTGTCGCACCCCGCGCGCTACGGCCTGCTCAACCAGCAGATCTGCGCGGCACGCGGCGAGGAGATACTGCTGCACATGTCGGGCACCCCGCTCGGCGATCAGGAACAGGAGCGGTTGCGCTCGCACGCGGAGTCGATCCTGCCCTCCTCCGCCTGCACTTCGGCACAGCTGCACCTGCAGGTCGCTCCGGAGGACTTCGCCGCGCACTGGAACGCGGCGCAGTGCCTGGCCGGGGTGCAGGTGGCCGTCGGGGCGAACTCACCGTTCCTGCTGGGCAAAGCGCTCTGGCAGGAGACGCGTGTCCCGCTGTTCCAACAGGCCACCGACAGCAGGCCCGAGGAGCTGAAGAACCAGGGGGTGCGTCCCCGCGTGTGGTTCGGGGACCGCTGGATCACCTCCATCTTCGACCTGTTCGAGGAGAACGTGCGCTACTTCCCCTCGCTGATGCCGGAGCCGGAGGAAGAGGACCCGGTGGCCGCGTTGAACTCCGGACGAGCCCCGACGCTTTCGGAACTGCGGCTGCACAACGGCACGATCTGGCGCTGGAACCGCCCGGTGTACGACCTCGTGGACGGGGTTCCGCACCTGCGGGTGGAGAACCGGGTGCTCCCCGCGGGACCGACGGTGGCCGACATGCTGGCCAACGCCGCGTTCTTCTACGGCGCACAGCGCGCACTGGCCGAACAGGACAGGCCGCTGTGGACACAGATGTCGTTCGCCGCGGCGGAGGAGAACTTCTACAGCGGAGCCCGTTACGGAATGAACGCCCGACTGTACTGGCCCGGCATGGGATGGGTTCCCGCCGACGAACTGGTACTGCGCAAGCTGCTCCCGATGGCCCACGAGGGGCTGGAGGCGTGCGGGGTCTCGGCAACGGCCAGGCAACGCCACCTCGGTGTGCTGGAACAGCGCTGCAAGGCCCGGCAGACCGGAGCCGACTGGCAACGGGAGACGGTGCTGCGGCTGCAGCGCAGCCGTGACCGACAGCCCGCTCTGGTGGAGATGCTGCGCCGCTACATCGAACTGGGTGACAGCGGCGAACCGGCACACACCTGGCCGGTGGAATGAGCTCACACCGATGGGGCCCGGGAACGGGCCGGGCCCCACCGGGCTCCGCCCCGTACTACCCACCCGAGTCGAGCGCGCCGAAACTGTTGCTAGTAGTTTGCAACTGCGACAGACTTGCTACCGAAACCCCATTGCGAAAGGGAGACGGTCAATGGCGCAGTACGTGCTGCCCGAGCTGGATTACGACTACTCGGCGCTCGAACCCGCGATCGCCGGTGAGATCAACGAGTTGCACCACAGCAAACATCACGCGGCTTACGTCAAGGGAGCCAACGACACGATCGAGAAGATCGCCGAGGCGCGCGAGAAGGGGGACTTCTCGTCGATCGTCGGGCTGGAGACCACACTGGCGTTCAACCTCGCGGGTCACTCGCTGCACCTCGTGTGGTGGAAGATCCTGAGCCCGGACGGCGGCGACAAGCCGACCGGCGAGCTCGCGGCGGCCATCGACCAGGACTTCGGTTCCTTCGACAACTTCCGCGCCCAGATGGAGGCCGTCTCCACCACGATCCAGGGCAACGGATGGGGCGTGCTCGCGTGGGACCCGGTCGGACAGCGACTGATCACGCAGCAGCTGCGCGATCACCACTCCAACCTGTCGATCGCCACCACCCCGCTGCTGGTGTTCGACATCTGGGAGCACGCCTACTACCTGCAGTACAAGAACGTGAAGGCCGACTACGTCAAGCAGCTCTGGAACGTGGTCAACTGGGACGAGGTCTCCCGGCGGTTCGCCGACGCGCGGGCCGGCTACAACGGGCTGCGGCTGCCGCAGTCCTGAACCGCCTCGCCCGGACCTGTCCGCCCGGGACGGGCGTTTCCGCACGAGGCGGGGTTCGAAGGACTCGCGGACCCGAGCACGAGCCCCCGCGGCTCCGGCAGTGAATGCTCCGACAAGCCGAACTGCCGGAACTCGGGTTTCCCTCCCCCGGGGGAGGGAAACCCGAGTTTTTCTCCGATCGGGGGGCGGGGTGCTCTGCTGGGGGTGGTTCCGTGGCGGGAGTTCGCCACCGCGCCGAAGCGGCCCGGCGATTTCGCGAGAAATTGACGGAGCTGGGGCCACACCGCCGTAGTGGGGAGCCGCGATTTCGCGAGAAATCGTGGCCATGCCAATGAAAAAGCCCCGGCCCCACGGGCCGGGGCTTTCTCGGTCCCCGAACTGACTGCCGCTCCCACCACGAAGCGACATCATTTAGGTTAGCCTAACCTGCTTCTCTCGGCAACCCCGACGAGCCGCTCTCCTGTTCCGAACTCCGTGCCAACACGACGGCACCCACCAGGCTCGCCAGCACCACGCCGATGCCGCCGAACAACAACGGCGCCCTGCCGTTGAAGATCTCCGCCAACCAACCGGAGAGCAGTCCGCCGACCGGCCTGCCCCCGAGGAACAGCATCATGTACAGCCCCATGACCCTGCCCCGCATCTCCGGGTCCACGGAAAGCTGCACAGTGGAGTTGGCCGCCGTGGTACAGGTCATCACGGCGATACCGACGGGGATCAGCGCAACCGCGAAGCTGCGGTAGGAAGGCATCAGCGAGGCCGCCGCCTCAAGGGCGCCGAACGCGGCGGCACCACCGAAGACCAGCCGCAACCGAGGCCGACCACCGGCCCGACGCGCCGCCAGCGAGGAGCCGCTGAGCGTGCCCACCGCCAGTGCGGTGATCAGCAACCCGTATCCGGCGGCATCCCGGTCGAACACGTTGCGCGCGATCACCGCGAAGGCGTTCTCGAAGTTCATCCCGAACGTGCTCACACAGCAGACCAGCGCCAGAACCACGATCAGTCGCGGACTCCGCGATACGTAACGCAGTCCCGCCAGGAGACTGCCGCTCTCCTCCGTGGCTCCCGATGTCCGGTGCAGCCTGCTCGGATCCATCAGCAACAGGCCGAGCACCACGGCGCCCGTGCTCAACCCGTTGACCAAGAAGACCGGCCCCGTACCGATCAGGGTTATCAGCACACCGGCGATCGCTGGACCGACGATACGGGCAAGGTTGAAGGTCATCGAGTTGAGGGCGACCGCGTTGGGCAGTTCTCGGGCGCCGACCATCTCGACCACGAAGGATTGCCGCACCGGGGCGTCGACGGCCGAGAAGCACCCCAGCCCCAGGGCCAGCGCGTAGACGTGCCAGAGTTCGACCACACCGCCGACGTCGAGCAACCCCAGTGCCACGCCGCACAGCCCCATTCCGCTCTGCACCGCGATCAGCAGCCGACGCTTGTCGACCCGGTCGGCGATGACTCCGGCGTAGAGCGTGAACAACAGGGTCGGCAGGAACTGCAACGCGACCGCCACTCCCAGTGCGGCCGGCGATCCGTCGGAGAGTTCGAGTACGAGCCAGTCCTGCGCGGCGCGCTGCATCCAGGTGCCGGTCAGCGAGACGACCTGCCCGGAGGCGTAGTAGCGGTAGTTGCGTTCCCGCAGCGAACGAAACATCCCGCCGCGCGCCCGCCCACCAGTGGATTCATCCGATGCCGCTGACCGGCTGTCTCGCTCCGGCCTGTCGGACTCCTGCTGGGCGGGTTTGGACATCTGCTGCGGCCAACCGTTCGGTTCGTCGGGGGTATCGCTGGTCGGGGCGCTCCGTGCCGCCCCACCGGGGGCTCGGTAGACGGAGCATCCCGCCGGATCGCTCGCCGCGGCGGGCACACCGAGTGCGGACTACGTCGGGACGAGCACCGTCCACGGGAGCGAGTACAGGTTGACCGCGGAGCTGGTCGTGCCGGCACCGAGCAGGCCGAGAACTCCGCTCCTCCGGCAACCACGGCGGGGAGGCGTCATCGGGCCATCCGCTCGAGGATGCGCGCCGCGCTGGAGAGCGTGTCGCGCTCCTGGTCCGTGAGCTCCGCCAGACGCAGATCGAGCCACTGCTCCCGCACGGAGACCTCCTGCTCCATGCGCTGGTCGCCCGCCTCGGTCAGCTCCACGATGGCCTGGCGACCGTCGGTGGGGTGCTGACGTCGGTACACGAGACCGAGATCCTCCAGCGCGGCGATGACCCTGGTCATGGAGGGAGGCTGCACCCCCTCGTGGGCGGCCAGCTCCCTGGGTGCCAGCGGCCCGTTCCGCCACAGGCAGGCCAGCGCCGACATCTGGGAGAGCGTAACGCTGGATTCGGTCTGCGCACGCAACCGGCGGTTCAGGCGAACGATGGCGATACGCAGTCTGCTCGCCAGAGTGCGCTCGCGTTCAGCCGTTTCAGACACCTCGTTAGTCTAGCAAAATAACGGACAATTCCGCCGCGACGCGGCAGTCACAGGACGGCGCGGGTAAGCTGGCGACTCCCGCGTACCGCGTACCCCGTCGGCCGCGTCGCGTCCCTCGACTCGTGGACGGAGCACGCACGCGAACTCCCGGCGAAAGCGTCTCGCCCCGAACGAATCCCGACCGAAGGGAGAGGACGACCGTGGCAGCGGACGACAACGACGCTCCCACCGGACCGCCACAGATGCGCCCGGTCCCTCCGCTGCCGGCCAAACTCGCCGGTCCGACTCCGGTCGTGATCACCGGCACGCTGTGCTGGCTGGTGGCCGCCGTGGTGTTCGGCATGCTCGGCTGGACGAGCTCGGGGGTCGACGTACGGTTCTGGACCTGTGTGACCGGTGGTGCGCTGGGAGTGCTCGGCTACTGTGTCTTTCACTGGCAGCGTTCGGCATCACGGCGCGGGTCCCGCGGTTCCTGGCAGGGACTCGCCGGGCTCGACGGCTGACATCTCAACGGAACTTTGTCCACTCGGCCTTCGCTGCTCTCACTTGGCGGAACCTCTGGCACGGCTCTCGCTGCGGGGAGGCCCGACACCGGGTAGCGACCTCAACGGAGCAGCGTGGTGGCGTCCGGGTCGGCCAGCAGCGCCGCCAGGGTGAACCGGTCCTGCCAACGATCGACCGCCCAGGCCAGCGCCCGGGCCAATCCGTCCGAGCTCCGCTCGCTGTAGATCGCACCGGCGTTGTCGACCCACCAGTGCACCCGGTGCTCCCCTTCCGAGGTACGCACCCGCAGACCGTCCCGCAGTTCGACCTCGCCGTGGGGCACGGGCACCCCGAGCAGTTCGCAGGCGCCCGGCACCCTGGCCACGTCCTGCCAGGACTGCGTGACGCCCTGCCCGAGTATCTCGACCACCCCCTGCTCGGAAGCCAACGGCAGATCGAGCAGCTCGGCGAGCGACTCGGCGTCGAACTCGTGCGAGTTTCCGCCCGCCACCACCAGAGCCGGTTCGAAGACCCCCAGCAACCACGGCTCGTCCAACACCACCGCGCGATCAGCGGAGACCACCGCCGAGCTGACCGACCGCACCGCTCGTGGCGGGTCGACATCGCCCGGATCGATCCGGTCGCAGGCCACCGCCTCCGCCAACGCGCGGTGGGCACCCAGCGTCAGTCCCGCGCGCACCCCGCGTTCCGGATCCGCGAGCCGAGCCACCAGCTCGGCGGCATCCGCCGTGTCGTGCACCGTCAGTTCGGCACGTACCCCCACGAGCCGCAGGGTTCGTTCGTCCACACCGACATCGGGCACCGGGTCGTAGAGCCCCGCGAGCTGTTCGGCGTCCGCGAGCCGCCATTGCCTGGGGGAACGCCCACCCAGCACGGCGAACCGGGCTATCCACCAGGGGGTGTAGCCGTCGGGCTCGCGCAGGGCGCGGGCGGTTTCGGGGTCGGCGGTGAGCAGCCGCAGCGCCGCGGGCCAGGAGTCCTCGGCGACCAGATCCAGGTCCCGCACTCCGACGAACCGGTGGGGCGGCCACTCGTCGCCGCGCAGGCGCTCCAACTCTCGCCACCAGACCTCGGCGTCGGCCACTCCCTCGTGGGGTGAGGTGGGTTCCTCCTCGACCAGCACGGCGAACGAGTCCAGCACCCCGACGGAACGGAGCCGCTCGGCCGAGCACCGCTCGACCACGTGCCCCGCGACGGTCTGCAACGGCGCGTCAGGGCCGACGGCGTGCGGATCGAGCACTTCCAGCAGCGCCGCGTCCGGCAACAGCAGCTCGTCGGCCCGGCGTACCTCACCGTCGGAGTCCTGCAACGCCAACGCACCCAGCCAGTCGCGGTGGCCCGTCTCCCCCACCAGCCGAAGCACCGGCTCGGCCAGCCGCATGGGATCGGCTCCGGCCCGTGCGTCGGCCACGCTGTTGTGCACCGCCTCGACCAGGGCGGGCGCGTCCAGTAGTTCGGAAGCCCCCGCGTGGTGCGCGCCGAGACGTTCCAGCAGCGGATGCACCGCCTCGGCCGCCGCGATCCGCAGCCCGGTGACGTCCAGTTCGGCCAGTGCCGCCACGGCTTCCTCCGCACCGTCGCCGGGCAGCAGCAGGTCCCGCACTCCGGTCACGGTTCGACCGTCGGCCAACGGAACCGGCAGCGCGGTGAGCTCCTCGCGGGCCGTGCGGTCGGCACGCTCGATCGGCAGCAACGCCTCGTACAACCGCCGCCACCATGCCGCGGACCTGTCGAGCCCGGTCACGGCTTCGACGACCTCGGCCGCTCCCATGCGGTGCACTCCCAGGGAACGCAACGCGGTGGCGTGCGGGGACTCCGAAAGGTCCGCCCTGAGCAGGCCCGGCACCACTTCGGCGAGCAGTTCGACCAGTTCGGGGGCGAACGGGTCCAACACGGTCGCGCGGTGTGGCGCGATCATCGAACCGTCGGCGGCGGGCAACCAGTCGGCCTCGGTCAGCCGCTCGACGACGTCGCGGCGCAACCGTTCGTCGGTGTCCGACAGCGGAAATCCGGGTTCCGGGACCAGCGCGGACCGTTCGAGCGGTTCCAACCGCGAGAGCAGCAGCGGGTAAGCGGCGGCGGCCCGTTCCAGCACCACCCTTGTGGCGGGTGACTCCGATACCCGCCTGCGGTCCGGCTCCACGGGTACGCCCGCCAACAACCGGGCGGGCAGCGAGAGCCGTTCCTCGGTTGGGGTGGGTGCGTGCAGCACGTCGCCGCGCGACGGCAGCACGGTACCGTCACCGGCCAGCTCCACCGCCCAGCAGATCCACCAACGCGAGTGCTCGCGCTGCTCCACCCCTATGCCGCTGAGCGTGGACTCCGGCCACTCCCCGGTCGCGCGTTCGACCAGCCAGTTCCGGGTGGTTTCGGGGGTGTGCACCACTACTCCGTCGTCGGTGGAATCCGTGCGGGACCAGTGCCGGTCACCGATGTCGACGTGGTGCAGGGCGGGCAGCGCCAGCAGCAGGTCCACCACCTGCTCCGCCATGTCGTCCAGCAGTTTCTCGCCATCGATGTCGGAGCGCAACGGCAGCACGACTTCGGTGTCGAACCCTTCGGGGGGCCGCTCGCCGGTCGGCCAACCGAGCCGCAGGACCGGCACCTGACCGCCGCGGGAGGCCAGTTCCGTCACGGCGGCGGGCGTCTCCGAACTCGACTCGGCCAGCGCCGCCACCTCGTCACGGGTCCGGGCGGCCGAGAACTCCACACCACCCGCGGCCGTGGCCAGCCTGGGGGCGTCGGTGACAGCCAGGACCGCCGCGAACCCCACACCGAACCTGCCGACGGACGGTTCGGCACGTTTGGGCGAGGCGCGCAACGCCGTCAGTCCCGAGACGCCCGTTCCGTCGAGCGGCTTCCCGGTGTTGGCCACCCGGAGCTCGCCGTCGACGAGCCGGACCGACAACCGTCCGGTCGTCCCGGCCGCGCGTGCCGCGTCCGAGGCGTTCTGGGCGAGTTCGACCAGCAGCCGGTCCCGGTAGCCGCCCAGCCGGAGGTCCTCCTCCGCGTTGGCGTCCTCCCGGAACCGGGTGGGCGAGCCGCGCCAGGCATCCAGCACGGCGGCGCGCAACGCCGCCGTGCCGAACGGATCGGACGAGTCGTCCGTGGCCACGTTGTCCGCTGAATCGCTCAACTTCGTCCTCTTGAACAGGCCGCTTTACCGGGCTTTTCCCGGGGTGTCACTGTATCCTGCGAGGACACCCGCTCACCGGACGGCGATCAGGGGCTCGGACGGGGCCACCGCGACGAGCGGCTCCGCAGAAGCACGTTCGACGAGCGCCGCGATCGAACCGGCACGAGCGGAGTGACCGGTCCGCACGGCGGTTCGGGACGGCCGCGACGGCTTCCGCACGACCTCGCCGAGGCGCTCACCGGACGGAACCACCGCGAGCCGATGCCGCTCGGACGATTCCGGGCGGCCCACGTCGAGGCGGGGAGTCACTGCGACAGCACGCACGGGAGAAGCGGCCAGGGCGGAAGCGCGGTTCGGCACCCGGTGCAGAGACGTCATCCGGACGTCGATCCGACCGGAGAACATCAGTCAGGGGGAAGATCATGCAATCACTGGTATCGATGTCGTTCGCGGATCCCACCGAGATCCGCGAGTTCCCGCACGGCAGGCTGGAACTGTTCGACCTGCACGGTTCCGCCGTCGGGAGGTTCGTACTCGAACCCGGCTGGCACTGGTCGCGGGACGTGGCACCACTGGTTGGCACCGAGACCTGTCAGCAACGCCATGTGGCCTACCTGCTCACCGGAAACCTGCACGTGGCCATGAACGACGGTTCCTACGGCGTGGTCAAGGCGGGCGAGGTGGTCCACATCGAACCGGGTCACGACGCCTGGACCGTGGGCGAGGACACCGTCACGATCCTGGACTTCGCCGATGTCGCCACCTACGCCGTGGATACGGCGGCGCTGCGAGCGGCGCACTGAGCCGCCGAAGCCCTCGGAAGCCACCGGAGGTCGCCACCGGTGGAACGAGCGCGCCGCCCCGGAAACCGGGACGGCGCGCCGTTCTGGTGCGTTCCGAAGCCGTTCGGCGGCCGAGCCCGCGACGGGCACCCAGCGGCGCCCGAGCGATTCACTCCCGGTAACGATCCGCCGGATCGGCTCTCACTTCGCGTCCCGGGACTCGAAGTCGAGGGACGTGTCGTCGTAGACGACCTCCGCGACCGGAATGGTGGAGGAAGTGTCCACTTCGCCCTCGGAATGAGCTCCGCAGCCGAACTCGACGTGTACGACACGCCCGTCGGCGGGCGAGACCGAGTTCGCACACACCCCGAAAGCCGCTCGCATGGATCCGGCCAGTGGTAGGAGGAAGCCGCAACTACCGCAAGGTCCGGGTGCCAGCCGGGCGGTCTCGCTGTCGGGGCCGAACTCACCGGACTCCCAGCGTTCGGCCGCTTCGAGTCGCCCCTCTCTGCTGAGCACCCGTTGCCTGCCGCCACCCACCTCGTAGGCGAGTTCCGTCACCGGATCGTCGTCCCCCGGCAACGTGCCCTCCGCGAGCCTGGGATCGTCCTGCCCGCTGGGCAGCAGATCCCCCGCCCCCAGGTCTCCGGGGCGGACCCGTTCGCTCCACGGCAGCCACTCCGGGGCCACCAGTGCCTCCGGCCCGGGCAGTAACACCACCTCGCTGACCGTCACCGGGTCGTCGGGGCCGGAGGTGGCCACGGTCACCGCCCAGCGCCAACCGACGTAGCCCCGATACGTCGTCTCGAAGTAGTGAGTGGCAGCGTGCTCGGACTCGTACTCGACACCGACGTGCTCCCCGACGGCTTCGCCGTTCGTCTCCATGACGAGGACCGGCGAGCCGGTGGGGTCGGTGCCGATTACGGCCTCCTCCTCGGCGGCGGAACGCGCGGTCTCCACCGCCCCGGCGAGTTTCGGATCGGGTCGCCGCTCGCCCCCGGCAGCGGTGCTTGGCGCGGACGCCGTCTCGACGTCGCTGATCGGAGCAGGCATAGGCGTCACACTTCCGATTGTGCCGCACGTGTTTTGCGGTGTATCCGGGCGTGCCACGCTTTCGGGGTGCGAATTCGGAGCGGGCGGACTCGAATCGGACCTCACCGACGGCTCCCCCTCCGCGGGAGGGGAATCCGTACCGGAGGACGCCGGAGTCGAACCGGCAGGCTGCTGCTGGTATGCCTCGTTCCGCTGGTGATCCTGATGATCTCTCGATGCGGAACGCCGCACCAACCAGAACAGCACGGCTACCAGGGCCGCGATGAGAGCGAACAGGGCTTGTGGCACGAAGGCAGCGTGCCACACCTGCGTGCCGATGTGATCCACGTTCTGCCACATGATCCGTCCTTGTTCACCCAGGGTCTGGAAATTGACTCGGGAACACTCTACGAAAGCACCGGTAAACGTGGTGAATCGGTTCTGCGCGCGAAAAGCTTGACAACCGGGCGCGAGTCGGCCCGGGTCCGGCTCCCGGATCGGTTCTTCGGCGAGGGCATCACCCTGACGGATGACCGCGTTTGGCAGCTGACCTGGAAGTCCGGAACGGCGATACTGCGCGACATTGACGACCTCCGTGAGATCCGTCGCGTCGATTACCGAGGAGAGGGATGGGGCCTGTGCTCCTTCGCGGACAGACTGGTGATGAGCGACGGCACGGACGAGCTGACCTTCCGTGATCCGGAATCGTTCGCCGAACGCGGCAGTGTGTCGGTGCGGCTGGGCGACGAGCCGGTGACGGAGCTGAACGAACTGGAGTGCGTGGACGGCTCGGTGTGGGCCAACGTCTGGCGCACGGACACGATAGTGCGCATCGACCCGAACACCGGCCGGGTGACCGCTGTGGTGGACGCGAGCGGCCTGCTCAACTCCGAGCAGGCCGAAGGGGCCGGGGTGCTCAACGGGATAGCCGCCACGGAGGAGCCGCGGAGGTTCCTGCTCACCGGGAAGAACTGGCCGAAGATGTTCCGGGTGCGCTTCGTGCCGGTGGAGTGATCGCGTGCGTCGAGTCCTCGGCCCGGCGGCGGAGGACGGCGGATCGCGGTGCGCGGCGGGACCGGGCCGGGCGGGCCGCACCACGGGGTCGTAAGGTCAGCGGCGTGCGCCGAGGACTGACAGCACTGCTCATGCTGGCCCCCCTGTTACTGGCGGGCTGTTCCGTACCGGACGAACCGGGCGTGACGTTCTACTCGCACGGCGAGTCCGTACGCGTCCCGCCGGTGCAGTACTGCGAACGACTCGCCAGGCAGTGCGGCGAGCCGGACCCGGAAGCCGCCGGTGAACTGCCGATGCCCGCCGGCTATCCGCTGCAGATCTCGGTTCCCGACGAGGTCGCGTCCGCGCCGTGGCAGGTGGTGTTCACCTACCTGAGTGACTCCGGTGAGCGGCTGCAAGGCCGCAGCGGCGTGATGAGCGGCGAGGACGAGCAACACGCGTACACCCTCCGGCTGCCCGAGGACGGGGCACGGCTGGACCAGGTGGAGGTGCAGCGGTACGGCACGGTGAGTGTCAACCAGACCGGTCAGCTGCAGTTCGTCATCGGCGGAACCTGGTTGGTGGGTAACTCACGAGAGCAGGAACCGGTGACGAGCTGAGCATGAGGCCGGGCCCGTCGCCTCACCGTGACCGTCTCGCATCGGACACCGTTCGGACGCGGGGCGGCGTGAGCTTCAGGAGCCGCCCGGATCGAGTTCGCGGGCCACGGCACGCACGACCCCACCGACCCGCTTGGCCACCTTTTTGTCCGGGTAACGCCCCTTGTCGAGCTCGGGCAGCACACTGGCTTCGAGAAGCTTGATCATGTCGTCGACCATGCCGTGCAACTCGTCGGCAGGGCGTCGACGGGCTTCCACCACCGATGGGGGCGGATCGAGCAGTTGCACCCGGAGCGCCTGGGGACCGCGGCGGCCCTGGGCCAGGTCGAAGTCGACCCGTTGCCCCGTCTTGAGCGCCTCTACCCCGGACGGCAGCGCGGAGGCCCGCACGTACACGTCCTCCCCACCGTCCTGGGTCACGAAGCCGAAGCCCTTGTTCGCGTCGTACCACTTGACCCTGCCGGTCGGCACAGTCCTCACCGTTCCCTGTCAGATACGTGTTCCCGGCCATGCGGCACTGGTACCGCGCGGTTCCGGGAAACGTTGCTACCTACATTCGATTGTTGCCACTAAGCGTCGGCGCCGATCGGAAACTGCTCCGGCACGACGAACGCGCCCCGGACACGCCACCTCCTCACGGCCACTGCGAGCCTGTTGCGGCGATTGCGTTCCAGGACGCGTCGGTTTCAAGCGTACCTGGCCCTGGGCGCACAACAACGCCACAGGCTGCGTTGCGTCCGATCGGAGACCCCGTCCCGTGATGTTCCCCGACACTCCGCGTGACCGAAACCGGTGGGCAGTCCCCTCACCGCACCATCCCTCGGACGAGTCAGCCCTCGGACGAGTCAGCCCTCGGACGAGTCAGCCCCGTCGCTCGCGGCCGTTCGGCGCTCGGGGATCCGGCGGACAGGGACCCGGCGAGGGCGAGCGAGGAGCTTCAATAGGCTGGTCACATGACAGCACCCGCACGCGGCGTCGTGATACCGGTGGCAGTGGGGATGTTCTGTGCCGGACTGGTCGTCATCCTGGTGATCTTCGGGCTCTGGACCGCAGGCTACGGCGACCTGCCCTGGTGGCTCAACGCGTGCGCGATGCTGTGTCCGCTGGGCCTGGGGATCGCGCTGGTCTCGCTGTTGGTGCGGGGTGCACGGAGATCCTTGACGCGAAACTGACGCGTATCGAAAATACTCGGTGTTGCCCTCGTCACAACTCGTGAAGGTGAAACCATGAGCAGCACCGCACCGGACCGAAGCCCGGCACAGCGCACCGACTTCCACTCGCTGCGCGCGGGCGGCGTCAACTGGGACGCGTTACCGCTGCGGCTGTTCGACAAGGGCAACGCGAAGTTCTGGAACCCGGCCGAGATCGACTTCAGTCGCGACGCCGCCGACTTCCGGGAGCTCACCGAGCAGGAGCAGCAGGGGGTCGCGCTGCTCTGCGCCCAGTTCATCGCCGGCGAGGAGGCGGTCACCGAGGATCTGCAGCCGTTCATCTCGGCGATGGGCACCGAGGGGCGGTTCGCCGACGAGATCTACCTCACGCAGTTCGCCTTCGAGGAGAGCAAGCACACCCAGGGGTTCAGGCTCTGGCTGGACGCCGTCGGCCTGACCGAGGACCTGCACCCGTACGTGGCGGAGAACCCGGGTTACCGCGCGATCTTCTACGAGGCGCTGCCCGAGTCGCTGAACTCGCTGCATCGGGATCCGAGCCCGGCCAACCAGGTGCGCGCATCGGTGACCTACAACCACATCGTGGAGGGGACGCTGGCGCTGACCGGCTACTACGCGTGGAACAAGATCTGCCGGGAGCGCGACATCCTGCCCGGCATGCGGGAGCTGATCCGCCGGATCGGCGACGACGAGCGACGCCACATGGCCTGGGGGACGTTCACCTGTCGCCGACACGTGGCCGCCGACGAGCGCAACTGGGAACTCGTGCAACAGCGGATGGACGAGCTGCTGCCCCACGCGGTCGAGCAGATCCAGTGGCGGCCCGACTGGGCCGGCGACCAGGAACCGTTCGGCCTCGACCTCGACGAGCTCTCCGCGTACGCCTCCGACCGGGCGGGCAGGCGACTGGGCGCGATCTCGGCGGCGCGGGGTGCCGACGTGGCGAGCATCGACGTGGACGCCGCCCCGGAACGGCTGGAGGAGCGGTTCGGCGAGGAGGACGCCGCGGAGCTGGAGCGGATCGACCGGGGTGAGACGAACGGCTCGTGATCCCAGCCCGAACCCGAGCCGGGCCGCCGGGGCGTGGATTTCCCGCGAAATCGCCGGTCCGACGGCCGGAACCGGTCGTGGCCGTTTCGTTACCGCCGCTCCCGAAACGATTTCGCTCCCGATCGCGATGTCGCGGACAGCGTGCGCGGCACGCTGTCCGTAATCGACAGAGAGGTTGCACAGATGTATCAGCAGCCGGGACAGGCTGCCCCGAAGAACGGCATGGGGATCACCGCCCTGGTGCTGGCGATAGTCGGAATCCTGCTGGCGTGGATCCCGGTTATCGGTTTCTTCGGTTTCATCCTGGGGGCACTGGCGATCATCTTCGGGATCATCGGCGTGGTGCGCGGTCACAAGGGCACGGCCACCAACCTGGTGATGAGCTACATCGGGCTGGCACTGGGAGTGGTCGCGTTCATCGTTTCGATCGTCGTCTTCGTGAGCCTCACCATCGCGGTCGACAACCAAATCAACGAGATGAACAGCGGCCCGGAACAGAGCCTTCAGGAGCAGCCGACACCCGCATCGAGCACGAGCTCTGACGAGCAGGGGCAATCCTCCGGCGACGGTCAGGACGCCGCCGGCTCGGGCAAGGTGATCTACGAGGTCACGGGCTCGGGAGGCGCGAGCTCGATCACCTACGGCAAGGGCACCCAGACGAGCCAGCAGACCAACGCCGAACTGCCCTGGAGCAAGGAGACCGGGGAAGCCGACAGCGTGCAGTTCTACTCGCTGTCCGCGCAGAACGGGCAGAGCGGCGGCGACATCACCTGCAAGATCACCGTCGACGGCGAGGTCCTGGCCGAGAACACCAGCAACGGTCAGTACGCGGTGGTCACCTGCAACGGCAACACCGGATTCTGAGCGAAGCCATCGGATCGCGCTGACCGCCCGCGGGAGAAGTCGATCCCGCACCTCGGGTGTCCCTCGACCGGTCGAAGGACACCCGGGGCAACCGCTCCGGGGAGCCACGGTTGCCTCGATCAACCGTCCGAAGTGTGCGGTGCTCGCCACTCGGGATGCGTGACTTCGCCGGATCTCGTAGCTCGTTCGCTTGACAGCACGCGCGGATCGTGGACCACGGCTCGACGCCACGGCACTCTGGTTGCCGGCACAGCAGCGTTGCCGCCCACTCGTCCTCCCGTCGCGAGCGGAGTACATGCTGGGCGGTTTCCGGCTAGGGAGAAAGCGTGGTCGACAGCGGCGATTGGAAGATCCGGGGCAACGTGCACCGCGATGCCAAGGTATTCCGGGAAGCCCTCGAAGACGAGGACCGCACAGCGTTCGAACGGGAATTCCGGGGCGCACTGTGGGAAGTCGCCCAGGACTTCGACACCTCCCACATCGACGAAGTCCTCCTTCGCTGGTGGGGAAACGCCGTGAACGCGGCCCAACCGATCACCGACGAAGAGCGGGACGCCATCGAACGCGCCGAACGTGGCGACTTCTCCAAGGTCTGGCAGCACGACACGGACGGCACGTCGTGGCAACGATACGAGAACGGCGTTCTCTGGCGCAGGGGCGAGCACGGCGTTCACCGGGAAACCGATTCGGGACTGCGGGTGGACGGCTGATGGCGAAGTACCGAGTCATCTGGTCGGAAGTAGCTGATGACGCTTACAGCAGGCTGCCCGCATCCCGGAAAAAGAAGGTAGATCACGTCAACGCGACGTTGACGAGCGATCCGAAGTCGATCAGCCGGTACAACGGGGAGACGGATCAGTGGACGACGACCGCTGACAGGGGAAGATACTTATCACGTTCATCCGCAGTGACGCTGTCCTGCAGGTGAACGTGCTGCGAGCACAAGACATCCGAGCAAGCGGTGGAGCGGTTCCCGGAAACCGGAGAAGAGCCCATCCCGGCTCGGCGGATTCGAGGGGTCGCGGCGTACCGGCGCGAGACCCGCACCCGGTGGGTGCGCCGCATCCTGGCGGGGTGCCGCGGCGCACCGGCACGTTGCCCACACCACCCGGGCCACCCCTCTCATCGGTTCACCCGATCCCGAGCATCTCCTTCGCCCGCTCCCGCATCTCCACCTTGCGCACCTTGCCGGTCACCGTCATCGGGAACTCGTCGACCACCCGCACGTAGCGCGGAATCTTGTAGTGCGCCAGCTCGCCGTGGCAGAACTCCCGCAGCGCCTCGGGGGTGAGTTCCTCGGCTCCCTCCCGCAACCGGACCCAGGCCATCAGCTCCTCGCCGTAGAGCTCGTCCGGCACTCCGATCACCTGGGCGTCCAGGATGTCCGGATGCGTGTACAGGAACTCCTCCACCTCGCGGGGATAGATGTTCTCGCCACCCCGGATGATCATGTCCTTGATGCGGCCGGTGACGCTGACGTAGCCGTACTCGTCCATCACGGCCAGATCGCCGGTGTGCATCCAGCGTGCGGAGTCGATCACCTCGGCGGTCTTGGCCGGCTCGTTCCAGTAGCCGAGCATCACCGAGTACCCGCGCGTGCACAGCTCCCCCGACTCGCCGCACGGCACGGTCAGTCCGGTGTCCGGATCGACGATCTTTACCTCCAGGTGCGGCCCCACTCTGCCCACGGTCGACACCCGCCGTCGCAACGAGTCGTCGGCCCTGGTCTGCACCGACACCGGTGAGGTCTCCGTCATCCCGTAGCAGATGGCGACCTCGACCATCCCCATCCGCTCGATGACCTGCTTCATCACCTCCACCGGACAGGGCGAGCCCGCCATGATGCCGGTACGCAGCGAGGACAGGTCGTACTCCGCGAAGTCGGGCAGATCCAGCTCGGCGATGAACATCGTCGGCACGCCGTACAACGAGGTGCAGCGCTCGGCCTGCACAGCACCGAGCGCCGAGGCCGCGTCGAACCCCTCGGAAGGGATGATCATGGCGGCACCGTGGCTGGTGCAGGCCAGATTGCCCATCACCATCCCGAAGCAGTGGTAGAAGGGCGGGACGATCGCCACCCGGTCCCGCTCGGTGTAGCCGCACAGCTCACCGACGAAGAAACCGTTGTTGAGGATGTTGTGGTGCGACAGCGTCGCGCCCTTGGGGAAACCGGTCGTTCCGGAGGTGTACTGGATGTTGATCGGGTCGTCGGCGGACAGCTCCTCCTCGGCACGACGCAGCCGCACGGGGTCGAGCGGATACCGGAACAGCTCGTCCCATTCCGGGCTTCCGAGGAAGACGACCCGTTCCAGCTCGGGGCAGCTCGGGCGAACCCGTCCGACCATGTCCACGTAGTCGGAAGTCTTGAACCGTTCCGCCGAGATCAGCGTGCGAACCCCGGCCTGGCCGAGCACGTACTCCAGCTCGTGCACCCGGTAGGACGGGTTGATGTTGACCAGGATCGCGCCGATCCGCGCGGTGGCGTACTGCACCAGTGTCCACTCGGCACGGTTCGGCGCCCAGATGCCGACCCGGTCCCCCTTGACCAGCCCGGTCTCCAGCAGACCGATGGCGAGCGCGTCCACCTCGGCGACGAACTCGCGGTAGGTCCAGCGGCGTCCGGTGGCGAACTCGACCATCGCGTCCCGCTCCGGGAACCGCTCCGCGGTGTGCAACAGGTTGGCACCGATGGTCTCGCCGATGAGCGGGACGTCGGAGGTCCCCGAGGAATAGCTGGGGCTGGTGGTCGGAACAGCGGGCTCCGCGCGGTCGGTGTGCGACACGACTACCTCCGTTACGCCGTTCAGGGCAGTGGAACCGCATGATTGCGCACTGTCGCGCCGGAGTCGAGGGGTCACGCGAGGACTCGGGTGCCGAGCACGTCGAAAAATCCAGTGGACGAAGCCCTATAGAGTGACGATCATGCGGAGCTACCTCGTCGACTCCTTCACCGACACCCCCTTCAGCGGCAATCCGGCGGCGGTCGTGCTGCTCGACGAACCCGCCGATCCGGCCTGGATGCAAGCGGTGGCGTCCGAGTTCAACCAGGCCGAGACCGCGTTCGTGGTCACCGGGGTCGACGAGCACTCCGCGAAACCACTGCGCTGGTTCAGCCCCACCACCGAAGTGGACCTCTGCGGGCACGCCACGCTCGCCACCGCCCACGTGCTCGGTGGTTCGCAGCGGTTCGACACCCGCGGCGGTGAGCTGCGCTGCGAAGTGGCCGCTGACGGCACGGTGGAGATGGACTTTCCGCTGCGACCGAACGAACCCGTCGAGGACGTCCCCGTCGTGGCCGCGCTCGGCGATGTCGCCCCCGAGCGGGTGATCGCCGTGGCCCGCAGCGACACCGATCTGCTGGTTCACCTCGACGACGCGGGACTGGTGCGCGAGCTGCGCCCCGACCTCTCGGAAGTACTGCGGATCGCCGAGCGCGGGGTGATCGTCACCGCCGCGAGCGACCGGCCGGAGGTGGATTTCGTCAGCAGGTTCTTCGCTCCCGCCGTGGGAGCGCCCGAGGATCACGTGACGGGCTCGGCCCACTGTTCGCTGGCGCCCTGGTGGGCGGAGCGGCTGGGACGCACGGAGTTGGTGGGTGAGCAGGCATCGGCACGCGGCGGAACGGTGCGGGCCCGGCTGGAAGGTCGGCGGGTAACGCTGGGAGGCCGTGCGGTGACCGTGCTGGATGGAACCCTCGCGGCGTGACGGCACGTCGAACGGCGCGGCGGAAGGCCCGATGGCGGTGCGAGCCGACCGCGAAACCGGAAGTTCTCCGGAAAACTGGGGGACTTCCCCGAACCGGCCCGCGCCGGGAGCTGGCACCGTGGTGTCATGCGACTGCTTCTCAACATCGTCTGGCTGGTGCTCAGCGGCCTCTGGATGGCGCTCGGCTACGTCTTCGCCGGGATACTGCTGTGCGTGACGATCATCGGCATCCCGTTCGGCATCGCCTCGTTCCGGATGGCGAACTTCGCGCTGTGGCCCTTCGGTCGGCGACTGGTCGACGAACACGGCTCGGGGGCGTTCTCGGCGATCGGCAACGTGCTGTGGATCATCCTGGCAGGCTGGTGGCTGGCGCTGGGACACATCACCACGGGAGTGGCGATGTGCCTGACGATCATCGGGATCCCGCTGGGTGTCGCCAGCTTCAAGCTCGTCCCCGTCTCGCTGGTGCCGTTCGGCAAGCGGATCGTGGACACCGACGACGCCCACGCGCTGGTGCCGCGTCGGTGACGGTCGGTGCGGCGCGCGCTCGGCTCCCGGTCGAGCCGCCGCGAGCAGCCAGTCGCTTCGCGGTTCCGACAGCCCGGGAACGTCGAACGAGCACGATCGGCGCGGCAGCGCCGACACCCGCCCCTGGTGTTCGGCACCGCCGCGGCCTCCCCTCGGGCGCTGTCGTGCGGGCTCCGACGTGACGAACGGGTGCCCGCTCGGGCTCGTGCCGCGTACGACCGCCCGGGCGGAGTACCCCGGTCCGGCGCGCCAGATCGAGGACGAACCGATCACGATCAGTCGAAGGGGTTGGCCACCCGCCCGGCCAGGTCCGCCACGGAGTCGATGACCTTGGTGGGGCGGTACGGGAAGTGCTCGGCGGTGTCGCGGTCCGAGATTCCGGACAGCACCAGGATGGTCTGCAACCCCGACTCCAGTCCGGAGCGGACATCGGTGTCCATCCGGTCACCGATCATCAGGGTGTTCTCCGAGTGGGCCTTGAGCTCCCGCAGCGCCGAACGCATCATCAGCGGGTTCGGTTTGCCGATGTAGTAGGGCTCGCGCCCGGTCACCCGCTCGATGAGCGCGGCGACCGCTCCCGTGGCGGGCAGCGTTCCCTCCCGGCTGGGTCCCTTCTCGTCCGGGTTGGTCGCGATGAACCGGGCACCGCCCTCGACGAGCCGGATGGCCTTGGTGATCGCCTCGAAGCTGTAGGTGCGGGTCTCGCCGAGCACCACGTAGTCGGGGTCGCGGTCGGTGAGCACGTAGCCGATGTCGTGCAGCGCCGTGGTCAGTCCGGACTCGCCCACCACGTAGGCGGAGCCACCGGGGCGCTGCTGGTCCAGGAACTGCGCGGTGGCCAGCGCGGAGGTCCAGATCGACGACTCCGGCACGTCCAACCCGCTGCGTTGCAGCCGCGCCCGCAGGTCTCGCCTGGTGTAGACGGAGTTGTTGGTGAACACCATGAAGGGGAGCCCGTGTTCGTGCAGGTCGGCGAGGAACTCGTTCGCACCGGGAACCATGTGTTCCTCGTGCACCAGCACGCCGTCCATGTCCATCAGGTAGGTCCAGGGGGATATCTCAGTCACCCCTCGATCATCCACCGGAAACCGGGTGTATGGCTACTTCAGTGGCCTTGACCGCGAAAAAAACCTCGTCTCCGATCCGCAGCCCCAGTTCGGCGACGGCGGCGGGGGTGATGTCGGCGGCCAGTGCGGCCTCCGAGTCGTGCGGGTCGGTCTCGCCGCGAAGCCTGATCGCGTCGCCACGGGGTTCCATACCGACCACCCGTACCGGGATCGCGTTGCGCGGACTCCCCTCGGGCGCGTGGGGATGCACCGCCACCGCCGTCGGTGGGAACACGGCGGCGGCGGGTTCTCCGGGAGTGGTCGGTTCGGCCGCGCTGCCGTGGAGCGCCCTGCCCCGCGGTGTCCGTACGGTCTCGCCGGTGGCGGTGCCGGTGATCAGGTTGAGACCGGCGATCCGCGCGGTGAACGCGGTCCTGGGGCGGGACAGCACCCGGTGGGTGCTGCCCTGCTCGACCACGGCACCCCGGTCGAGCACCAGAACCCGGTCAGCGAGCACCACCGCGTCGAGCACGTCGTGCGTCACGAGCACGCAGGGCCGTCGCTGCTGCCCCAGCACCCGGTGCAGCAGCCCCCGCATCGCGGGAGCCGCAGCCACGTCCAACGCGGACAGTGGCTCGTCGAGCAGCAACAGTTCGGGCTCGGCAGCCAGCGCCCGTGCCAGTGCGACCCGCTGCGCCTGTCCGCCGGAAAGCTCGGACGGTTCGCGGTCACCGAGATCGCCGGCCTCGGTTCGCCGCAGCCACTCCAGCGCGGCGCGCCGTGCCGGTTTCCTCCGGGAGCCCGAGGCGCGTATCCCGAATGCCACGTTGTCCAGCGCTGTGAGGTGCGGGAACAGCATCGCCCGCTGGGCGAGCAGTCCGACGCCGCGGCGGTGGGTGGGGACGTCGATCCGACGTCGGGTGTCCAGCCAGGTGTGGTCCGCGAGCCGGATCCTGCCTTGTTCCGGGCGAACGGAGCCGGTCAGCGCGGTCAGCAGCGTGGACTTGCCCGCCCCGTTCGGGCCGAGCACGGCCAGCACTTCACCGGGGGGCACTCGGCAGGCCAGTTCGAGCGTGAAATCGCCGTGCCGCAGGCGAACCTCGGCGACCAGCCCGCTCCCCTCGGGGGCCTCTCCCCCGCCGGGCGGGTTCGCCGGGGAGGGCACGGTGGCGTCCCCCGTGAGCTCGGAACCGTCGGTAGGGCCGGACCCGTCGGTACGATCAGGGCCGTCGTTAAGGTCAGGCACGTCCTTCCACCGCCTTCGGTCGGGCGACGAGGATGACCAACAGGGCGATGGCCACCAGCAGCAACGACATCGCCACGGCGGCATCCACGTCGGCCTGCGCTTCGGTGTAGATGGCCAGCGGCAGCGTCCGTGTGGTGCCGCGCAGGCTCCCCGCGAAGGTGATGGTGGCCCCGAACTCGCCGAGCGCGCGTGCGAAGGTCAGTACCAGGCCGGACCCCAGCGGGGGAAGCAGCATGGGCAGTGTGACGCGCCGGAAGGTCAGCCACGGCCCGGCCCCCAGGGTGGCCGAGACCCGCTCGTACTCGGTTCCCGCCGCGCGCAGCGCTCCTTCCAGGCTCACCACCAGGAACGGCATGGCGACGAAGGTCTGCGCCAGCACCACGGCGGTGGTGGTGTACGGCAGGGTCAGTCCGAACCAGTCGCGCAGCGGTCCGCCGAGGGAGCCGGTGCGGCCCAGCAGGTAGAGCAGTGCCAGCCCGCCGACCACCGGGGGCAGCACCAGCGGCAGCAGCACGCACCCGCGCACGAATCGCAGCCCGGGAAAGCGGGAACGCGCCAGCACCACGGCCAGCGGTCCGCCGAGCAGCAGTGCCAGCACGGTCGCCGTCAGCGCGGTCCGCACCGACAGCTCCAGCGCGGTCAGCGCGGTCGAGCTGGTGAGCAGCGCGGGCAACCGTCCGGGGTCGATACGGGCGAACAGCCCGAGCACCGGCAGCACGATCAGCGCCAGCGCCAGCAGGGCGGGAAGCCGCAGCGGCAGGGGGACCCCCACCGGCCGCTCCCCGCCACGTGCGCGCCGAGCGGGGAGACGGATGCGTCGTGGCCCCGATTCGCTCACGGCGCACCGAAGCCGTACTCGCCGAGGATCCGCTGTCCCCGTTCACCGCGCACGAATTCGACGAACCGGCCGGCGAGTTCCGGGTGCTCCGCCGCGGCCAGGCGGGCGATCGGGTACTCGTTGGTCACCTCGTCGGAGGTCGGGAAGTCGATCGCCTCGACCTCGTCACCAGCGGAACCGGCGTCGGTGACGTAGACGAGTCCGGCGTCGGCCTCACCCGCGACGACCTTGTGCAGCACGTTCTTGACGTCGCTCTCCTCACTGACCGGGTCGAGCCGCACGCCGGAGGCGGACTCGACCTGTTCGGTGGCCGAACCGCACGGCACCCGCGGGGCGCAGACGACGAGCGAGGTGTCGGAGTCGGTGAGGTCGGCGAGCGACTCGACTCCCGCCGGATTGCCCGGCGGGACCACTATGGCCAGTTGGTTGGTGGCGAAGGTGTGGGGTTCACCCGCGAGCGCGTCGGCCCCGCGGACCCTGGCCATCATGTCGGTGTTCGCGGAGGCGAACACGTCACCGCCGCTGCCCTGCCTGATCTGCTCCGCCAGCAGCGAGGAGCCCTGGAAGTTGAACCGGATGTCGACTTCGGGGGCGCGCTTCGAGAACTCGTCGCCGATCTCGCGGAAGGGTTCGGTCAGTGAGGCCGCGGCCAGTACCGTCAGGGTGTTCCGATCGCCCGACGCGGCACCGCAGCCACTGAGCAGGGACAGCAGGACCACCAGCACCGCCGTCGGAGCCGCGCCGCGAGGCGTGCGGTTCATTGCCCACCTCCGGGGGTCTCGATTACCACGGCGGTGGACTTGACCACGGCCACCGCCAGCACCCCCGGGCGGAGCCCGAGGTCGGTCACCGCTTCGGTGCTCAACAGCGAAACCACCCGCTGGGACCCGCACTGGAGCTCGACCTGCGACATGACGGTGTCCGAGGTGACCTCGGTGACCAGCCCGACGAAGCGGTTGCGCGCGGAGCGCTCGATCCCGGAGGGGTCACGGGCGGCTCTGGCTCTGGCGCGGGCGAACCCGGCCAGCGCCGAGCCCTCGACCACCAGGCGACCGGAACCGTCCGACTCGGCGGGCAGTTGCTGCGCGTCCACCCAGCGTCGAACGGTGTCGTCGCTGACGCCGAGCAGTTCCGCTACCTCGGAAACACGATATTGCGGCACGAAAAACACGTTAAACTCGCGAATGCGGTTCGATCCAGGGGTTTTGTTCCGCTTTCACGGAATAAAGAAGTTTTCGTGTTTTTCTCCGAACCACACGCGGTCGCGGCCTTACCGATTGAGCGCACCGGCACAAAACCGTTTCGCGCGATCGAATTCGCCCCGACTTGGCGGTTACGCTGAACGGTGTGACTTCCGTGGACCTGGGCATCCCGGTCGCCCGCCGGACGATCGACACGTCGGCGCGTCCGGATACGCCGTACCTGGTCGACCGCTTCGGACGGATCGCGACCGACCTGCGGGTGTCCCTGATAGACAAGTGCAATCTGCGCTGCACCTACTGCATGCCCGCCGAGGGCTTGCCGTGGATGAAGCGCTCCGAGATGCTCGACACCGGGGAGATGATCCGGCTCATCGAGCTCGCGGTACGCGAACTCGGGGTGACCAACGTGCGCTTCACCGGTGGTGAACCGCTGCTGCGGCAGGACCTGGTGGACATCATCACCGCCACCAGCGAGTTGCCGCGGGCTCCCAAGACCTCGCTGACCACCAACGGCATCAACCTGGGCAGGTTCGCCGACCAGCTGGCCACGGCGGGGCTCGACCGAGTGAACATCTCGCTGGACACCCTGGACCGGGAGACGTTCCACCGGCTGACGCGCCGGGACCGGTTCGACGACGTGCTGGACGGACTGCGTGCGGCCAAGGAGTCCGGACTGGAACCGGTGAAGGTCAACGCCGTACTGCTGCGGAACACCAACGATCACGAGGCCTGCGATCTGCTGCGGTTCTGCCTGGAACGGGACTACCAGCTGCGGTTCATCGAACAGATGCCGCTGGATCCGCAACACGGCTGGGACCGCGAGGAGATGATCACCGCGGACGAGATCCTGCGGATGCTGGGTGAGGAGTTCACCCTCACCCCGTACAGCGCCGAACGCGGTTCGGCTCCGGCCGAACGCTGGCTCGTCGACGGCGGCCCCGCGACGGTCGGAGTGATCGGCTCGGTCACCAGGCCGTTCTGCGCCACGTGCGACCGCACCAGGCTGACGGCCGACGGGCAGCTGCGCTCCTGCCTGTTCTCGCAGACCGAGACCAACCTGCGCGAACCGATGCGGGAGGGCGCCGACAACGAGGAACTCGCCCGACTGTGGCGAGAGACCATGTGGGCCAAGGCCGCGGGGCACGGCATGGACGAGGAGGGCTTCGCGCAGCCTTCCCGCCCGATGAGCTCGATCGGCGGTTAGAACCTCTCGACGCGTTACTCGCTCGGTGGTTCGGCAGGCGCCGACCGGCGCGTGTCCGGACCTCCGAGCCGACACGGCATCTCCACGAGCCGACACGGCATCCCGAAAGGACTCCTCGGCCGATGATGGACGACCGGCAGGAAACACAGCTCGTCCCACCGGATCCCCCGCCGACGGGCTCCGCCGCGGCGACGACGGTCGCGGTGCGGGTGCGGTACTTCGCGGGTGCCCGTGCGGCGGCCGGGGTCGCGGAGGAGACGCTGCGGGTGAGCCCGAGCGCCGTTGACGTGCCGGTGTCCGCGGCCGACGTGGTCCGAGCCGTGCTGGCAACGCACGAGGAACCGTTGGCCCGGGTCGTCGGAGCGTGCGGTTTCCTGCTCGACGGGGTGGCCGTGCGGGACGAGACCGTGTCGGTTCCGGACGGGGCCGAGTTCGACGTGTTGCCACCGTTCGCGGGCGGCTGAGCGGGTCCGCGTCCCGATGATCCGACCGACACCTCGGCTCTCCACCAGTTGCTGTCGACCGCCGGCCGGGAACCACCGGCCGGGAACCCCGGGCTGGGCACAACAGCGGCGAGGAACCGACACGCCGGAGGCTATGTCTCGGCGTGTCTGCCTAACTCTTTTGTGTGATTTTACCGGGATCTCACAGCAGCCTTTCCGGCGCCACATCTTCCGCATTCCACAACCGGGTGACGGATCACCCGATGAACCGTTTTCGATCGCGCTTCGCGACCACCGAATAGCTAAGAGTGGCGAAACCGTCCGTCGCGCAACTTCCTTCCACACGGCGGCGAAAAATGACAGGATGGAACTACCACACTGGATCTGTGCGGTCGAAGCCGGGTCCGCAAAGGTGACTCAGACCTCACCGCGAGTGATCGATATCGACTCGGAAACGGCTTGATAACAACGCTGTGCGCTGCACAAATACCCCTGATCGAGTGACCCCGAAGTCATGTTACTGTGACTAGCGTCACATTCCATTAAGTTTCCGTTCGCTTGCGCGATTACGTACTGTTCCCATCGGTCGGCCCCGAACCGACCGGAACAACGAGAAACCGGGAAGTCCGCAGCGCCGAGCTCTGCCCGGCGGGCTTCCTACCCCCGAACGAAACGAAACCGGGCAGGGACGGGAAACCGTTGGAGTCCCCCGAAACTCCACGGAATCCGGGTTCCCTTCGGAGCCGTCGGAACTCCCGCAGGCGCGGCAGGAGAGAGGGACATGGCTCGTTACAAGGGCAAGCACCGTAAGTCGTCGAATTTCACTCGCAACGCCGCCAGGGTGGCCGTCGCGGGTGCTGTGGTGGCCACGCCGCTCGCGGTCGCCGCTCCGGCCAGTGCCGCGGACTGGGACGAGCTCGCCCAGTGCGAGTCCAGCGGTGACTGGCACATCAACACCGGCAACGGTTTCTACGGCGGCCTGCAGTTCACCCCTTCGACGTGGTCGGCCTTCGGCGGTGACCAGTACGCCCCGAACGCCCACCAGGCCAGCCGTGCCGAGCAGATCGCCATCGCCAAGAAGGTACTGGCCCAGCAGGGTCCCGGTGCCTGGCCGGGCTGCACCGCCAAGACCAACTGGGTCAGCGGCAGCACCGGGAACGAGGGCACCGTCTCCGAGGACTCCGCCGCCCAGGAGCAGGCAGCCGCGCCGCAGAAATCCGCCCCGAAACAGGAATCCGCCCCGAAACAGGAGCAGCCCGCCGAGACCGAGTCGGACTCCGGGCAGCAGTCCCAGCAGTCCACGGTGCGCTCGAACGGCGCCGACTACACCGTCCGCTCCGGCGACACGCTGAGCGAGATCGGTCAGCGGTTCGGCGTGAACTACCAGGACATCTACGAGCGCAACAGCGACGTCCTGGAGAGCGCCGACCTGATCTTCCCGGGTCAGCAGCTCGACATCCGCTGATGACGCGATAACCGAAACACGGCCGAGCTCCACCGCGGAGCCCGGCGCCCGGACGCGAACCGGTTCTCGGGATCGAGGGAGCGAGCACCGGCCCGGCGCCTAGCCGGGGACGCGGGATCCGGGCACACCGAGCTCGGGGCCTCGCCGCCTTCCCCCAGCGGCGGGGCCCCGTTCTTGTTCACCACACGGCTCCTCGAGGGCCCGGAGGACCTTTCGGACACGGTTGGACACCATCCGGCCACG
Organism: Actinopolyspora lacussalsi; assembly: GCA_030803735.1. Classification (NCBI taxonomy): domain Bacteria; kingdom Bacillati; phylum Actinomycetota; class Actinomycetes; order Actinopolysporales; family Actinopolysporaceae; genus Actinopolyspora; species Actinopolyspora lacussalsi. Next base: position 4,259,030 of record JAURUC010000001.1, on the reverse strand, counting down.
GCACCAGAATGGATCATGGTTTTCGCCCCCGACCGGAGGGAGCGCGGTGCTCGAAGCCGTGATCCGAGCCGTGGTGACTCCCGCTTCTGTGGCGGTGTTCGTGGTACTGGCGCTGCTGGGGGCCGCGCTGCACGGCAGGCTGGCACGAGCCGCCGGAACGCGAAAGACCCCGACCCTGGCCGCGACGACGGCACTGGCCGCCGGAACGGCGGTGACACTCACGCCGCCGCGCGGACCGGAGTTCGGCCTGTCCGCGCGCCGGATATTCGCCTGCCCACTCGGTTGGCCCGACAGCTCGGGACTGTTGGATCTGCCCACGCCGACCCAGAGCTCGTTGAACTCGCTGGTGCTGCTGCCGTTCGGGATTTGTGCCGGGCTGGCCGTGCGGAATTGGCTGCAAACGGCCGCTGTCGTGGCGGTGATACTGCTGTTGCCCGCCCTGGTGGAGGCCAGTCAGGGATTCACGCTGTTCGTTCGGCACTGCAGCACGCAGGACTGGCTCGACAACGTCAGCGGCGGACTGCTGGGACTGGCGCTGGTGCTGCTCGTGCGAGGGATCACGGTCGTGTTCACCGGTGCACGACACCGCGACGGTTCGAGTATCGAACAACGACGATGAGTCTCGCCGGTGTCGCGGCACCACCTTGGCGTCGATTTCTCGCGAAATCTCCACCCCGGAGACCGCCGTGGAGACGCGGCCGTACGGCGTGAGCAGCACGCGTGTCCCCGGTGCGTGAGTCGGATGCATTGCAAGGCCGGGCCGCTCGCCGCGTAGGTCGCTACTCACCAACCGACTGATGTCCTTTCGGCGTGGCAACGCCGAACCACCACGCACGCAGCCCACACCGCCGCGGGTTCTCGCGTGCGGCTCTCGCGAGGAAGGCCCGACGTTGTGTAGGTCGCTACCCGATGTCGGGCCTCCCCGCAGCGAGAGCCGTGCGCGAGGTTCCGCCAACCGCACTGCCACGCAGACAGAGCCGACGCGGTAACACTAAGGGCAGTTGACCCACTCTTCCTGCCCGTCGTCGAAGACCTGGCGCTTCCACACCGGAAGCCGCCGCTTCACCTCGTCCACCAGCTCCGCACAGGCGTCGAAACCCTGCTTGCGGTGTTCGGCCGAGACCGCGCAGCCCAGCGCCACGTCACCGATCCCCAGCATCCCGGTGCGGTGCTGCACCGCGAGAGCGCGCACCCCGTCCGACCGCGAGAGCACATCGGCCGCCACCTCCGAGATCACCTCCTCGGCCGAGGGATGGCCGGTGTACTCCAACTCCTGGACCCCGCGCCCACCGTCGTGGTCGCGGACGGCACCCGCGAACGTGACCACCGCACCCGCCGCGCGATGCTCCACTCGCTCGGCGAGACGGGACACGTCGATGCTCTCCTCGGTCATTCCCGCGATCACGACTCCGTCCTCCCCGACGCTGGCGACCGAGTTCACCGGCGCGGGTTCGGCCGTGCCGCTGCCGGGGTTCGCGACAGGAGACGGCTCCGAGCCGAGGGAGTGATCACCACCGCGCAACTGCTCCAGCGCGTGCTCCAGCACGCCGTCCAGCACCTCGAGACCGTCCCGCACGCCCCCACGCGATCCGGGCAGGTTGACGACGAGCGTGCTGCCCGCGACACCGGCCAGCCCGCGCGAGAGGATCGCGGTGGGAACCTCGGGCAACCCGGCCTCGCGCAGGGCGTCCGCCAACCCCGGCACGGGGAAGTCCAGCACCCGCGCGGTCATCTCGGGAGTCCGGTCGGTGGGGCTGATGCCGGTACCGCCGGTGGTCAGCACGACCTCCACCCCCTCGGAGACGGCAGACCGCAGCGCTTCCCCCACCGGCTCGCCGTCGCCGACGACCTCGGCGTCGGGCACCCGGAAACCGCGCTGTCGCAGCCAGTCCACGATCACGGGGCCGGTGCGGTCCTCGTAGACTCCCCGCGCCGCGCGGTTGGAGGCGGCGATCACCCGGGCACTTCGTTGGGTCATGGTTGTCTCCCTGCTGCCTGCCACTCTGCCGAGTATTCGGCCCGGCGCTCACTCCGACCCGGCGCTCATTCCGACCCGGTGCCCATTTCCACGCGGTGCTCATTCCGAGTCTTCCGGCCGGGTCCACACCCCGGTTTTACCGCCCTCCTTGCGCTCGACGCGCACCTCGTCGAGCACGGCGGCCGGGTCCACCGCCTTGATCATGTCGTGCAGCGCCAGTCCGGCGCCGGTGACGGCGGTGAGGGCTTCCATCTCGACCCCGGTCCGGTCGGTGGTACGGACCGTGGCGGTTATCCGCACCTCCCGCTCCGCGGTTTCGAGTTCCACCCGCACTCCGGCGAGCGCGATGGGATGGCACAGCGGAACGAGATCCGGGGTTCGTTTGGCGGCCATGATGCCCGCGATACGGGCTGTGGCGAGCGCGTCCCCCTTCGGGAGATCGTCCCGGCGCAGCTGTTCGATCACGGCCGCCGTCGTACGCACCACCCCGGAGGCCACCGCGCTGCGGGCGCTGCTGTCCTTGTCGGCGACGTCGACCATCCGCGCGGCACCGGACTCGTCCACGTGGCTGAATTCGTGCTGTGTCGCCATGCGGCGAGCCTAGACGATCGGCACCGGAGCGACACAGGCGTGCGGCCGCCGTGGAGGTCCGACGACGGCCGCACTGTGAACCGGTGGTGCTTCGTCAGATATCGGCGTCCTCGTCGAGTTCCGCGAAGCCCGGCGCCACGGCACCCACCACGGTGCCGCCCGCGGCACCGCCATGTGCCGCCGGGGTGACCGACTCGCCGGAGACCGCGACCCTGCGGACCGCGTCCGCCACGGCGGGCGCGACCGTGGTGTCGAACACGCTGGGCACGATGAACGAGGCGTTCACCCGGTCATTGCCGTCCACCACGTCGGCGATGGCGTTGGAAGCGGCCAGCATCATGTCGTCGGTGATGTCGTGCGCGTGCGCGTCCAGCAGTCCTCGAAAGAACCCGGGGAAGGCCAGCACGTTGTTGATCTGGTTCGGGTAGTCGCTGCGGCCGGTGGCGACCACGGTGGCGTGTCGCTGCGCGACCAGCGGATCCACCTCGGGGTCGGGATTGGCCAGCGCGAACACGATCGCGTCGTCGTTCATGGCGGCCACGTCTTCCTCGCTGAGCAGGTTCGGCGCGGACACCCCGATGAACACGTCGGCACCCCGCACCGCGTCGCTCAGCGTCCCGGTGCGTTCCTCGGCGTTGGTCTGCTCCGCGATGGAGCGCAGGTGCTCGTCGGCGTCCTGCCGCTCGCTGTGCACGATGCCGTCGACGTCCACCGCGATGATGTCGGCCGGATCCTTCTTGCGCAGCAGCCGGATGATCGCGGAGCCCGCGGCGCCCACGCCGCAGACCACCACCCGACAGCCCGAGAGATCCTTGTCAACCACTCGCAGCGCGTTGCGCAGCGCCCCGAGCACGACGATGGCGGTGCCGTGCTGGTCGTCGTGGAAGACGGGGATGTTGAGCTTCTCCCGGAGCCTGGCCTCGATCTCGAAACAACGCGGCGCCGCGATGTCCTCGAGGTTGATACCACCGTAGACGGGAGCGAGCAGCTCCGCGGCTCGGATGATCTCCTCGGTGTCCTGGGTGTCCAGGCACACCGGCCAGGCGTTGACCCCGGCGAACTTCTTGAACAGCGCCGCCTTGCCCTCCATCACGGGCAACGCCGCCTCGGGACCGATGTTGCCGAGCCCGAGAACGGCCGAGCCGTCGGTGAGTACCGCGACGGAACTGCGTTTGACGGTCAGTCGGCGCGCGTCGTCGGGATTCTTCGCGATGGCGGTGCACACCCGTGCCACACCGGGGGTGTAGGCGCGGGAGAGATCGTCACGATTGGCCAGCGCGACCTTCGAGTTGACCTCGATCTTGCCGCCGAGGTGCACCAGGAAGGTCCGATCGGAGACCTTGCGAACGTGCATGCCCGGCAACGCCTCGAGAACCTCGGTGATGTCCTCGGCGTGATCGGCGGACAACGAGTTGCAGGTGATGTCCACGACGATGCGGTCGGAGTGCGACTCCACCACGTCGAACGCGGTGATGACCGCACCGGTACGACCGACCGCGGTGGTGAGATCACCGGCGGCGTTGGCCGAGGGCGGCGCCTCGACACGAACGGTGATCGAATAGCCCGGACCTGGAACCGGCATGTAGCACCTCTGTCAGTGATGAGCTCTCGCGAAACCCTGTGGCAGTTCCGAGACTAGAACTCACCATCGCGGCACCACGGCGACCCCGTCCCAACGGGTGTTCGTCCCCTACCGGCCAACGCCCCTGGCAGGACCCGGCCAACCCGCTCCTCGCCGTGCCCCGCCCGCCGGAACCTCTCGCGGTCCCCGGCCGCGTGTGGTCGATCCGACACCGGGGAGCACCGGTGGTACGCCGGGGCGAGCGGGGCGGCGACCGTTCACGTGAGCGAGTACCGCTACGAGCTCTTGTTGATCCTGGTCTCGGGGTGGTGGTAAGGCACGGAGCCCTCCGGCAGCGGGAAGGTGACCTCCCCGAAGGGGGACATGGCGCCCTGGCGATCGGCCAGGAACTCGGTCACCGGGTGCCCGTCCTCGTCGTGCGGCCATTCCGGGTCGATGCGCTCACGTTTGGACTTGTTCGCGTCGGCCACGCCAACCTCCTTCGGGGATTCCCGCCGCGTACGCCCGGTGGTCCCGGCCGGAACCGAGCCGCGAGAGGGTTTCGAACTTACCTACTGGAAGCACAGTCTGCCTGATCCGAGGTGTTGCCCCCACCACCCCCGAACGCCGAGTGCCGTCTACCACACACCACCGGGTAGCCACCCGCACGGGTATGTTGGAACGGATGCCCGCCGACCCAGCCGCGAACGAACCGCCCCCCGAAAGCGTCGACTCGCTGACCGAACTACTGCGTTCCGGCGACGACCGGCAGCTGCTCGCGCTGCTGCGTTCGCGACCCGATCTGGCGACACCGCCTCCGACGGACTCCGCGGTGCTCGCGGCACGCGCGACGGTGCGTTCCTCGGTCACGCGCGCCTGCGAGGACCTGGACTCGTTCAGCCTGAACGTGCTGGAGGCCCTGGTGCTGCTGGACGCCGACGAGCGAACCGTGTCACTGGAGCGGCTCACCGGCTTCTTCGGCGGCGAGGCCACCCGGGAGCAGCTGCGGGCACGAATCGATCCGCTGCGGGAGCGCGCCCTGGTGTGGGGACCGGACGAGGCGCTGCGCACCGCGGTCACGGTGCGGGAAACCATCGGCGCCCACCCCGCGGGGCTGGGGGCCGAACTCGGGGGACTGTCCGAACAGCGCGCCCGGGAGGTCCTGGCGGAGCTGGACGACGAGGAACTCGGCGTCGTGACCAAGCTCGCGGGTGCTTCCCCGATCGGGCGCACGGGGCAGGCAAAACCCGGCGCGGAGCGTTCGGACACCCCGATCGGTCGGCTGCTGCTCCGCGGTCTGCTGCTCCGGCGGGACGAGAACACCGTCGAGCTGCCCCGTGAGCTCGGGCTCGCCGCGCGAGGCGACCGCCCGATGGGGACCGTGGCGACGGCGGAACCGGTGCCGGAACTCGACGAGCACGGCCAGCAGCGCATCGACGGCACGGCAGCCGGTGAGGCGCTGGAGCTGAACCGCCACGTCGAGCTGTTGCTGGAGAGCTGGGGACAGGAACCTCCGGACGTGCTGCGTTCCGGCGGCGTGGGGGTGCGTGACGTCCGTGAACTGGCCAGGAAGCTGGGCAGCGACGAGACGCGCGCCGCGCTGGTCGTGGAGCTGGCGGCGGGGACGGGGCTGGTCGACACCAGCCCCGAGGAGGATCCGCAGTGGGTTCCGACGGTGCAGGCCGATGTGTGGTTGGCCGCCTCTCCGGAACACCGCTGGGCACTGCTGGCCGGGTCCTGGCTGGAGCTGCCCCGGTTGCCCGGGCTGATCGGTTCGCGGGACGCGCGGGACCGGTTGCTGGGCACGCTGTCCGAGGGACTGCGACGTTCCTCGGCGCCTCGCGATCGGCGGCGCGTGTTGGAGTTGCTGGACGAGCAGCCCGGCGGATGGGGTTTCCGGCGGGACGACGGCGTGGCCGCCGTGCTCGCCTGGCGCGCTCCGCGACGCGGCGGTTCGATGCGCGACGAACTGGTGACCTGGACGCTCCGGGAGGCGAGGGCGTTGGGGATCGTCGCGCTCGGGGGGCTCTCCTCGGCCGGGCGCGCGTTGCTGACCGGTGACGAGAGTGCTGCCGCCGGGGTGATGGCCTCGGCGATCCCGGAACCGGTCGACCACGTGCTGGTGCAGGCCGATCTGACCGTGGTGGCCCCTGGCAGGTTGGAGCCGGAGCTGGCCGCCGAGCTGAACCTGGCCGCCGACGTGGAGTCGGCGGGCAGCGCCACGGTCTATCGCGTGAGCGAGTCGAGCGTGCGACGAGCGCTCGACGCCGGACGCAGCAGCGAACAGCTGCGGGAACTGTTCGAGCAGCGTTCCCGCACCCCGGTGCCGCAGGGACTGACCTATCTCATCGACGACACGGCCCGCAGACACGGCAAACTACGCGCGGGAACGGCTTCGTCGTTTCTGCGCTGCGAGGACCCCGTGGTGCTCACCGAGGTCCTCGGCAAGCAGCAGCTGGCCCACCTGGGGCTGCGCCGGATCGCCCCGACCGTGCTGATCAGCCCACTGCCGTTGGAGCAGCTCGTCGACGAGTTGCGCGGCAACGGTTACGCGCCGGTCGCGGAGAGCAGCGACGGTGGTGTGCTGGATCTGAGCCGGGGACCGCAGCGGATCAAGGGCCGGGGCAGGTACGGCGGAGCACGCGGCGAACCGGGCAACTCCGCTCGCCCGGACGAGCAGCAGCTCACCGAGCGGGTGCGAACCCTGCGGGCGGGAGATCAGGCCGCCGCCACGCGGGGCAACACCATCGCGCCCGAACGCGGCAGGCCCAGCGCGAACGCGACGCTGGAACTGCTGCGGGAGGCGGCGCGCCAGAGCCACAGCGTGTGGCTGGGGTTCGTGGACGCCCAGGGTGGAGCGACGCAGCGGATCGTGCGGCCGGTCAGTGTCGGCGGCGGCGTGTTGCAGGGGTTCGACTCCGCCCGAGGCGAGCTGGGTGACTTCCCGCTGCACCGGATCACCTCGGTGGCGGTGGTCGACCAGTGAGCGGCACGCCCGGAAGTCCCGCGACGGAATCAGCCTGACCGGGCACGCACCGGCACTCGGCCGGTGCCTCCGGAGCGTCGTGATTCCCTCGGTCGAGCACCCCCGCGGGGCGGATCGCCCCACTTCGGGAGTGACACGACTCACGCACCGGGAGGCTCGGCCGGGCGGGCCGAACCCCGGTCACCGGGGACGGCGAACCGCTCAGCTCTGCGAGGTCGCCATCCGCTGCCGCATCGCGTGCTGCACGAGTGTGATCAGGGTGTTCTTGGTGGACTCCTTGTCCCTGGCGTCGCACCCCAGAATCGGCACGGATTCGTCGATGGTCAGCGCCTCCCGCACATCCTCGATACGGTGGTGCATCACCCCGTCGAAGGTGTTGACCGCCACCACGTAGGGCAGCTGACGATCGTCGAAGAAATCGATCGAGGCGAAGGCATCGGCGAGACGGCGGGTGTCCACGAGCACCACCGCGCCGATGGCGCCCCGGACCAAGTCGTCCCACATGAACCAGAAGCGGTGCTGGCCGGGGGTTCCGAACAGATACAGGATCAGCTCGGAGTCCAACGAGACCCTGCCGAAGTCCATGGCGACCGTGGTGGTCACCTTGCCCGGCGTGGCCGTGAGGTCGTCGACCCCGACGCTGGCCTCGGTCATGACCGCTTCGGTGGTCAACGGGAGGATCTCGGAGACCGATCCGACCAGGGTCGTCTTGCCTACCCCGAAACCACCGGCGACCACGATCTTCGTCGAGGTCTTTCCACCACCGTCTCCACCGTTCATCGCGTGGGGATCAGAGCCTGCGAAGCCCACTGAGCACCCTTTCCAAGAACTCCATGGACGGCCGGTCGCCCACGACCATTCCGCTATCGTGAATCTCGACCAGGCCGAGACTGGCCATATCGCCGATCAGCACTCGCACCACTCCCAGCGGAAGCCGCAGGTGCGCCGAGATCTCGGCGATCGAACGGGCATCCGTGCACAGGCCACAGATCGACCGGTGTTCCGGTGTGGCCTGGGCACTCTGCGTGCGACCTCGCTCACTGGTCGAGACCAGGGTCTCGATCGCGAGTTCGTAGTCGCTCCGGGTACGCCCGCGCGTCCGGGCGTACGGCCGCATCAGCGAGCCTTCTTCCTCAGTGTCGTCACCCGACGTGCCGTCCTGTCCCGGGATGGAAGGCATCGAGGAGGAAATCGACGGCATGGACTGCGACAGCGGGGACATCGGCTGCGAGATGGACGGCATGGACATCGGACCGCCGCCCGAGCCGTCCTCACCGCCACGCGGCTCCTGGCCGGAGGCGGCTTCGCCGTACTCCGAGCGGTAGTCGGATCCGTAGAGATCCGCCCCCGGTCCGCCGAAGAGTCCGCGCTGGTACTCCTCGGTACTGGCGGCTTCGCCGCCGCGCGGCGTGCGTTGCCCTCCGGCACCGCCGTCCGGAGCTTCACCGAGGAAGTCCTGCTGCCAGTCGTCACCCATCCGTTGGCTGTAGAGCCGGAACAGGTCACCGTCCCAGTTCGGGTTGGCCCCCTCGCTCATCATGAGCTCCCAACGTCAGCCTCGGCTGATCTCATCGACCCATACCCTGCAACTGAGCGCGCAGCTCGGGGGTGAGCTGTCGCCCGACACGCTCCACCAACAGGGTCATCTCGTAAGCCACCAGCCCGATGTCGGCATTGGGCGCGGCCAACACCGCCAGGCAGGAGCCGTCACTGATCGACATCAGGAACAGGTAGCCCTGTTCCATCTCGACGACCGTCTGGGTGACGTCACCTGCCTCGAAACAACGCGCGGCGCCTTGGGTAAGGCTGACCAGCCCTGACGCGACGGCGGACAGCTGCTCCGCACGGTCTCGGGGCAGACCCTGCGATCCTGCGAGCAACAGACCGTCCGCGGAGACCACGACAGAGTGCGCCACGCCGGGTACCCGACGCACGAAGTCGGTGATCAGCCAACTGAAGCTGTTGCTGCTCATGGGTTGTTGGACGGACCCGGTCACTCCTGCTCCTCGGGACGGCTCGGAATCGAGCGGGACTGTTCGGTCGATTCTGGTTCGACCTTTGCGTGCCTACCACGCCGGACGCCTTGCTGGAAGTTGGACATTCTGCCACGGACGGCCGAGGCCGACCGGGGCACTGCCGGTTTGCTGGGCGGCGGCGACTGGTGTTCTGTCGCCGAGCCCGGAACAAGATTCGACTTCGGTCTGCGCTTGGGCAACCCTGCCGCGGTTTGTTCCTGTTCCTGCTCGGTCTGCTGTACGAGTGCTTCGGCGGCCTCCCAACCGGCGTCGCCGGCGCCCCAGCCCGGGTCCTCACCGGACTGACGCGCGTCGGCCACCCGGTTGCGCTCCTCACGGTTGGCCGCCCTGCGGCCGGAGAAGGCACGCATGGCGGTTTCCGAGCTGTTGGAACCACCGCTGTCGGTCGCGGATCCGGCCTCCGGCGCGGGGACGGCCCCGCCGGGATCCTCGTGCGGCACTCGCCGTTCGTGGCCCTCGGGCTCGGCGGGCCACGAAGCAGGCTCGCGCTGCACGGCCGAATCACGAGCGCTCGGTTGGGAACCATTCCGAGACTCGCCTCCGGTAACACCAACATCGAGATCGTCACCAGACGATACCGTGTGGTTCATACCATTACGTCGCGAGTCACCGCCATGATCGCCGGTGAACGTCGAGCGCCCCGGCCAACCGATCGCGTCGTCGACCAGCTCGGAGTCGGAGGGCAACTCGGAGTTGCGCTCCAGGGCCGAACGCCCCGAAGCGGCGGGTTCCCCGTCGTCCTCGCGGAACCACTGCGAGAGCACCGCTTCGTATATCGGCAGTCGCTCGGTCGGGGTGTCGTCCATCTCCGGCCCACCCGAGTCGGAACCGAATCCGACAGCGGGCACCTGCTCGGTGATGCCGGTGTCACCCGCGGCAACGGGCGGTGCTGCCCCGGCGGGTTCGTCCTCCGGCGCGGGGCCGGGCCAGGACATGTGTTGTTCGGTCTTCTCCGACTCGAACGGACTGTGGAACAGGTCCGGAGAGTCCTCCAGCCCCGGAGGTGCGGCGCAGCGCCCCTCGTATTCGTCCGAGAGGTCCGATTCACCCGGGAAGCCCGATTCGGCCGCGCGGGGCGAATCCGCCGGGCCCGGCCAGTCCATCGTGGGCCGCTCGTCGCGCCGGCGTTCCGGTTCGCCCGGGGAATCCCGCGATTCGGAATCGTTCTCCCATCGCGGAACCTCGGTGACTCCGTAGGTGTCCCCCGAGGACAACCGCACCGAATAGCTGGGGGTCTCCGGCGACTCCGAATCCGGTGACCAGGGTTCCGGTTGTTCCTCCGGCCACGGGGCTCGCGTGGTCGGTTCCGCCTCCAATGCCGCCGGACTGTCCGGGACGGCGTCCCGTTCGTCGAGTTCCGGGGAGTTCGAGGGGAACTGCTGGTGGTAGCCGTTGTTGGCCTGCGGTTGCTCCAACTGGGCCGAGCGGTCGGCGCCGCCGAACGCGGCGGCGAGCCCCGAGTTGGAGCCGGTCTCGCCCATGCCGTCCCGCGACTGCTCGCGCGGCATGTCGGGCATCGGCATGGGGCCGTTCGGGGTGAGCTGCACGATCAGCTCGCCCGGCAACCGGACGGTGGCGGTGGCGCCACCCTCGAGGTCACCGTTGTTCTGCAGTTCGACCGTGACGTGGTGCCTGCGTGCGAGCTGGCCGACGACGTAGAGGCCCATTCGGCGCGAGACCGCCACGTCGATGTCCGGCGGGCGAACCAGCCGGTCGTTGATCTCGTCGAGCTGCTCCGCGTCGACGCCCACACCGCGGTCACGGATCTCCAGCACGAGCTCCTGCCTGCGATAGGCGGTACGCACGGTGACCTCGGTGTCCGGGTTGGAGTAAACGGTGGCGTTCTCCAACAGCTCCGCGATGAGGTGCACGATGTCGTTGACCACGCGCCCCTGCATCGCCAGTTCGGGCGTCTCGCCGATGACCACCCGCGCGTACTGCTCCACCTCGGAGACGGAAGCGCCGATGACCTCGCTGAGCGGAACCGGACGCACCGTCCGACGGGTCAGATCGGTGCCACCGAGAATGAGCAGGTTCTCGTTGTTGCGGCGCATCCGGGTGGCGAGGTGGTCCAGTTCGAACAGCTGGCTGAGCTGGTCGGGGTCCTGTTCGTCCTGTTCCAGCCGGTCGATCAGCGACAGCTGACGCTGCACCAGCGTCTGACTGCGGCGTGCCAGGTTGACGAACAGGTCGTTGACGTTGTTGCGCAGCAGGGCCTGTTCGGAGGCCAGGCGCAGCGCCTGCGCGTGCACCGCGTCGAAGGAACGCGCCACCCTGCCGATCTCCTCGGTGGTGTGCACCGGGATCGGGTCGATACGGCTGCGTTCGCCCAGGTCCGGATTGTCGTCCTCGAGGATGGACTCGACCGCCTCCGGGAGCCGGTTGTCGGCCACGTTCAGCGCGGAACGCCGCAGCGTGCGCAGCGGCAGCAGCAGTGAACGCGCAACGAGGAGCGCGATGGCGAACGCCACGACCAACACGAGGAGTACCAGCACCACCACGACGTAGGTCTGGGTGCGAGCGGCACCGGCGAGCTGATCCGCCTGGTTCTGCAACTGTTGCCGGAGTTCCGACTCCACCTGGTAGGTGAGGTTCACCGTCTGCGTCGCGGTGCGCATCCACTCCTGCGCGTTTATATCGCCCAGCCCCTCACCCTGCTGGGTCTGCACGATGGCGGTTTCTTGCAGGTCACGAGCCTGTCCGACCGCGAGACCGGAGACGGTGTCGTTGTAGCGCTGGATCTGGGCGTTGGTGGCACGCTTGCGGAAGTCCTCCAGAGCGGCTTCCATGCTCGCGTCGGTGGCGAGCAGTTGTCGCTGGCCACCGATGCCGAACTCGCCGCTTTCCAACGCCGAGAGCAGCCTGGCGCGTTTGACCGATTCCTGCTCCTTGACCCGGGACAGCGCGTTGGTCGCCCGGTAGAGCCGAACCACGCTCTCGTTGTTGATCCTGGTGACGGCACGCTCACCGAGCGCGATCAGGTTGTCCACCGAGGCGCTGTAGGCACGTAGCGCGGCCTTGGCCGGATAAGCGGTCTCGTCGGTGACCGAGCGCAGTGCTTGCAGCCGGTCCAACCGGTTGATCGCTTGCTCGTAAGGTGTGGCGACAGTGGTGTTGCCCTGCTGTTTCGCCTCGTCGATCGCCGAGCGGAACCGCTCGATCGCGGCGTCCACGGCGTCGCGCTGCTCGGTGAGCTGGGAACGTTCACCGCCGCGTCCGGCCGCGATGTAGGCCACTGTGAGGTCGCGCTCGCGCTGTAACTGGTGCACGACCTCAGCGGATCTGGTGTCCAGAGTGACCTGCTCCCGCATCCGGAGCAGTTGCTGTGTCTGGTTGTAGTCGGAGACGACCTGCAGGGCACCGAAGACCAGCGCTGCCAGCGCCGGGACGAGCAGGACCACCAGCAGCTTGGTTCGCAGGCGCCAGTTGCGCATCCGCAGCCCACCCGAGGGGCGCTCCTCGGAGTGATCATCGACCGGACCGCTGCTGCCGTTCGCAGCGGGTGCCTCCCCCGGCGCACCCGTTTCACTCGCGGTCGCGGTTTCCGCACCCGTCATCAATGGGTGTGAACCCGCTGACCCCGTCCCGGTCGACCGATCGGGGCCTTTGTTTCCTCCGGCCACTCGTGGCTTCCTCATTCCGACAGTTACGGGCACGTGTCGTCTCCGCAGTGCGGACAATCGACACCGAAAACACGGAAAGTGCAGCTCAGGGGATGGTCTTCACCCTGACATCCCGAACGCACCACCCATGGAGCCGGGGCTGCGCGACTCCTGCGGGCGGCCTCAGCGTACTGGCGCACACCGCGATCGGGAAAGTGGGTCGCTATACGTACCGTTATTCACACTATTGCCAGGATTAGACCTTTAGAGGGTAATCACCCGGGTAGATCGGCACAGCGAGCTACCCCCACGGGGAGCTGTGAGATAAAACACCCAACGAGGTGCGGGCGCCTGAGATCAATCGCACTCGTTATCCGAAAGAGATTCATTGTTCGCACTGTGTGTCCAAATAGCTCATTGTGCATCACTCTTGTGGTGGTGTAACTATTGAGCTGTTGACTCTTAGTACCGGAACCGTGAAAGTAATGACCTGTTCGCCGTCCCGTTCAGATCACCCGAAAGAGCATTGCTGACCATGGTTCGACCTGTTACGCGCGGCGGCCCCAGCGGCCGCTCACTGTCCCGGAGAGCGCTGGCGCTCGCTGCCGGAATCGGTCTTTTCCTGACCTCCGGCTGCGGCCTGCTGAGCGGCTCGGAAGGCAACGAGGAATCGAACTCCGGGATGACCACCATCAACCTGGGCACCATGCCCGCGGTTGACGTGGCACCACTGCACCTGGCCAAGGACAAGGGTTACTTCGCCGAAGAGGGCCTGAAGGTCAACACAAGCACCATCGCCGGTGGTGCGCAGGGAATCCCGAAGATCGCCAGCGGCGAGCTGGACGTCACCTTCGGCAACTGGGTCTCGTTCATCCGGGCCAAGCAGCAGGACAAGGTGGACGTCAAGGCCATCTCGGACGCCTACCAGGCCACCAAGGGCACGTTCCTGCTGATGCACATGCCGGACGGAACGGTCCAGGAGCCCGCCGAACTCGAGGGCAAGAAGGTGGCCGTGAACACGCGGGCCAACCTCAACGAACTCACCGCGGTGAGCGCGTTGCAGACCCGAGGTGTCGACACCAGCAAGATCGAGTTCGTCACGATGGACTTCCCGGACATGCCCGCCGCACTGGAGCGGGGCGATGTCGCGGCTGCCTCGGTGATCGAGCCCTTCATCTCCCGTGCCAACCAGCTCGGCGCGGAGACCCTGCTCGATCAGGCCTCCGGCCCGACCGCGAACATGCCGATCGCCGGCTACGCCGCCACCAGCGACTGGGTCGAGCAGAACACCGAGGCCGCTGCCAAGTTCCAGCGCGTGATGTCGAAGGCCCAGGCCGAGGCCAACGGTGACCGCAACGCGGTCGAGGAACTGCTGCCGGACTACACCAAGATCGAGCCGAAGACGGCTTCGCTGGTCACGATCGGCACCTACCCCTCGACGCTCGAAGCCAGCAGGCTCAAGAGCGTCGTGAGCCTGATGGAGAACAACGGTGAGCTCCCGGCGAACCAGTTCGAGATCAAGACGATGCTCTACCAGGCGCCCGAAAGCAGCGAGTGACCTGAGGACGAGCAACACCAGCCGGGCCGCCGAACGCGGCCCGGCGTTTGCTTTGCCGCTCGACTGATCGAGGTTTTCCGCCCGGGAATGCGAGGCGCTCGCCGGGCCGAAGCTCCCGGCGGGACGAACTCGTAACAGTGTCCCGGATCGACGGATCCCGGCCAAACCATCGGAACCAGTCAGGAAACCATGCGTAACACCTTACGCGCGCTGATCGGGGTCGCCGTCTTTCTCGTGATTTGCGAGATCGTCGGCCGTTCCGGTCTCGCGCCACAGCAGTACCTCCCACCTCCGTCCACAGTGCTACAAGAGCTCGTGCGGATGCTCGGCGAGCAGGACTTCCTGCGCGACGTGGTCGCCACCGTGCTGGCATGGCTGATCGCGCTGTTTTTCTGCGCGGTGATCGCCGTACCGGCCGGACTGCTGCTCGGCAGCGTGCCGTTGCTGCGCACCGCGGTGACGGCGCTGATCGAATTCCTCCGCCCCGTCCCCTCGGTCGCACTGATCCCGCTGGTCGTGGTCGTGGCTGCGGGCAGCCCGGCGGGAAAGATCTTTCTGGCCGTCTACGCGGGTCTGTGGCCACTGCTGTTCAACACGATCTACGCCATAGGTGAGATCGACGACCAGTTGCTCGAGTCCGCCAGGGCGTTCCGGATCTCGCGAACGCAGGTGTTGCTGCGAGTGAAGCTGCCCAACGTGATCCCGTTCGTGTTCACCGGTCTGCGGCTTTCCGCGAGCACCGCGCTGATCGTGCTGATCAGTGCCGAGATGCTCATGGGCAGCAACGGTGGGATCGGCCACTACATCTACCTGGCCAGCAGTGGCGCGGGCCGGATGGATCAGGTACTGGCGGGAACCCTGGTCGCGGGCGTGTTCGGCTATCTGATCAACGCGGGTATGGCCGGCGCACAGCGGAAGTGGATCACTTGGGCACCCGCGGGAGGGACGTCATGAGTACCGAAGGAACCGGGGTACGCACTCGTGGCCGGCTGACCGGAGTGACGCTGCAGCTCACGGTGCTGGTCGTGTGCGCGCTGCTCTGGCAGTTGATCACCGTCGGCGGTGACAGCACGTTCTTCCCCACCCCGCTCCAGATCGTCACCAGGACCTGGGAGCTGTGGTTCAGCGGTGGGATCGGCACGCTGTTCCTCACCGAAGCCGCGTTCGACGATGTACTGCCCAGCATCGGCAGGCTGCTGCTGGGATGGCTGGTGGCCGGAGTCGCCGGAGTGGCCCTCGGGCTGGCACTGGGCCGTTCGCGCAACGCGCTCGCCTACATCGGGCCGCTGTTGTCGTTCGCGCGTTCCATTCCGCCCCCGGCGCTGCTGCCGGTGTTCATGGTGCTGTTCAGCATCGGGTTCAAACTGCAGCTGGCCACGATCGTCTTCGGTTGCGTGTGGCCGATCCTGCTCAACAGCGCCGACGGCGCGCGTTCGGTGGACGTCACCAAGACCGAGACCGCCCGTGCCTTCCGGATATCCCGTCCGCTCTGGTTCGGCTCGGTGGTACTTCCCAGCGCCGTGCCGAAGATCTTCGCGGGGCTGCGGATCAGTCTCTCGCTGGCGCTGATCATGATGGTGATCTCGGAGCTGGTCGGGGCCAGCGACGGCCTGGGCCACGCGATGGTGCTGGCACGCGACCAGCTCGACTACGAACAGCTCTGGGGCGGAATCGTACTCATCGGCGTTCTCGGCTACGGGCTGAACGCGATCCTCTCGGCTGTCGAGAACCGTGTCCTCAAGGCGGTGCCGCAATGACCAACACCCTGACAGTGGAGCAATCCGAACCGATAACCGACAGGAGCGACACCGTGCCGAAGATGCTGGAAGTCACGGGGTTGGGCCACACCTACGCGGGCAGTCAACAGCACACCGCGATCGGCGACGTGTCGTTCGACGTGGAATCGGGCCAGCTGGCCTGCATCGTCGGCCCTTCGGGGTGCGGCAAGTCGACGCTGCTGCGTTGCCTGGCCTCCCTGATCGCGCCGAGTCGCGGCGAAGTGCGGATGCACGGCGACCTGGTGCGAGGTGTTCCGGAGGACCTGGCTGTCGTCTTCCAGGACTACAGCCGTTCGCTGTTTCCGTGGATGAGCGTGCGCGGCAACATCGAGTTCCCGCTGCGCTCCCGCGGCATCGGCAAGTCCGAGCGCCGCGAACGGGCGGAGCAGACCCTCCGGTGGGTGGGACTGTCCGGTTCGGAACGCAAGTACCCCTGGCAGCTCTCCGGCGGCATGCAGCAGCGCGTGGCCATCGCCCGGGCGCTGGCTTGCCGTCCCGCGCTGCTGCTGATGGACGAACCCTTCGCCTCGGTGGACGCGCAGACCAGGTTCGAGCTGGAGGACCTGCTGCTGCAGGTGCGCAAGGAGCAGGACACCACGATTCTGCTGGTCACCCACGACATCGACGAGAGCGTGTACCTCAGCGACCGAGTGCTGGTGCTGTCGAAGTCCCCCGCCTCCATAGTGGCCGATCTGCCGGTCGAACTCGGTGAGGACCGCGACCAGATCAGTACGCGCGAGTCGGAGACCTTCGTTCAGCTGCGTGGCGAGATAGCCCGGTTGTTGCGAAGCCGTGAGCAGCAGGCCACTGCGGAAAGCGCTGTTGAGCCGAGCACCGAGCCCGCGGATACCGCGGAGGTCGCGGACGAACGCGCATCCGAGGAGACTCCGGAAGACGCGACCGAGCGTACCGAGGACACGGTTCCGGAGGACGACACGGAATCGACCGCGACAACGGAATCGGCCGACGACGCGAAGCCGGATTCCGAGACCGAGCCGGAGTCCGGCGAGGACCGCTCCAGGGCGGAAGAAGCCGCTCACGAGGAAGACCCGGATTCCCACGCGGAATCGGGCGCGTCCCGCGAAGCGGACTCCGAAGACGATGCGGTGGCCGAAACAGCGGTTGGTTCCGAAGCCGACGGGACGAACTCCGAAACGGAGACCGCCGGCACGGCTGAATCCGCCGAATCCACTACGGAGCACGCGGCGACCCGCGACTCGAGGTGACCCGCGCACGGCACGATTCACCCGTGACGCGAGGAGCCGCCCGCCACCGTCCGGGGGCGGGCGGCTCCGGTCACCCGAGCGCGGGTGGGTTTCATCGCTACCGGTGCGACATCACGTCCGACATCGCGTGACCGGCTACGGCGCACGAACGTTGTCCACGGGAGAACGCGCCGCGGGAGAACCACGACGGTGCCGCCCGCGGGATCGCGGGTCGGTACCGCCGGTATCGAACGAACACTCGGCGAGTCCGTTCACGGGGACGATCATCCCAGCGCTTCAGCCCTTACCACCGATTTCCTGCATGCACACCGTGCGGGCGAGCTCGGGGTAGGTCGCGTAGTAGGAGCCGGGGGCGCAGACGTTCTTGTCGCTCTTGTCGGCGACCTTGGTCACGTTCAACGAAGCCCTGTCCGACTCACAGCCGACCTTGGTATCCAGGTACTGATCGCCCTGCACCCACAGACAGTCCTCCGGAGTGACGTCCAGAACCATGCAGTAGACGTCATTGTCGAAGGTCAGGACTTGGTAGTAGTCCTCCTTGTCGGTGCAGCTCGTACTACCCGTCTGATGTTTGACGATCTTGTAGTCCGAGGCGTCGGAGCCGCACTCGACCTTTTCCTGTTCGAAGTCCTCCAGCCCTGCCTCGATCATGTCGAGGCAGTCACCCTTCTCGATGTTCGGCCCCGTGAAACCCGAGATCGCTTCGGTGATGTTCGACCGCAGCGGCCCGAGGGCGAACGTCCCGAGGACTCCGAGCAGCACCGCCACGCCGAGCGTGGTGAGTGTGATCACCAGCGGTTTACGAGACTTGCCCTCTCCCGCTTCGGAGGTGGGCTGTTCTTCTTCGGCTCCGAGGGCGGGTTCTTCCGCTGCCCGCTGCTGTTCGGGCTGTTCCGCCGGGTCGGGTGGTTGCGATGGAGTACTCACGCCGTCCTCTTCGATAGCTTTCACTCTTTCGGACGAAGAAAATACTGGAGGCGGACGACATGCCGGGAGCTCGTTTTCCGACGAACCGGACAAGTGTTGTCGCAATGGAATCTCACCGCAACAGGAGTTTTGTCCTCCGCGCCGCCGGACGCGGAGCCCGTTCGCCAGACCGTGGCGAAGCGCACATCCGCGCGAGTGGGCACCGATCTCGCGCGAGATCGACATCCATCCCGCCGGTCGCCTCGACGGGTACCCTGGTGCGCGACACTGTGGCACGCTCCGTCGGCGGTGGAATACTCGACGGCCGGGAACCCGTTGCGCCGGTGGTGACCGCGCCGCGCGCACCAGCACCGATCCAGTTCAGCCAGGAGCCAGCACGTGACTGACGGACCGCTGATCGTCCAATCGGACAAGACCGTCCTACTGGAGGTCGATCATCCCGGGGCCGAACAGGCCCGAATCGCGATCGCACCGTTCGCCGAGTTGGAGCGAGCACCGGAACACGTCCACACCTACCGGGTGACCCCGCTCGCGCTCTGGAACGCACGGGCCGCTGGGCACGACCCCGAGCAGGTGGTCGACGCGCTGGTCAACAACTCCAGGTACCCGGTTCCGCAGCCGCTGCTCGTCGACATCGTCGAGACGATGGGGCGGTACGGCAGGCTGGAACTGTCCAACGACCCGGCGCACGGCCTGGTGCTGACGGCGCGGGACCGTGCCGTGCTCGAAGAGGTGCTGCGCAGCAAGAAAGTCAAACCCATGGTGGGGGCGCGGCTGGACGACGACACCGTGGTGGTGCATCCAAGCGAGCGCGGGAGGCTCAAGCAGACCCTGCTCAAACTGGGGTGGCCCGCCGAGGACCTGGCGGGCTACGTGGACGGCGAGGCCCATGCGATCTCGCTGCGACAGCACGGTTGGCAGCTGCGTGACTACCAGCGGCAGGCCGTGGACTCCTTCTGGGCGGGAGGCTCGGGAGTGGTCGTGCTGCCCTGCGGCGCCGGTAAGACGCTGGTCGGCGCGGCGGCCATGGCCGAAGCGGGCGCCACCACGCTGATCCTGGTCACCAACACGGTCGCCGGGCGACAGTGGAAGCGAGAGCTGGTGGAACGAACCTCGCTGACCGAGGACGAGATCGGCGAGTACTCCGGCGAGCAGAAGGAGATCCGGCCGGTCACCATCGCCACCTACCAGGTGATAACCCGCAAGTCCAAGGGTGAGTACCAGCACCTCGACCTGTTCGAGTCCCGGGACTGGGGGCTGATCGTCTACGACGAGGTGCACCTGCTTCCCGCACCGGTGTTCCGGATGACCGCCGATCTCCAGTCCAGGCGTCGCCTCGGTCTGACCGCCACCCTCGTGCGGGAGGACGGTCGGGAGAGCGACGTGTTCTCGCTGATCGGCCCCAAGCGGTTCGACGCACCGTGGAAGGAGATCGAGGCGCAGGGCTGGATCGCGCCCGCCGACTGCGCCGAGGTGCGCGTGACGCTGACCGAGAACGAACGGATCGAGTACGCCACCGCCGAAGCCGAGGAGCGCTACAAGGTGTGTGCCACCGCACGGACCAAGGCGTCGGTGGTACGGGCGATCCTGGACCAGCATCCCGACGAGCCCGCGCTCGTGATCGGTGCCTACCTGGAACAACTGCACGAACTGGGTCAGGAGCTGGACGCTCCGATCATCGAGGGCTCGACCAGGAACAAGGAGCGCGAGGCCCTCTACGACTCCTTCCGGCGTGGTGAGATCAACCGGCTGGTGGTCTCCAAGGTCGCCAACTTCTCCATCGACCTCCCGGAGGCCTCGGTGGCCGTGCAGGTGTCCGGTACGTTCGGTTCGCGGCAGGAGGAGGCCCAACGGCTGGGCAGGCTGCTGCGGCCGAAGTCGGAAGGCGGCCAGGCGCACTTCTACTCGGTGGTTGCCAGGGACACCCTGGACACCGACTACGCTGCACACCGGCAACGCTTCCTCACCGAACAGGGCTACGCCTACCGGATAATGGATTCCGAGGACCTGCTGGGGCCTGCCGTTCCCGATGTGGACGGGTGAGAGGCGATTGCCCCGCTCCTGGGAGCGCGGGGCACGGCTCGTGGTGGGCCGATCCCGCTTCGGCGCCCGTAGTTGGACACCACCGCAGGCGGAGGATGCTGGAGGGCCAGGATGAGCACCGGGAACGACGCGACACCCACGATAGGCGGGGCTCACCGCTTCGTCGGGTTGGCAGAGAATCTGGAGCGGTACGCGGGCACACCGTCCGAGGCGGAACCACCGAACGTGCACGGTCCCGACCGCGGCTACGGTCTGGTGTTCTTCCACCTGGACGAATACCACCTCAGCTCGGTGATCAGCTCGGGGCTGCGTTTTCAACCGATCGGTGCGGAGCCGGCACAGGAGCTGGCGTGCACGGTCTACCGGGAACAGGCCGAGGCGGCCCGGTACCTGGTGGACATCTCGGCGGAACTGCTGGTGCGGAACGGGACCCACCTGGTGCCGGATCAGCTCGTGCCGAACGACAAACCGCTGCTGGCCGGTACCGAGTTCCACGCGCTGCTGGCGGGTGGGCACCCGCTGTTCCCGCCCGAGTTCACCCGGTTCACCGACGCGCAGGGGGTGGAACAGCTGCAGGTGTTCACGCTGCTGCCGGTCACCCTGGGTGAGCTGAACTTCGCGCTCGACCGGGGCGTCGCGGCGCTGCGGCAGCAGTGGGCACGCTTCGAGGTCGACGTCTTCGACATCGGCAGGCCAAGCGTGGCCTGACCACACCGCTCGGGACTTCGTCGGCTCGATTTTCGCCGTGCTCGGGTGGCGGAACCTCTCGCGGGCTCTCGCTCCGGCGAGGCCCGACATCGAGTAGGTACCTCGACGGAAACACCCCGACCCAACAACGCATTACCACCGCTCGGCGGTGACCACCGCCGACGGTGTGGTGTTGGCTCCAAACCCGTGCCCGAGTTGGTACGCACGTGCCAGGATCGAAGTCATGTGCTCCACCGATCGCGAACTCGACCTGGCCGAACTCGACGCGGTGCGCGTCTACAGTCTGCCGATGCGTACGAGATTCCGTGGAGTCACCACCAGACAGGGCGTGCTGCTCAGTGGCCCCGCGGGTTGGGGGGAGTTCTGCCCGTTCGAGGACTACTCGGACGCGGATTCGGCCCCGTGGCTGCGCACCGCACTGGAGAGTTGTTTCGAGAGCTGGCCCGAGCCGGTACGTGACGCCGTGCCGGTCAACTGCACCGTTCCGGCGGTGGATCCGGAGCTGGCCCACCGGATCGTGGCGGACTCCGGTTGTCGCACCGCGAAGGTCAAGGTGGCCGAAGCGGGCCAGCCGAAGTCGGCCGACATCGAACGGTTGGTGGCGGTGCGGGCCGCGCTGGGCGGATCCGGGGCCGTGCGGGTGGACGCCAACGCCGCCTGGGACACCGACACGGCGGTGCGGCGGATACGCGAGCTCGACCGCGCCGCTTCCGGCCTGGAGTACGTCGAACAGCCCTGCCCCACGGTGCCGGAGCTGGCCGCCGTGCGGCGGCGTGTGAACGTGCGCATAGCGGCTGATGAATCGATTCGGCGGGCGGTCGACCCGCTGCGGGTGGCGGTAGCGGAGGCGGCCGACGTGGCGGTGATCAAGGCGACCCCGCTGGGCGGAGTACGACGCGCGCTGCGGGTGGCCGACTCCTGCGGACTTCCCTGCGTGGTCTCTTCCGCGGTGGAGAGCAGTGTGGGGTTGGCCGCGCAGCTGGCCCTCGCCGGGGCGCTGCCGGACCTGCCCTTCGCCTGTGGCCTCGGCACGGTTGCCCTGCTGGACGGCGACATGGTCAGCGACTCCCTGCTGCCGGTGAACGGATGGCTGCCGGTACCGCGACGTGCCCCCACTCCCTCCCCCGCGCTGGTCGCCGCGGCCACACCTCCGGCGGAGACGCAACACCGCTGGCTGGACCGGTTGCGACGGGTGCACGACGTCATGCCGCGCCGCGAGGCCGAAGAACCGGAATAATCGAGTTCGCGGCGACGGAAAAACAGTCCTCCGTGGAAGAGACGAAACACGCGAAAACGGCGGGAAGGATCGAATTCCCGGTTCGGATACGACGAAATCGCAGCGTGTTTCCCGCCGTGTGCGATAACCTCTGGCAACCGCACGACGGCGGCACCGGGATTTCAGCGGTTCCCCGAACATCGCTGTCGCGAGTTACGAGTGCGGGCGGTTCCGTGACCACGAACGATCCGTTCGGAACGGTTCGTGGACTCGGTCGAGCGGCCCGGCCCGCGGTGGTCGGCGATCGTTCGAACCGGTTTTTCGACGATGAGCTCTAAAAGGAGCGAGGCGCATGACCATCGCAGCGGCCGGGCGTCGAGCCACGTCCGCGGTGAGCGAGGGACAGGATCTGTCCGAAACGGTCGGTGAGGCCGCCGAGCGCGGCGACGACGGGTTCGCGATCGACCCAGGTGACTTCCTCTCCGCGCGGGAACAGGGCAGCTCGGCGGGTACCCGGATAGAGCAGCGGAACGCACCGATGGAGGAGATCGGTGCGATCGTCAGCAACACCACTCTGGAACGGGGCGGCGACGGGGAGTGGGTCAATGTCATCTGCCCTGTCGTGATCCCCAAGCGCAACGCGATCACCGCCCTCGCGATCCCGGTGCTGGGGTTGGCTGTCCTGGCGGTGATCGGTCTGGTGGCGACCCGGTTGACCGGCGTGGGGACGGCCTGGTTCGGCCCGCAGATCTGGACGCTGCTGGTGATTCTGGCCGGACTGCTCTGGGCACGGCGCAGCGTCGTCATGGTGCCGGAGGGTTGCCAGGCGATGATCACCAAGTTCAGCAAGCTCGACCGCACCGTCGGACCGGGGCGCACGGTGCTGCTCGACCCACGCAAGAAGGTCAGCTACGTGCTGAACACGACGCGGGAGTACCCGTTCAACGCCCCCATCAGCGAGGCACCCACTCGAGGTGGCATCAAGGCCTCGGTCGATCTGTTCCTGCAGTTCCGCATCGAGGACCCGACACAGTTCATGTTCGCGCTCGGTGCCGTCTCCGGTTTCTCCGACAAGCTGTCCAACGCGGTCAGCGAGGTCACCCGGAGCCTGATCTACCAACAGCGCGCGGAGGACATCTACGACCTCGTCGGGGAGAGCACCCAGGAACTGCTGGACAGCCTGAACGAGCAGTTCCTGCCCGCCGTACGGCTGACCAGCGCCAACATCACCCACGCCGAACCGTCGAGCCAGCAGTACCGGGCCGACCTCGCCGCACCGGAGATGGTGCGGATGGCCAAGGACGCCTACACCTACGAGTACGAGCTCAGCCTGCGCAAGGAGCAGGACGAGGGTGATCTGAACAAGGAACTGGCCTCGATGAACGAGAGCCTGTCCGGGATCAGGGCCGAGATCGCCAGTTACCAGGCGCAGATGGACACCGCGCTGGAGCGGGAGACCAACCGCGCCAAGGCGCAGGCGCGGCAGCGCTTCGTGGAAGCCGAGAGCACCGCCAACGCCAACTCCGCGCTACTGGAGGCGCAGGCGCTGGACATCCGTGCGGTGAGCGCCGCGAACAATCCGGAGATCCTGGAATACCACTACGAGAAGGACGTGCTGGACAAGCTGGAGAGTCTGGCGGAGCACCTGCCGGTGCTCGTCTCGCTCGGCGACCAGGACGACATCGACTACCCGGCCGCGGCACGCCGGATGCTGGGCATTCACGAGGGCGCGGCGGGACTGTCCGAATCGGATGTGGCCGCGATCCGGGAACGCGCCGAAGCGATCCGGGAACGCATCAGCGGCCGTGAGGCCGAGATCGAGCAACTGCTGGCGGCGGGTGGACACACCGAATCGCCCGAAGCGGAGACGGCAGCGGAATTCACCGGCGTGGCGGACGCTCCGACACCGCCCACGACCGGACCGGACCCGGACGGCACCGCCGGGACCCCCACCGACGAGATTCGGGACGGTGAGGCTCGGGACGGCGAGACTCGGGACGGCGAACAACAGCAGGCAGGTGAGCTGTGATGTCCACCCAACAACGCGGTTTTTCCAAGATCACCGATGTGGTCGCGCCGTGGTCGAAGGTCCGCGAGCTCATTCGTGGCGGCGACGAGGGCAGGCTCGTCCCCGTGGTGATCCCGAAGGACGGCCGGAGCGTCGGCTGGGTCGCGCTGCTGTTCGTGGCGCTCTACCTCGCGGGTACGGCGGCGTTCAGCGGCGGCGTGGTCGCCGTGTCCACGGGGATCGCCGCTGCCCTGGCGCTGGTGCTCGCCGCGATCGCGCTGTGGCGTGCTTCGATCGTGGAGATCGAGCAGGGCACCACCGGCATCCGCAGTCGCTACGGCGCGTTCACCGGCACCCTCTCCCCCGGTCGGCACTACCTGTGGTGGCCCTGGGACAAGGTGGAGTTCGTCGTCGACACCACCACCGAGATCCCGTACAACGCTCCCGTCGCGGCCTGCCCCACCTCCGAGGACGTGCCGTTGAAGGCGATCGAGTTCTTCCTGAAGTTCCGCATCGACAATCCGATCGACTTCGTGCGCACCATCGGGGCGGGCAATTTCGACGTGGTGCTGTCCAGCGCGGTGCAGGACGCGATCCGGCAGCGCGGCAGGCAGGTGCACACCGAGGAGGCCTACGAACTGCGCGGCAGCGACGTCGAGGACATGCAGGCGACGCTGAACCGGCAGCTCAACAAGTACGGGGTGAGCATCCTCGGCGCCAACATCCCGGACGTGCAGCTACCGGACCAGTACCAGCAGCACCTCGCCACCCGGGAACGGGTCGCCAAGGAACTCAGCGCCTACGAGCGGGAGTGGGAGCTGACCCGCAAGCGTCGGATCGACAACCTGCTGATGGAGATCGAGCGCGCCAAGAAGACCCGCGACGCCAAACTCGTCGAGGTGAAAGCGTCCCGCAACCAGGCTCGGCGCGATGTCGCCAGGCAGCTGGAGGAGCAGGAGACCGAGGCGCAGCGGGCGCAGTGGGAGATCGAGGCGCGCGGCAGGGCGACGCTGACCGAGGCGCAGAACGAGGCGAAGTCCAGGCAGCGGCTGGGCCAGTCCTACCGCGACAACCGGGCGGTGCTGCACTACGAACTGGCTCGCCGCAGGCTGGAGGTGGGTGCCAGGCTCGCCGAACGGGCACCGCGTCCCGTGGTCGTGCGTGGTGGTGGGGGTGAGCAGTCGGGACTGTCCACCCTGCTGCTGTCGCAGCTGCTGCCGAAGCTGACTTCGGAGGCGTTCACGGCCGGCCACTCCCATCAGGGCGCGGGCTCCGAGAGCGGTCGGGGCGAGGCCTATGCGGACGAGGCGATGCGTGCGCTCGGCAACGCCAACGGCATCGCGGACTCACTGCTCGGTGAGGACGGCTCCGGCAACCAGTAGGACCTCGGGAACCAGCGGGAAACCGCCGGTTCGGTCGGGCGCGTCCGGATCTCCCGGGTGGCCCGGCCGAACTCGGCCCGCCGCGAAAGCCGGGGAACGTCCCGCGGGACGGCCGCGACCGGAACGGTCCCGACCTTCGAGCCAGCACTCGGAACGACAGCTCGACGGCCACGCTCCCGGTTCACCCGGCGCGACGGGCTCTCCTGCGGAGCAGCACGAACAACACGGTCAACGCCGCCAGCCCGGCGACCACCGGAGCGACCCGCTTCAGCACCGGCATACCAGCCGTGCCCAGCAGATCCACGACATCGTTCGAGTCGCTCGTGGCCGCCGCTCCCGTATCTCCCGTATCTCCCGTATCGCCCGAGCGCACCGCCGATAACCGGGCGGTCGAGCGGGAGCTCTCCCCGCTCTCCGCCTCGGTGACCTTCCAGCCGGGGCCGGTTCCGGCCGGTGTCGATGCACCACCGCTCGTTTCCCCGGTGGCGGAACCGGAAGCGGGACTCGCGGTGGTCCGGTCGCCGTCGTTCGACGAGGTGGAACCGGAACCGTTTCCGGCGGGGCCGACCGGAGTGGAAGCACCCGGCTGCGCCGCGGACCGCTGTTGCGAGGACTCCGAAGAGCTCGCCGCGGTGCTCGACCCCTCGGTGCTCTCCCCCGCGGCTGTCTCCTGCCCCGTGGCTGTCTCCGATCCGCTCCCGGTGAGTCTGCCCGCCAGGCACTCCGCGAACTGGTCGATGAGCTTCTGCGCGACGTCGGAGATCAGTCCGCGGCCCAGCTGTGCGGGTTTGCCGGTGACCTTCAGATCGGTGTCCACACGGACTCTCGTGCTCGTTCCCTCCGAAGCGAGCCGGGCCGTGACGGTCGCCGAGGCCGTACCGTTGCCACGCGAGTCCTTGCCGCTCGCCTCGATGACGGCGCGGCGCTCCTCGTGATCGACCTCGGTGAAACTGCCGTTGCCCTTGTACATCAGCGACACCGGTCCCAGCTTCACCTTCACCGAGCCGGAGAACTCCTCACCCTCGGCGCTTTTCAGGGTGGCTCCCGGCATGCAGGGGGCCACCCGTTCGGGATCGAGCAACTCCGGCCACGCGACATCGGCCGGAACCGGGACGGTGAATTCGTGTTCGAGCCGCACTGCTCCTCCTACTCGTATCACTTCCGGTTACGAACCGTTGGGCCGCGCGCCGGGAAGGTGCCGAACAGTGGGGGCTCGGGTCCCGCGATCCGGAGCCCCCACGTCGAACCGAACAGCCGCGTCTACCCACCGGCCGCCGTGGTCAGCGCCCTGCCGGTCAGTACCTCGGCGAGGTGTTCGCGGTAGTCGGCCTCCGCGCTGGCGTCGCTGCCGGCCTGGGTGCCTTCCGTGGCGTGCGCGGCCGCCTGCCGGATGGCCTCCCCGCTGGGCGGTGAGCCGAGCAGGGCCTGCTCCACCCCGCGTACCCGCACCGGCGTGGCGCCCATGTTCGTCAACCCCACCCGTGCCTGTGCCACGGTTCCGTCCCGTACCAGGAGGGTGGCCGCCACTCCCACGACCGACCACGCCTGGGCGACACGGTTGAACTTCTCGTAGTGCGCCCGCCAACCCGTGTACTTGGGTAGCCGCACCTCGACCAGCACTTCGTTGGCCTCCAGCGCGGTGGTGAAGTAGTCCACGAAGAACTCGGCCGCGGGCACGGTCCGCCTGCCGCCCGGCCCGGCGATCACCATCTCCGCGTCCATGGCCAGCACGGGAGCGGGCAGATCACCCGCCGGATCCGCGTGGGCCAGCGAACCGCCGAAGGTGCCGCGATGGCGCACCTGGGGATCGGCCACGGTACGGGTGGCCAGCGCCACCAGTTCGGCGTGCTGTCGCACCAGGTCGGAACGCATCACCTCGTGATGGCTGGTCATCGCCCCGATCACCAGCGCGTCACCGTCCTCGCGGACCCCCTTCGTCTCGGGAATCCCGCCGAGGTCGACGACAAGACCGGGGTCGGCCATCCGCATCCGCAGCACCGGCAACAGGCTCTGGCCGCCCGCCAGCACCTTGGCGTCGTCGCCGGCCCCGTCCAGCGTCCGTACCGCTTCCTCCACCGTGGACGGTGCCACGTACTCGAACTCGGCTGGAATCACCGCGCACCTCCGCTCGCTCCGGTGGCGAAACCGCCACCGCTGTCGATCGATCCGAGTCCGCCGCCGGACTCCGCCCCGGTCGAGGAACCGGCTCGGGCACCGGTCAGCGCGCGCCAGACCCGCTGCGGTGAGCACGGCATCCGCACGTCGTTCACTCCGTAATGGCGGAGTGCGTCGACCACGGCGTTGACCACCGCCGGGGTCGACGCGATGGTGCCCGCCTCACCGACCCCCTTCACACCCAGCGGGTTCGAGGTGGCGTCGGTCTCGGTGCGGCCGGTGTGGAACTCCGGCAGATCCACCGCCGAAGGCACCAGGTAGTCGGCGAAGGTGGCCGTGGTCAGCGTGCCGTCGTCGTCGTAGACGGCCTCCTCGTACAGGGCCTGGGCGATGCCCTGCGCGAGGCCGCCGTGCACCTGCCCCTCCACGATCATCGGGTTGACCACGCTGCCCACGTCGTCCACGCACACGTACGACCTGATCCGCACCGCCCCGGTCCCGGTGTCCACCTCCGCGGCGCAGAGGTGCGTGCCGTGCGGGAACGAGAAGTTCTCCGGGTCGAAGTTCGCCTCAGCGTCCAGATTGGGCTCCACGCCCTCGGGAAGGTCGTGCGCGGTGAACGCGGCCAGCGCCACGTCGGTGATCGCCATGCCCTTGTCGGTCCCCCGCACGGCGAACCTGCCGCCGGCGAAGTCGAGGTCGTCCTCGGAGCACTCCAGCATGTGCGCCGCGATCCGCCTGGCCTTGTCGATCACCTTGTCGGCGGCGTGCACGGCGGCGATGCCGCCGACGGTGAGCGAGCGCGACCCGTAGGTGTCCAGTCCGCGCGGTGAGCTCTGGGTGTCCCCGTGCAGCACCTCCACGTCGTCGAACGGCACTCCCAGCCGGTCGGCGACGATCTGGCTCCACGAGGTCACGTGACTCTGGCCGTGTGGCGAGGTTCCCGTGACCACCTCGACCTTGCCGGTGGGCAGCACGCGCACCTGGGAGTTCTCCCAGCCGCCCGCCCCGTAGGACAACGACCCCAGCACCCTGGAGGGAGCCAACCCGCACATCTCGGTGAAGGTGGAGATCCCGATACCCAGCTGGACGGTGTCGTCGGACTGCCTGCGTCGCAGCTGCTCGTCGCGCAGCTGCTGGTAACCGAACATCTCCATCGCGCGGTCGGTGGCGACCTCGTAGTTGCCCGAGTCGTAGGTCAGCCCGGCGACGGTGGTGTACGGGAACTCGTCGTGGCCGATCCAGTTCCTGCGGCGGACCTCCAGCGGGTCCATGTCGAGCTCCGCCGCGAGTTCGTCCATCATGCGCTCGATGGCGAAGGTCGCCTCCGGACGTCCCGCGCCGCGGTAGGCGTCGGTCGGCGTCTTGTTGGTGAACACGTTGGTGCAGCTGAACCGGTAGGCCGGGAACTTGTAGATCGCGTTGAACATCAGCGCGCCGAGTATCGGCACCCCGGGAGTGACCAACCGCAGATAGGCACCCATGTCGGCGAGCAGCTTCACGTCGAGACCGGTGACGGTGCCGTCCGAGCGCGCCGCCAGCGAGAGTCGCTGCACCTGGTCACGTCCGTGGTGCCCCGCCACCATGGTCTCCGAGCGGGACTCGGTCCACTTGACCGGCCGTCCGAGTTGCTCGGCGAGCAGGAAGGTCAGGATCTCTTCGGGCGTGACCTGGAGTTTGCCACCGAATCCACCGCCGACGTCGGGGGCGATCACCCGGATCTTCTGCTCGGGGGTTCCCAGCGTCATGGCGAGCATGGTGCGCAGGATGTGCGGAACCTGCGTGGCCGAGTACATCGTGTACTGCTCGCCGGTCGGATCGGCCAGTACCGAACGGGGTTCCATGAAGGCCGGGATCAGCCGCTGCTGCCGGAAGGTGCGATCCAGCCGGATGTCGGCCTCGCGCAGCGCCGCGTCCACGTCACCGCCGGTCCCGGCCTCGGCCGAGTCGAAGGTCCACGTGGCGTTGCGGTTGGTGCCGAGGTCCTCGTGCACCAGCGGCGAGTCGTCCCGGGCGGCCGACTCGATGTCGAGCACCACGTCGAGGTCCTCGTAGTCGATGTCGATGGCGTCGAGCGCGTCGCGTGCCTCGGCGGCGCTGCGGGCGGCGACCATGGCCACCGCCTCGCCCGCGAAGTTGACGGTGTCCACCGCCATGGCGGGTGCGGGCGGGGCCTTCATGTCCTCGGTGACCGGCCAGGCGCACGGCAGGCTGCCCTGCCGTTGGGCGATGTCGGAACCGGTGACCACGGCCTGCACCCCGGGCATGCGCCGTGCCTCGGAGGTGTCGACGGAGGTGATGCGGGCGTGCGCGACCGGGCTGCGCAGCACCGCCATGTGCAGCATCCCGGGGACGGTCATGTTGTCCGTCCAGCGCGTTCTGCCGGTGACCAGGCGTGCGTCTTCCTTGCGCTTGCGGGAACGACCGAGTTCCGACTCGGTGGGACTCACCGGTGTGGCGGTCATGACTGTCCTCCGGCTACCCGCTGTTGGGTGGTCTGTTCGGTCGAGGTGCGCGGGGCCGGAGTCTCTCCGGAGTGTTCCATCGCGGGCCCCGCGCCTGCCCGCATCCGCTGGGAGGCATCACGCACGGCACGCACGATGTTCTGGTAGCCGGTGCACCGGCAGAGGTTGCCCTCCAGCCCCTCGCGGATCTGCTCGTCGTCGGGGTCGGGGTTCTCGGCGAGCAGGTCCAACGCCTGCATGATCATTCCCGGCGTGCAGAATCCGCACTGCAGGGCGTGGTTGTCGTGGAACGCCCGCTGCATCGGGTGCAGTTGCCCGTCGCGGGAGAGAGACTCGACGGTGGTGACCTCGTGCCCGTCGGCCTGCACGGCCAGTACCGAGCAGGACTTCACGCTGCTCCCGTCCATATGGACCGTGCAGGCACCACAGTTGCTGGTGTCGCAACCGACGACGGTGCCGACCTTGCCGAGCTGATCACGCAGGTACTGCACGAGCAGCGTTCTGGCCTGTACCTCGTCGGTATAGGTGGTTCCGTCGACCTCGACGGTTATGCGCGGCATCGGGCCTCCTTCACGGAGCCTGCCCGCATGGTGCGGACACGCGTGGGGACGACGCCTCGGGGTTCCTTCGGAAGGTTCGGCACGTAATCACGGGAACGCTTCGCCACGTGGGAACCGGCGGACGGCGAACCGCGGCGCGGCGCGGCGGCGACCGCTCGCGAGCACTCCCGAGCGCACGAGCACGCCCACGAGCACGAGGTAGCGCCCGGCCCGCTTCGGCCGAGCGGCCCGAGCAACCGAACCATCGCGAAAGCACCTCTCGGCAGTGACTGCTGTCACACTTTCGAGGCTGCTACGCCCAGGGCGGCGAGGCAAGCCCCTTGCGACTCGACACAATGATCCCGAAGAGCACGCACCGCACCCGGGTAGCGACACACGGTTTGAGCGACACGATCAGGTGAGCGGCGATTTCGCGAGAAATCGACGCCGCCCCCACCCGAACCCCCTTCACACGGCAGGGTGACGATGCTCCGCCCGACGGCCGCCCCGGCACACCGGTGATCGAATCGGCTTCACCGGCCCCGGGTGAGTTCAGATCCGCAGTGCCGCCACCGTTTCCACCAGCCCCTGCTCGTCGAGCCTGCGAATCAGATCATCGGTGGTCATGGGCGGATTCCGATAGGCATCGGCCATACGCTGGATCGCTCCGAAAACCTTGGACTTGTCGAGATGGACCTGATCGGCCAGGAAAGCGTCGGCCGTCTTGGGCTCGATATCCCACCTCGCCAGTACATCCGAGGGGAAATCACCGAGGTTGTTCGTCACGATCACCTGGGCGCGAGCTTTGATGGCCGCGGCCAGTACATGCCGATCGTTCTTGTCGGGCAATTCGACGACCTCGACCAGAGGTTCGTAATCCTCGATCAGGCAGTCACGAACCGACTCGAGCATCAGCTGCCTGGTTCGCGAAAGTCTCTCGCGATCCAACTCGGGCCGATTGATCACGAGGTTGTCGAACACCTCGTCGAGGATCGTATGCGTCCATTTGGCCTGAACCAACCCGGCTTGCGCGACTCGAATCAGCAGATCCCGCGGAATGCTGCCGTAGAGAACGTTCGCGTCGTAGACAACGACGAAGGACACTCACACTCCCATGTCCTGACTCAGCCGGGTGAGCTCATCGGCCGCCGAACGCCGGTCGTGGTCATCACGGCGCATGTACTCCAACAACGACTCGACGTTCACCCGACGATGGGTACCGACCATGCGGTAGTAGATCTTCTCGGCTTCCAGCAACCCGATCAGATGCGGCCTGGACACGTTGAGCAGATTCGCGGCCTCCTGAGTGGTGAGCTCCTCGTTCGTCGGAACGATCGAAGTGCCGGCGCCCGCTGCCATGTAGGCGAGGATCCGTTCGAAGAGCCTCACCGCTGAACGCGGTACGACCAGTTCTTCCCGTTCGAAGTCGTCGACCGTCAACCGCACCGTGGAGTGATCGTGCGTGTTCAGGTAGTGCCGTACCCGCGGTAACGCCGCCACCGCCGTTTCGCGGTCCGGCTCACTCGGCTGCACGGAGTCGAGCATCGACTGCGACATCACGATCACACCCTTCCTGCGAGTCGATACAATCGCATTATCCGCAACAAACGAAACAAACGCAATGGCACTTCCCCCAACACCGGCGATTTCGCGAGAAATCGACGCCGCCCCCACCCGAACCCCCTTTACACGGCAGGGTGACGATGCTCCGCCCGACGGCCGCCCCGGCACACCGGTGATCGAATCGGCCGGGCCCGCGTCTACCATCTACGCCCGTGACCACCTACGACGATCTCGACCACCCGGACACCTCCACCCTGCCACCACGCCAGCGGCGCATCCTGGCCGCGATCCGGGACTGGGTGGTGGAACACGGGTACTCACCGAGCACGCGCGAGATCGGTGACGCCGTGGGGCTGCGGTCCTCGTCCTCGGTCTCGAAGCACCTGGCGAGCCTGGAGTGGAAGGGCTTCCTGCGGCGCGGAACCACGGTCTCGCGACCGATCGACGTGCGCATGTTCCTGGGTGACTCCCCGACGAGGGAGCCGAGCGGCGACCGGGTGAGCGTCCCGGTGGTCGGCGATATCGCCGCGGGCACCCCGATCACCGCCGAGGAGCACGTCGACGACGTACTCACGCTGCCACGGGAGTTCGCCGCACGCGGCACCGTGTTCGCCCTGCGGGTCAGGGGCGACTCGATGATCGAGGCCGGGATCAATCACGACGACGTGGTCGTGGTGCGCCAGCAGCCCGAGGCGCACTCGGGTCAGATCGTCGCGGCGATGCTCGACGAGGAGGCCACGGTCAAGGTCTACCGCCGCCGCGGCGGCCACGTGCTGCTCGAACCGCGCAACCCGGCCCACGAAGTGATCGACGGCGACGACGCCGCGGTCCTCGGCATCGTGGTATCGGTGCTGCGCAGCGTCTGAGCCGAGCGGCTAGGCCGCCCGGTGAGACTCGACCGGACCGCACGAGCCCGGCAGGCCCACTGGAGTCCGACAGGTTCTGCCGACTCCTACTGCTCGGCGGACCGGGAACGTTCGGGCATCTCCGGCTCGTGGTGGATGGCCCCCTCCAGCCGGGAGAGTCGCTGACCGGTTCCGCCCCACCGGGAAGCGATCAGCTCGGCCGAGATGGACACGGCTGTCTCCTCCGGGGTGCGCGCCCCCAGGTCGAGCCCCAGCGGCGAGGACAGCGCGGCCAGTTCGGAGTCCGTCACCCCTTCGGCACGCAGCCTTTCGAGCCGGTCGCGGTGGGTACGTCGCGAGCCCATGGCCCCGACGTAGGCCAACGGCTGCCGCAGCGCGACACGCAGCACCGGCACGTCGAACTTCGGATCGTGGGTGAGCACCAGCACCGCGGTGCGGGAATCCAACCTCCCCGCCCGGGCCTCGGCCTCCAGGTAGCGGTGCGGCCAGTCCACCACGACCTCGTGCGCGTCCGGGAACCTGCTGGAGGTGGCGAACACCGGGCGGGCGTCGCACACGGTCACCCGATACCCCAGGAAGGCTCCCACCCTGGTCATGGCGGCCGCGAAATCGATGGCACCGAACACCAGCATCCGGGGTGGCGGCTCGAAGGAGTTGACGAACACCCGCAGCCCCTCGCCGCGCCGCTGCCCGTCCGGACCGTACTCCAACACCCCGGTTCTGCCCGTGGCCAGCATCCCCCTGGCGTCGTCCACCACCGCGTCATCGAGCCGGTCCGACCCCAGCTCGCCCTCGCTACGGTCGTGCCACACCAGGACCCGTCTGCCCACCCGGAACTCGTCCGGTGCCTCGATCACGGTCGCCACGGCGACCGGCTCACCCGCCGTCACCGAGTCGACGAGTTCGTCGAAGCGGGGGAAGGACTCGCGATCCACGCGCTCCACGAAGACGTCGATGATTCCGCCGCAGGTCAGTCCCACCGCGAACGCGTCGTCGTCGCTGACACCGTAGCGGGACAGCGTCGGCGGGTCACCGGCCAGCACCGAACCGGCCGTTTCGTAGACCGCGCCTTCCACGCAACCTCCGGAAACGCTGCCCGCGACCTCGCCGTCCCCGTCGACCAGCATGGCGGCGCCGGGCGCGCGCGGCGCCGAGGAAAAGGTCGCCACCACGGTGCCCACCCCTACGGGGCTGCCGGACTCCCAGTGCCGCCGGAGCGCACCGAGTACGTCACGCACCACTCACCTCCACGGAATCGCCTGCGGGACGGCCTGTGGCGGCCGACTCCGAACAACTTCGCACCCGTTGCCACAGCTCACGCAGCGCGGCGAGGCTGTGCCCGGCGACGAGCCCGTCCACATGCGGCAGCGCCGCCGCTATGCCGGACTGCACCGGGGCGTAGCCCTCGTGACCAGCGTGCGGGTTGGCCCACAGCACCGCGTGTGCCAGCCTACGCAGTCTGATCATCTGCTCGGCGAGCTCGGCGGTGTCCCCGCGCTCCCAGCCGTCCGAGAACAGCACCACCACCGCCTGCCGAGCGGCCCCGCGCTGCCCCCACCGGTCCAGGAACGCGCGCAGCGTGCTTCCCAGCCGCGTACCACCGGAGAAGTCCGGTACCGCCCGCCCGGCCGCGGTCAGCGCGAACTCCGGGTCGCGTTGCCGCAGTTGCCTGGTCACCCGGGTGAGCCTGGTACCGAGGGTGAAAACCTCCGTGCTGGCCGGTGCTGCCCGCACCACCACGTGCGCGAAACGCAGCAACGCGTCGGCGTAAGGACTCATCGAGCCCGAGACATCGATCAGCAGCACGACCTTGCGCGGCCGATCACCGCGTGTCCGCCGCACCAGGCGCACCGGTTCCCCACCGGTTCGGATCATGGCCCGCATGGTCGCGCCGGGGTCGAGTCGCCCGTCGCGCGCCCGGCGCCAACGCAGTGCGGGACGGCGCGGCGGACGCGGATCCAGCCAGGAGATCATCCGCCGCAGGTGGGCGCGCTCCTCCTCGCCGAGTTCGGCCAGGTCACGGCGGTGCAGCACTTCCACGTCACCTGCGGCCGCGAGCTGTTCGACCTCGGTCGACTCGGCCGGCTCCGGCTCGTCACCGCCCAGTGGCAGCGCACGGGAACGCACCTGTCTGCGCTGTTCCTGCCGGAGTTCGGTCGTCTCCACCAGCCTGCCGAACCAGGCGTGGAACGCCGCGTCGAAGCGGGGCAGGTCGTCGGGGTCCGAGCACAGCGTCAGCCTGCCCGCCCAGTACAGCTGATCACGATCGGCGAAGTCGACGTGCTCGGTGGCGTCCAGGAAGGAACGCACCCGCGCTGGGCCACACCGCATCCCGGAATGGCGCAGCGCGCGAGCGAACCCGACGAGCCCTTCGAGGGTGTGCTCCGCCTCGCGCATATCCACATTGTGCACCTCACGCGGCGATCACGGCCCGGTTCCGACGCCGGTTCGGGCACCGGCTCAGCCGTTCCGGCTCCTCGATCAGGCGAAGACGATGGTGCTGTTGTCGGTGCGGATCACGCGGTCCTCGCTGTGCCACCGCACCGCACGGGAAAGCACGGTGCGCTCGACGTCGGCACCACGACGCCGGATGTCGACGACGGTGTCGGCGTGGGTCACCCGCACCACGTCCTGCTCGATGATGGGTCCCTCGTCGAGGTCCTCGGTTACGTAGTGGGCGGTCGCTCCGACGAGTTTGACCCCGCGTTCCTTGGCCTTGGCGTAAGGGGCCGCACCGATGAAGGCGGGCAGGAACGAGTGGTGGATGTTGATGATCGGCACCCCCAGGCTCGCGATGAAGTCGCCGGACAGGATCCGCATGTACCGGGCCAGCACGACGAAGTCCACGTTGCCCCGCAGCAGCCGCAGGTGTTCGGCCTCGGCGGCGGCTTTTCCCATTTCCCCCGTGGGCACGTGCACGAACGGGATGCCGAAGGCGCGCACTTCGTCGGCGGTGTCGGTGTGGTTGGAGACGACCATCGAGATGGTCACCGGCAACTGGCCCCGCCGGTGTCGCCACAGCAGGTCGAGCAGACAGTGGTCCTCCCTGGATGCGAAGACGGCGACGCGTTTGGGTACCGACATGTCGCGCAGCGTGAAACCGAGGTCGAAGCCCTCGGCCAGCTCGGTTTCCAGATCCCGCTCGATCGTGGGAAGCACGGCCTTGAGGTTGGCGAGACTGAACACCGTGCGCTGATAGAACGCACCACCCTGCGGGTCGTCGGAGTACTGGTCCAACGAGACGATGTTCGCGCCGTGCCCGCTCAACACCGCGCTGACCGCGGCGACGATGCCGGTGCGGTCCTCGCCCTGCACGATCAGCGAGGCGTGGTTCTCCGACAGTGCGTGGTTCTGGGGCGAGGCGGGCGTAGCGGTCCGCGAAGCCGCCGGTTCGGTCGTCAAGTGGGCTTTCCCTCCGCCGGAACTCGGTGTCCGGTCCGATATGGTCACGAGCTCAATCCGGTCCGCGCTCCTGGAACCCGCCGTGGCGGGACGCGCGGTGGTTTCCGTGCCGGATTGTGCCGGAACCGCCCCGGCTCGGCAGCGGGAGATCGGAGCGGTCCGCGGAGAGCCCGTACTTCCCGATGACGCTCGCGCTCGTGTCGATCGCGGGGTTCGTGCGGTACAGCGCGGCGACCCGCCTCGCGCGAGCGGGAGAACCGGCTCTCGAGCGTGACTGTTTCTCAAGCGCTGACGCATCCCCCGCGCGAAGCCCGGCCGCGCTTCGAGCGGGAGGTCGCCGGGCACTGGCGTCACGTGCGGGCCCCGCTACCGCCACCCGGAGTATTGCCGCTCGGGCAGCGGGGGAGTAGGTTTCGATTGAAACGATTCAAAACCCATGACGAAGCTGCCGAGGTCGGTCGTGTCGCACAACACCGGTTCCGGAAGAACGACGCCCCGCAGGGGATTCTGGTATCTCCTCGCGGTAGCGGCCACCACCCTGCTGCTGGTCACGCCCTCCTCGGCCTCCGATCACCGACATCCGCCGCACGCGGGCGACTCGGAATGGGTGGGATCCTGGGCAGCGGCCGTGACTCCGCCGGACAACCGCCCGGAGACCCAGCACTTCCACGATCAGACGCTGCGCCAGGTCGTGCACCTGTCGGTGGGCGGTGACCGGTTCCGGCTGCGCCTGACGAACGTCCACGGCACGAAACCGCTGCCCGTGGGAGCGGTGACGGTGACCCCGCGCCGGGGCGGACGGGGAACCCCGAACATCGACCCCACGACCGCGGTGCCGATGACGTTCGACGGCCGGTCCTCGACCACGGTTCCGGCGGGTGCGGAGTGGATCTCGGACCCGGTCGAACTGGACGTGGCCGACAACAGCGATCTCGTCATCAGCGTGCACCTTCCCGAATCCACCGGGCGGGCCTCGGTGCACTACGAGGGCAGGTCGACCACCTTCCTCGCGCCGGGCGACGCCACGAGCGGCTCAGGGGAGAACTACGAGTCAATCGGCACGGCACGATACTTCCTGGACGGCGTCGACGTCCGCACCGATTCGGCCGGTTCTGTGGTGTTCTTCGGCGACTCGATCACCGACGGCGTGAGCTCGACGCTCGACGCCAACCACCGCTACCCGGACGTGGTCGCGGATCGGCTGCTGAAACGACCGGAACCGCGCGAACTCGGGGTGCTCAACGCGGGGCTGAGCGCGAACCGGTTGCTGACCGACGCCGGTCTCGGCGGTGAACCGGCGATCGCACGGTTCGAACGCGACATCCTGTCCCAGACCGGGGTGCGAACCGTTGTGCTGCTGGAGGGCATCAACGACATCCACCACAGCGCCGGGTCCGTGGAGTCGCACGAACTCATCGGTGTCTACGAACAACTGATCGCCCGGGCGCACGAGGCCGGTATCCGCGTCGTGGGCGGGACGATCACACCCTTCGAGGGCGCACCGCGCTACAACGCCGCGGGCGAGTCCGACCGGCGGGCCGTCAACGAGTGGATCCGCGAATCCGGAGCGTTCGACGCCGTGGTGGACTTCGACGCCGCGGTGCGGGATCCGGGGCATCCGAGCAGGTTGGCACCTCGCTACGACACGGGTGACCACGTGCATCCGAACGACGCCGGACTGGCGGCGATGGCCCGGGCCGTCGAAATACGGGAACTGTACTGACCGACGTTCCGCCGCACTCGGCCGTCGGGTGGGCTCGCCCGTCGGAACCGACGCTCGCTGCCGTACGGCCCCGTCCGGTGGCGCGCCGTCGGGCATCGCCGAGCCCGCCCGGGCAACGGCAGCTCGTCGACGACGAAGCCCCAGGGGCTTCCGGAGCACGTTTTACACACCCGCATGAGGCCGGATCCCGGTCTGGCAGGGTTGCCGGTATGACTGGGCCCGAACACTTCAAGACCGCGCAACGCCTGCTGGCCGAAGCACCGGAGCAGCACGACCAGGAGAAGGAACGTACCTACGTGGCCTATGCCCAGGCGCACGCCACGCTCGCGCAGGCCGCGGCTACCGCCCAGGCGGGAGGACCGATCTTCAACGAGGACGGCGAGTTCGTGATCGGGGGAATGACCGAGCCGCAGGAGGCGTCCTGGAAAACCGTGCTCGATCCGGAAGGGACCACAGCGGAATAGCCGGACCGAAGAACACGCCCGAAACACGGCGGTCTCGCCGGGATCGCCGCCCGGCACCGTCGCGGTTTCCACCGCGTTATGAATTCGTTGTGCCGGCCTCCGGAAAAGCGATGGGAACCGCGTCCCGCTGCCGAGGACCGAATCAATTCACCTCCGGCACGGCACGCGGTGTTCCACGGCGATCTCGCTGCTACACTGACCCACCGTGGCCGACCCGACGGGAAATTCCGAGAAGTCAACCAGGATCTGGTCCAGCGCGGCGGCTTTCCTCTTTTTCGGCGTGGCGATCGCGATGGTAATTCTGCACATTCTCACTCCGCGAAATTACGCGACCGTCATAGGCCCGTTCCTGGTGTTCGGTTTCTGTTTCCTGACGCTCTGGTTGAGCGTCCAGAAGAGCCGATGACGCCTTCGACGACGGACACGAACCCCACCGGCTCGGAAGCCGACCACGCATACGCGGCGCTGGTCCGCGACCTCGCCGCTCTCGCCATGGGGATCTCGCCGGGGTCCAGCGCCACTGTTCGAGCGGTCGTGCGCCCCGAGCCGGACGCGCTCTGGGTGGGGGTGGCGCCGTGGAACCAGCTGATCGAGCAGTACGCACTGCGGATACCACTGTCGCGATCGGACGGTCGTCCGCGCGGTTTCGAGGACGTGCTGCTGGTGCTGCGGCGCTCGGAATCGCTGCGCAGGCATGACAGGGGGAGGTTCGACCGACTCGACACCGTGGGGGAACTGCACGGAATGGCCGTGCACGACAGCGGCGAGTTCCTCGACGACCCTCCACTGGACATGTTCCAGGACGCGCTGCGCGGCACCCTGCTCACCGCCGCGTTCCGAGGCCCGGCACCGCTGCCGCCCGACGGTACGACCCGGCTTGCCGGGTTCGCGTGGCTGCTCGACGACGAGACGCAGTGGGCGAGACTCTACCTCGACTCCCCCACCGAGGCCGGAACACTCGGTGTCGACGTCGATGTCGCGCACGGCTCCGATTCCGTGCCCGACCTCATGGACCGCCTGGATCGCGGCGTGCCCGACGCGTGGAGCCCGCACGAGCTGACTCCCGACCCGTTCTGTCTGCGGATGTTCGACCTGCGCGACCAGCCCCGGCTGTGAGTGACAGCCCTCCCACGCGACGGGCGTAGTGGGTCGACGGGATGCGGCAGGGCAGCGGGACGGCGTCGATTTCACGAGAAATCGACACCCTCACCGCTGTCTCCGCACGCCTACACGCGTCACACGAAAGTGGCTGAGTTACTCGCCGTCCCCCACAGCGCCGAAGCGCTCTGGCACGTTCGACTTCGATCTTGCCCGTAGCCGCTGGGGAACACCGATGTCGACCGCGGCTTCCGAACGACAGGGGGAAACCGTTGCCAACAACCGCGCGGGGAGAGTCGACCTCACTCCTACCCGGGCAACAGGGTCACCGGTGGTCTGGTAACGGCTGGTGGGATGGTTACCGCGGTCGGCGCGGGAGCCACACATGACACCGACGCGGGCGCTGGCGATCGTGCTCGGGGCATGCTGCCTGGTGGTCACACTGGGCGTACTGCAGCTGGTCGGCGTGATCGAGCGAGTGGCGTGGGTGGCCTTGAGCATGCTGCTGCTGGCCACGGTGACCACCGTGTTCGACGCGAAGGGATTGCTCCCTCGCTCACGACAACGGTGAGCGCACATGAGCAGCGCCTTCGGACGCGTCCGAAGGCGCTGTGCCGCGCTGTGCGATCAGTCGAACCAGGTCGGACTCACCGCATCGGTGAACGTGGACCACTGCGAGCACAGATCTCGTTTTCGCCACCGGCCGCGCGTCAATTTCTCGCGAAATCGCCGGATCGAGCACCGCCATCGCCTCCGTCAAGTGGACGGTGCGACTCCACCCGGGATACCTCTGCAGTAATGGGCGCCAGCCCCGAAATCCGGCACAGCCGGAACCAACCACTTCCGGGGCTTGAAAACGCACGATGCGGGAACTGTGCGACAGGTAACCCGCATGAACGGTCGAGCTCGACGTGCAGTGGGAGGACCGCCGATCTCGGAAAAGAACTCGCTTCACGCACCACTGGCGATATCGGCAACGGTGTCGGAATCCGCCCCACGAGCCCGGGGAGGCATCGTGCCGTTCAGGGTTCCCGGAAGGGATCGGTGTCGAACGGAGTGCGCAGTCCGCGCATGGCGGCGTCGCTGTGATCGGCGACCGGGGAGTACTGCTCGGGCAGCTCCCGGGTGTGCGCCGGTTCGATGAACTGGACCGTGCTGACGGTCTCGGGAATGGGGACGCGTCCGCGGGACGACGGCACCGGATGGTTGCCCGTCTTGCCATGGCTCTGGGGCCGAGCGTGACGCGAGGGTTTCGTAGTACTGATAGTGCTCCTTGGAACCACTCGGACGAAGTACCGAACGACCGGGTGGCCTGCGAGAGGTGGCGGGTGCAGTCGATCACCCGAAAAGCCGGTGGCTCCCCATCCGAGCGGATGAGGAGCCACCGGAAAAAGCTCTGCGAAAAGACTCAGAGCACGCGAACCACGTCGGCCTGCGGGCCCTTGCTGCCCTGGCTGGCCTCGTAGTCCACCTGCTGGTTCTCCTCCAGGGTACGGAAACCCGAGGCGTCAATCGCCGAGTAGTGCACGAAGATGTCCGGCCCGCCCTCGTCGGGGGCGATGAAGCCGAAGCCCTTTTCCGAGTTGAACCACTTCACGGTTCCCTGTGCCATGTCTGTCTCCTTACGGGAGCTGGTATGACGGGTGAACGCACCTCGCGAACACCCGGGCCGGAAGATCTCAGACGGCAACTACTCCAGCTACAACCAAAGACAGCAGCTCGCCCGCATCAACATCCTGCGAGCGTGCACAAACACGGACCCAGAAATACGACGACCAAGGGACAGTATACACACACCCGGCCGGTGCTGCCTAGGCCAGGCATCAACTTCCCACGAAATCGCCGAACCGCTGGTCAGAGCGTCAGGAGTCGAAGTCGAGCAGCCCACCCGCGGCGTGCACGCGTTGGGCGTCCTCGCGGTACTTCAGCACCGCGCCGAGTGTCCGGGCGGCCGTCTCGGTGTCCAGCTCGGTCCTGCCGAGCGCGAGCAGCGCACTCGCCCAGTCGATGGACTCCGCCACGCCCGGCGGCTTGAGCAGTTCGAGCGAACGCATCCGGCGCACCGCACCGGCCACCTGTTCGGCCAGCCGCCGGTCCAGTTCGGGGACCCTGCTGCGCAGAATGCTCACCTCGCGATCCGGATCGGGGTGCTCCAACCAGTGGTAGAGGCAGCGCCGCTTCAGGGCGTCGTGGATCTCGCGGGTTCGGTTGGAGGTCAACACCACCAGCGGCGGCTCCGCCGCGGCCACCACACCGAACTCGGGGATGGTCACCGTGTAGTCCGAAAGGATCTCCAGCAGGAACGCCTCGAACTCGTCGTCGGCACGATCTATCTCGTCCACCAGCAGCACGCAGGGGGTCTCGCGCAGTGCTCGCAACAGCGGACGGGCCAGCAGGAACCGCGAGGTGTAAAGCGACGCCTCGGCCGCCTCCGCGTCGAGGCCGCCATCGGCGGCTGCCTCCAGCGTGCGCAGGTGCAACAGCTGCCTGGGAAAGTCCCATTCGTACAGTGCCTGGGAAGCGTCGATCCCCTCGTGACACTGCAATCGGATCAGCTCGACCCCGTGAGCGGCCGAGAGCGCGTGGGCCAGCGCCGTCTTACCGGTACCCGGTTCGCCCTCGCACAACAGCGGCCGGTGCATCCTGCCCGCGAGAAAGGCGGCAGTGGCTATGCCCTCGTCGGGCAGGTAGCCGGTACCGCGCAGCGCCGCCGAAACGTCCTCCGGAGAGTTCATCCCACTGATTCTAGGACTTTCGGTGTCCATACGATTCCGGTGCGTGCCCACTTCCCGGAACACGTACTCGCCGGTGAAACACCGTCCGGGCGAGCACGATATGCCGAGCGGAGGTCGTGATCCGCGAGCGGAATCGCGAAGGAGGAACCGCCACGGATCAGCGGGGGGCATACTTGACGTGGCGGAACGAACTACAGCCGAGGTGGATCTTGAGCCGGTTCAGTGAATTCCCCGCGCATGTCGAGCACTACCTCGGCAGGATCCGCGGAGCGGACAGCCCGGAGGCGGGCTCACGGGAGCGGGGATACCACCTAGTGTACTGCGATCCGCCGCACGGCGGGCACGTCTCGGTGCTGACCAGCGGGCTGCGTTCGCGTACCGCCGGCGC
Organism: Actinopolyspora lacussalsi; assembly: GCA_030803735.1. Lineage (NCBI taxonomy): Bacteria > Bacillati > Actinomycetota > Actinomycetes > Actinopolysporales > Actinopolysporaceae > Actinopolyspora > Actinopolyspora lacussalsi. The sequence continues at coordinate 4,216,072 of JAURUC010000001.1, read as the reverse complement.
CCCGCTGCCGCACGAGCTGGTCTGCACCCTGCACAACGGACAGGAGCTGTACGCGCGGCACCTCACCGGTGTCGTCGCGGAGCTGCTCGAGGAGTCGAACAGCCGCGTGGGTCCGGGGGCGCTCATCATGAACGATCGCGCACTGCTGCCGGACACCTCGATCAGCGGAGCCCTGGCGGCCCCGCACCCCTACCTGGGCGAGGACTTCGACGTGGTCCGCGACAGTTCGGGCGAGGCCGTGCTGCGCCTGATCACCCTGCTGCCGATCTCCCGGGGAGAGAGCCAGCTGGTGGCGCGTTACGGCAGCGACGTGCTCTACGACCGCTGGCAGGAGCGGGAGACCGATCTGCTGGACATATTTCGCCCCCCGGTGGCCTAGGGGCGCGGCGGAGCCGGGCCGGGTGTGCCCGCGGTCGACACGACTCACCACCTGACCCCACCCGCGAAATCGCCGGGGTGTCTCTCGGGGTAGCTCCCTCGGGACTACGGGACGGGTCAGGGCACTTCCCGGAGTCGTCGCGCCGCTCGGGCGGGTTCACTGAAGTCATGACTAACCAGGAACAGCTCGGACAACCGCCAACCGGCACGGGAGAGCGGGACTCGACGGGGCAGCACCGCGAGCACCGCTTCCGCCGCAGCCGCGACGAACGAATGATCGCGGGCGTCTGCGGCGGCGCCGCGGAACTGTTCGGCATCGACGCCACGATCGTGCGCATCCTGCTGGTCGCCGCCACGCTGGTGGGATTCGGCACCGGACTGCTGATCTATCTGGCCTGCTGGCTGATAGTCCCGGAGGCGTGAGACTCCGGAACCGAACCACGTTCCGTTCGGAAGCTCACCGCATGTCGGGGGCTTGGCGGACGAAGTCGTCGAGCACACCGTCCGCGAGGCGCACCGGCCCCTGCGGCAGCGTCTCGCCCTCGACGGTACGCACCGAACCCGCGCGGGCGGCCAGCTCCGCGGCCCGGCGGAATTCCTCGGAAGCGGTCGCCGAATCCCCCGACGCCCGCGCGGACAGTCCGTCCAGTGTGGCCAGCAGGGCATCGCCCCAGAGATCAGTGGCCCGCAACCAGGGCCGTACATCGGAGACGAAATCCTCCGGGGTGCCCTTGCGGATCTTCTCGGGGGCCTCGGCGATCGAGCGCGCGTAACCACGCAGCTCGGAAACCGCCCCCTGCCGGTTCGAGGCGTCGCCGTTCCACGCCTCGCGGAACTCGTCCAGTCGACGCCGCAACTCCGGTGCGGGCTCCAGCCACGGCTCACCGTCCGGCAGCACAGCGGTGTGGTTGAGGTCGAAGAAGACCATCAAGGCGTTGACCGTCCCGCTGTCCGGGGAAAAGCGCTGTTCGTCACCCCGGAAACGATCACCGGCCAGATACTCGGCGGCCTCGTGCCAGGCCCGTCGCTCGTCGAAGTCGGTGCTGTTCCACGCGAAGTCCGCCGCCGAGATCTCGACCACCTTGCTCGCGGCGGCCTGGTTCATCGGGTTGATCACCAGCCCGGAGAGTCGCAGCCCCAGCCCCGGTTGCCGTTCGGCGTAGGGGCCGAGCATCATCAGTCCCTCGGTGGCGTCATAGTCGTTGACCGGATAGTTGTCCCAGAGCAGCGTTTTCCTGCCCCACACCTGCTCGGCCGAGGCCGCGTCGTCGACGGTGATGTCTTCCGGGATCACTCCCTCACCGGTCCACATCACCTCGACCGCGGGATCCAACCGCTGTCGAATCGCGGTTTTGTACGGTGAGTTGTCGGTGTCGGAGTACTCGGTCGGCACCGTCTGCAGCGGCATCGTCCCGACGTGAGCGTCGAGGAACTCACGCTGCAACCTATTGAGCAGCCGTGCCTGCGCCATCCCCGCCGCACGTGCGGAGGGCGCACCGTACTCGGCGCGGTCCGCCTCGCAGTTCCACTCGGCGTAGTCGATGTCGTCGAACGGTACCGAGAAGCTGCGGATACCGATGTCGTACAACGACTGGAGTTTGTCCGTCAGCGCACGCCAGTCGTCCGGATCGGAGAAGCAGATCGACTTGCCGGGCGAGAGCGCGAACGTGAATTTGACGTGGTGCTGCGTGGCCTGCTGCTGCAGATCACGCAACCGCCGCAAGCGGTCGGCCGGGTAGGGATCGCGCCAGCGGTCGCGGTGATACGGGTCGTCCTTCGGTGCGTAGACGTAGCTGTTCAGCTTGACGGAACCGTAGAACGCGAGCTGGTCCATCCGCTCGGCATGGGTCCACGGACTGCCGTAGAAGCCTTCGATCACTCCACGAGTGGACATCTCCGGCTCGTCGAGAACAGCGACCCCCGCGACCCGCCCGGGTGTGGCGAGCTGCCGCAGCGTCTGCACGGCGTAGTAGGCGCCCGCGGGGTCTATGCCGCCGAGCGCGATGGCCGGGTTCTGACCGTCGCGCACCGATATCGCGTAACTCTCGGATGCCAGCTTCTCGTCCCCGTCCGGGAAGTCCAGCTCGGTGTCCTGAAAGGTCTTGCGTACCGTGGGCGACCAACGGCTTCCCAGTCGAACCCGCAGGTCGGAGTCATCGATGGAGCGACCGGGCTCCCGCACGACGACTTCCTCGGCACCGATTGCGCGCAGCACCCGCACCGCCAGGCTGCGGGTCCACGGCTCCACAGTGGGATCGGTGACCAGGGCGACCTTGCCCGACACGCGCACGTCCCCACCGTTGGGAATTATGCTGGTCGGCCGCGGCACCACTTCGGGAAGTTCGCCGCCACCGGGTGACGGAGCGGCCGTGCCCGTCCCGGAGCGGTCGGTCTCGCCCGAATCGGGAGGCTGATCGCCGGTGCAGCCCGCCAGCAGGAGAGCGAGCACGCACGCCAACGACGCCAGCACCGCCGAACGGCGGGAAGTTCGCCGGAAGCGGTTCACGGCGCCTCCTCTGATTCGGGGAAGGAACACTGCGGCCACCCTCGTCGGAAACCGTGGAGCGGCAGCACAGAGTGAATCATGATGCCCTGGTCGGGTTCTAACCGGTGGCCCGTTTCGGAGGACGTGCGGCGCACCGTTAATCCCCCGGAAGTGTGAGAGCTACTCACCCGATCGAGCTGTCAACGTCAAGTCGGCCCGTCTGACGCGGCTCGTCCCTCTCCGAGCGGCCGGACCAGCAGCGCACTCGGATCAGCTGAACGGGGCGGCGATTCCCCGCCGGACACAACGGAGGGCCGCTCCCCTTCGGGAACGGCCCTCCGTAAGGCACATGCTCGGATGGTGCCGGTGGCCGTCGCCGCCGACGACGGCGACAGCGGCGAGAACGTCCTAACCGGACGTCACATCATGCCGCCCATGCCACCCATGCCGCCCATGCCGCCGGTCGGGTCACCGCCGCCGGCATCGCCGCCGCCGTTCTTCTCCGGCTTGTCGGCGACAACGGCCTCGGTCGTCAGGAACAGACCGGCGATCGAGGAAGCGTTCTGCACGGCGGAACGAGTCACCTTCGCCGGGTCGATGACGCCTGCCTGGATCAGGTCCTCGTACTCGCCGGTGGCCGCGTTGAGGCCGTGTCCGGGGGAGAGCCCCTTGACCTTCTCGACCACGACGCCGCCCTCGAGACCGGAGTTGACCGCGATCTGCTTGAGCGGGCCCTCGACAGCGGTACGGACGCTGTTGGCACCGGTCGCCTCGTCGCCCTCCAGCTTGAGGTTGTCGAAGGCGGAAACGGCGGCCTGCAGCAGCGCCACACCACCGCCGGCGAGAACGCCCTCCTCCACGGCGGCCTTGGCGTTGCGCACCGCGTCCTCGATGCGGTGCTTGCGCTCCTTGAGCTCGACCTCCGTGGCGGCACCGGCCTTGATGACGGCGACACCGCCGGCCAGCTTGGCCAGCCGCTCCTGCAGCTTCTCGCGGTCGTAGTCGGAGTCCGAGCGCTCGATCTCGGCACGGATCTCGTTGACCCTGCCGGAGATCTGCTCGTCGTCACCGACACCGTCGATGATGGTGGTCTCGTCCTTGCTGACCACGACCTTGCGGGCACGACCCAGCATGGACAGGTCGGCACTGTCCAGCTTGAGGCCGACCTCCTCGCTGATGACCTGGCCACCGGTCAGGATGGCCATGTCCTGCAGCATCGCCTTGCGGCGGTCGCCGAATCCCGGTGCCTTCACGGCCACGGACTTGAAGGTGCCGCGCATGTTGTTGACGATCAGGGTCGGCAGCGCCTCACCCTCGATGTCCTCGGCGATGATCAGCAGCGGCTTGTTGGACTGCATGACCTTCTCCAGCAGCGGGAGAAGATCCTTGATGTTGGAGATCTTCGAGCTCAGCAGCAGGATGTAGGGGTCGTCCAGCGACGCCTCCATCCGCTCCTGGTCGGTCACGAAGTAGGGCGAGACGTAGCCCTTGTCGAAGCGCATGCCCTCGGTGAGCTCCAGCTCGAGCCCGAAGGTGTTGCTCTCCTCGACGGTGATGACGCCTTCCTTGCCGACCTTGTCCATCGCCTCCGCGATGAGCTCGCCGATCTGGGAGTCGCCTGCCGAGATCGCGGCGGTCGCGGCGATCTGCTCCTTGGTCTCGATCTCCGTGGCGTTCTTGAGCAGCTGCTCGGCGACGGCCTCGGTGGCCTTCTCGATGCCCCGCTTCAGAGCGGTGGGGCTGGCACCCGCCGCGACGTTGCGCAGGCCCTCGCGCACCAGCGCCTGGGCCAGGACGGTGGCGGTGGTGGTGCCGTCACCGGCGACGTCGTCGGTCTTCTTGGCGACCTCCTTGACCAGCTCGGCCCCGATCTTCTCCCAGGGGTCCTCGAGCTCGATCTCCTTGGCGATGGAGACGCCGTCGTTGGTGATGGTCGGCGCGCCCCACTTCTTTTCGAGCACGACGTTGCGGCCCTTGGGGCCGAGCGTCACCTTGACGGCGTCGGCGAGGGAATTCATGCCGCGCTCAAGACCGCGGCGGGCGTCCTCGTCGAACGCGATCATCTTGGCCATTGCGGTGTGGTCCTCCAGCTTTTTGGACGCCGTGGGATCAGCGGATTCCACGGCAGGACTCGTGCTCGGCCAGGCTCGGTGCCCGCGACGGACGACCGGTCACCACGCGAATGCGCGGCTACGGCCTCACCGTCCCGACCTGGCACTCACCCCTACTGAGTGCCAGTATCGTGTTTAGCACTCACCAGCAACGAGTGCAAGCCAGTGGGTGGAACGCTTTCGGGGAAAATGTCCGGCGCGGGCCGCGCCGGGAAGCCGGGAAGCACCCAGTGCTCCCGGGGCCGCGAGGCCGGTTCCCGACGAAGCGCAGCCGCCGCGAACAGCGACGACCGGCGAGTACTAGCCGAACGCGATGATTAAAATCACCACGATCACGGTGAACACCGATATCGCCAGCACCGGAACCAGCCAGCGGGCGGTGCTGTCCGACTTCTTGGCGAAGGACGCCGACTGCGCGGGCATCGGCGGGCGCAACCGCACCGGTTCACCCGGCCCCTGCTGCGGGGGTCCGGGAGGCATCGGCTGCCTGGGGCCACCGACGGGCGGCGGTCCACCAGGTGTCGTCCCCGGAGCGACGGGTGCCCCCGGGCCGCCCGCGGCGCCGGAAGGAGGACCGGGAGGTGGCATTCCGCCGGGAGGCGTACCGGGCGGTGCCGTCGGCTGGGGCTGCGACTGCGGAGGGGGCTGCGAGTGGGGCGGAGGTGGAACCGGTCCGGAGGACATGGGGTGCGGGCCGGAAGGTGGTGGTTGCGAGGCCGAGGGTGCCGCCTCCGGAAAGGCCGGACGCGGCGGTTGGTCGCCCTGCTTCCCCAACGGGCTCAACGCGTTCCTGGTCGCGGCGACGAGCTCCTTGCAGTTGCCGTAGCGTTGCTCGGGCGTCTTGCCCATCCCCCGGCGCAGCACGTCGTCGATCGCGGGAGGCAGCGCCACGCGGGAAGTGACCCGGGGAGGATCCAGCTGGAGATGCCCCTGGATGATCTCCTGCACCTCGCCCTTGTAGGGAGCACCGCCGGTCAGACAGGCGAACAGCATGCACGCCAGCGCGTAGAGGTCGGTCCTGCCGTCGACGGACTCGCCGCGCAGATGCTCCGGTGCCGCGTAGGTGGGCGATCCGAGGAAATCACCGGTGCTCGTCCGATGCCCGGTGGCGCCGCGCCTGGTGAGCCCGAAGTCGGCCAGGTAGACGTGCTCGTGCGACGCCTCCCTGGAGGTGACCAGCACGTTGGCCGGTTTGAGATCGAGGTGCACCAGACCCTGTTCGTGCAGGGTGTCGAGCGCCTCGGCCACCTGCCCCAGCAGTTCGACCGCGCGGTTCGGGGCTATCGGCCCTTCCGAGATGAGGCTGGCGAGGTCGGAGCCGTCGACCAGCCGCATCGCGATGTAGAGCATCCCGTCGACTTCACCGAAGTCGTAGAGCGGAACGATGTTGGCGTGGTCGATGGCCGAGGTGTTGCGCGCCTCGTCCACGAAACGTTCACGGAACTCACCGTCCCCGGTGATGTGCTCACCCATCACCTTCAGGGCGACCTTGCGCCCCAGGCGGACATCGGTGGCGCGGTACATGACACTCATGCCACCGCGACCGAGAACTCCATCGATCTTGTAGTGGCCGAGACGGCGCCCGGTGAGGTCTTCCGACACGCCGATCAGCCTAACGTTCCGGACGCATCAACGTCCGCCGGTGCGGCCGTCACACCATCCGAGTGGAGCAGTTCCCGCGGCCACCGCCCACTCTCGAACGGGTGCGGCGGCTCGCCGTCGGCGCGGCGTCAATTTCTCGCGAAATCGCCGCGCCAGCAGGGTGGTGTGAGGCCGTCCCTCCGCCAACTCCCGCCGGCCGAGCTCCCACCACGCCCGCAGGCAGAGCTCCGGCCACCATCGCATTCGGCACCGTCGCGGGTTCTCCGGTGCGGCTCTCGTGAGGAAGGCCCGACGTGGTGTAGGTGGCTACCCGATGTCGGGCCTCCCGGAGCGAGAGCCGTGCACGAGGTTCCGCCACAGAACCACTTACGACAAAAGAGGCCACACAGTCCGGTTAAATCTTGTGGACACCGTCCGCCTGACTCCGCCCGTCCCGTCCGGGCTTCACCTCGTACTCGACGCGGTCCCCCTCGTCGAGGGTGCGGAATCCGTCCATCTCGATCGCCGTGTAGTGCACGAAGACATCCGACCCGTTGTCGGTGGCGATGAATCCGTAGCCTTTTTCGGAGTTGAACCACTTGACCGTGCCGATCGCCACGGTGTCCTCCTTGAAATATGATGCGCGACGCCTGGGCGCCGATGTAGCAAGCGCTACGCTACCGCATGAGTCGGTGGAAGTCGCGATCTCGACCGGACCGATTCAGGTGATCTTTTCCGAGGAAAGTCCCGTCGGGAACCACCGGATCACGGCGTTCGACACGGGAATTCCCGGCGGGAATCCGAGGAGTTCGCGTGCGGGACCACGCATCACCGTGACTTCCCCCGAAAGATCGACCACGAACGTGTTCCCGGAATCAGTGCCCGCTCGCCGAGTGCAGCCAGGAGGACAATCTGCGCGGATTGCGGGTCTGGGTCACCACCCGCCCCGGACCGGCGAAATCGAAAACCAGTCCCGCCCCGGTACGCAGGGATTGTGCGCGGCCGGGTTCGAATTGCCGCAGGCGGGACTGCACGGTGTCCACATAGGCCACCAGATGTCCGGTGTCGATCGTCACGAACTCACCGGCCCGCAGATCGTGCACGTCCAGCGCACCGCAGCAGGCCAGCACCAGCTGTCCCTGTCCGGTGGCGTGCGCGAGAAACCCGGGTCGTCCGCCGAACAGGGGTTGGAAACCCTGCCATCGGGTGTCCAGTCGCACCGTTCCCGCCGCTGCCAACCAGGATTCCCGCGCGATGCACCAGTCGTTGTTGCCGTCCAGCTCTATGGTGTGCACGTCGCCGGGAAAGCTGGGTGCCACATCGACCCACCCACCCTGCGGCCCGGCCGAGTAAGCGGACTCGGGGATCGAGTCACCCACCAGCGCCCTGAAACCCCCTCGGCGCGCGGCACGGGTACTCGTCACCCCGTAACTGGTGGCCATCGCCTCGCATCCGGCACGCGCCACTTCTCCCGCGCCGAGCACGAGACGGGCCACGCCGAACGAGGACTGATGACGGGAACGAACCTGCACGATCACCTCCCCAGCCGCGGCACGACACTTCGCCGAGCACGATCACCCCGTCGAAGTCTGCCATGCGCACCACTCCCCACGGACGGACGCCACGACGAGCACACCTCTGGAACGGTCGACCGGAAACCCCGTCGGAAACCCCGGTCGAAACCGACCTCGGTGTGCCGGTGACGACGAGCCGGGGGCGACATCGGGCGTGCGATGTCCGATGATCGGGGCGTGGGCCACACGACTGACACTTCAACCCTGCTGCCGGTGGACGAGTACCGCGAGCGGATCTCGAACCTGCTCGCCGCCACCCGGGAGCGACACTGTCCCCTCGACGAGTGCCTGGGGCTGGCGCTCGCCGAGGACGTGACGGCACCGATCCCGCTGCCGCCGTTCGACAACTCGGCGATGGACGGCTACGCCGTGCGCGCCGCGGACGTGGCCGAGGCGGATTCGCGGCACCCCGTAACGCTGCCGGTGACCGCGGACATCCCTGCCGGACGGGTGGAAATTCCGCCGCTGGAACCGGGCACCGCACACCGGATCATGACCGGAGCGCGGCTTCCCCCCGGTACGGAAGCCGCTGTGCCGGTGGAACTCACCGACGGCGGCACGGAACGCGTCACCGTGCACCGCGCGGTGCCCGAGGGAAGCAACCTCCGTCGCGCGGGCGAAGACGTAACCGTGGGCCAGGTCATCCTCGAACGGGGACAGACGCTGGGAGCGGCCCAGCTGGGGCTGGCCGCGGCCGTGGGCAACGCCGAGCTGCCGATTCACCGCCCCCCGAGGGTGCTGGTGCTTTCCACCGGTTCCGAACTGGTCGAGCCGGGCACGGAGTTGCTGTCGGGCCAGATCTACGAGTCGAACGGCACCATGCTCGCCGCCGCGGTGCGCCAGTGCGGCTGCGAGGCGAGACTGCTGCGGTTCGTTCCCGACGAGGTTTCGGAGCTGCACGCCGCGCTGGCTCCCCACTTGGCCGAGACCGATCTGATCCTGACCTCCGGCGGGGTGAGCGCCGGAGCGTACGAGGTGGTCAAGGACGCGCTGGCGGGTTCCGGAGTGCGGTTCGACAAGGTAGCCATTCAGCCGGGAATGCCGCAGGGCTCGGGACACTACGAGGCGGCCGGGTACCGCGTACCGGTGGTCACGCTGCCGGGGAATCCGGTCAGTTCGATCGTGTCCTTCGAGGTGTTCGTCCGTCCCGCGCTGCGCCGCGCCGGCGGGCACCGCGAGACGCGGCGTCCGCATCGCCGGGTGACGCTCACCGAGACGCTGCGCTCACCGAGCGGGAAACGGCAGTACCGCAGGGGCAGCTTCGATCCGGAGGCCGACACCGTGACGACGAGTGGCGGGGCGGGCTCCCACCTGCTGTCCGGGATGGCCGCGGCCGACTGCCTGTTGGAGTTGCCGGAGGAGAGCACCGAAGTAACGGCCGGAAGTACCGTCGACATCTGGCTATTGGAGTAGGAGCCGCCGCGCGGTTGGCATAGATGGTCGTTCGACGGAACCTCTGGCACGGCTCTCGCTGCGGGTCCGGCGACATCGGGTAGCGACCTACACAACGTCTCCGGCGTCCTCGCGAGAGCCGCACCGGAGAACCCGCGGCGGCGCCGATTACGAGGGTGGTCGGAGTTCGGCGCTGCGTCATAGCGGCGCGGTGATTTCGCGGGAAATCGACGCCGCTCCGGCGACGTCACGGGCACGACGCGTAGCGGTGGTGTCGGACCGAAAACAAGGGAAACCCCCTGTGAACTGGAACGATCCGGCGGTGCATCGGGCTCCCTACCGCCGAGGCACCTCAGGTGACTAGCCTGACCGGGCATTCGCGGACCAATATCAGTCGGGAGTTGTCACTGTGCGTGGCCCATGGCGCGCTGCCCTGGCGGTGGCGCTGCACATCGGATTCTTGGTCGTACCGGCAGCACTGGTCCTCGGCCTGGTGAGTATCACGGCCTACACGATTCGTCACGACCTCGGCGACGGGTTGCAGGCCGGATTCGCGGCTCTGCTGGTCGGGGCCTCGGTAGCGATGGTTCTCCGGGGCGTACTGCGTGCGGGGCACCGCCCCCCACTCGGTGTGGTGGTGGACGGTGAGGCACAGCCACAGCTGTGGCGCAGACTGCGGAAGGTCGCCGAGACCGCCGAGGCGGACAGCCCGGACGAACTGCGCGTGACGTGCGAACCGACGCTGCGGATGCGGGAACGGACCCGGTTGTTGGGCTTGCTGCGCAGCGAGTCGCACCTGGAGCTCGGTCTGCCGTTGTTGGCGGGTCTCACCGTGACCGAACTGTCCGCGGTGCTGGCCGACGAGATCGGCAAGAGGGAGGGCGGTGGGTTGGACGCCCTGTCCGTCCGGATACGCGACGCCGTGATCGAGGCGGAACGCGACATGGTGGGTGGACCCACCAAGTGGTTGTTCAGCGGATACGTAGTGCTCTGCAGGCGGATCACGGCACCACTGGCCCGTGGACGAGTGATGCGCGGGGATGCCGTGGCCGTACGTCTGGCGGGCAAACGCACCACGATGGCGGCGCTGCGCAAGCGGGTGGGCCTGGAGCTCGGTTGGGAGGACTACAGCGCCGAGTACCTGAGCATGGCCACCCGGGTGGGGCGGACACCGGAGATACTGCCCGGTTTCCGCGCGTTCCTGGAACACCCGGAACGCAAGCACGGACTCGCCGAACGGGCCAAGGAGAGCATCGCCGCCGAGAAATCCGCGGATGCGGCGTGTCCCACGGTCGCGCAACGGCTCGACGTGTTGAAACGGGCCGGTCACGAGCCCGACGAGACCGACGATCGTCCCGCGCTCGCACTGATACGTGAACCCCGCCGCGATGTTCCGGCGATCGAGGACCGACTGCTGGTGGGCGACCTCGGGGAACGTACTCCCTGGCCCGAACTGGCGAGGCTGGCCGGTATGCACGACGTCGCGGTCAAGGCGGGTGAGCTGAGCTCGGCCGTCGAGCAGAGCGGGGTGTCGACGGAGCCGACCCTGGTGGGGGTGCTCACCGCCATTCACCGAGGGGAGACGGCGGATCTGATCAACCCCGCGCTCAACCCCGGGCTCGCCCCGGAACTGGTGGACGAAGCCGTCGTGGACACCATGACCGAGCTGCTCGGTGCCGCGGTGGTGGACGCGCTGGTCAGGTCAGAACGTGCTCATCACCAGCTGGACTGGGGCGGCCCCTCCACTGTCCAGCTCACCGACGGCCGTGCACTGGATCCCGACAAGCTGGTACGACCCGCCGTGCTCGATCCACGGCTCGTACCCGGGTTGCACCGCCACCTGGTGCATCTCGGGGTGCCGCTGGACCACGCGCAGCCCGCGGCCGAGGAGCCCGAACCGAAGCTCTCGGGGATCGTGAGCCCGGTTCGTTACGCCGAGGAGTCCTACGACCTGCTGGTCACCGATCGCGGATTGCTGCTGCTGCCCGATCGGACCCGTTGGATGTACCGGTTGCTCGCCGGAGCGCTGACTCCGGTACGCCGCTCCGAGCACGAACGGTTGGACCGGCTGGCGGCCACCCCGGCGCACCGGTTGCGCGAACAAGAGGGCGCGCAGTGGTTGGACAGCCGGGACGTGGCCACGGCCGAGCTCCACGAGGACGGTGCGGACTGGGAACTGACGCTGGACCTCTACCTGGACGAGTACGCGGTCTCGGAGGTTTCCTCGCGCGCCACGGACTCCGGTGAAGCGGAGTCGCCGGACGACGAGGAGATGACCAGAATCCGAATTCGCAGTATCCCGGATTCGGGAGCGCGCGGAGCCCCTTACTCGGGGTTGGGGGAACTCATGGGAGCGCGCATGGCGACGGCCGAAAATAATCATCAATTCGAGTGAGGCAATAGCGGCACGATACACGCAAAGTCATTAAATCTGTGACGAAAGTCCTCCGTTCGCGGCTACGCAGTTCCCTATGAGTTCTATTACACTGGTATCAGCATCACAACCAGTCGATGGATTGCATCCAAAGACGTGTCGGGGCTTTCCGGCACGGTTTCCACCTCCTGGAGATGACGACTTCGGGTGCGTGTGCCGTCGGGGGGCACACGGATCCACCGGGGGGACCGTTCGGAGTCAGCGGGGAGACCCCGAGCGGTCGTGACTCCGGGACGACATCGGCGCATCGGGGGCGCTGATGTCGCCCCGGAGCGTACTTTCGTCCGAGCCCGTTTTCCGTACCGCGCGTCGGTCACGATCGGGTCGGCGTGTTCCGAGATACCGGTCCGCGGCGGATCGCGGCAGTGACGTGACCGCGCGCACACCACGACACAGCAGGTAAGCGACCTACCCCACCCCCTGTGCACAACCGGCGACCGGATATCAGCGATGCTGTAGCGGCGGCGACGCAACCGACACGTCGCAGCCCTATCCGTCGACGCAGGGGCGAGCCACCTCGATGAACAACGCGGATTCCGCGCCGAACAACGGCCCGTTACACAAGCTGGCACGACTGGCCCGCGACACCATCCCACCGATGCACCCGGCGGGAAGACCGTTCGTGCTGGGCGGCGCACTCGCCACCCTGCTGCTGCGCCGGCTCTGGCGCCCCGCCGGAGCCCCGGCCGCGCTGCTCACCGCCTGGTGTGCCTGGTTCTTCCGGGAACCCCGCAGGGTCACCCCCACAAGGTCGGACATCGCGGTCGCTCCGGCCGACGGCACGATCGCGGAAATCACGAAGGCGACTCCCCCGGCGGAGCTGGAGCTGCCCGACCGGGAGATGCTGCGGGTGAGCACTTTCCTGACGGTGTTCGACGTGCACGTCCAGCGCGCCCCGGCCGACGGCGAGATCACCGGGCTGGCTTACCGGCCCGGTGCGTTCCTCTCCGCCGACATGGACAAGGCCAGCGAGGACAACGAACGCAACTCGATGCTGCTGCGCACCACCGGCGGGGCGGAACTGGCCGTGGTGCAGATAGCCGGGCTGGTGGCCCGGCGGATCGTGTGCTCGGTGAGCGAGGGCAGCATGGTCACCGCGGGCAGCACGTACGGCCTCATCCGGTTCGGCTCCCGGGTGGATCTGTACCTGCCGCCGAACAGCCGGGTTCTCGTCGAACCGGGCCAACGGGCGGTCGGCGGTGAGACCGTACTCGCCGAACTCACCACCGAGCGGGACGGTGTGCGGGCATGAGCGAGGCACGTGCGAACCCTCCCGGCGTCCGGTTCCTGCCGAACGCGATCACCGTGCTGGCCATGTGCGCCGGGCTGTCCGCTGTGCAGTTCGCGCTCAACCAGCAACTGGAGGGGGCCATCGCCGCGGTAGCGGTGGCAGCGCTGCTCGACGCGCTGGACGGCCGGATCGCCCGGCTGCTCGACGCCACCACGAGGATGGGCGCGGAGCTGGATTCGCTGTCCGACGCGATGTCCTTCGGAGTCGCCCCCGCACTCACGCTCTACGCCTGGCAGCTGGCGGGCAACCGCGTGGGCTGGGTGGTGGCCCTGATCTTCGCGGTGTGCATGATCCTACGACTGGCTCGGTTCAACACACTGCTCGACGACGGTGACCAGCCACCGTTCAGCAAGGAGTTCTTCGTCGGTGTGCCGGCTCCGGCGGCGGGACTGCTGGCGCTGCTGCCGATCGTGCTCACGGCGGCCGTGGGCGGGCAGGGCTGGTGGTCGAGCCAGCCGGTGGTCATGGTCTGGATGATCGCGGTCGCCGCGCTCGCGGTCAGCAGGGTTCCGACGCTCTCGCTGAAGACGGTCAAGGTACCGGCGAAGCTGATCGCCCCGCTGCTGGTCGTGGTCGCGGTACTGGCGGCGGGGATCGTGACCTACCCGCTGCTGTCGTTGACCGTGGTGCTCGTGGGATATCTGGTACACGTCCCCTACGCCGCCTATCGACACCGCTGGCTCGCCAACCACCCCGAGGTCTGGGAGTTTCCGCCCCGCGAGCGGCGGGCGATGCGGCGCAGTCAACGTCGACTCGGGCTGCACCCGCCACTGCGGCGCCGGGTCGCGGGTGCGGCGCGACGGGTCCGGCTACCGCGTCGCGGCGGCGACCGGGACGGCGAGAACCGCCGCAGCTACCGCAACCTGGGCCTGCGGCACCGCTCCAAGTGAGTACGCCGCGTGGCTACCGGAACAACTCGGCTCCCCGGTATCCACTCCACCAACCGCGGCGCGGCTGAGGCAGGACTCCGCGGCGACGCCGGTTCGATCATCGGCGGATGCGCGGGTGTAACGCCGGGGTCATGCTTGCCATGATGGCGGATACGTCGGACACGCCGGACACGGGTGGAGCCCGTTCCGCGACGGCCACCCGCAGCCTGCTGATCTCGGTGATCGGCGCGGCCGCCTTCGCCGTGCTGGCGCTGTTGTGGGGCTTGGCCGTCAGCTCCCCGATGATCGTGTTCGACGGGTTGTACTCCTTCGTGAGCGTGCTGCTGTCGCTGGTCTCTGTCGCGGCGGTTCGCACGATCGAACGCGGCGCCGACGAGCGGTACCCGTTCGGAAGACACGCCTGGGAACCGCTGACCGTGATCCTCAAGGCGGTCTCGCTGGCGACGCTGTGCGGCTACGCACTGATCGGTGCCATCGGCGACATCCTGGCGGGTGGCAAGCACCCGGAGACGATCCCGTCCGTGCTGTACGCGCTGGTCGCCACGGTCGGCGCCGGGCTGATGACCCGCTACCTGCGCTCCCACTCGGACGGGCTGGTACGGGCCGAGGCCGCGCAGTGGTTGATGGACACGCTGCTCAGCGTGGGCGTGCTGCTGGGGTTCCTGCTGGCGCTCGGGTTGGAGAGCGCGGGCCACCCCGATATCGCCGGATACGTCGACCCGGGAATGGTGATCCTGTTCTCCGTGCTGTTCCTCCGAATGCCGGTACGGCTGTTCACCCGCAGTCTGCGCGAGGTGCTCTCGATCTCGGTGGATCCGGCGCTCAGCGGCGACATCGAAACGGCCGTGAACGGGATCGTCGAGCAGTACCGCTTCGACGAGGTCTTCACCCGCGTCACCAAGATCGGCGACCAGCTGGACGTGGAGATCGACTTCGTGGTGGGGGCCCACTCCACGGCGCGCGAGGTCACCGAGTTCGACCGGATCCGACAGCAGATCTCGGACATCCTGGAGACGATGCCGCACGAGAAGTGGATGACCGTCTCGTTCACCGCCGAGCGCCGCTGGGCGCACTGACCCACGGCTCACCCCGGCACTCCTACGGCTCACCCCGGCACTCCTACGGCTCACCCCGGCACTCCTACGGCTCACCCCGCCACGGCGGCGTCAATTTCTCGCGAAATCGCCGCGTCCTCGATGCAGTGCCGAACTCCCACCACTCATCCAGTCGGCACCGCCGCGGGTTCTCTCGTGCGGCTATCGCGAGGACGGCCCCGACGTTGTGTAGTAACTACCCGATGTCGGGGCACCCGCAGCGAGAGCCGCACGAGAGATTCCGCCACCCGACCGGCTACGGAAACCGGGCCGACGCAACACCATTAGCCTCGTGGGGTGAGCGCATCCCTCTCGCTACGAGCCCGGTTGTCCAACTCGGCCACCGACCACCGGCGCGGTGTACTGCGACTGCACCCGGAAGTACTGGACGCGCTGGGGATACGGGGACTGGACGCGGTGCGGGTCTCCGGCGCGCGGGACACGGTGGCGCTGGCCGCGACCGCGCCGGTACGGGAGTCCACCGGTGTGGTGCTGGTCGACGACATCACCCTCACCAACGCGGGGGCGCGGGAGGGCGACCGGCTGGTGGTGACCCCGGAAGAGGTGCGTACCGCGCGTTCGCTGACCGTGTCGGGTTCGCGGCTGGCGACCGCCTCGGTGCCCCCGGAAACACTGCGTCAGGCGCTGACGGGCAAGGTGCTGCTCGCCGGGGACACCGTGTCGCTGCTGCCGCAGGACCTGTCCGGAACCCCGTCCGTGACGACGAGCAGAGTGCGCAGCACCCTCTCGGCCGTGATCGGGGTGACCTGGACCAACGAGCTGGTGACCGTATCAGCCACCGACCCCGCGGGTGCCGTGACCGTGCACCCGGCGACGATGGTGTCCTGGCAGCACGACTCCCCACCGGCGGCCTCGACCGGTACCGATCGGGAAGTGCCCGGCACGATCCCGACCGGCGCCGGGAGGGAGGACTCCCGAACCAGCCGGGCGGGTGAGGACGAGGCGGCGGAAGGTGAATCTCCCCCTCCGCTGCCGGTCTCGGACCTGGTTGCCGGGCGGCAGGCGGCGAAACGCCTGGAGGAATGGCTGCGGCTGTCGTTCGAACAGCCCGAGCTGCTGGCACGTCTCGGCGCTCCGGCCAAGCTGGGCGTGCTGCTGGACGGTCCTCCCGGTGCGGGCAAGACCACCCTGGTGCGCTCGGTGACCGCCGCGGTGGGAGCACACCTGGTCGAGCTCGGGGGGCCCGGCACCGGAGCGCTGGAGGCGGCCACGGCGGCGCAGCGGGTCCGCGACGCACTCGGGCGGGCACGCGCGGCGGCGGCCGAGGACGACGGCTGTGTACTGCTGCTCACCGACGTGGACGGTTTGCTGCCCGCGACCTCTCCCCCGCCGCTTTCCACGGTGGTGCTCGACGAGCTGCGTGCCGCTGCCGCCGTGGACGGGTTGGCGATCGTGGCCACCAGTTCCGATTCGCGACACGTCGATCCTCGGCTGCGCGGGGCGGATCTGCTGGACCGGGAGCTGACCGTCGGGTTGGCCGACGAGGCGACCCGCACCGAGCTGTTGCGGGTGCTGCTGCGGGACACCCCGCTGGATCCCGCGGTGGACCTGGGCGAGCTGGCCGAACGTACCCCCGGCTTCGTCGCGGCCGATCTGGGAGCGCTGACCAGGGAGGCGGCCGTGCAGGCCGCGCTGCGGCACCGTGCCGAGCCGGAGGGCGGCGCACCGGGAGTGCGGCCCGAGGACTTCGAGCAGGCACTGTCGTCCGTCCGCCCCCTCTCGATGTCCACCACGGACACGTTGCGCACCGGCGAGATCGGGCTGGACGACGTGGGCGACATGTCCGAGGTGAAACAGGCGCTGCACGAGACCGTGCTCTGGCCGCTGCGGTACCCGGACTCGCTCGCGAGGCTGGGCATCCGACCGGCGCGCGGAGTGCTGCTCCACGGACCACCCGGTTGCGGCAAGACCTTCCTGGTGCGCGCCCTCGCCGGAACGGGCAGGCTCAACACGGTCGCGGTCAAGGGAGCGGAACTGCTGGACAAGTGGGTCGGCGAGTCGGAACGCGCGGTGCGCGACCTCTTCGCGCGCGCGGCGGACGCCGCGCCGACCCTGGTTTTCCTGGACGAGATCGACGCACTCGCACCGGTGCGGGGACAGTCCTCGGACTCCGGGGTGACCGACCGGGTGGTGGCAGCGCTGCTCACCGAGCTGGACGGGGTGGAGCCGATGCGCGACGTCGTGGTCATCGGCGCCACGAACCGGCCCGAGCTGGTCGATCCGGCACTGCTTCGCCCCGGCAGGCTGGAACGTTCCGTGGGGGTTCCACCGCCCGACGCGGCGGCGCGAGCGGAGATTCTGCGCACGGCGGGCGCCAACACCCCGTTCGCGGCCGATGTGGATCTGACGAGCCTCGCCGAGTCGTTGGAGGGCTACTCGGCGGCCGACTGCGCTTCGCTGATCAGGGAAGCCGCGTTGGCCGCGCTGCGCGAGTCGCTGCACGCGGCCGAGGTGTCGGCCGCGCAGCTGACCTCGGCGCGTGAACGGGTACGACCCTCACTCAGTCAGGCACAGCTCGCCGCCTTCGAGTCCTTTCGGTAGAAAGGGCAACTCGACCGCGAGGGTGGTGGGAGCTCGGCGCTGGGGCCGTACCTCAGCCGAGGCCGTCGTAGTTCTTGGTGACGATGACGATCACGCCGGGACTGGCGTCGGTGATGCCGTTGAACCTCGGCTCGACCCTGGCGTCCAGCCGCCGCGCCACGGTGCGCGCCTGCGCGCGTTCCTCGGTGTCCGGCCGGTAGTAGACGGTGGTGACCGGGATCCTGCCGCCCGCGTAGTTGTCCACCTCGACCACCCGGAATCCCGCGCCCCTGAGGTCGCCTGCCGCGCGGTGCGCGAGGTTCTCGATCTTGCTGTTGTTGTAGACCCGCAGCGAGATCCGTTCCCGGGAGTCCCCTTCACTCGAATCGCCGTCACCCTGACTGCCATCACCCCCGTTCCGGTTCTCCGATGTGGTCCCGGGAGCGGTCGCGGAAGACGACCCCCGGTCGGTCTCCGAGGAACGGGAGTTCGACGACTCGGACGGCTCCGAGGACGCCGAGGTGTTCGGCGCGGAAGTTCCCGGGGCTTTCGCGGAGGTGCTCGTCGAAGCCGGTGGCGGAGGCGCCGTACCGGTGGGATCAGCCGAGGGCTCGCGATCACCGGTGAGCGCGGTGGCCACTCCGAAGAACAGGGCGAGCACGCCGACTCCCAGCAACGCGAAACCGCCGATTCGGGCGGCGGAACGCCCGGTTGCGAACTCTCCGGAGGGCATTCGGTTACTCCCGTTCGGGTGCTGGACGCGCGGTGCTCGTGCCGAGCCTGCCATCCGCGCGCTGCCTGCGCAGTCGTTTGATCAGCATCGGTTCGGCTCGCATCGCCGCCGGTTTGTCGAGCAGTTTCGCGATCAACCGATAGTACTCGTGGGGTTCGAGAGCGAACAGCTCCCGGACGGCACGCTCCTTGCTGTCCACCGCTTTCCACCACTGGCGTTCGAAGGCCAGCAGTTCACGCTCGCGGTCGGTCAGTTCGGTGCCGGAGGAGTCCTCTTCGGACTCGGTTTCCTCGGTCGGCCCACCGGGTTGTTCCGGTACTCGCTCGAGGGGTTGGGTGATCGGCTCCACCGCACGTAAGTGCCCGTATCCGCGGGACTCCTCCGGTTGTGAATCGGACCGCTCCGCCACCCGCGCCAGCAGCTCGCACTGCCGCGCGATCTCGTGTGCGGTCAACATCTGGGCGGCGTCCATCTCGCACCTCGCCTCACGATCGGCTCTCCGCACATGGTGAATCACGGAAGCGTGATCCCCACCCTCGTATTACACCATGTCTTGATCAGTGCCGGGGGTCATCACACGTAAGGGTGATGTATCAGGATCACAACGACTGTGAATCCCGCGCGCCGAATCATCCCGACACGGTGAGTCATCCCCCGGCAGAGCCGGAAGGCTCGGCAACGATCACTCTCGGCGTTCCGCCGCCTCACTCGGGACGCGCCCGGCCGGATAGGCTTTTGCGCATGACTGTCCACCCCATCCGCATCGCGGGCGATCCGGTACTGCACACCGCGACACGCGAGGTCGATGCCTTCGACGACGAGCTGCGCACCCTGATCGACGACATGTTCGAGACCATGAACGCGGCCAACGGGGTGGGGCTGGCGGCCAACCAGATCGGGGTGGACCTCCGGCTGTTCGTCTACGACTGCCCGGACGACGAGGGCGTGAACCATCGGGGTGTGGTGGTGAACCCGCGGCTGGAGACCTCGGAGATACCGGTGACCATGCCCGATCCGGACGACGACTGGGAGGGCTGCCTGTCGGTTCCCGGCGAGTCGTTCCCCACCGGCCGGGCGGACTACGCGAAGGTCACCGGCTTCGACGGCGACGGCTCAGCCGTGAAGCTGGAGGGACACGGTCACCTGGCCAGGTGCTTCCAGCACGAGACCGACCACCTCGACGGTTACCTGTACCTGAGCAGGCTGACCGGGAGGCACGCGCGCGCCGCCAAGAAGATGCTCAAGCGCAACGGCTGGACCGAACCGGGCAACTCGTGGAACCCGGTCACCGACGCGGACCCGTTCGCCGAGTAACGGGCCTCCGTCTGCTCGGATTTCCGCCGTGCTCGGTTGGCGGAACCTCTCGTGGGCTCTCCGCTCCGGCGACGCCCGGTAGCGAGCAGGTGGCTCAGAACCGCGTGGTTTCCAGGCGGAAACCGAACGGCTCGGGCAGCTCGATCCCGTCGCCGAACGGGACCTGAACCAGGTGCCGGTAGTGCCCGGACGCGGGATCGGAGTACAGCGACACAGTCGGTTCCCTGGAGTCGTAGCGGTCGACGAGCAGGTAGAGCGGCACTTCCGCACCGGCGTACGCCCGAAGCTTGGTGGTTCGGTCGGTCTCGGGATTGCTGGGGGAAGTGATCTCGACGGCCAGCAGCGCGAGCGCGGCGGGCACAGGAGTGGCTTCCGCATCGCTCGGAACCCGGTCGCGCGGTATCACCAGCAAATCCGGCACAAAGAGACCGACGCGCGGCGCCACCGAGACACCGGCGGTCTGAAAGATCGCCCAGTGATCCGGCACGTTGCGCACGAACAGCCGGTGCAGTTGGTCCGCGACCAGGTTGTGTTCGTGCCCGGGCGGCGGTGTCAGCACTATCCTTTCCTCGATGATCTCCGCGCGCCACCCCTCGGGCACATCCAGTTCCCGCCAGACCTCGAACAGTCCCGTCGAGGTCGGGGGCGAGTATGCCGGCGCGGCGGGCACAGCGCGCTCACCTCCTGTGTCGGATTCGTGACGCATCGTATCCTCCCGGCAGGAACCGCGGACCCGCGACTGGTCAACAGCTTACCGACTCGGGAACCACCCGGCCGGGGCAACGACACGCATTGCGCGCCGGGCCGAGGATGGCTAGTGTCTGCCGCCGACAACAGAAACCGCGGGAGCTCGCACCGGAAGCGGGCTGAGAGGGCGACTGGAGCGGATCTCCGGGGTCGCCGACCGCATGAACCTGACCGGGTAATACCGGCGTAGGGAGGAACGGCCATGGCCGACGTGTATCCGAACGAGTCCACATCGAACGGAACGGCCACACCGAGCATCACCACCGGAGCGATCCGGGGTTCGCACAAGATCCACCACAGCACCGAGTCGGGACTGCGCGTGCCCGCGCGCCGGATCGAGCTGAGCAACGGCCAGCACCTCGACGTCTACGACACCTCCGGACCCTACACCGACGACAACGCCGGGATCGACGTGCACGAGGGCATCCACCCGCTGCGTCGTGGTTGGACGGACGGACGGGAGCACCGCACCCAGCTGGAGTGGGCGCGACAGGGTGCCGTCACCCGCGAGATGGAGTACATCGCGGCGCGCGAGGACCTCTCCCCCGAATTCGTGCGCTCCGAGGTCGCCGCCGGCCGCGCGGTGGTCCCGGCGAACCGCTGCCACCCGGAGACCGAGCCGATGATCATCGGGAAGAACTTCCTGGTGAAGGTCAACGCCAACATCGGCAACTCGGCGGTCACCTCCTCGGTCGAGGAGGAGGTGGAGAAGATGGTCTGGGCGAGCCGCTGGGGCGCCGACACGATCATGGACCTGTCCACCGGCAGCCGCATCCACGAGACCAGGGAAGCCATCCTGCGCAACTCACCGGTGCCGATCGGCACCGTCCCGATCTACCAGGCGATGGAGAAGGTCGACAGCGATCCGGCCAAGCTGACCTGGGAGATCTACCGCGACACCGTGATCGAGCAGTGCGAGCAGGGCGTGGACTACATGACGGTGCACGCCGGGGTGCTGCTGCGCTACGTTCCGATGACGGCCCAACGTGTGACCGGCATCGTCTCGCGCGGGGGCTCGATCATGGCCGCCTGGTGCCTGGCGCACCACAGGGAGAGCTTCCTGTACGAGCGGTTCTCCGAGCTGTGCGAGATCCTGCGCTCCTACGACGTCACGTTCTCGCTGGGCGACGGGCTGCGTCCGGGCTCGATCGCCGACGCCAACGACCGCGCCCAGTTCGCCGAGCTGGAGACCCTCGGCGAACTCACCCACATCGCGCGGGAGCACGGCGTGCAGGTGATGATCGAGGGGCCGGGACACGTGCCGATGCACAAGATCGAGGAGAACGTCCGCCGCGAGGAGGAGCTGTGTGGCGAGGCCCCGTTCTACACGCTCGGGCCGCTGGCCACCGACATCGCTCCGGCGTACGACCACATCACCTCGGCGATCGGCGCGGCCGAGATCGGCAGGGCGGGCACCGCGATGCTGTGCTACGTCACCCCGAAGGAGCACCTGGGATTGCCGAACCGGGACGACGTCAAGACGGGCGTGATCGCGTACAAGATCGCGGCGCACTCGGCCGACCTCGCCAAGGGGCACCCCCGTGCGCAGGAACGCGATGACGAGCTGTCCAAGGCGCGCTTCGAGTTCCGCTGGAACGACCAGTTCAACCTCTCGCTGGACCCCGACACCGCGCGGGCGTACCACGACGAGACGCTGCCCGCCGAGCCCGCGAAGACGGCGCACTTCTGCTCCATGTGCGGGCCGAAGTTCTGCTCGATGAAGATCACGCAGGACGTGCGCGACTACGCCGCGAAGCACGGCCTGGACAGCGTGGAGGCGATCGAGGCCGGGATGCGGGAGAAGTCCGAGGAGTTCGCCGCCTCCGGCGGGGAGGTCTATCTCCCGATGGCCGAGTAAATCCCCGCACCGTCCCGCGTGAAACCGTTCGGGTTGTTCCGACGTCTCGGGAACATCCCGGACGGTTCAAGCGGGCGAGTACCGGCCCGCTCCGGGCGTTTCCGGAACGGCATCACGCCGGATGTGTAGGAATGATGCCGTACTCATAGCGATTCTTCCTCCCGGACTTGATCCACGAGGGCGTTCGACACGACAGCCCCTCGGCGTGGCAACGGACTGAATCCTCGGTTGAGGACGCTCCTCGGCCGGAGGTCACCGGAGGCGTACAACGCCTGGCGGGCGAGTTCGGACAGGGTCTGCCCGGTAGAGCGGCCCTCGCGACGGGCACGCTCCTTGAGCGCGACGTGAACATCGTCATCCAACCGAAGTGTGGTGCGCATGGATCCGATGCTGGCGCATCGAACCGACGAACACGCACGAGGTGACTGTCGGACCCCTTTTTCCCACTCGCGAAAATTGCCGGACGAGTCGCTCCGATTCCTTCATCCGCAGCTACACAACGCGGGTGCCGCTGGGATACACCGTGCGCTAACCGAGCCGACCCATCCACCCGGCCCACTCACAGCACGGGAACTTCTACGATGAGTTCGATGGACTCCACACCCACGGGCACCGGAATCCGGCCCGCCAACGACACGGCCCCGCCCACGGCCCTGACGATCGCGGGATCGGACTCGGGAGGCAGTGCGGGCATGCACGCCGACCTGCGCACCTTCTTCTCCTGCGGCGTGCACGGCATGACCGCGGTGACGGCGGTGACCGTGCAGAACACGCTCGGAGTCTCCGACATGGTCGAGATCCCGCCGGAGACGGTGGCGGCCCAGGTCGAGTCGGTCGCCTCCGACATCGGGGTGCACGCCGCCAAGACCGGGGTGCTGCCCTCGGCGGCGTGCATCGAGGCGGTGCTGGCGGCCTGCGACCGGCAGGGCATCGGCCGGGACGGCCGCACCCCGCTGGTGCTCGATCCGGTGGCCGCCTCGCGCAACGGCGAACCGCTGCTGCGGGCCGACGCGCTGGCGGCGCTGCGCGACGAGGCGTTCCCCCGGGCCACCCTGGTGACACCGAACCTCGACGAGGTGCGGCTGCTGACCGGTATCGAGGTGCGAGACCGGGACCAGCTCTGGGACGCGGCCAAGGCGGTGCACGACTTCGGCCCCGAGTACGTGCTGATCAAGAGCGGGCACCTGCCCGAGGACCCGGAGTGCGTGGACCTGCTGTTCGACGGGCACGAGGCGGTCACCCTGCCCGGCCCCCGGTACTCCACGGTGCACACTCACGGCGCGGGTGACGCCTTCGCGTCCGCGATCACCGCCGCGCTGGCGCGCGGCGCGCCGATGGAGCGCGCGGTCCGGCTGGGCAAGCGGTTCGTCAGCCGCTCGGTGCGGCACGCCTACCCGCTGGGCAACGGCGTCGGCCCGGTCTCGACCTTCTGGCGGATCAGCAGTCGCTCGAT
This sequence comes from Actinopolyspora lacussalsi, assembly GCA_030803735.1. Classification (NCBI taxonomy): domain Bacteria; kingdom Bacillati; phylum Actinomycetota; class Actinomycetes; order Actinopolysporales; family Actinopolysporaceae; genus Actinopolyspora; species Actinopolyspora lacussalsi. The sequence goes on along the minus strand of JAURUC010000001.1, from coordinate 4,192,196 downwards.
CCAGTGATCGCCACCCGGCCCCGACGATCCCGGGCGCGGCGATTTCGCGAGAAATCGCCGAAAAGCCCTACTAACGAGTGATTTCGCTCGCTGCTCGGTAACCCTGATCGTGGGGTGTGTCGACGTATCCGACGAGGGACTGAATTACCACGGCAGAGTGGTTCGGGGACCCCTGCCCTGGTAACAGCCGATCGTCGGCATCGCCGTCGATACGTCAGTACGAGCACACACCAGGGGAAGCGTGGGGCGAATCCGGTGCTGAAACGACTACGGGCAGAGCTGTCCACCGAAGCGGGCGCGCCAGACCCACGACAGCGGCAGTACACCACGGCAGTGCTGCTCGCCGTGGTGGCGGCGACCCTCGTCGGCCGACTGTCCGACATCGGAGAACCGCTGATCATCGCGGGAATGACGGCGGTGCTCACCCTGATCTCCTCCGGCGGGCACTCGCTGCGCGCCGACCTGCGGATGTTCGCGAGATTCGCGCCCGCCATCACGGTGGTGCTGGCCGTCGGTCCGCTGCTGACGAACGCGCCGGTGCTCGCGGGGGCGCTGGTGGCCGCCGTGGTGTTCGGCGCGGGCATGCTGCCCGCGCTGGGAGAGCGCTACCGCACCTTCGGGCAGACCTTCGCCGCCGCGACGCTGCTGTCCACCACGACCGGGATCGGCGCGGGAGAACCGGCCTGGATGCTGGCCACCGCCGCCGTGCTCGGCGCGCTGCTGGCGCTGCTGCTGCGGGTGCTGGTGGGGCTGACCGATCCGAGCAGGACGATCCGGGCGACCGTGGCGCGCACGCTGACCACCCCCGGTCCGGGCGTGGTCGAGAGCGCGGCCGACTCCTGGCGCGCCGACGGCAGGGTCGGCTGGCTGGGCCAGGTGCTGGCCGGCGCCGCCCGGTTCCGGGCCGCTCGCGAGGTACTGCTGGCGCAGGCGCAGCAGTCGCACGGCGAGCAGCGGGAATGGCTGTACCGCATCGCGACGCGGGCCGACGAGATCGCGGCCGAACTGGCGGTGGCCGTTCGCTCGCGGGTGTGCACCGGTTTGAACGGTCTGGCCCGCACACGTCCCGAGGTGCTGGAAGGTGCGGCCAACCGGCAGGTGCCGGACGCGGTGCGCGGCATCAACGAGGGGTTCGACCGGGTGCGCCGCGCGGTGCTGCAACGGGACCACGCGGCGGCCACCCCGGCGGAACGCGGTGGCAGGCGGCAGCAGGCCGTGGGGGCGATGCGGGCCCATCTGTCGCTGCGGTCCTCGCTGTTCCAGCACGCGCTGCGCTGCACCCTGGCCGTCACGGTGGGCATGGTGATCGTGCTGCTGCTGCGGGATCCCTCCGCCTCCACGCTGCTGCTGAGCCTGTACGTGGTGCTGCAACCGGCCGCGCGGGACAGCATGAACGGTGCGCTGGAACGCACCGGCGGGGCGGTGCTCGGGGTGATAGTGCTGGCCGTGGTGATCGTGCTGGTGCCCTACGCGACGCTGCTGATACCCGTGTTCATAGCGGCGATGCTGTTGCGGGTGGAACAGCTGCGCAACGACTACCGCGTGCTGCTGGGCGCGCTGATCGCCATCACCGTGCTCGCCCGGATCGTGGAGTTGGACGAGCGTTCGCTGGTCAACGCGACGATCAGCTTCGCAGCCAACACCGCGATCGGTGCCGCGGTCGCGCTCAGCGTGGGATTCGTGAGCTACCTGGTGCTGCCGGGCAGCCTGGTGCCGGACGTGCGGGGGACGGTGCGCGCCACCGTGTGGTCGGTATCGGAACTGCTGCGCAGTGTCCGCGCGGTCGGGCGCGGTGCCGAGCTGAAGGCACCGCTGCGGGCCGCGCACGTGCTCGCGCTGCGCCGCACCCAGGACCTGCTCGGCCTGCCGGCCAAACTGGACGGTTCCGACACGGTTGAGGAGGAAGCCGAGCGCAGCAGCAGGGACGCGGCGGTGGCACTGGACGCGCTGCGGCAGGACCTGGCGACGCTGGCGTTCCGACCCGACTCCGAACGGGCGCTGGCGGTACCGGCGCTGAGCGCGGTCGACGACCTGCTGGGCGGCAACACCACGGCGCGGATACCCGACATCCCGTCCGGGCAGGCACCCGCAACCGAGCTGCTTGCCGGTTCCCTGCTGGAGAACGCGCTGCACGCCAGAGCCGCGATCGACGAGACGTTCGGCTACAACGACCCGTGGAAGAGCTACACCATCTCGTTCGTGCGCCCGGAACGGCTGCGGATCCGTTGAGTCCGGCGTCGCGGAGAAGACCCCTGGCTTCTCACCCGATGCACCGAGGTGGTCTCCGATCGTGGCGGAAAATGGGATCGAAAGCGGCAAAATCTTTCACGATTCCGGGATGACCACTTCGGACAGGGGGGAAATCGGATGTGGCGGTGGGCAGGGCCGGAGCGGCAACGGTCGAACTCCTCGTCACGGCGCGCGCTGGTTCTGCTGGCGATATTGACCGTACTGGCCGGCGCGTCGGCGAGCGTGAGCTCGGGAGCTCGTTCGACCATCGAGCGTGAGGTACTCAGCTCCGGCGGATCGACTCGGATCGAACTCTCCTCGATCGAAACCGGTCACTCCGTTCGTGAGCTCAACACCGAGAACCTCGACGAAGCGCGAGGGCTGGAGCACGTCGCCAAGATAGTTCCCGACCACATATCGACCATCTACACCGGAAACTCCGATCCCGACGCCCCCACCTTCGACCTCACCACGCACTCCTGGTGGCCCGCGGCACGCCCCTCCATCGTTCGAGGTGAAATACCGCAACCACTCGAACCGGGTCAGCTGGTACTCCCCTCACGCGGCTCCGGGGTCGATTTCAACCGATACGTGGGAGAGGAGCTTCTCGCCGCCTACACGCGGGCAACCGGCGAGCGCTCGGGAACACCCGAGCAAACGACTTTCGAGGTGGTGGCCACCTACGACCCCGACTGGCAGTTGGACGGTCCCGATGTCGCCTATGCCGCCCCGGAAACGACAGCCATGCTGGCAGCGGCCAAGGCGGGGATGCCCCCTGAGCGATACCGATCCACCACGGGAGCGACGTCGGCGGTGGTCTCGGTGGCTGAGGAACAGTACGTGTCCGCTGTGGCGGAAAGGCTACAGCGGATGGGATTCTCCGCGTCACCGGTTGCCGATCGGGTGCGCAACCTGCCGGGTGTGCTCGGAGCGGCCGAACCCGGATGTCAGCTCGGTATCCTCGTCCTCGTCGTACTCGCCGTCGCTGTGCTCGTCGGCCTGTCCAACACCCGTTCCAGTGTCCACAACCGCCTGTTCGGCGAAGTGATACGAACCGGACTGCTCACCGGTGTCCTCGGCAGCGTGGTCGGGTTCAGTGGCGCGCTGCTGCTACGTGGGCCTCTTGAACAGCTGCTGGGACTGAAGGTGAGCCTCACCGACATGTTGCCGCATCCGCTCTGGGCCGTGGCAGTCGTACTGACGCCGCTCATCGGTCTGGTGCTCGGAGCGTTGTTCGGAGGGCGTTTCGCCGTTCGACGAGCTCCCCGCCCGCCTGCCGCGGGCCAAGCCTGAGTGAACCGAGTGGGATTCGGGAGACTCCCCCCTTCCTCACTCCATCGGCCTGCCGGGGCTGGACGCCTCGGCCCAGTAGCGGCGCGGGATCCGGCCCGCCTGCACGGCCAGCCGCCCCGCCTCCACACCGGAACGCATCGCGGCGGCCATGCGTTCCGGATCGTGCGCGCGGGTGACGGCCGAGGCCAGCAGCACCGCGTCACAGCCCAACTCCATGGCGAACGCGGCGTCGGAGGCGGTGCCGATCCCGGCGTCGAGCACGATAGGCACCGAAGCTCGGGAGCAGATCATCTCGATGTTGTGCGGGTTGCGAATGCCCAGCCCCGTCCCGATCGGCGAGCCCAGCGGCATCACCGCCGCGCAGCCGAGCTGTTCCAACCGCGTGGCGAGCGCGGGGTCGTCGTTGGTGTAGGCGAGCACCACGAAGCCCTGGTCGATCAGCTGCTCGGCTGCGTCGGTCAGCTCCACCGGATCGGGCAGCAGCGTGTCCTCGTCGATCACGACTTCCAGCTTGATCCAGTTCGTGCCCAGGGCCTCGCGTGCCAGCTGCGCGGTGAGCACCGCCTCGGCAGCGCTGCGGCAACCGGCGGTGTTGGGCAGCGGAGCTATGCCGAGCCGCCGCAGCAGGTCGAACACCCCGGTGCCCCCACCGGTGTCGGCGCGACGCATCGCCACGGTGGTCAGCTCCGTGCCGGAGGCGATCAGCGCCTGCTCCAGCGCGGTCAGACTGGCCGCACCCCCGGTTCCGGTAATCAGCCGCGAACCGAATTCGTATCCGGCTATGACCAGCGGATCGTCCATGATCATCCTCCTTGCACGGCGGTGACGATCTCCACCGTCGCGGCCGTACCGAGTTCGGTCTCCTGCCAGCGGTCCCGGGGAACCACGGCGCCGTCCAGCGCCACCGCCACCCCGCGGGACGGGCTGCGGAAACGTTCCAGCGCGTCGGCGAGGGTCGCGCCCCGCTCGAACTCGTAGCGCTCTCCGTTGATCGTGACGTTCATCGTCGAACTCCACTTCGCATCGGATCGGCGGGTTCGGTCTCGGCGGGCACGTCGCCGCCCCGCAGCAGCGCGGTGACCGCCTCGGCGGTGATCGGCGCGTGCAGGAATCCGTTGCGGTGGTGCCCGGTGGCGACGAGCACCCCGGGTTCCAGCCAACCGATCAGCGGCAGGTTGTCCGGCGTGCCGGGACGCAACCCCGCCGTGGCCTCGGCCAGTTCGTACTCGCCGAGGCCGGCCACCAGCCGCTCGGCGTCGCCGATCAGGTCACGCACCCCGCCCACGGTGACCCGCGTGTCGAATCCGTTCTCGTACTGCGTGGCACCCACGACCAGGCCGTCCGGACGCGGCACCAAGTAAACCGGCCTGCCGTGCACCGGTCCCCGGATGGTGTGTGCCGGGGGCGGCAGCGCGGTGCTCCTGCGACTGAGCCGCAGGATCTCGCCCTTGACGGGGCGGACCAGCTCGGCCAGGCCGTCGTGCAGCTGCCCGGAGCCGCTGCCCGCCGCGATCACCACCGCGTCGCAGCGCAGCTCGGAATCGGCGAGTTCCACCACGCCGGGCCGGACGCGGCGGGCCGACTCGGTGTGGAACTCCACCCCGGCCCGCCGGGCGGCCTCGCGCAGCGCGGCGAGCGTGGTGCGGTTGTCGACCGAGAGGTCGCCCGGCACTTCCAACCCGCCGTGCACGGCGGGCGCCAGGGCGGGCTCCATCCTGCGCAGTGCCCTGCCGGAGTGCCTGGTGACCGTCCGGCCCAGCTTGGCCAGGTGTTCGGCGATCTCGTGCAGCTGCTCGCGGTCGGCGCTGTCGGCCCCCACCACGAGCGTGCCCCGCTCACCGAGTCCGGAGGGTGCGTCGGCGGCGCGGGACAGTTCGGCGGCGAAGTCCGGCCAGCGTCGCAACGAGGCCGTTCCCAGTTCGAGCAGCTCCTCCTCGCCGAACCAGGTCTCGGCCAGCGGCGCCAGCATCCCGCCCGCGACGTGCGAGGCACCGCTCGCCGGTTCCGGGTCGACCAGCCGCACCCGGCAGCCCAGCGTGGCCAACCGCCACGCGCAGGACAGCCCGATCACACCGCCCCCGACCAGGGCGATGTCGTGATGTCGTTCGTCGGTCAATGCTCGCTCCCTGCGCCGGCATGATCCGGATCAGGTTCGGCGGTCGGGGCTTCAGCCCCCTCTCAGTCCGTTCGGCCGGACTCCCGCGGGTACCCACCGCACAGCTTAGGTGATGAACTCCGTCCGCGTCAGGTGGTGCTCGACGAGCCACTGGTCACGTCGACGACATGTTTCCACCGGAGCCACAGCGGGATGTGACTGGCGCCACCCTCCGGCGCGTGGCCTACCCTGGAAGCATGCCCGGAATGGACGGCTACGGAATGCGCGCCCGGCTGGCTCAGGCGCGGCTGTACTTGTGCACCGACGCGCGCCGGGAACGCGGTGACCTCGCCGAGTTCGTGGACGAGGCGCTGGCGGGCGGGGTGGACATCATCCAGCTGCGTGACAAGGACGAGTCCGGCGCTCCGCTGGAGGCCCGCGAGGAGCTGGCGGCGTTGCGGGTGCTGGCCGACTCCTGCGTCCGGCACGACGCGCTGCTGGCGGTCAACGACCGCGCGGACATCGCGCTGGCCGTCGACGCGGACGTGCTGCACCTGGGGCAGGACGACCTACCGGTGGCCACCGCCCGCGGCATCGTCGGCGATCAGATGATCATCGGTCGTTCCACGCACGACGTGGTGCAGGCCGACTCGGCGGCCACCGAGCGCGGGGTGGACTACTTCTGCACCGGCCCGGTGTGGACCACCCCCACGAAGCCGGGCCGCGAGGCCGCGGGGATCGACCTGGTGAGCCACGCCGCCGAGCACCACGGACACGGCAGGCCGTGGTTCGCGATCGGCGGCATCGGGCCGGAGAACCTGGACGAGGTAATGGCGGCTGGCGCCGAGCGCGTGGTGGTGGTCCGCGCGATCACCGAGGCGGAGAATCCCAGGGAGGCAGCGGCACAGCTGCGCTCCCGCCTGGTGGGCTGACCGCTGGTGAGCCCAGTACGGCCGCGAAGCACGGTGGACGACCGGATCGGGTGACCGCGAGCCGAAGCGGAACGACACCACTTCCCGTGTGGCCGTACGCTCCGGCGATCGACGGCACGGCCCGACGATTTCGCGAGAAATTGACATCCCGCCCCCGCAAAACCCTCAACTGGAACAACCCCACCGAACAACTCACCCTTGCACTCACCACCTGACCCCACCCGAGAAATTGACGGTGCACCCTCTGGTGACGGCGGCCCCCGCTGGGAGGGGGCCGAGGGCCGCCGCCCGGAGTCGTTCCCGCCGCTCGCACGTCGGCGGGACCGAACACCGTCCGTGGGGCGGGCACCGAGCCGGTGCCCGCCGGAACTCCGCTCCGTCCTGCCTTCTCGGTGGTGCTGTTGTCCTTCTCCGGCACTCCCCATGCCGAATCACGGGCCACCCACGCGGCTAGAACAGCGTCGATTTCTCGCGAAATCGCCGCGCCGCTGGGCGAGAGCCGTGCCGGAGGTTCCGCCACCCGCACCGCCGAGCAAGCCGAGCGGTCACACGGGAATCAGCCGGTCAGGAGAGAGACGCCGTAGTGGCCCAGTGCCTCGTTGACCGGCTGGAAGAAGGTGGTCCCGCCGGAGGTGCAGTTGCCCCAACCACCGGAGGTGATTCCCTGCGCCTGCCGCCCGGAGACGAACGAACCACCGGAGTCGCCGGGCTCGGCGCAGACGTCGGTACGGGTGAGTCCTTCGACGATCCCCTCGGGGTAGCGCACGCTCTGGTGCTTGCCGACGATGGTGCCGCAGTGCCAGCCGGTCGTGGAGCCGGAGCGGCACACCGAGGCTCCCACCGGCGCCTCCGTTGAGCCCGCGATGTTGACGGTGCCACCGCCGTAGTCGTTGACCAGCGGTTTACCGGGTGCCGAGCTGCGGACGAAGGAGAAGTCGTTACCGGGGAAGGAGGAGCCCGCCACCGTCCCCGCCGGGTTGCTGGTGCCGTCCCCGGTGGCGGCGCAGTGCCCCGCGCTGAGGAATCCACCCCGGACGGCGAAGCCGATCGAACAGCGGGTGTCACCGCCCGTGTAGTAGGGGTTGCCGCCGATCACGTCGGCGTAGAGTCGCGGCTCGCCCGGGGTCTCGGTGATTCGTACCGCCTCGGTGGGCACTCCGGTGGAGCGGAGGAACTCCCGCACCCGCGGCGCGCTGCCCCGTTCGGCGGTGAGCACCACCGAGTTGTCCGTGGTGTCCACGTAGTGCCCGGTCACCGCGGCCGGGGCGCCGCGCAGCGATCCGTCCAGCCGCTCGGCGATGCCTTCGAGGTACCGGGAGCTGTACTGGACCAGCTCGGCCCGTGCACCGGCAGCGCGGGCGTCGGCCAGCCGGGAGCGGTCGGTCACGCCGACCACCAGCCGCCCGCTCGCGGCGTCGTAGTGCGCGCCGCCGTAGGAGTTCCCCAGCGTGCGCCGCAGCGTGTGGCGGACCTGCTCGGCTATCGTCTCCTGGTACAACCGCAGCCGGGACTCGCGTGCGCTGAGACCGAGGTCGCGCTGCATCGCCTTGAGCAGCGAAGCGGCCCCGTCCGGTTCAGCGGTGTTCGTGTTGTCGGCTGCCGAGGCGGCCGGTGCCGCGGTCGCGACGGTGGCCGTTGCCAACAACAGGGTCCCCACGAGACGGCAGGCGATCCCTAACTTCACTGACGGCCTCCCTCGAAAGCGGGAAAATTTCCACGATCGCGTGAGCGGCGTTGGGTGATCACCGCGCCAGCATTGCTGCGCAACGTAGCAGATCTCGCCGCGATATCGGAGAGGTATCAGCGGAATAACTCACGGTGTGTTTTCGCCGCCACTTCGCGTGATCGAAATAACGGACGAAACGAACCAACCGGATCAATCACTCGCCGGGTGCCGAGGAACGACCAGTCTGTCGGAGGCGCGCGCTCGGTGTGGGTTCGGCCGAGCCGGTCTCCGACGTCTCCGGGGTCTCGGACTCGGTGGGGGACGTCGAATCCGTGGTGCTGCCGGGCCGCTGCTCACCGGACTCCTCCGGAGCGGAGGTCTCACTCGGTGCGGTACTCGTACCGGAGGGCTCGGAGGGGCCGGAGGATTCGGAGGGTTCGGGGGTCGAACTCGACTCGGAGGCGGGCACCGGCTCCTGCCCGTCGGACGGATCGGACCGCGTACCGGCATCGCCCTGCCGGAACATGTTCCCCACGGTGGTCCCACCGGAATCGCCGGAGACCGAGTCACCGGTGATGCTCTCGTAACCGGTGATCAGCACCATGCACAGCACGAACGCGAGTCCACTGGTCAGGGCCACCACGCGCCAGTTGAAACGACGCCGTCCACGCCGGACGGAGGATTCGTCGCCGCTCGGGCTGGTCTCCCCGTTCGCCGCGTTCCTCCCGTTCGCGGCGGCGCCACTAGCGGCGCCGGCGATGACGCTTGTCGGTTCGTCCGACGAGTCGCCGTACCCGGCGGGACGTATCCGCCTGGTTACGTCCGGCGCCACCAGCCGTCTGGTGACTTCCGCGTCGGGCCGCTCGACCGTCGGGGAACCGCCCGCGGTGCCCGTTCCGGAACTGCCGCTCCCCGTGTTCGCCGTCCCCGTGGTCGGTCGTTGTCGCATCGGCTCGGTGGGCGCGTGCGGATCCACCCACCCCGCCGCGTTCCCCGTTCGCACCGCCCTGCGCCTGGCGGCTCGCTTCAAAGCGGCATTGGCCGCCTTCTCCCTGGTCGATTCCAGCGAACGCTGGTACACCGCCCCGCCGAGCGTGATCACCACACTGGTCAGCGCCGCACCGGAAACCGTTCCGGCTATCCCGAGCTGACCACCGAGCACCGCGGCCGTGGCTGCGGCGAGCCCGGTGCCGGTCACCTGGGCGGGCGAAACACCGAGCTTGTCGAACGGTTTCGTCGAGCGCTTGGGCTCGGCCTTGTCGGACTCCTCCTCCCCCTGGATGTCCGGATCCCGCTGTTGGCTCATCTCTCTCCCACGCAGTCGTCGCCTCGCACGTCCAACGGACGATCTCGGCGTGCTGCTCCCGGGAGAGCCCCGCTAGTGAGTACTCCCACTCGGTGTAACACCGGTGCTCGCGAGCACCGAAGGATCTCCGGAACCGGAAGCATGGGTGCACCACGATGCCGCGCGGCCGGGGCACCCCGCGGTCGACCCCGGACGCGGGACGGCTCACCGGATCGGCAAGGATTTCCGCATGTCGTTGGTCACGAACGAGGACGCGCGTGCCGCGCGGGAGATCCTGGGACAGCTGGGGCCCCAGGGCCCGGTGCGTACACCGCTGCTTCCGGTACCCGACGCCGACCGGAACGCTCCGCTGCTGCTCAAACCGGAGAGCCTGCAACCGACCGGCGCCTTCAAGATCAGGGGTGCGCTGCACGCCACGGCCGTGCTGGACGAACGCACCCGCGCCAGGGGGATAGTCGCCTACTCCAGCGGGAACCACGCGCGTGCCGTGGCCCACGCCGGGAAGGTGTTCGGGATACCGGCGACCGTGGTGGTGCCGCACACTGCCCCGGCGGCGAAGGTAGCCGCGGCGCGTGCGCTGGGTGCCGAGATCGTGCCGGTGGAGGTCTCGGAACGGGAGTCGCGTGCCGGTGAGATCGCCGAGCGGCGCGGCGCACGGCTGATCCCGCCGTTCGACGACGCGACCGTGCTCGCGGGTCAGGCGACGGTGGGGCTGGAGATCGCCGAGGACATCGACGCGCTCGGGCTGTCCGAGGTGACGGTGCTGGTGCCGGTCAGCGGCGGCGGTTTGATCTCGGGGGTCGCCGCCGGGCTGGCTGGTTGCCGCGCCCGCGTGCGGCTGGTGGGGGTGGAACCGGAGCTGGCCGCGGACACCAGGGAGAGCTTTTACGCGGGCGAGCGCCGCCACTGGTCGGTGGCGGCGCGCACCAGCACTTTGGCCGACGGACTGACCGCGCAGCCCTCCGAGTTCACCTTCGCCCACATCCGTGAGCTGGTCGACGACATCCGCACGGTCTCCGAGGACGAGATCCGCGAATCGGTGGGATTCCTCGCCGAGAGCTGCCGACTGGTCGCGGAGCCCAGCGGGGCGGTGACCACGGCCGCGCACCGCCACCGCACGCGGGAGTCGGGGACGACCCCCACGGTGGCGGTGGTCAGCGGCGGAAACATCGACCGCGCCGCGCTGCTCAGTTCCTTGGCGGATTGAGGCTGGCGACGAACTTGTAGCGGTCTCCCCGGTAGATCGAACGCACCCACTCCACCGGGGTGCCGTCCTGGTGGAAGGAGTGCCGGGACAGCAACAGCATCGGCAGCCCCACGTCGGCACCGAGCAGTTCCGCCTCCTCCGGGCTGGCCAGCGCGGTCTCGATGGTCTCCTCGGCGCTGGCGAAGGAGATGCCGTACCGCTCACGCAGCACCTGGTACAGCGAAGCCCCCGCTTCCACGAGCTGGGTCAGCCCCTTGAAGCGGCTCAGCGGCAGATGGGTGGTCTCGATGGCCATCGCCTCGTCGTCGGCCAACCGCAGCCTGCGCATCCGCAGCACCGGACTGCCGGAACCGATGCCGAGCAGATGGGCCAGCTCCCGCTCGGCGGGCTCCTCGTTCATCTCCAACAGCCGGGAATCGGGCTGCCTGCCCTGGGCACGCATGTCCTCGGTATAGCTGCTCAGCTGCAATCGCTGGGCCACCTTGGGTTGCGCGGCGAACGTGCCCTTGCCCTGGACGCGCAGCAGCCTGCCCTCCACCGTCAGTTCGGCCAGCGCCTGCCGGACCGTGGTTCGGGAGACGTCGAACTCGGCGGCCAGCGCCCGCTCGGTCGGTATCGAGGACCCAGCCGGCATGGAGCGAAGCATGTCCAGCAGATGCTGCTTCAACCCCCAGTACTTGGGCTCGCGTTGGTTCTTGGTCGGCATGTCGGCCCCGCCGGGCACCGACGCTTCGAGCATGTTTCCTCCTACCGTCGCGCCTGCGAACGGGGCGATCAGCACTACCGATTCCAGCATGCCGGAGTTTCACGGCACAGTAGGAATCGCATCCCGCCGCCCCCTTGTCGATATGCCCGGGGTCACAACCCGTCGTGCGGCCCGCGAGTTCGGTGGACAAGCGGGGCTGTCGGCCCGCCGGAGCTATCGGTAGCATTGGTCTAGACCGAAATTCTCGCACGACCACGAACGGATCACGACATGAGTGAGGACCCCGGAGCCGGGGCCGACGAGCGGACTCAGCATCCCGGCAGGTACATGAGCGCCGAGATCGCCGAACAGCCCGCGGTGTTCGACGGCCTGCTCGGCAACCGCCCCGAGCTGGCCGAGGTCGCCCGGCGTATAGCGGAACGCAAACCCCGCTTCGCGCTGCTGGCCGCACGCGGCTCCAGCGACCACGCGGCGCTGTACGCCAAGTACCTGGTCGAGGTGCTGCTGCAGCTGCCCGCGGGACTGGTCTCCCCGTCGACCACCACGCTCTACGACGCCCGGCCCGATCTGAGCGAAGTACTGCTGATCTCGGTCAGCCAGAGCGGCGGCTCCCCCGACATGCTGGAAGTCACCCAGGCCGCGCGCCGCGACGGCGCCACCACCGTGGCGGTGACCAACAACCCGGACTCCGCCCTGAACCACGCCGCCGAGCTCTCGGCGGACATCCGCGCGGGTACCGAGCGGGCCGTGGCCGCCACGAAGACCTACAGCGCTACGCTGCTCACGCTGTACCTGCTGATCGACGCGATACGCGGCGGGAAGGCGGAACGAGTCGCCGAGCTGCCCGAGCTGGCCCGGCGCGCCCTGGAGCCCTCGGACGAGCTGGACGAGGCGGTAAGGCGCTACCGCTTCGCCGACCGGATGCTGACCACCGGGCGGGGCTACTCCTCGGCGACAGCGGCCGAGGCGGCGCTCAAGCTCGCCGAGACCAGCTACCTCTCGGCACGGGCCTACAGCGGAGCGGACCTGCTGCACGGCCCGGTCGCGGCCGTGGACTCCGAAACCGCCGTGCTGGCGCTGTGCAGCGCCGGGAAGGGCGGGGCGGCCATGAACGAGGTGCTGAGCACGGTGCACGAGCGGGGAGCCGACATCTGCGCGATCGGTTCGGCCGCGGCTGGCATGCCCTGCGCCCACAGCATCGGTCTGCCGGAGACTCCCGAGGAACTGGCGCCGCTGCTGGAGGTGCTGCCGGTGCAGCGGCTGGCCCTGGCGCTGGCACTGGAGCGGGGAGCCGACCCGGACAGCCCACGCGGGCTGAACAAGGTGACCCGCACCCGGTGACACACCGGAGCGGGACGTGGCGGAATCCACCTCGCCGAGCCAGGATCACCACATCGCGGATTCGTGGCCGCACAACACGACCTCGCGCACCCGCACCGGAGTCGATCACCCGGCGGTACCACCCCGAACACCGAAAAGCCCGCCTCACCGAGGGGGCGGGGGTGAGACGGGCACCGTCAGGCTACTCCGATCAGCGCAGCGCGGGGAGCACCGGGTTCGGAGGGGAACAGACTTGACCGATATCGACGACGCGGCCGGTCCGCTGCTGCTCGGGCTCGACGTGGGTGGCACTTCCAGTCGTGCGTTGCTCACCGACACGAGCGGACGAACGCTCGGAACCGGGCACGCGGGTGGCGGCAATCCCAACACCCACCCCCCCGAGCGGGCCGTCGAACAGGTCGCACGTGCCACCCGGACCGCGCTGTCGGACACGGTTCCGGAACGCGTGAGCGCGGCGGTGCTGGGGATGGCCGGGATCAGCAAGCTCACCGACCCGGTCGTCTCCGGGCTGTTCGAGCAGGCCTGGCGCACCTTGGGTCTGAGCTGTGCGGTGCGGACCGTCAGCGACAGCGAGGTCGCGTTCGCGGCGGGTACCGCCGAGCCCGACGGCACCGTGCTGATCGCGGGAACGGGTTCGATCACGGCTCGGATCGAGCGGCACCGTCTGGAACGCACGATGGGTGGTTACGGCTGGCTGCTCGGCGACGAGGGATCGGCGTTCTGGCTCGGGCGCGAGGCCGTGAGCACGACACTGCGTGCGCTCGACCACGGCGAGGAGCGACACGACCCGCTGGTGGCTTCGGTGCTCGGTGAACTGCTTCCGGGAACGGCGACGGCGGCCGATCCCGATCCGGTGCTGGTGCGCAGGCTCGTCGCGCTGCTCGGCAACGGCCCGCCGACACGGTTGGCCGAGCTGGCGCCGCTGGTCACCGCCTCGGCCTCGGAAGGAGGCGGCAAAGCCGCGGAGATCCTGGCGAAGGGGGCGCGGTTGCTAGCCGCCGACGCGCTGTCGGTGCGGAAGGAGCCCGAGGAGTCACCGATCGTGCTGGCCGGGAGCCTACTCTCCGGCGAGGGAACGCTCGACGAGGCCGTGCGACGGGAACTGCGCGCCCGGAGCGCCGCGCCGCTGGCCAAGGCGGGCTCCGGCGCCGCCGGAGCGGCGTGGTTGGCGGCCGAATCGCTGGTCGACGACGAGCACGCGCGGTGGCTGCACGACAGGCTGTTGGGAACGGAAACCCGCTGACCGGCGATTACCGCTGACCGGGTGGCGATCCGCGAGCGGTTTCACCGTCCGTGCGCGAGCGGAACGGTCTCGGCTCGGCCCCCGCACCATCGGAGTTCCAGCGAGCGGAGTCCCAGCGGGCGGAGTTCCAGCCAGCGGAGGTCTAGCGACCGGGGCTCCGACGCACCACGTCCTCCGGGCCGCGGGCGTGCCGGATACCGGGGTGGTCCGGCGGAAGCGTACGCCGCAGCACCCACCAGCTGGCCACGACGCAGAGCACCACCAACGGCCAGGTCAGTACCACCTGGGCGATGCTCAACGGCACCACGGCGTTGATCATCCAGAGCGGAATGAACACCACCAGCCGCGTGACGTACTGTCCGACCCAGACCCAGCTGGCCCTGCTGTAGGCACGCAGCAGATCGGGATCGCGCCGCCACCGCGTGCGCTGCCCCAGCAGCGTGCCCACCACCAGCCCGAGCAGTGGCCAGCGCACCGCGATACTGATCATCCAGGCCAGTCCGCTGGCCGCGTTGGAAGCCAGCCGAACGAGGTAGAAATCGACCGCCTGCCCGGTGCGCAGCGCGATGATCGACCCCACCAGCACGGCGAGCAGGCTGAACAGCACAGCCAGCGGACGCGCACCGCTCAGGAGTCGCCAGACACCGATCACGACTCCCACCACGACGGCGGAGATCCCGGCGGCGGCTACGGACTCACCGCTGAGCACCCACCCCAGCCCGAAGGCCACCGGTGGCAGGCTCGCGTCGAGCGCACTGGCCCGACCTCCCAGCAGCCGCAGCAACGAGTCGCGCTCGGTCCCGCTCGCCTCCGTGCCGCGCCCGGTGCTGTCACTGTCCACGACTTAAGCCTGCCTTACCCGCGCCGCCGCACGCACACATCGATCGACGTGTGGTGCCTTACACCCGTGCTCGAAACCTCAACCGCCCCGGACCGAACGCAGTTGCTCCCCGAGCCGTGCGGCGATACCCCGCTGGTCGGCGGGTGCGCAGACGAGCGTCTCGTCCTCCTCCGAACGCCCGTAGCACATGGTGTAGCGACCGCGATCGGTGTCGAACCACGTCAACGTGGGCATGCGGAATCGATTGCCGTCCCCGCCGGTGCCCGCCACCACGAAGTGACCGAGACGGTACTTGTGCAGCCTCGTGATCTCCTCCACCTCGGAAGGTGAATCCGCAGCGCCCGACACCCCCTCGGCGGAACGGTGTTCCGCGTCGCGCAGCAGCCGCAGCGACACACTGGTTTCGCGTCCCGGTCCGGGACGAGCGGGGGGAAGCAGCCGCGCGCATACCTCGGGCAGCGTTTCCGGCGCCATGAAGTCGAGCTGGAGTCCGCGAGCGGTGATCACGCCCGCGACCCCCACCTCCCCGGTGGCCACGGCTCGCGCCGCCATCCGTTGGCCGTTTCGGACGTCGAGCAACCCGGCGGCCGCGATCGAGGTCTCGGAACTGGACATCAGGTAGAGGGCGTCGGCCACTTCCGGCTCGGGCCGACCGTCCACGGCCAACCCCGCGGTCTCCAATTCACTCCAGACCCGCCGGACCACGTCCTCCCGCTCCGCCCGCGAGTCGGCGAGGTCGGGAATCTCGAACGGATAGCGCCGCACATCGAGCCGCAGGTGCTCGCCAAGCACGTCCAGCGCGGGCAGCGAAAGAGTGATCGTGTCGACCATTCGGGGTTCCTAGTATGACTTTGTCGTCTCGGTTTGCGGGGTACGCGCTCGGTGGAACCTCTCGCGGCGAGAGCCGTACGAGAGGTTCCACCGAGGGAGAACTCACGGCAGGACAACCGGAGAATTCCGGTATCAAAAGCCCGGGTAGCCGGGCGGCCCCTCTCCGATGACCGGTGGTGCCACCAGCCGGTCGGACCCGAAGTCGGTGCCGTGGAGATCGTCCGCCTGCACCAGGAACCTCGGTTGTTCCTCGTCGTCGTCACGGTTGTAGCCCTGCCCGCTGCGCAGCTCGTTCGTCCTGGGACGCTCCTCGCCACCCTGCTCGGCAGGATCCTGCTGGAACTTGCCCTTGGCGGTGTAGTTGGAGTTTCCGGATCCGGACCAACCACCGGAGCCCATGGGGCCGAATCCTCCGTCGGGACGCGGTTCGTACCTGGGCGGTTGGGGCGTCGGAGCGGCCGAGGGCTCCGACGGCCGATTGCGGACGTCCCGGTCCTCCGGAACGGCCGCGAGCGGTTGCGGTTGGGGCTGCCGCGGTTGGGGCTGCCGCGGAGATGGGCGCGAGGGTGTCGCGGGGGTGCCCTCCGGAACGGACTGTGCCGCCGCGGGAGCGGGGAACGGAGCGCTCGAAGGTCCGGTGCTCCCGTTGCCAGGGGGTGGTTGGGGTGGCCGCGCGGGCTGTGCGGGCTGTGCCGGAGCAGGCTGCCCCGGCGGAGGGGTGGGAGGCATCGGCTGCCGTGGAGGTTGCGGCACGGGGAACGGCCCGCTGGCCGGATTCGCCGGTGGCCGTACCGGGGCCTGTCCACCGTGCGGAGCATTCCCCCGGGGTGGCGGCTCAACGGGTGGCCGCGATCCGGGATGCGGTGGAGCGGGAGGGGGTGCGCCGGGAGGGGGCGGCGCGGGTAACGGCCCGCTGGCGGGACCGGTCCGCGGCGTGGGCTGGCCCCCGTGCTCACGCGGCGGATGGGACGGCGGCATCGCCGCCGTGGGCCCGGGTTCGATGGTGGGGCCGGATTCGACAACAGGGCCGGGTCGAGCGGCCGGCTGCTCCTGTGCCACGACGGGAGCGTGCCGCCCGGACTCCGCGATTTCGTCGGAGCCGTCCGTGCCGATCTCGACCGCGGACTCGTCGGGGACGGACTGCTCCGACGGCACGCCGAGGATGTCCGCCGCGCTGCCCAGCGGCAGGGTGGGGTTTTCGTCCTCGCGTTCGAACCGCGCGGGCCCCTGCTCCGGAACAGGGGGAGCCGTGGGATCCCCGGCTTCCAGCGAGCCGGTCATCCCGGCGTGCCTTCCCCGCGGTTGTTCCCGCGCCTCGGCGGAATCACCGTCCCGTGGCGCGGATTCGTCCCGGTGAGCGGGTGCGGCGGCTGCCGAGGCAGGATGTTCCGCCGCGAGCCGCACGGCATCGGATGATTCGGGCTCCGGTTCGTCCCCCGCTTCCGGTGCGGCGTGCTGCTCGACATCACGACGCTGCTCGGTGGGAAGCGGTATGGCGCCGCTGAACGTGCCGTTGGCGGACTCGGATTTCTCCTGATGTGGTGGCCTCTCGGGAGCGGCGTGGCGTCGCTGTTCACCGTTGTTGACCGCGTGCGGCAGTGGTAGTGATCCCGAGACGGGTTCGACGCGTGCCGGTGCCACCGCTCCCGCCCCGTCGAGCTCCCCGGAGATGGCGGCGCCCGCGTTCTCGGTCTGCTCGGCCCGGCCCCTGGGCCGCCACGGGGAGCGGGACCGTTCGTGCTCGAAACGCTCCAGCAGTCCGTCGAGGCGGCTGTACAGCGCGAGCGGATCGGACTGGGCAGCGGCAGTGGCGAATTCCGCGCGCAGGTCGAACCGAGCAGCGGACCCGGCCGCTCGGGACGCCGAGCCGGGCACCGCGGATCGGTACTCGTGCGCGCGGTCGGGGTCGTTCGGCTGCGCGAAGCCGGGCCGCACCGGTTCAGCGGCCGAGTTCGTACCGCGCGCTCCCTCCGGCGGCGGCGTCCCGGTGACGGAGGTGGCCGAGGTCGCGGAGGCAGGTGGCTGCTCCGACCGCGGAAACCCCGGCCGAGCCTCGTGCCGTTCCATCGACCCGGGCATCGGTTCCCGCGGACTCGTCACGACTCCCCCAGAGCTTCGATGCTGTCGGCAGACACACTCGCTCCGACGTCAGCAGGCATGCTTCGCGTTCCCCATTCAAGTGATCGAGGCAGCACCACCGACCACTTCCGATCGTCGATATCCCCTTGATCGTCTCGTTTTCCCGCCGGACGTTAGCAGCCGCGCCGCGCGCGCGTGGAGTTTTGCTGTAACCGACGGAACACTATACCGACTCAACGGTACGAAACGAACTGTTCAGCCGAACACAACCATCACTCGCGAGTGGGAACACGGCGCACTCCCGCGTGAGTGCCGCCGTGTGCCGTGGGGCCACGCTCGCGCCCCGTGTGTGAGTCGGCTCCCCAGGGGTCGGCGTCGATTTCTCGCGAAATCGCCGCGCCGCTACGACGCGGCGCCGAACTCCCACCACCCCCGCAGGCCGAGCCCCCACCACTTACGCAGCCGGCGCCGCCGCGGGTTCTCCGGTGCGGCTCTCGCGAGGACGCCGGAGACGTTGTGTAGGTCGCTACCCGATGTCGCCGGCCCCGCAGCGAGAGCCGTGCCAGAGGTTCCGCCAAGCGACCAGGCACGAAAACCGAGACCGAACAGTGCCATAAGTGCCGTTGGTCACTGGGGCGGTCACCGACGCTGGCGTAGGTGACCAACCGAGGTCCAGTGTGTTTTCCGGTTACGAGACCGCGGGCGAAGACGAGCTAGTACGAAAGGCGGCCCCGATGAGTGAGGAGTCACCGAACTCGGGAAGGCGCGCACCGGAGGACGATGCCGGGAGCGGGGATCGGGAGTGGCGGACGTTCGTGGCGATGGGTGACAGCTTCACGGAGGGGCTGAACGATCCGGCCCCCGACGGCGCGACTTTCCGGGGATGGTCCGACAGGCTGGCGGAACGGTTGGCTACCGAGAACCCCGGGCTGCACTACGCCAACACAGCGGTTCGGGGGAAGCTGCTCGACCAGATCCTGCGGGATCAGTTGCCACGTGCCGTGGAGATGCGGCCGGACCTCGCCGCGTTCAGCGCCGGGGGCAACGACATGATCCGACCGTTCGCCGACCCTGACGAGTTGGCGAGCCGGTTCGAGACCGCGGTGGCCGAGCTGCGTGCGACGGGGGCGGACGTGCTGATCGGCACCGGTTTCGACACTCGGCGGACGGCGGTGATGCGGCTGGTTCGCGGCAAGGTCGGCACCTACAACTCACACCTCTGGGCGATCGCGCGGCGACACGGCTGCTATGTCGTGGATCTCTGGTCGATGCGGGTGCTACAGGATGAGCGTGCCTGGAGCGAGGACAGACTGCACCTGTCCCAGGAGGGACATCGCCGCGTGGCGCTGCACGCCGCGGAGATCCTGGGGCTGCGCGTGGACGAGGACTGGCGGCAGCCGTTGCCTGCTCGGGCCGACCGCTCCTGGTCGGAACGGCGCGGTGCGGACCTGCGCTGGATCGGTGAACACCTGGGCCCGTGGGTCGGTCGGCGGCTGCGCGGCACGTCCTCGGGGGACGGCAGAGAACCCAAACGGCCCTCGCCGCGCCCGCTCCAGGGCGCTTCGGAACACGGCTGACCCGGATGTCCCCGGATCCGAGAAAGCACTACTGATCGCCGCCGGGGCGCAGCGGCGGTGGCTCGAACCGCCCGGCCCTCGGGACGGGCCGGGCGGGAACACGAGCGCGGACCCCGTGTCGTTGTGGAATCCCCCAGAACACGGAGTCCGCACCCACCCCCATGTCCTTCCCGGCGCCGAAGACGCCGGGAATAACCTGACCCCTTTGTTGCGGGCGGTGGACAACTCGACGGGTCGAGTTCTCCGCACCGCCCCTTCTCGGCCACTCACGACCCCCCGAGAGTCGCCGCGGTGCGATCGTGACCGGCACCGCAACGGCCGGCCGGAACGCACATTCACACGTTGGCAGGCATCACTAAGAGCACACTAAACGCTGACTAAACGCCGGAGCAGCGCCGCACCTCGGGTGCCTCGGTGGCGGCGGCACCCAGGCGCAACCGTTCACGCGGCTCCGCGGCACGCGGTGAGCCACCGGCCTCGAAAATGGACAGTGCCGTCTCCCACCGCCGCCGAGCTACCTGGTGATCCTCGCGCAACGAGGCGACATCACCCAACCCCAGGTACGCCGCGGCCTGGCGCATGGTCGAGCCACAGCGCTGGGCCACTTCGAGCGCCTCCCCGTAGTAGCGCCGCGCGCTGTCGATCCTGTCCAGTTCGACACTCACTTCACCACAGTTGTTGAGCACCATGGCCAGAATTTCGAGATCGTCGGCTTCCCGGTAGCGCTTTTCGGCCTCGTGCAGGTATGCCAGCGCCTCCGCACGGTTGCCGATCACCTGCTCCACCTGGGCCAGATTGTTCAGCGCTCCCGCCTCCCGGTACCGGTCCCCCAACGACCGGTAGGTCCGCAGCGCGTCCTCACAGTGCTGTCGCGCTTCCGAGTAGCGTCCCAACCGGAACAGCGCGCTGGCCATGTTGACCTGCGTCATGGCCAGCTCGCCGCGCTCGGACAGCTTGGTGGCGACCCGCTGCGACTCCGCGTAGTACTTCAGGGCCACCTCGGGGCTGCCCGAACGGGAGTGCACCACTCCGAGCCCGGCGAGCATCAGTACGGTGCCGGTGTCGTCGTCGATGTGACGCGCCGACTCGAGTCCTCTGGTGTAGATGGTGACCCAGTCCTCCCAGGGACAACGAACCATGAGGTAGTTGAACTGCAGGCGCACCAACCACCAGGCCATCCGGTGCCATCGCCGGTCGGCGGCCGTGTCGATGGCGGTCACCAGGTTGGGCCATTCGGCGTCGAACCACTCCAGTGCCTCGGACCTGCCGGTGATGTCCGGAAGCTCCCGCTCGGTCGCCGAGAAGTCCAACTCGTCACGCGGTGGGCGCAGGAACCTCCTGGCGTGGTCGGCGGCGGTGAGGTAGTGCTCCAGCAGTCCGCGCAGCGCGGTCTCCGACTCCTCCCCGGTTTCGTCGGTGGCGGCGAACACGAGTTCGCGCGCGTAGACCCGCAACAGGTCGTGCATCGCGAACCGGTCCGGCCTGGGCTCGCTGACCAGGTGGGCCAGCGTCAGCGCTCGCAGTCTGCGACGAGCCGTCTCGGAGTCGGTGCCGCACAGTGCGGCCACCGCGTGCGCGGTGAAGGTGTGGCCGGGAACCAACCCCAACAGCCGGAAGGTCCACGCCTGACTGGGGTGCAGGTTGCGGTAGGAGATGTCGAAGGCACGACGGACACTGATGTCGGTGTCGTCGATGTCGAACCCGGTGAGCCGGTTGTGCTCGTCGGTGAGCTCGCCGACGAGGTCGTCCACCGCGCGGCCCGGGTTGGCGGCCAGTCGCGCGGCGGCGATGCGCAACGCCAGCGGCAGGCCGCCGCACAGGTCGGCGAGTTTCCGCGCGGCCTGCGGCTCGGAGCGGGATCTGCCCGGCACACCGGCCCGATCCAGCAGCTCCACGGCAGCGGTGGTGGGCAGGGTCTCCAGCGGCAGCGCCCTGGCCCCGCTGCGCACCACCAGACCGTCGAGCCGTTTCCTGCTGGTGACCAGCACGAGCGAACCGTCGCTGCTGGGTAACAGCGGACGCACCTGGTCGGCGTCCCTGGCGTCGTCGAGCAGGATGAGCACGCGGCGCCGCGCCAGTTGCGAGCGGTACAGGGCCACCCGTTCGTTCAGGTCGATCGGTATGGCGTCGTCGGCGATCCCCAGGCTCTTGAGGAAACCGGTGAGCACTTCGCCAGGTGAGAGCGGAGAACGCTCGTAGTCGAACCCACGCAGCGAGGCGTAGAGCTGGCCGTCCGGGAATCGGTGCGCGACGCGGTGCGCCCAGGTCACCGCCAACGCGCTCTTGCCGATTCCGGCGGTTCCGGTGATGGCGGCGAGCACGCTGGCGGAGTCGCTGTCCTGTTCGGACAGCATCCGGTCCAGCGCCGCCGATTCGGTGACCCTTCCGACGAAACCGGCCACGGGCGGAGGTAGTTCCGCCGGTTGTATCGGGGTCACGTCACTGGCGCGGGTGATGGAGCCTGCCACGGCACGGTTCGGGGCGGCCAGTGTCTCGTCGTCGCGCAGCAGTCGTTCGTACAGCGAGCGCAGTTCCGGCCCCGGATCGATGCCGAGTTCGTCGGCCAGCAGTTCCCGCAACGTGTGGTAGCAGGACTGGGCCCTCGCCCGTTGTCCGGATCGGTAGTAGGCGAGCATCAACTGGCCGGTGAGCCGCTCGCGGAGCGGGTACTGCTCGACCAGTTCGGACAGCTCGACCACGACACCGTGGTGTTCGCCCAGTTCGAGGTCGGCCTCGATTCGCTCCTCCAGCGCCACCATGCGCAGCTCGTCCAGGTTGGGGGCGACCATGCGGTGCAGTCGCTCGGAGGAGATATCGGAGAGCACCGGACCACGCCACAGCGTCAACGCGCGGGCCAACGTCCGGGAACGTTCCCGGGGTTCGAGGTTTCCGGCTTGGTTGACCAGGGCTCGGGCCCGGTGCGCGTCGATCCGGTCGCTGTCCACCTGGAGCAGGTAGCCGGGGGCACGGGTGACCAGCGCGGGATTCTCCGGATCCGCTGTCCCCTCTTCGGGGGTGAACAGCTTGCGGATACGCGACACGTAGCCGTGGATGATGGTCCGCGCCGTGGGCGGTGGTTGCTCCCCCCAAAGAGTGTCGATCAATCTGTCCATCGACACGACCTGGTTCGGTTCGAGCAGCAAGCAGGCCAACGCACTGCGCATCGCCGAGTTGCCCAACGGCTGCAGTCGCCCGCCGTGACGCACTTCGAGCGGCCCGAGCAGTCCGAACTCGTAGCCGCTCTTCGGGTGCTCGGCCAGGTTGTCGTGCGGTGGCATATCCCCCCGAAGCTCGATCCCACGTTCGCGTACATCTTTCCCGGTTCCGTGACAGCGGCCGCAGGGTGCCGCCCTACGCACAAACGTCCCGAAACCGATCCACGTTAACCACTAAAACCGACAAACGTGTTCGGATTCACCTGGCTTCACCCCAACAGACTAAGATCAACTTTTATTCTTCGACGAATGTCACAATCTGTGAGCAAACTCCGCCGTGCAATTGCACAGATCGCTGCCAAGTGGCTGTGGCGGGCCAGTAGAGTCGGGTGAGGACCAGAACGCGAGCAAGACCACTGTGGAGGTATCCCGGGTGTCGACGTCGTCCACGGTGGTGGATCGTGCCGTGGGGTGCTTGCTCGGTGCGGCGCTGGGCGACTCCCTCGGAGTTCCGGTCGAGTTCGAGGAGCACGGTGACATCCGTGCGCGCTACGGCCCGGACGGAGTAACCGAACCACCGCCGCAGGCGCTACTCGGCGACGCCGCGCAGATGCTGCTGTTCACCGGCGAGGGATACCTGCACGCCTGGGCGACCGGCAATCACGGCGGCCGGTGGCGCCCGGTGGAAGCCACGGGCGCCGCCTATCGGCGGTGGCTGCTGACGCAGCAGGAGGACAAACCGCACTACGGAGCGACGGGCCTGTTGGCCGAGCCGGAGCTCTACGTGAACCGCTCCCCCGGGCTGACCAGCCTGCGCGCGCTGCAGGAGGACCTGCTGGGAACTCCCGAGGAGCCGATCAACAGTTCCAAGGGGTGTGGCGCGGTGGACCGCGCGGCCGGAGCCGGCTTCGCTCCCACCGTCGAGATGTCCTACACGCTGGGCTGCCAGTTCGGCGCGCTGACCCACGGCGCCCCCGGAGGGTGGGCGGCGGCGGGAGCCATGGCCGCGCTGATCCACCTGCTCGCGGTGCAGGGCAGGCGAATTCCGCAGGCGGTGGACCAGGCGGCGGGCAGAGTGCTGCGGGAGGACGGCGAAACGGCCACGGGACTGGCCGACGCGGCGACCCTCGCCCGCATCGACGTGCGCACGGCGTACGTCCAGCGGCTGGGGCAGGGTTGGGTCGGCCCGGAGGCGTTGGCCATCGGGGCCTACTGCGCGCTGGCCCTGCCCAAGCGCGAACAGTTCCGCGACGCGCTGTGGCTGGCCGCCAACCACTCGGGACACAGCGACACCACGGCGGCCATCACCGGGGCCATCCTGGGCGCCAGGCACGGCACCGCCGCACTGCCGCGGGACTGGCTCAACCGGCTGGAGCTGGCCGACGTGATAGAGCGCATCGGACACGACCTCGGCGCGTCCTGCGTGGGCGAGAAGTTCAACGACCGGCGGTACCTGACCCTGGGTTGAGGTCAACCCCCAGGAAGGTCGTCAGGTGCCCTCGCGGTTCACTCCTCCTCGGTCACCAGGGGGTAGACCCCGTTCTCGTCGTGCACCTCCCTGCCGGTCACCGGCGGGTTGAACACGCAGACCGTGCGCATGTCGGTCCTGGGGCGCACCTGGTGCTTGTCGTGGTCGTCGAGCAGGTACACCGAGCCCGGCCCGAGAGAATGCGTCTCACCGGTGGCGTGATCGGTGATCTCGCCCTCGCCCTCGAACACGAACACGGCCTCGATGTGGTTGGCGTACCAGAACTCGTTGACCGTGCCCGCGTACAGCGTCGTCTCGTGCACCGAGAACCCGGCCTTCTCCTTGGCGAGGATGATCCGTTTGCTGCGCCAGTTCTCGGTCCTGATGTCGGATTCGGTGTTCTCGACGTCCCGGACGGTACGAACGATCAACTCGTCTCCTCGGTGTTTCGGGGGTGGACGTTTCAGGGGCCGGACGCGGCGGGCGCCGTGCGCGGGAGCGTGTTCGCACGCCCCGGCTCGCGACGGGCGCTTCGGCGCCTGTGAGTACTTCGGCGCCTGTGGGTGCTTCAGGCCAGTACCGAGCGCACGGAGTCCCGAATGATCCGGATCCCCCGCTCCAGCTCGTCCTCGGTGATCGTCAGCGGGGGCATCACCTTGACCACCTCGTCGCTGGGGCCGGAGGTCTCCAGGATCATCCCCCGGTCGAAGGCGGCCTTGGAAACCTTGCCCGCCATCTCGGGCTCGGCGAAACCGAGGCCCCGTGCGAGGCCGCGTCCCTTGGACAGCAGCCCGGGGTGGTCGGCGCAGAGCTCCAGCAGCGCCTCGCCGACGCGCTCGCCCTTGGCGAGGGTGGCGCGTTCCAGTTCGTCGTCGCTCCAGTACTGCCGCAGTGCCTCGGTCGCCGTGACCAGGGCGGGGTTGTTGCCACGGAAGGTGCCGTTGTGCTCGCCGGGTTCCCAGACGTCGTGCTCCGGCTTGATCAGGGTCAGCGCCAGCGGACTCCCGTAACCACCGATGGACTTGGACAGGCAGACGATGTCCGGCTCGATGCCCGCGTGCTCGAAGCTGAAGAACGGGCCGGTCCTGCCGCAGCCCATCTGCACGTCGTCGACGATGAGCAGGATGCCGTGCCGCCGGCACAGCTCGGACAGTCCGCGCAGCCACTCGGCGCGGGTGTCGTTGATACCGCCCTCGCCCTGCAGGGTCTCCACGATCACCGCGGCGGGCGCGTTCAGGCCACTGCCGCTGTCCCGCAGCAGCGACTCGAAGTAGAGGAAGTCGTCGACCTGGCCGTCGAAGTAGTTGTCGTAGGGCATCGGCGTGGCGTGCACCAGCGGGATGCCCGCCCCGCCTCGTTTCATCGAGTTGCCGGTGACCGAGAGCGAGCCCAGCGTCATGCCGTGGAAGGCGTTGGTGAAGCTGATGATCGACTCGCGTCCGGTGATCTTGCGTGCCAGCTTCAGCGCGGCCTCGACCGAGTTGGTGCCCGTCGGCCCGGGGAACTGCACCTTGTAGTTGAGCCCACGCGGTCGGAACAGCTTCTCGTCGATGGTGCGCAGGAACTCACCCCTGGCGACCGTGGCCTGGTCGAGGCCGTGGTGTATCCCGTCGCGCTCGATGTACTCGATCAGTTTGCGCTTGAGCAGCGGGTTGTTGTGCCCGTAGTTGAGCGCGCCCGCCCCGGCGAAGAAGTCGAGGTAGGCGTTCCCGCTCTCGTCGTAGAGCCAGCTGCCCAGCGCGCGGTCGAAGGTCGCGGGCCAAGTTCGGCTGTAGCTGCGGACCTCTGATTCCTGGGTTGCGAAGACGTCTTTCACGATCCTCCGTTCGGTCCGGTTCGAAGCGCTCGTGACGCCTCGCCCGCCGGGCCGGTTACGTGTCGTGCCGTGCGGTGACACGGCTGGATGGTTCGTGGTTCGGGTTTCACCACGAACCGGGTCGGGTGTGTGGGGCGTGGGGCCTCACGAGACGGACGCCGCGAGAGTGCCGTGTGCCGTGGCACCGTCAGCGGCGAACGGTCCGATGCGGTAGAGGTCCTCGCCGATGTGTGAGTCCGGGAACAGCTCGGCCGGGAACAGCGGGCTCACCTCGAGCGGAGCGCCGCGGTCGCGCGCCAGCGCGGAGAAGAGGTTGATCGAGGCCGCGTTGTCGGCGGTGATGGTGGTTTCCAGGTGGCGGATACCGTCCCGCGACGCCGTGTCGAGCAGCCGTTCCAGCAGGCGACTCGCCACGCCGTGGCCGCGCAGCGCGGCGTCGACGCCGATCTGCCACACCACGAGGGTGTCCCCGGCGTCGGGGCGGACGTATCCGGTCACGAAGCCCACCACTCCGTCGTGCGAACGCGCCACCAACGAGGTGGTCGCGAAATCGCGACACCACAGCAGGTAGGCGTAGGGGGAGTTGACGTCCAGCACCCCCGAATCACGCGTGATCCGGTACAGCTCCGGGCCGTCCGCGACGGCCGGAGTGTCGATCTCCACCCGCCCGGCTGACCCACTCACGCCATCGGGCCGTGCGCCACGATGGCCAGGTTTTTCGCCGGTCATGTCTCACGAAACTAACCACGCACCGGTGAAATCGCCAGGCGAGAAAAGATCGACATTTCCACCACCAGGCGCGAAGCAAAATACCCCGTGACAAGCACAACAAATTTCTTGCGACGCCGAGAACGAATCGCTAGCAGCGATTTACCCTACCCTCAAAGAGGTCAATATCGGCGCTATGAGCTGCGAAAACAATTAAACGATCTATTCTTAGCACCGAATACGATCACGATCTCACTCCGTGATCGATTTCGTCGGTCACGATGCACCGAGACTTCGGCAGCGGTCAATGCCCGAATCCGAAGCGACACGGAAAGGAGTCGACCCACGTGTGCTTCCCAACACATTTCCCCGCCGCCGTGAGCGGCGACGGGGAAATCGGGTGTAGCCACGACGGGAGGAAGCCGCGTCACACGCCCGCGAGGGAACCGATCCAGCTGCTGTAGCGAGTCACGTTGGTGTAGGCGGTACGCGAGGAGCGGTCGCTGGTGGAAGCCACTCCCACCTGCACGTAGTCACCGTCGGCGGCGGTGGCGAACATCGGGCCGCCGGAGTCACCGCCCGCCGGGATGCCGTCACCGCGGTAGGCGCAGATCGCGGTACCGCCGCGGTAGTCGGAGCAGGAGGTGTCGGTCACGGTCACGTCGGCGACCTTCAACCGCTGGGACTGGCATTCGACCTCGGGACGGTCGGTGCAGGTGGCACCCCAGCCGTAGGTCTGCACGGTCTCGCCGACCTCGGCGGCGCCCGGGGCTCCGATCGGGGCGTACTCGACGTCGACCGAACTGCCCACATTGACCAGTGCCAGATCGGCGCTGGGATGGACGTTCACCCCGCCCGGGACGGCGAACACCTCACGCCCCTGGGTCTGGTCGAGGCTGCCCACTCGGAAGCTGACCTGATTGGCGCCCTGGACACAGTGCTGCGCGGTGAGTATCCACTTCGGAGCGACCACCGAGGCGCTGCACGCCTCCCTGCCGTCGGCGAACATTCGCGCCGCCCACGGGGCGTCGTCGGCGTAGTCACCGTCGATGATCATCGTCTCCGGGCCGGAGTCGTCATTGGCGACCGGAGCGGAGACGGCGGCCTGGGCCGGAGCGGCCATGCCGACCGCGATCAGCGCGGCGGCGGCAGTCCGGGTGAAGATTCTTGCTAGTGACAAGCTGGGGCTCCTTTTGGGACAGCAGCTGTGTCGCTGCGTGATCAGGACGCATCCCAAAGTCACCCGATCGAGTAGCAAAATCAATAAATTGGTCACTAATCGCCAACGCAGTACGTGGCTTGGTAACCACTCGAAGCCGGGCTGCCCTCGACCGTTCCGAACCGGCCCCGGAGCCGGACTGCCCCCACGAACCGCGCGCGTGTCCCCCGCACGTGCATCGGATGTCCGCTCGGCGCGGCGTCGATCTCTCGCGAAATCGACGCCCCTGCGGCGCAGTGCTGAACTGGTGGCCCGGCCCGCTGGAGAAGTGCTAGAGTAGCCCCAGAAGCCACGGCTTCGCGGAGCCGATGGAAGTGAGCCCGGGTACTCCCGCCGGACGACGGGGTCCCGGGCTCGCGTAGTTTCTACTCCCCCTCAACCGTATGAAGAGTATGCAATGTGACCAGCGGCTTGAGAGCTTGTAGATAATCCGGCACGCCGCCCTGCTCAGCGGTCACCGCCCCGCAAACGATGTCGGGGATGGCCAGCATCGGCGAATCCCGTCCCCGAACGTGCTCCATCCGTACCGCGCTGGTCAGCACCTTCTGCGCACGCAGGGTATCCAGCATCCTCCGGTCAGCACGGTTTTGCTGCTCCTGACGGGCTTCCATAATGACGCGGTCGACGTCGGCCTGCTCCAGCTCGTAGAGCAACCGCCGCAGGCAAAGGCGTCGACGGCGCTCGGAGCGCTCCCTCGGAGCGCTCCCTCGGAGGACCACCGAGGCGGACCACGACCAGATGCAGGACCTCCGGGTCGGCCACCGCCGATGCCAAGCGACAGCGCCGCGCGGCTGACTCGTCGTGCCAGTGCACCTTGCGCTGCCCGGGAAGCCGTAGTTCCTGCACAGCCGTAGTGACCTGCTCGTGCTGAGCACGATCGACCAGAGCCGCCGCCAACACATACATCGGCTCTTCGGGACAGTGCGGCTCGGACTCGTCGACATAGGCCACCCAGCCCGCCGTCATGATCGCTCCACTTCAAGAAAAATACTCTCGGTAACCGAGCGGCTTCCCAAAGAATAAATGTTCTCGATTTCACGCACGTGGTCGGGGCGCTTTTGCCAAGGAATTCGGTCGGGGCGGAGCGTAGCTCTTCGTAATGTGCACCGGATACTTGCCCACTGGAGACATATGAGATCGCTGGTGGGCGGTACACGCCGGCGCGTACCTCGGATACCCGCTCGGCGCGGCGTCGATCTCCCACGTAATCGCCGGGCAGCCCGTCGAGACGCGACCATGAGCGCGGCAGCGGGCTCGTCCCCGGTGCGTGAGTCGGATGCATCGCGAGGCCGGGCCGCTCGCCGCGTAGGTCGCTACTCAAGAGCCGGCCCAACGCTCCCGAGGCGCCGACTCACGTGACGACTACCCGACCAGCTACACAACAGGAGTACAAGTTCAAGGAAGGTAGCCGAGCGCTCCTACCGCGTTGGCGGAGGCGGTGGCGTCCTGCTGCCCGTTGATGTCCGGCTCCGGCCGCCACTGCGGCAGCGGGACCAACCCGGGCGCCACGAGCGAGTAGCCGGGAAGCAGCTCGCGGATCCGCTCGATCTCACGCACGGCCAGCGGCGTGCGGGTTCCCTGGTAGGCCGATTCGCTGTGGCGCACCTGCTCCTCGGTCATCGTCAGCGGCGTGCTGTGCGAGACGGCCAGGTAGCTGCCCGGCACGCAGTTGTCCCGGTAGGCGGCCACGAGCGAGGCGGGGCCGTCGGCGTCCGGAACGTAGGGCAGGATCGACACGGCCAGCACCGCGACGGGACGGGTGAAGTCGAGCAGCTCGGTGACCTCCGGTGCCGAGAGCACCGTCTCCGGCTCCCGGATATCGGCCTGGGTGACGGTCACATTGTCGACTCCGCGCAGCAGTTGTCTGGCGTGCGCCACGACCTCGGGCTCGACATCCACATAGGCGACTCGTGCGTCGGAACGGCACCGACGGGCTATTTCGTGCACATTCCCGACGGTCGGCATTCCCGATCCCAGATCCAGAAACTGGTCGATTCCGCGGTGGCTCAGAAAACGGATCAATCGTCCGAGAAAAGCCCGCGTCGCACGTGCGTAAACCCGAGCCTCGGGAACCTCGGCAACCAGCCGGTCGACGGCCTGCCTGTCCGCCGCGAAATTGGCTGTACCCCCGAGGTAATAATCGAACATGCGTGCGGCGTTGGGGCGCTGCATGTCCACGCCCCTGACCTGCAGATCTCCCGATATGCGCCTTAAGGGTCTTCTCGGTGGCTCATCATCGGCACCTTCGCGCTGTAACGCGTCCGGTGGACGAACATCCGTCATATACGCCACGGTACAGCCGAAGGCGGCGATTGTGGAGCAGTGTTCCCGCCCGTGGCGAAAACATACCGCGAACAGCGAGAAAAACTTCGTTGCGCTACTTTTTGGACACTATTCGTATTCGAGCGAATCCTGATAGCACAACCGAACGGATCCGAACAGTTCGGCCGGTTTTTCGGATCGGTTTTCGGCCGGTCACAGTGGTGCCCGCGCCATCCGGTACGGGCACCACCGGAGAACCGAACAGCAGGCGCTAGTCGGAGCGGAAACGGTGTCAACCCACCGGAATTCGCAATTTGGCCGGCCGTTCGGCCGAGGAACCGAACGTCACCTCGCCACCGGAGCTCTCGTCGCGGTAACGAGCGTCCACGGTGTCGACCACCAGCACCAGCCGGTGCCCCTCGTCCACCTGCCAGGAAGTGGGTTGCAGCGAGATGTCCACCCGACTCCGCACCCCGGGAGAATTATTACGCAGTGTCACAGGCTTGTGGCTGATCAGGCTTCCGTTACCCGCGGGTCCGACGTCGTAGAGGTAGGCGAACAGCGACACGCTCTCGTCCTCAGGGGTGACGTTCACCCGCAGTCGCGGGGTTCCGGTGACGTTGACGCCGTCCGCGTAGGGCTCGGTCGCCCACACCGCGGCGTCGTCCCGGTCCACGAACGGCACCGAGACTCCGACCGGGATCCGCGCGTAGCCCTGCAGCGCGCCACTGACCAGGACGAGGCCGCTGTTGGCCAGGGTCGGGTCGCCGCTGTCGATCGAGTGCCGCCACCCGGTGTCGCTCTCGGTGCTCAGCCCGCCGGTCTCGGGGGCGAACAGGTGCCGCCGGGTGGGTTCGGTGAGTTCGCGGGTGGAGGTGTGGTCGGTGACCGACCGCCAGTCCGGATACCGCTTCCAATCGGAGCCGTTCGACGGCTGGATCTCCACGGCGCTGTCGGCCATTCCCTCGTCCACACCGCGCAGCTGCTGGTCGAACCAGCGGGCCGCGGTGTCCCAGATGTGATTGGGCAGGCCCGCCGCCCCAAAGAGCTCGGCCGTGGCGTGGTCACCGGGAGCGAGCATGAGCCGCTTGGGGCCGTTCAGGCCGCTGAACAGGTCGGCGATCTGCTTCGGCGGGAACAGCGAGTCCTGCCAGGAGTTGGCGAGCATCACGGCGGTGCCGTTGGCGTTGAGCTCGTCGATCTCGTTGATCGGGGAACGCTCCCCTGCCAGATGCAGCGCCTCCTCGGTGCGGTGCTCGCGGTAGGCGTTCTCCAGCTCGGTGAGGTCGTCGCCGAACCTTCCGGTGAGTTCGCCGACTCCCAGCAGCAGTTCCGCGCCGGAGGCGTTGACCGTACGGTTGGGATACAGCGAAGCCACGAGGTCGGCCCAGCCGCTCATGGCCGCTATCGCGTCCACCCTGGGGTCGGACGCGGCGGTCAGTGCGCTGATACCGGCGCCGTAGGAGATACCTGCCATGCCGACGTTCTCGTCGCCGGCGGAGGTGTTGGCCACGGCCCAGTCGATGACCTCGCTGGCGTCGGCGACGTCCTCCTCGCCCGCGACCTCGACCTCACCGCCGGAGGCGTAGAACCCACGGGCGGTGTAGCTGACGACCACGTAGCCCGACTCGTAGGCCAGCCGGGCGGCGGCCCCGACGTACTCGATATTGGGGGTGGCCCAGCTGGCGGGCATGACCAGCAGCGGTCGTGGCTCGGCCGACTCGCCGGTGGGTTCGATGACTTTGGCTCGCAGCGTGACGCCGCCCGACCCGGGGATGCTCGCCCGGTGCACGGTCACCCCGTTCGTCTCGGCCGTGGCGGCCGGGGCGAGCAGGGAACCGCACAGTGCGGCGATGAGGGTCGCGGCGGCTGTCGAGAGTATTCGGCGCACCGTTGCCTGGCCCTTCCGGCCGCGACGGAGGAGCCGCCCCGGCCTTGTGGTGATCCATCACACAGGCCGGTCAGTAAACACCGTTCTACTGACGAGTAGCAACAGTCGAGGCCGAAGTGCCCCGAAACGGGCGCTCCGGTTGCCCCGTTTCCCGGATTCACCGGAAGGGCGGCATGTGGGGCGCACGGCGTGCGAGAAGAGCACGGGAGGTGTGTCGCGACGTGGGCCGCCGCTGCTCCAGGAGCGGCCCGACGCCGCGACGCACCGACTCGGCGCGAACTACCCGGCTACCCGATTGCCAGGCCACCCACGCGAGGTGGCCAACCGTGGGATCAGCCTCGGGATTTGTGGAAGACGAGGCGGTAGAGCAGCAGCAGGATCAGCGAGCCGAGCACCGCCCAGCCGAAGCTGGCGAGGTTGAAGCCGGATATCCCGCCGCCGCCGAAGAAGGAACTGCCCAGCCAGCCGCCGAGCAGACCTCCGACTATGCCGATGCCGATGGTCACGATGATGCCGCCGGGATCCTTGCCAGGAAGGATCAGCTTGGCCACTGCTCCCGCGATCAGACCGAACAGGATCCAACTGAGGATGCTCACGGCGAACTCCTTGTCGAGGGTGGGGTCTCTCCGCCTGTTCGATCACTACCCCGGTTGGTAATCACCCAAACGGAGCAGGCTCGATGGCATCACCGATCATCACAGTTCGGGTCGCGGTTCAGGAGCACGGGTCCTGGCGTGTCGCCGATCGGCGGCACACCACGGCACGGTCGGGTTCTCACCCGTCGTTGGATCGGCTCTTGTCCGCTCGTGATGCCGTACCGGCGCGTCGGAAGACCAACCGCCATTCGTCCGCCACGAGTTCCTCCGCGTGCAACTCCCAGTCGTGCCGGGAAGCGGTGTCGAGAATCTCCCCGCTGGACAGTGGGCCCAACCGCTGCCGGGGCAGCACCAGCTCGGTATCGGCCGCGCGAGCGCCGCGCAGCATCCGACGCAGCCGCCAGCGGGCGAGCGGACGACCGCTGTCACCGCCGACCGGGGCTTCCGCGGCTCCGTGCCGCCGTTCCCGCAGCGCTTCGCGGCTATCGGTGGACCGGAATCCGAGATCGTGGTACTTCGTTCGCTCGAACAGGGTGAATCCCTCGTGCCGCCCCAGCTCGCGCAGCATCTCGGTGGATACCTTCTCGTAGTCGTCGGCGTCCAGCCACACCAGACCCGCCGAATCACGCCGTCCGTGCAGATCCTTCCGGGCGCGTTCGAGCTCGGGGCGCCACGGCTTGTTCGCATGGCGCACCAGGTGCACGGTGACCGCACCGAGCAGCATGACGCCCGGCAGCGGGGACATAACGAGGATGAGGGCTTCAAGGGGATCCAAGTAATCCACCTCCGGCTGTCTCCGTCGCGGAGGAGGTCATCCGCTCTCCTTCCAGCCGCGCGGCGATTTCGCGAGAAATCGACGGCCGCCTCTTGGCCGCGAGGTGCTGAAACTGGGAAGCGGTTCAGCTTCGCTCGGTGGTGTTGCTGTCCAGCGTGGCGTTGGTGCCCATCGTGGCGTTGGTGCCCTTCGTGGTGCTACTGCCCAGTGTGCTGCTGGTGCCCAGCGCCGCCGCGACGACGCGTTCGTAGCCGGCCTTGTAGTCGGCCACGGCCGCTCTGCGGGCCCTGGCGGCACGGATCGTCGGCCAGAGCAGCAGCACGAAGACCACCGCCGAGACCGTCGAGACGATCAGCAGCGTCCGGACCGCCTCGGGATTGCCGTCGCCCAGCGCCACCAGCGAGAACATGAGCGTGACGAACGCGACCAGCGCGGGCAGCGCGGCGAGCCGTCCCAGCCAGACGTAGCGACGACGCAGCCGCACGTGCTCGCGGCGCACGCCGTCGAGCACCGGGTCGGACAGCACGTCCACTCCCGTCTCCCGCCGCACGCGTTCGGCCTCCAGCAGGGCGGACTCGTTGCCGCGCAGTTCGTCCAGGCTCGGCCCTTCGATGAAGGTGGGGCCGAGGATGTGTGGGGCGGAAGTGGAGCCGGACCGTTCGAGCACGAGCCGGAACATCCCTTCGTCGCCACGCTCCATACCGGTGATCCGCCACCCCCGCTCCCGCACCAGACCGCGATAGTGCCGCAGCGAGATCTTCTTCTCGCTGTAGGGGATGTCCACATAGGCCACGCCGGCGAGGTTGGTGCGCGCGTTTTCGAGGCGGCGCAGGAACTCCGCTTCGGTGGGGTTTCCCACGTCATCCGTCATCGGCGAACAACCGCCTCTCGTCCCGCTCATGCTCAGTCGCGCCAGGGCGGAAGGTCAGCCGCCACTCGGTGTCGGTGATCTCCTCCGACTCGAACGACCAGCCGTACTCGGCCGCCAATTCCAGGATCTCCGCCTTCGGCAACGCACCCAGCTGATCACGACGCAACGTCAGCGAGGAGTCGTCAGCGGAAACCCCGTCCAACCACTCCCGCAACAACCGCCGGTGCTTGCCCGACCCCATGCCACCGTGTGGTTCGATCCGTCCCTTCCAGGCACCAGGCACTTCCACTGACTCGCCATCGGAAGGAACCGGGCGCTGGAAATTCATACTCCGTCCCGTACTGCCCAAAAAGACGAATCCCTCGTGCCCGGCAAGGTCACGCATCATCTCGTTCGAGATCTTCGGATAGGAACCCGATATCAACCTCGATGCGCCGTTCTTCTCTCGCGAGGCGAGGTCTCTACGAATCTTGGCCACATGCGTCCCCAACGATTTGAAATGATTCCTGATCAGGAGAATCACTCCGAGTAGCACATATGCCCCACCTAATACCGGGAACGCCCACATCAAATCCTGAAATGTCAACGCCAGCTCCCCTTGTCCTGATTCACAGCAGTCCCGCCAACTTGTCCTCGATGGAACTCCGAGCCGAGCCGCGCCACTGGATGCTGTTACAGATGTCGGCCATCATCGCCACGTAGTCGTCCCAGTCACGCAGACACTCGGTGGCAAGCCCGAAGATCGCCAGCTGACTCCGCTCGGCCAGCGGAACGATCACCTGGAACTGCCGGGAAACCCGCGGCTCGTAGTGTGCTGCCCCGGTCAGGTTGGCCTCCGGCTTCGGAGTGTCCTGCTGCACCACGGCCAGGCAGCGCCCCACGGTGAGATCCACGAAATCGACCTCCCGCCGAGCGTCCTCCTCGCGAAGTCCGGCGGCCAGCGCTTCCAGCGGTCGAGTGGCCTTCAGATCAGCCTCGCGCAGTGTGAGCGTGAACTGCGCGGTGGTGGCGGCGGTGGTGTCCCGTGCCGAGCGCCCCACGAAGTAGGCCGCGTAAATGACCCCTTCTTCGGCCATCCGCCGCAGCAGGTACTCGTTGGCGACGAGCAGCCGAAGGTACTGCTCCTCCGCCAACCCCGGAAGGGCCGATCGCGCCGACTCGAACAACCGCTCGGCGCGGTCCTCCGAGGACTCGTTGAAGTCCACGGGCTGAAATCCGGAATGCAGCCCGAAACTCAACGGGAAGGTGTCGGAGGAATCATCGGAAACCGACTGTGTCATGCTCAGCCTCCACTACCCGAGCGCCTTGGCGAAGCTCGACAGCGATTCACCTAGCCCTTGCAGTTCATGTCCTACTTTTCCCCACTCGCCGTAACTCTGCGCCGCCCCACCCCCGAAAGCCACGTAACCCGCCTTGTTCTTGACATCGGCGCTCGCCTCATCGCTGTGAACCCAATCGTTCGCGACGGGAGCCTGCATTCCCACGTTGAAAGTTCCCTGAATCGTCTTGGCCATGCCCTCGCCACCGACGAACCTGTTTGCCAGCCTGTCACCAAACAACGTTGCTATATCGGCGGGATCAGCCATATCGGTTACGACTTCGGAAGTCTTGCTACCGAACGCCTTCACGCCAACTCGCCCGGCATCGACCAGGCCGTCGCTGACCTGCAGTGCGTCCGTGGCCGCCGCGCCTCCCTTGGCCAGCGGGCCGACCATGGGCAGCATGCCGAGCGCGTCGGTACCGACACCCACCCAGGCGTTCACATCGGTCCATTTGTCGTTCGCGGCGATGTCCCCGGCGTGCGCGGCCAACGCGACACCTCCCGCGATGAGCGCGATGGGACCGAAGGCCAAATTCGCACCGGGAATGAGCGACAGTGTTCCGGCGACAGCGGCGACCATCCCCGCCACGTCACCGATCGTGCCCAGGTTGTCGACGACGAAGTCGCCCATGTCCGAGAACGCGTCGCCGAGCGCGCTCCAGAAACCGGGGGCGATGTCGGTGGCGTCCCGGAGTTTCCGCGCCACGGCCCGTGCGTTCTCGCGCCAGGTCTCCTGCAGCTCGACGGCTTGTTTCCGGATGCTTTCGACTTCGTCCCAGGCGCTGCGGGCGTCACTCTTGGCGCTGGTTACCGCTTGTGCCTGCTGCTCGGCACGGCGGTTCGCCGCCGCGCGCGCCTCGGGGTCGCCGGAGTCGTACGCGATCGGCTTGTTGGCCTCCGCGACGGTCTGGCTGACCACTTGGTCGGCCTTCTCGGCGGCCGCGATCGCGTCCCGGGCCTTTCGCTCAAGTCGGGCGGCTTCAGTCTGGTGTCCTTTCAGGGTGTCCTGCCACCCGGAAAGCGCCTTGCCCGCGGCTTTCATGGACTCGTGGGCGTCGTCGAGCTTTCCGGGTAATTCGCCGAACTTCTCGGCGAACGCCTTGGACGCCTCCCCCGTCCAGGTGTCCTTCTGCTGCCTGATGTCGCGCAGCACTTCGTAGGTCTCGAACAGCCAGTTGCCGGTGTCGGTCAGCTGTTTCGCCAACGTGCCCACCGACGAAGGGTTTCCCCTGGCCGGGTTGAATCCGAGCGCGTGCCAGTCCCCGTTGCCGCTCACCCGGCACCCCCGCTCTGGGCGGGCCTCGCCACCGGTGGCTCGCTCTGCCCGGCCTCGCCGGAGTCGATCGCTTCCCGCATCTCCGTGAATCCCTCGGTGATGGCGGTCTCCAGCTCCTGGTACTGCTTCTTGGCGGAGCCGAGAGCTTCGGTGATCTTCTTGACGCACTCGCCGATCTCGTCGATGCCGTGCTGCCAGTCGTCGCGGAACTCGGCGCAGGCTTCGTCCAGTTCATCCGGCCCGATGGAGTCCGGGCCGATGTCGTCCATCGCCTTGAGTGCGCTCCGCAGGTTCTCCTCGGCCCGGTTGAGGTTCTTCTCCATGGCGTCCAACGAGCCGATGTCGACCGTGAAGTCGGACACTGGCGTTCCCCCTCGATCGCTTCGCTGTCCGAAGCGGAACGCTACCAAGCCGATGATCTCGTTCGGGGCTGTTCGGTCGACTCAACCGGGGCTGGTCGCGCGGCGATTTCGCGAGAAATTGACGGGGAGCCGCCCCGCCCCGCACGGCGAGTGGGGAGGGAGCCGCGCGAGGTGAGACGGCGGACGGGTCCACGGCGGAGTGTCGGGGATCGTCGCCGTGGCCCGTGGTCAACGGGGCGATTCGGTTGCCGTCCCGAGGTCGGCGGCCGTTCCGAGTGCGGAAGTGGCGGCGCGGCGCCGCGGAGACGGGCGAAGCTTCAGAGGCGGCGCAGTCCTTCGAGGACGCGTCCCAGCAGCGCCAGGTTCGGATCGGAATCGGGTAAGGAACCCACGGTCCTCGGCGCCGGTTGGCACCGGGAAGTGTGGCGGTGGTGCGGCCCGGGAGCTCGCCGAACGGCGGTGCCGCGCGGCGTGGTGTGGTGAGAGGCCGTTTGCCATGCGGCCAGGGCTTCGGTGTTCGGAGTCGCCGGGGAATTCGATGTCGCCGGGACCGCGCCGTGGGATTCGTCGTCGCGATCCCGGAGCGCGTGGTGAACGCTCACGCGGGATTCGAGCTGTTCGTCGGGGTCGGTTTCGGGCCAGCGGATCGGTTCTGGTTCGGATCGCGACTGTGTCGGTACGGCAGCACCGGATTCGGGGAGACCGCTGGAACCAGTAGTCGCGCTCGCGGTAGCTGCGGCCCGGGGCTCGGTGCCAGTGGAACCACTGGAATCACCGGCGGCACCGGCGAGTTGGGCTTGCAGTTGTCGGACCGTCAGCGTGCCCGGTCCTGCGCCGCCGTGCCTGGTGTGCGGACGCGGCGCGGGCTCGGGGTGCTGCGGCCAGAGCGCCAGGAGCATCGCCAGCGCTACCAGCAGGGTCGGCACGAGCAGCGGGTCAGACATCGGGATCGC
This sequence comes from Actinopolyspora lacussalsi, assembly GCA_030803735.1. NCBI lineage: Bacteria > Bacillati > Actinomycetota > Actinomycetes > Actinopolysporales > Actinopolysporaceae > Actinopolyspora > Actinopolyspora lacussalsi. The sequence goes on along the minus strand of JAURUC010000001.1, from coordinate 4,154,177 downwards.
CCTCGACAATGCGGTTTTCGGTTCCGTACCCCTCGGGAAGCGCGGGTTTCGCCGGGCTGTCGTGCGAGTCGGCGTAGTGCCGCAGTGCGATCGCCGTCTCGGCGAGTTCCTCCGCGAGTTCGCGGCAGCGGTCGGCGCTGAAGCGCCCGCCGCCCATCGCGAAGGCGGCCTCGTCACAACGCCACTGGCAGAGCCGCAGGAACCCGGCCAACCGGATGTGGTCACTGCTCATCGCGCATCACCTTCGTCAGCGTCATGGCGAGGCGGGGCGCCGACCAGTTCGCGGGTGGTGCGGTCGCAGTCCGGGCAGGTCGGCCACAACCAGGGGATGTCGCCGGTGGCCGTGAGCACCTCCCGGCCGCACAGCGCGGACACGGTCAGCTCCGGCGGGAACTCCAGGGCGGGCGGCGGCACCGGATCCCTGCTCGCGTGCCGCTGCTCCTCGGCGGGAACCCAGGTGAAGGGGTGGGACATGGTTGCCTCCAAAATCAGGATCAGCGAAGCGGCGCTTTGGTGCCACTGGTTCCAGAATTTGTCACCTTGTCACCAAACGATCAATGCCTCGATCAGGTGATACCTGTAGGCACAGCATGTTCACCTAGGATGTGGTGCATGGCTGGCACCAATGGCACGCCAAAGGCCAAAGCACTGGGCACCCGGCTCAGAGAGGCACGGAAAGCTGCTGGCTACACAGTTCGAGGACTGGCGGACCAACTCGAGCTCTCCCACAGCGCTATTTCCCGTTGGGAAACCGGCACGCGCTCACCGGAAACGGAAGACGTGGCTTCCATACTCGCCGCTACGGGCGTAAACGGCAGAGAACGCTCTGAACTGCTGGAAATGGCCCGTGGAACCGACGACCCACAGTGGCTCTCAGTACGAAGTGGCGACCGTGAGCGACAGATGGCGGCGCTGATCGACTTCGAACGCAACGCCAGCCACATCACCGATGTGGCTCCACTGCTGATACCTGGTCTGCTGCAAACAGCTGACTACGCCAGAGCCATCATGATCGCAGGCGAAGTCCCACAGTCGGAAGTTGAAACTCGCGTGGTGGTACGTGTTGGACGCCGTGAAGCACTCACAAGGCGAAATCCAGCGCGCTTCCTCGCACTGATCGGTGAAGCTGCTCTTCATCAAGAGATAGGTGGCAGCGAGGTCGTTCTCGACCAGCTCAAGTACCTACTGAGTGCTACTGAGATGCCCAACGTCGATCTGCGTATCGTGCCGGCTTCCGCAGGTTGGACCCCAGCGCTGGAAGGCCCGTTCGTGCTGATCGACTTCGACGCCGACTCACCGATAGTGCACCTGGAGAACAGGCGCGCAGCACTCTTCTTCCACGAAGCGGACGATATAGCGGCATACCGTACTGCGGTGGATAAGGTGAAACAGGTTTCGATGACGGCAGCGGAGTCCACCGCACTCATCGCAAACGTCATAACAGAGCTGGAGAAATCGGTATGAGCATGTCCCAAGAGCCAGCCAGCTGGCGAAAGTCGAGTCGGAGCAGCACACAGACGAACTGCGTCGAGGTCGGCCGCACCACCGACGGCGCCGCCGTCCGCGACAGCAAAGACCGCACGGCGGGCTACTTCACCACCACCCACCGGCAGTGGCAGACCTTCCTGCAAGCACTGAAGACCGACCACTTCGACTGAGCGAGGCACAGCCACGAGCGCGGCACCCCTGTAATCGGACAGGGGTGCCGTTCCGGCAGCTGACACCACCCGTTCGGACGTGGCGAACTCCCCACTCCCGGCGCGAGACTCAAGCTCGGCAGCGACCTCGACTCCCCGGAGCCCCACGACTGGCGAAAGTCCAGCCGCAGCAGCACACAGACGAACTGCGTCGAGATCGGCAGCGCCGCCGTCCGCGACAGCAAAGACCGCACAGCGGGCTACCTCACCACCACCCACCAACAGTGGCAGAACTTCCTGGTGTCGTTGAAGACTGATCACTTCGATTAAAGATTCGGGGAACAGCTACGCCTCACCGAGCAAGATGTAATCCTCTTCCACCAACAAGTTTTATGGTTCGCACTGCGAATCCTGCTAGTTCTCCTCATACTATGTAACTCCCCAGCACTGTCACCAACCTCACTGAGTACTACCCCTGCCCCTGCTCGGCAGTCCGTTCGCGTAGATACGGGGTGTCTGCGGTAATCAGGTGGGCCAATACCCACATAGGCAGCCGTAGGTTCAGCTTGGCCCCGGGGTTAATCTCTAGCAGCGTCGACGATTTTCCCATCAATTCCAGAATCTGGCTACCCTCCACCTTGCTGTGCTGCTCCCATTGACAGAACTGTTGCGAAGTGTAAGCCAAGAACAGTTGGGTTCCGGGATTTTCGGGATCGTCAATAAGTACGATACCGTTGTCATCGGGGTATCGGGCGTAGCTGACAAGCTCGGCATGGTAGAAACTGTCGGCCAGAGTACCCAGCGGATTGAAGCCGTTCAACACACGCCAGAGGGTCAGCTCCAGACCATTAGCAAAGCGCACACCAGCACGATTCGGATGAGGACAGTATCCCGGATTAACTTGATACTGCCCGGTAAACTGGCCCTGATTATCGACATAATATCCTCCCTGTACAGCGTACGCGGGAGGCTCTGTCACGTCGGGACGCACCATTGGGTCAACGATTGCTACCCAGTCATTTGATTTACTACGAGCCTGTTCGCGAAGCTCTTCATTGATTTCTGGCAACGGAAAGGGGCCGATCATCGTACTACGCGTGACCTGATCAGGCGTTAAAGACATCAATAATCCTCACAGTCGATGTTCCCAAACAATCTATTCTCAACGTGTTGACATGAGACAACTCTGCTACCTATTAAACTGATTTCACAACCTCCTGATTTCCGCTGAATGTCTGGAAGACAAAACCTGTTTCCATATGCCGCACTAGCACCCACTCATCCCGCCGACACAGAATCTCCGGTCAACGGCGCGAGCGTGAGCAATCCGCAACCGTAGGCCTTGGCGGGACCGATGCCGTGCAGCAGCGCCCGCCGCAGCAGCTCCACCGAGGTCACTCGTAACCGCCCCTCGAACGTCGCGGTGTGCAGCACCACTGGTTTCGAACCCCGCTTCTTGGCGAAGGAGTGCCTTTCACGTGCGGTGATCCGCACGTCTCCCGCGAACTCCGACGCATCGGCGGTATCCCCACGCGCAGCCTCGGGCGTCAGGGCGCCGCCGGTCGCGTCGGTGGAATCAGCGGTTGCCGCGACACTGGGGTGTTCGGTCGCGCCCGTTCCGGACGAAGCTCCCGGCACCGAGAACCCCCACTTCTCGGTGCGTTGCAGGAACCAACCGAGCTGCGCTCCGGCGGTACGGTGACCTATCCGCTGCGAACGCCGCCGCTGCCCTTCCCCGGCACGCTGCCGCTGTCGCTCGGTGGGGTGTTCCGGCTCGCTGGTGTTCTGCACCGGATTCGCGGTCACGCGGAAGGCGAACTCCTCACCCACCGCCAGCTGAGTCAGCAGTGGCTCGTACTCGCGCAGTTCGTAGTGCTCACCGTCGGCGTGCGGCCAACCGGCCTGCTCGACCAGGTGCGTCCAGTCCGGTTTGGACTCGGAGAGCACCAGCAGCTTCGGCCGGTGCGGGTTGTCGCTGTCCAGCCGCCACAACGGGCGCTGCCGCTCGGGATCGTCGGCCAGGCCGCCCATGACCGCCCCGTGCAGCCTGCGGGGATTGCCGAGCAGGTCACGGCTGCCCGAGCGCAGCGGGTTGAGTCGGATGCGGGACAGGTAGTTCATCGGTTCACCACCCCAGCCGCGCGAACGGATCGCGCACACCAGGTGCTCGTCGCGTCACGGACAGCCACACGGTATCCGCGATCAACGACGACGTGGGGTCATCCGCGGAGATCGATCGCTCACACGGTGACCGTTCGCACTGTTGTGCACTGTGGACAACTGGGAGTCCGATCCCCGTCCAAGCTCTGCGGGCCTCGATTTCTCGCGAAATCGCCGGGCACCGGACGCCGGACAGCGGAGAGCCGGGCGTCGAGCACGGGGCGCTGGGTGCCGAGCGGGGACACCGGAGCGCACGGGAATACCGGGCAAGAGAAGCTAGTGGCCACGGAGGTGCTCGCCCCATACCCCCAGAACGGGGCGAGCACGCTGCCGCTGGTCAACTCCCCGGAAATATTTCGCGTTTCCACGGGGCGCTGGGCTCCGGAAGCTATGATCCCGGATCGGCGTTTGCTACTGTTGACAGTAGCATCATCACTGTAAACCATCACGGTGAAACACTGTCAACAGCCGTTTACGGTGCTTGGACCTGGGGAAACTCACCAACAAACTGGCGGACGAGAAGAACGCTATGAGTGCCAACGAAGCCGGACGCGAAAACACTTTCGCGGGCAAGCTCGCCCATCTCATCGCCACGGTGCATCCACCGGACCGCGGCACCTACAGCTACCGCGAGATCGAGGCGGGAATCCGGCACCTTCCAGGGGCGATGTCGGCGCAGTACATCAGCCAGCTCAAAACCGGGACACGAACCAATCCCAAGATCCACTACGTGGAGGCGCTGGCGGAGTTCTTCGGCGTGCCCGCGGGATACTTCTTCGACGACGAGGTCACCGAGCGCATCGACGCGCAGATCGCCGACCTGAAAACCTGGCGCGACACCGAGGCACGCGACATCGCCCAGCGCTTCGCCGGACTGGACCGACGGGACCGCAACACCGTCTCCAACCTCATCGACAGCCTCGACGCCTACAACGCACGCCCCCGCCACCAACGCACCCGTCGCAAAACCGACCGCGACAACACGGCGTAAGACGTAAGATGTGCCGATGTCGACCCGCGAGACCAGTTCCCAGACCGAGCGCAAGCACCTGCTCGCCCGCGTCGTCACCGAGGTTCTAGCCCCCTGGGTGATCGTGCTGGTGCTGCCACTGGTGGTGGCCGGTCAGGCCACGGCGGAGTTCGGCTCCACCCTGCTGTGGGGAATGGTCGTGGCGCTGACCAGCAGCGTGCTGCCGATGGGCGTGGTGGTGTGGGGCAGCCGCACCGGCAGGTGGGACGGGCACCACGTCCGCGACCGCCAGGGCAGGCTGATTCCGTTCACCGCGCTGATCGTGCTCAGCCTGCTCGGGCTCGCGCTGCTGATCGCGGGCCGTGCTCCGGAGAAACTGATCGCGCTGGACATCAGCATGATCATCAGCCTGCTGGTCACCGGCACGATCACGGTCTTCTGGAAGATCTCGATGCACACCGCCGTGGCAGCGGGTGCGGTGACCGTGCTGGCACTGCTCTACGGACCCGCGCTGTGGTGGGGCGCGCTGGTGACACTGGCCGTGGCGTGGTCCCGGGTGGCCGTCGACGACCACACCCCGGCCCAGGTCACCGTCGGCGCGCTGACCGGGGCGGTGATCGGCGGCGGATCGTTCGCGCTGCTGCTCGGCGGGAACACCGCGCTCTGAGCGGCACGGCTCGGCGGATCGACGGTTCAGCCGCTCGGCGAGCGCGAACTCAGTCCATCCAGCCGCTCCGTTCGGGATGACGCATGTCGTACTCGAACTCCTGCAAGGCATTCCACCCCCACCACGTCAGCAGCCCGAGCAGGATCATCCCCCCAGAACGACGAGCCATTTCGCGCGAACACGCAAGCCGTGATTCCCCTCGATTCGGAAACGATGGCCGAGTCCGGAACATCCGGCGGTGTTCCGAAAGCCGACAACCGTCTATACGAGGATGGATGCTCACCCTCACGAAGCTCCAAGAATCCACTGCGGACACTTGTCGCCTCAACCGGAGGGAACCGGTTTGAGCGCGGGATAGCCTCGCGTCTGCTCGGATTCACGGTGCACCCGCATCCGCTCCACCGAGTCGACGGTCTCGTGGACCGGAACGATCGCCAAGCCGCGCAGGAAACCGGCGACGTCCTCGACCGGCAGGGCCAACTCCTCGGCGATCCGCCCGACCGAGATTCCCCGCGCACGCAGCGAACGCAGTACCTTCTCAAGCAGCTGCGAACCCTCCCTGCGGACCCCGTCCGGTTCCCCATCTCGGTACCCCCTGGCGCTGAGCTCGACGCAGGCGTCCCGGTAACGCTCCTCGCCGAGCAGACCGAGCTCGTGCACCCGGTGGGCCAGCGCCATCGCCGAAACGCGCCAGATGGACTTGCCCTCCAGCAACTGCCCGGTCAACGGCGAGCGCGGCATACTCGCGAACACGCTGTCGCGCGGCATCAGGAAGGCCCCCGCGAAGGCGTCGGCCTCCCGCTCGACCGCGCTGCCGGTCAACTCGACACTTCCGGAGTGCAGCACGAGATGCCCCAGCTCGTGTGCCGCGTCGAATCGGCCACGCTCACCCGAGGTGAAGGTGTTCAGAAAGACGAAGGGGCGCGCCGAGTGCCGGAACGAGAACGCGTCGACATCCGAGTAGTCGGCAGCGTGGGCGAAAACCCGGACCCCTCGTGACTCCAGCAGATGCACCAGGTTCGGCACGGGTTTGCAGTCCACGCTCCAGCGGACCCGCAGCATCTCTGCGGCCGTGTGCGGGTCGAAGCCGCCGAGATCCGGCACGTCCGGAGCGGGCAGTTCGAAATTGCGTTCCAGCCAGTCGTTGAACTCCACCGCGAGAGTGGAGGCGCTGACAGCGGCGCCGACCTTGCGTTTGGCCGTCTTGCGGCGTGCGCGGAACGAGACCGCATCGGTGGCGATCTCCGCAGGTTCCTCCCTCGCGAAGAACTCCACGGGGAACCGCAGCCGTTCGGCCAGCAGCCGCAGCGTGTCCTCGCCGGGCTCGGCGCGGCCCCGCTCGAAATCGCTGATCCGCCTCGCGGGCACACCCACGTATCCCGCCAGCTCGGCCTGCGGCAGCCGACGGCGTGCACGAGCGAGCGTGAGACGACCGGGCGAGAACATCACCGAACCATTGTCGCGCAACCCCGTTGAGCACCCAACAGGTCGGACGGTTACTTTGCCGCGACGTAGACGTCGATGTCCTTCGGTTTTTCCGGCCCGTACGGCTGCGCCACCGGATCGAAGGTCTGTTTCGGCAGCAGCAGACGTTCCCGCCACCGAGTGATGTAGGAGCCGGTTTTGATGGGCTCGGCGAACGAGACCTCCCGGTGAACCTCGAACCTCTTCCCGTCATCGGTCGGCACCGTGAGCGAGTACGTCACCAGAAACCAGAGATCCATCTCGCCGAGCTCGTCGGAAGTCAGCTGGGTTCGTCCGTTGGGCTGGGCCACGTCGAACGTGAGTACCGAATCGCCCCCTCGCACGGCGGTACCTTCCGAAACCGCTTTGCCCTTGGGGTATTTGCTGCGCGGCCCGTCCTTTCCGTACTGGTTACCGGTTCTGTTGTCCCCCAGTAGAACTCCCAGCGCTGTTTTGCTGTCCGGGTCGAAGACCACCGGCACGTTCTGCGGATCGGCGAACCGCCAGTTCATTTCCGCCACGATCAGCGAACGCAGCTTCCCCACCCGTGCGATCCAGTCCCGGAGCCCGGCCGCGGAGCGCGGTTCGAACTCGCCCCTGAGGCGTCTCGCCTCGACTCCCGCGTGCACGGCCTCGTCCATGTACGAGGCACGCAGCCCCAGCTCACGCAACCGACGTTGCGCGTCCTCGCCGCTCCGAACGATGGTCTCCGACATGTGACCTCCCACAACGCACGGCCACCCCACCTCTACTAAGAAACGATCACCGCCGGATACCGCCGAGCGAGCGACGCGAGCACGTCGAAACCACCGATTCCGGGCGAGAACCGCACATCTCGACCCGCTCACCAGGTGATGATCACTCCGCTGAAACGAGCCTCTTACGATTCGTGATGTGACCCCACGGCCCCGTGGGTCACTGGATAGGCTCGGGGACGTGTCAGCAGGGCTAACGGAGGCACCGGATATTCCGGTGGGGGCGCAGATCGTCGTACGTGACGAGGAGTGGCTGGTTCGCGCGGTTCGGAACGCGGGCCGGGACGGCATGCGGGTCGAGGCCACGGGGGCCTCGGAACTCGTTCGCGACCAGGACGCGGTGTTCTACACCGCGCTCGACGAGATCGAGGTGCTGGATCCGCGCAAGACGCGCCTGACCGCCGACGACAGTCCGGGTTTCCGCCGGTCCCGGCTGTGGCTGGAATCGCTGCTGCGGCAGAGTTCCACCCCGGTGAGCAGCACCGACATCGTCACCGGCCACCGGGGTCTGGCCGACGACATGGAGTACCAGCTGCGCCCGGCGCACCAGGCGCTGTCCAACCTCCGGCCGCGGGTGCTGATCGGCGACGCCGTGGGGCTGGGCAAAACCCTGGAGATCGGCATCACGCTGACCGAGCTGATCGAGCGCGGTCGGGGCGAGCGCATCCTGGTGGTCACGCCCCGCGCGGTGCTGGAGCAGTTCCAGCACGAGATGTGGACGCGCTACGCCATCCCGCTGGTGCGGCTGGACTCGGACGGCATCCAGCAGGTGCGCCAGCGGCTGCCCGCCTCGCGGAACCCGTTCAGCTACTACCGCCGCGCGATCGTCTCGATCGACACGCTCAAGAACCCGGCGCGCTACAAGCACCACCTCAAGGACCAGCACTGGGACGCGGTGGTCATCGACGAGTGCCACAACCTCATCAACCGGGGCACCCAGAACAACGAGCTGGCGCGGCTGCTGGCCCGGCAGACCGACGCGCTGATCCTGGCCAGCGCCACACCGCACAACGGCAAGCCCGAGTCGTTCGCCGAGCTGGTGAACCTGCTGGAGCCGACCGCGATCGCCGACCCGAGCGACTACCGGGCCGCCGACATCGAGCACCTCTACGTGCGCAGGCACCGCAACTCCGAGGACGTGCAGCTGGAGGTCGGGCACCGCTGGGCCGCGCGCGAGGAACCCGACATCCGCCCGGTCACCCCCAGCGCGGCGGAACGGGCCGTGCTGGACGAGCTCCGCGACGTGTGGCTGCGCCCCTCGGCCGGTAAGTCCCCGGTCAGCGGCAAGGGCGGCACGCTGTTCCCGTGGACGCTGTTCAAGGCGTTCCTGTCCTCGCCGCAGGCCCTGCACAGCAGCATCCAGCGGCGGCTGCGAACCCTGGGCGAACGCACCGAGGCCACCGACGTCGCGACCGAGACCTCCGCGCTGCACCGGCTGGACGAGCTGACCGACAAGGTGCGCGAGCGGGGTCCCGCCAAGTTCGACGCGCTGCTGGACTACCTCCGCGAGGTCGGCGTCTCCGCCGATGGCGAGGCCCGCGTGGTGGTGTTCTCCGAACGCATCGACACGCTGAGCTGGCTGCGCGACACGCTTCGACAGCGGCTGGGGCTTCCCGAACGAGCGCTGGCGATGCTGCACGCCCAGCTGCCGGACGCCGAGGTGCAACGGATCGTGCAGGACTTCGAGCTGGCCTCCAGCAGCGTGCGGGTGCTGCTGGCCAGCGACATGGCCTCGGAGGGCATCAACCTGCACCGCCAGTGCCACCGGGTGGTGCACTACGACCTGCCGTGGAGCTTCATCCGCATCCAGCAGCGCAACGGCCGCATCGACCGCTACCTGCAGGAGAACCCGCCGGAGATCACCGCGCTGGCGCTGGGCGACGAGGACACCGCCACCGACAGCGAGCTGCGGGTGGTGACCAAGCTGCTCGCCAAGGAGCAGGCCGCCAACCAGGCGCTGGGCGACGCGGGCGCGCTGCTGAACCTGCGGGACGAGCAGCTGGAGGAGGAAGAGGTCATGAAGCTGCTCCGCGACGGCGGCGACATCGCGGCGGAGATTCCCGACGCCGATTCGGATGAGCTCGACCCGTTCGCGGCGCTGCTGGCCAACGGCGGGGAGCACGCCGAGGACACCGCGGTCCCGACCGCGCCCAAGCGCACCCTGTTCGACGACGACGACAACTTCCTCGCCGAGGCGCTGGAGGAGATCTCGCCCGACGGCGAGAAACTGGAGATCCACCGCGACGAGGAGACCGACCTGCTGGCGTTCAACACGCCCCAGGACCTGGCGCAGCGGTTGAACGACCTGCCGGAGAGCTACCGCTCGGAACGCGGCATCGGAACCAGGATCAGGGTTTCCGCCCAGCCCGCTTTCGCCGAGCAGCGGCTCGCCAGGGCCCGCGCGGACGAGAACACCACCTGGCCGGACGTCAGCTACCTCGCCCCGATCCACCCGGTGCTGGAGTGGGCGGCCACCCGCGCGCTGGCCCGGTTCGAACGGGACGAGGCGCCGGTGATGGCAGCGGCGGTGGCCGAGCCGGTGTTCCTCACCCAGGCCAGCTGGTCCAACTCACTGGGTCAGGCGGTGCTCAACCACTGGGGCGCGGTCAGTGGCCTGCCCGACGAGCCCGTGGTGGGCGAGCTGCACGAGACCCTGGAGCGGGCGGGGCTGCGGGAGCGGGTCCGCAACCCCGGCGGCGTGCGGGAGTGGCTGGACAAGGCACAGCCGCTGGTGCCGGAGGCGGTGGACGCGGCCGAGCGGGACCTGCGCCGCAGGCGCGAGGAGATGGAGAGCGATCTGCTCGCGCGGCTGGACCGGCAGCGCGAGCGACTGAGCGAATGGCGGCAGCTGGCGCTGTCGATCGCCGAGGACAACAACGCCTCGAACGACCGCAAGCAGGGTCTGCGCAGCACCCACGACGAGACCTCGCGGCTGATCGACTCACTGGCCGTCTCGGGCGAGCCGTTCGTGCGGGTGGTGGGGCTGATCGTGCCTGCCGACCGGTCGGGGGAATAGGACCTCGCCGGGCTCGGCCGCTCGACCGTCCGAACCCGAGCCCGCCGTCCGAACCCGACCCGCCGCGCGGCGGCGCCGCAGCGGCCACCGCACCACCGGCAGCGACCAGCCCGTCGGCGTCGCCCCGCCACCGACACCGCGCCAACCGGCACCACGCCAACCAGCACTGCGCCACCCGAAACGACGAAGGCAACGAGGATGTACGACTCGATCCACAACGTCGGCGACTTCCTGTCCCCGCACTGGCTCTCCGAAGCCTTCCCCGGCAAGCTCAAGACGCTGACCAAGGAGTGGCGGGAGCGCGCGAGCCACGGCAAGCACAGCCCGCTGCGGGGGCTGTCCGGGATCAGCGGGCGCTTCGTCAACGCCAAGGCCGCGCTGCCCGCGCCTCGGGAAGCGGACTTCGGCCGGGCGGTGACCGAGCTGCACGGCATCCTGCTGGAGGCTCTCGGGATCACGCCCGACCCCACGGTGCTGCACACGAGGCAGTCCGAGACACCGGTGGAGGTGCCGCTGCTGGCGCGCTGCCAGTCCGCCTCCGGTGAGGCGCTGCACGTGCTGCAGGCGGCCCCGGTGGACGATGTGGACGACCTGTTCGGCGCGGACGGCGGGCTGCTGGAGCCGGTTCGGCTGCGCACCGGCAAGGAGAAGGTCGAGGAGATCCCCGCGGTCACCCAGGCGGTGCAGCGGCTGCTGCTGACCGAGGAGGCGCCCCGGTTCGTGCTGGTGGTCTCCGGCGGCTGGCTGGTGCTGTCCGATGTGCACCGCTGGGCCGAGGGCCGCTACCTGGCCTTCGACGTGCACACCGCGCTGGCCAGGAAGGACGACAAGGCCACCGGCGAGCTGGCCTGGCACGCCGGGCTCGCCTCGGCCGACGTGCTGCTGCCCTCGGCGGAGAGCACCAGCCTGCTCGCGGAATTCACCGACGAGTCGATCAAGCACGCGGTCGGCGTCAGCGAGGAGCTGCGCGAGGGCCTGCGGGTCTCGGTGGAGCTGATCGCCAACGAGGTGATCGACAAGCGCAGGCAGCGCGGCGAGGCCGTGGCGGACATGCCCGAGCTGCCCAGGGAACTGACCACCCAGTCGCTGCGGTTCCTCTACCGCATCCTGTTCCTGCTCTACGCCGAGGCCCGCCCCGAGCTGGGCATCCTGCCGGTGGGGGCGCCGGAGTACGACGCTGGCTACGGGCTGGACCGGCTGCGCGAGCTGATCCACAAGCCGCTGACCGGCAAGTCCCGCGAGGGCCACCACCTGCACGACTCGCTGCGGCTGCTGTTCCGGCTGGTCAACACCGGCCACGGCACCGAGCACCCGGAGAGCGACGGGCTGGTGTTCGAGCCGCTGCGCGCGGACCTGTTCGACAGCGGGCACGCACACCACATCGACGATGTGGACCTGAGCAACGCGGTGCTGCAGCGGGTGCTGTCGATGCTGCTGCTGTCCAAACCGTCCAAGGGCAGCGGCGGCCGAGCCGGTTACGTCTCGTACGCGCAGCTGGGCATCAACCAGCTCGGCGCGGTTTACGAGGGACTGATGGCATACAGCGGGTTCATCGCCGACCGCAGGCTGGTGGAGCTGGCCAAGGACGGCGACCCGAGCAAGGGCACCTGGCTGGTGCCGGAGGAGAACCTCGGGCAGTACGAGGAACGGCACGTGGTACGCCGGGAGGACCCGTTCACCGAGGAACGCAGCAACGTGACGCACCCGGCGGGCACCTTCGTCTACCGGCTCTCCGGGCGGGATCGGCAGCGCAGCGCCTCGTTCTACACCCCGGAGGTGCTGACCAGGTGCGTGGTGCGGCATTCGCTGCGGGAGCTGCTGAGCGAGCACACCCCGGCCGAAGCCATCCTGGACTACCGGGTGTGCGAGCCCGCGATGGGCAGCGGCGCCTTCCTGAACGAGGCGATCAACCAGCTGGCCGAGGAGTACCTGCGGCGGCGGCAGCTGGAGCTGGACGAGACCATCGACCCGGAGCGCTACCGCGACGAGCTGCAGAAGGTGAAGGCCCACTTGGCGCTGCACCGCTGCTACGGGGTGGACCTCAACGACACGGCCCGCGAGCTGGCCGAGATCTCGCTGTGGCTGAACGTGATGCACCCCGGCCTGCGGGCACCCTGGTTCGGGCTGCATCTCAAGCGCGGCAACTCGCTGGTGGGCGCGCGCCGTGCCACCTACGACCTCACCTCGCTGGGCAAGGCCAAGCGCAGCTGGACCGGCACCCCGCCCACCGAGCGCCCGCTGAGCCAGGGCGCGCTCCCGGACGGCGAGATCCACCACTTCCTGCTGCCAGCGGCCGGTTGGGGCTCGGTCGCCGGGGTGAAGCAGGCCAAGGAACTCGCGCCGGACCGCGCCAAGGCGCTCCGGGAGTGGGCCAAGTCCGTCACCAAGAAGCCCACCGAGAAGCAGGTGCAGCGGCTGCGCGGGCTGGCGCGGCGCGTGGAGCGGCTGTGGGAGCTGACCCGACGGCGGCTGGAGATCAGCGAACGCGAGGTGTCCCGCGAGATCGGGGTGTGGGGCGCGACGAGCGGTTCCGAGACCGCCGCCGTCACCCGCGAGGAGGTGGAGCGGGAACTGAACGACCCGGACGGGCCGTACCAGCGGCTGCGGCTGGCGATGGACGCCTGGTGCGCGCTGTTCTTCTGGCCGGTCACCACCGAGGTGCAGCCGCCGGACCTGGAGCAGTGGCTGAGCATGCTGGAAGGGCTGCTCGGCTCCGGCGGCAAGCGGGACCCGGGCAACCAGGCCGAGCTGGCCGAGAGCGTGGCCGGGTTCCACGAACTGGCCGATATGGACGAGCTGGAGAAGAGCTACTCCGGCATGCGCTCGGTGACCATGCTGTACGTGGCGCACCCCTGGCTGGGCACCGCCCGCGAGATCTCGCAGCGGGAGGGCTTCTTCCACTGGGAGCTGGACTTCGCGCAGGTCTTCGCGGGCGGCGGATTCGACCTGCAGCTCGGGAACCCGCCGTGGGTGCGGCCCACGTGGAACGACGACCAGACGCTGGCCGAGTTCGACCCGTACTTCGTGCTGCGCGAGAAGATTCCGCCGGAGACTTTCCAGCGACTGCGCTCGGAAATCCTCGCGGATCCCGGCGCCACCGAGCGGTACCTGGGGGAGCTGAGCTCCTGGGCCGGACTCAACGAGCACCTCGGATCAGCGGTGGAGCATCCCGTGCTGCACGGGGTGCAGACCAACCTCTACACCAACTTCATGGAGCGTTCCTGGCGCTCCATGCACGACTCCGGCGTCGTCGGGCTGCTGCATCCGGAGAGTCACTTCACCGACCCCAAGGCCGGGAAACTGCGTGAGGCGACCTATCGGCGGCTGCGTAGGCACTGGCAGTTCATCAACGAAGCCCAGCTCTTCGACGATGTGCATCACCAGACCATCTACGGCGTCCAGGTATACGGCTATCCGGGAGAGATCAGCTTTCGGCAGGTCGCCAACCTACTGGTGCCGGAGACCCTGGAGGGCTCGCTGCAGCACGACGGTTCGACCGAGATCCCCGGAATCCAGTATCCCTCGGGCGGTTGGGACCTGCGGCCGCACGCCTCGCGCGTCGTGGAGATCACCGAACGCACTCTGGCCCAGTGGGCGGCGCTGTTCGACGAGCCGGGTACCCCGGCACCGCAGGCCCGGCTGCTGCGGCCGGTGACCCGCGAACAGCTCGACGCGCTCGGCGCCGTCTCGGAACAGACCAGGCGGATGGCCGGCCTCGACTACCAGTGGTCCAGCGGCTGGCACGAGAAGGGCGCCAAGGAGGACGGCTTCATCGAGTGGCGGACGGAATACCCGTCGAGCTGGGACGAGGTAATCCTGCAGGGGCCGCAGTTCTCCGTGGCCACCCCGTTCGGCAAGGAACCCAACGAGAACTGCAAGAGCAACCTCGACTACTCCGACTGGGATCCGGAGGAACTGCCGGAAACGGTGCTCCCGCGCACCAACTACCAGCGCGCCACCGATCGGGAGAATTACGAGGCCGGACTCACCCACTGGAACGGGCGGCCCTACACCGACTTCTACCGCCTCGCCTGGCGCGCTATGACACAGCCAGGGTCCGAGCGATCGCTAATCGCATCAATAATTCCACCGGGACCGGCTCATATCCACTCAGTGATGAGTCTATCCACCGAGACAAATTACCAAACTCTGTTCATGGGTGGGCTTTGGACATCGATCCCGTTTGATTATTTCGTAAAGATCAGCGGGAAAGCGAATATTTCCGATGAGCTGATCAGACGCTTCCCCGCCCCGCTCGACCACCCGGCCGCGCCGATGCTGCTGCTGCGCGCGCTGCGGTTGAACTGCCTCACGCGGGACTACGCGCCGTTGTGGGAGGAGCTCTACGAGCGGGGCTTCGCCGCGGACAGCTGGACCACCCCGTTCTCCGACTGGCCCGAGCTGGGGGTGTCCAACCAGGAGTGGGACTGGGAGACCCCGCTGCGTTCGGAGTTCGAGCGCCGGGCCGCGCTGGTGGAGCTCGACGCGCTCGCCGCGCTGCTGCTGGGGCTGACCGCCGAGCAGCTGTGCCTGATGTATCGCGGGCAGTTCGCGGTGCTGCGCAAGTACGAGTACAACATGTGGTTCGACAACCTGGGCCGCAAGATCGCCAAGGACCACCACGCGCACGGCGTCAAGCAGCACAAGGACGACTTCAAGCTGCTGCAGGCGTACCTCAACGAGCAGGACAGCGGCGACCTGCTCGACCGCTACGAACCACCGATCACCCCGGTGGACCGCGAGCGGGAGATGACCGCCGCCTACCAGGACTTCGCCCGACGTCTCGGATCTCAGGAGAACGACCAGTGAACAACGTGCGCCATCTGTCGGTAAGGGTGCCCTGGCACGACGCGGGCTGGAACGGCTCGGTGTGCCACGACCCGAGTTCCAACAGTTCCTGCGTGCTGTTGAAGAACATCGGGGAGAACCGCGAGGACGACTACGAGACCGAGAACGCGGGCAGACCCTTCGCCGAGCTGAACCCGAAGAAACTACCGTGCGTCTCCGAACGCGCGGGCTTCCTCAGCTCACGAGAGCAGCCGGTCCCGAAGAAACACCCCTATTCGTGGCACTCCGCGCTGCAGAACATCTCCGAAACCACGCTGGAACTGCCCGCCTACTCGACGCACGTCACGCCGTACTACTGGCTCAACACCGAACACACCGACGAGGTGCTGCGCCAACACCACGTTCCGGAGTACTCCCCGGACAAGGAACAGCTGGCGCTGGACGCGCTGGGGTGGGACAACTCCCCCTGGCTGCTGCACGCCGACAACCAGCGGGCGATGCTGGAAACGTTCTTCCGGGACGTGCGGGCGGAACAGTCGCTGGTGTTCTTCTACCTCAAGCACTCGCCCTTCGAGCAGGCCGGGCGGCGGCTGTTGGTGGGAGCCGGGTTGGTCGACAGGATCACCATGCCCGGCAGGTGGCCCACCAACGGCCCCACCGAGTTCCCCAACCAGATGTGGGAAGTCACCCTGGGCCACACGCTGCGCCCGGACGGCACCGGCGGCATCCTGCTGCCGCTGCAACGGCTGTCCGAACTGGACGCCAAGGGCGTGGACGTCTCCGAAGCGCTGGCGAACGCGCCCGAACGCGAGCGGGAGTTCTCCTACGTCACCGAGCACGTCCCGCAGGACACCGCGGTCGCCACGCTACTCGAACTCAGCCGCGCGGCCCACGCGGCCCACGAGCTCGGCTGCGAGTTGCCCAATCGCTCGCTGGAATGGCTGGACGAGCAGCTCGCCCAGACCTGGCGGCGTCGCGGGCCCTCCCCCGGCCTGCCCGGGGTGCTCTCCCGGCTCGGCTGGGAACAACCCGCTTTCGCGGCGCACGCCCTCGGCGAGGCGGCCGGGGACGGGGAAGACCCGTGGCCGCTGCTGACGGACGCACTGGAGGGGCGCGAGGTTCCCGAACCGTTGGGAACGCTGGCGACCAAACCACGCAGGAAAATTTGGTCCAAACTGGATGAGCAGTGGCGCGCCGCACTGCGGCTGTTGGCGCGCTTCGACCTGAGTGCGGAGGAGATCGACCGGATCCTCGACGGGACCACCTCCTTCGAGATAACGCCGGAGGAGCTGCTGGAAAACCCGTACGACCTGGTCACCTCCACGGTCGATGACGACGAACCGATCTCGTTCACCGTGATCGACCGGGGGTGCTACCCCGATCCCGCGATCTCGGAACGGCATCCGCTACCGGTTTCCGAGCCGTTCGAGGATCCGGTGGACCAGCGCCGGGTGGAAGCCGCCCTCACCGAAACCGTGGCCGAGGCCCAGCAGGAGGGCCACACCCTGCTTCCACGAGCCGAAGCGGTCGAACGCGCCCAGCGGCTGACCCCCACCCGGCCGATGAAGCTGACCGACACCACGCTGTCCGGGTTGGATCTGCTGCCCGAGGATCTCGACGCCGATCCCGAGTACAACTGGCCACCGCTGGCGCACACAGAGCTGGCCGACGGGGAGTGCGCCTATAAGCTGCGTTCGGCCATCACCAGGGTGAACACGATCAACTCGTTCCTGGCGAACCTGCGCGCCGCTGAGCCACACCCAGTCCCGGACGACCTGGGCAGCGAGTTGGCGGCGATACTGTCACCCGAGGATTCCGACGAAAACGCCGACGAGGAGGACCCGGCCGAACAGCGGGCGCGTACCGAGAAGCAGCAGGCGCTGCGGGAGCTGTACCGCTCCCGGTGCACCGTGCTGAACGGTCCAGCGGGCACCGGTAAAACCACGCTGATCCGCGCGCTGGCGCAACGTGACGAGGTTTCCGAACGCGGCGTGCTGCTGCTCGCCCCCACCGGCAAAGCACAGGTGCAGCTGTCCAACAAGGTCGGCGGGACCGCCAAGACCCTCGCGGCTTTCCTCGGGCCGGCCGGACGATACGACGGGGAGAGCGCCCGTTACCGCGCCACCGGCGATCCCAGCAGCAGACAGCGCTACGGCACCGTGGTGGTCGACGAGGCGTCCATGCTCACCGAGGACATGCTGGACGCGCTACTGGACGCGCTGGTTCCCCCGGACCGACTGGTGCTGGTCGGGGACCCGAGGCAGCTTCCCCCGATCGGGGCGGGGCGCCCCTTCGTCGATCTGGAGCACACGGCCAGGCAAGGGCACGACGGGAGTTGGCCACGGGTTTCCGACGGGTGGGCCGAACTGACCGTGCTGCGCCGCCAACGGGAGTCCGGGCGTACGCGCGACGACCTGATGCTGGCGCGCTGGTTCGGCGGCGACGAGCTACCCGAAGGGTTCGACGAGACCTGGCAGCGCCTCCGGAACGAGGAGTCGATGCCCACGCTGCGTGCCGTGCCGTGGCGGGGACGTACGCCGGAGCAGGTCATCGACGAGGTGCTGGCCGAGGAGTTGCACGTCGACCCCGCGGACGGCGGACGCAGCTTCGCGGCCTCCTACGGCGCCACCGTGGACGACTTCGTCAGCTACAACGAGGCACCGGAAGCGTGTGAACAGTGGCAGTTGCTCTCCCCTGTGCGCGGTCGCGGGCACGGCACCGTCGAGCTCAATCGGCATCTGAAACGAACGCACCGGGAGTTCGAGCTCAAGAAGGCCACCAAGTGGCCGAAGTATCGGAACGTGCCCAAACCGTTGGGCAGTGAGCGCATCGTGCTCGGCGACAAAGTGGTGAACCTGCGCAACCAGATGCTGCGGTCGTGGTCGCGGGAAACGGGCCAGACCCGCGAGTACGTGGCCAACGGCGACATCGGTGTCGTCACCGGCCGGATCGCCAGAAAGGGCCAGAAGGCTCCGTGGGAAACCCAGGCGCGGTTCTCCTCCCAGCCCGAGAAGCGGA
The DNA here is from genome assembly GCA_030803735.1 of Actinopolyspora lacussalsi. NCBI lineage: Bacteria > Bacillati > Actinomycetota > Actinomycetes > Actinopolysporales > Actinopolysporaceae > Actinopolyspora > Actinopolyspora lacussalsi. The sequence goes on along the minus strand of JAURUC010000001.1, from coordinate 4,135,702 downwards.
TGACCGTCAACGGCGCGCTTTCCGGGGAGGACCCCAGCATCGAACTGGCTTGGGCGCTGACCGTGCACAAATCGCAGGGCAGCGAGTTCGGCACGGTGTTTTTGATGCTGCCCGCGGGGGCGTGGAACCTATCCCGGGAAATGCTCTACACCGCGCTGACCAGGCAGAGCGAGAAGATCGTGATCTGCCACGAGGGGCCGCTGGAAGACCTGATGCGGCTCAGCGACTCGACCCGATCGGACGCGGCACGCAGGTTCACCGACCTGAACCGCAGCCCCGATCTGCGGGAGATCACAGCGGGTGGCAAGGGCGAGAAAGCCACCGTGGACAGCGGGCTGCTGCACATCACCAGCAGCAACATCGCCGTGCGCAGCAAGAACGAAGTGATCATCGCCGAGATCCTGGAAGAGTTGCATCCCGGTCGCTGGCAATACGAGTCCCCGCTGGTGGGCGACGACGACACGGTTCGGTTGCCGGACTTCACCATCGAATCCGCCAACGGCGACAAGTTCTACTGGGAGCACCTGGGCATGCTCGACGAGCCGGACTACGCGGCAGCCTGGGAACGCAAGAAGGCCTGGTACGCCGAGCAGGGAGTCCTGCCCCGGGAAGCGGGCGGCGGACCGCGCGGAACCCTGATCTCCACCGAGGACCGCGACGGTGTGAACGCCCGCGAATGGAAGGAGCTCGCCGAATCACTGCTCGGTGACGGTCCCCGGCGTCCCGAGCGCGGCGGCGGCAAGAAACGCGCCCCCGCTCGTGAGTGACGGAACGTGGCGTACGTACAGCCAGTCCGTACGCCACGTACTTGACGTACTTAAGCTTCGGCGGAAGAATGACGGTAACCACCGAGGAGGTCACCATGTCCGCTGTGCACTACGACAGCTACACCGAAGCGCGGGCTCATCTGAAGGATCTACTCGACGCGGCCGATCGTGGACACGTAGCGTCACTACGTCGAGACTCGGCCACCACAGCGGTGGTCGATGCCGAACGGTTGCGCTCTTACCTCGCGTCGGTCACCCCGTCCCAGGCACAAGTGATCCCCGAAGGAGAGGGCTGGTCGGTGTTCATCCCCGGCCTACCGGTGGCCGCGGACGGCGCCACATTCGATGAGGCGATCACCGAGATGATCGCGGCGCTGCGCGAGTACGCCGAGGACTGGCAGGAACGACTGCTGAACGCGCCCAACCACCGCGAGAACTGGGGCCTGGTCCAGCTCGTGAGCTTCAGCGACGACGAACAACTTCGCGACTGGCTGATTGGTAGCAAGCAGTGAACCACCCCCGCGCGACCCGGCAGGACCACGAACGGTTCTGTCGGACAGAAGGCTGGGATCGGGTTCGGGACGCTCGGGGCCGCTCCGGCACCCACCACATCACCTATGAACTCGCGCTCCCCGACGGCCGGATTCTGCGCACGCGGATTTCCCACCCGGTCGACCGAAGCGCCTACGGGGCCGGCCTGTGGCAACACGTCCTCCGCGATCAGCTCGAAGTCGACGAACCCCAGTTCTGGTCGTGCGTGCACGACGGGAACCCCCCGACACGCGGTGTTCCCGAACCGCAGGCCGAGACACTGCCTGCCGACCTGGTCCACCTGCTGATCAATCGCGTGGGGTTGGCGGACTCCGAAGTCGCCATGATGGACAAGGACGAGGCGATAGCACGGCTCCAGCGTTACTGGACCGAAGGTCGGTGACTCCGCACCGGAAGAATGTTCCGCATGAAGTGACGACTCGGTAACCGTACGCGACGCGCCCGGCCCGATAAGCGATGATCAACGCGGGGCGCAGCACAGCCGCTGGGGAAGGAAAGAATCCCGATGTATCCCTCGTTACTGGCGGAAGAGACCAAGCGGGCCGTCACCGAGTACCTGTCCACCACCTTCGCGTTGGCCGACGACGAGGCGCGGGCGGCGCTGGAGGATTTCCTGCTCGGTTCGAAGCACGGGATCTTCCGGGGTCCTTACCTGCGGCTGCGCACCCCGTTCCGCTCGGTGGACGCCGACTGGCGCAGCCCGCTGGACTGGCAGCCCACCGGTTTCCGGCCGTTCCGGCACCAGGCGCGTGCCTTCGAGCGGCTGTCCACCCGCGACGATCCGGCCGAGCCGACGATCATCACCACCGGCACCGGCTCCGGCAAGACCGAGTCCTTCCTGGTGCCGATCCTGGACCACGCCGCCCGCGCCAGGGCTCGCGGGGAAACGGGCATCAAGGCGATCCTGCTCTACCCCATGAACGCGCTGGTCGGCGACCAGGCGCGGCGGCTGGCCGAGCAGCTGCACGACGACCCGAGGCTGCACCAGGTCAACGCCGGGGTCTACACCGGCGACGGGGAGCAGCACAGCACGCTCGGCCGCGGGCACCTCATCGACTCGCGCCGGGCGCTGCGGGACCACCCGCCGGACATCCTGCTGACCAACTACAAGATGCTCGACCTGCTGCTGCTGCGCTCCGACGACGCGCCGCTGTGGTCGGAGTCGACCACGAGCCTGCGCTACCTGGTGCTCGACGAGTTCCACACCTACGACGGCGCGCAGGGCACCGACGTGGCGATGCTGCTGCGCAGGCTCGGAACGACCCTGCGGGTGGCCGAGCCGGGCCGCCCGCTCGGCCGGATAACCCCGGTGGCGACCTCGGCCACCCTCGGCGGGACCACGCGCTCGGCCGAGCTGCGCGAGTTCGCCGAAACGGTGTTCGGCACCCCGTTCCCGCCGGAAGCGGTGGTCACCGAGGAACGGCTGGACGCGGCCGAAGTGGTCTCCGACATCGACTTCGGGCTCGACGTGCCCGACGTCGAGACCGTCAACGCGCCACCGGAGCCGGATGTGGCCGCCGAGGGCTCGTGGCAACCGCTGGCGGAGGCCTTCCTGGGCGAGCGCGTCCCGGACCGGCGGACGCTCGGCGAGCGGCTCAGCCACAGCTTCCTCACCCGCGCGGTGGTGCAGGCGCTTTCCGGCGGCCCGCTGACCCAGGCCGAAGCGGTGGACGCGGTCAGCAACTCCGGGGTGCTGCAGTGGGGCGTGGCCAAGCAGCACTCCCCGCACGACGTGCGGCGGGCGCTGCGGCGATTCCTCGCGCTGATCTCGACCGCACGAATCGCGACCGACTCGGGTGAACGACCGCTGCTGAACCTGGAGGTGCAGCTGTGGGTGCGCGAGGTCACCAGGATGCTGCGCGCCGTCTCCACCGAGCCGGGTTTCGCCTGGTGGCACGACGGGCCGCCGGACAACGAGTACCGCTACCTCCCGGCTGCCTACTGCCGGGTCTGCGGGCGTTCGGGCTGGCAGGCGCTGGCCACCGAGCTGGGCGAGGAGCTGGAGGGCAGTCCGGAGAAGATCTGGCGGGCCAGCGTCCGCGACCCCAAGAACCTGCGCACCGTGCTGCTGGCTAACGAGGACGAACCGGGCGCGCGCCACATCGACAAGCTCACGCTCGCCTACCCGGGCGCCGACGACGAACCCGGAATCCCGGTGCTGATCACGCCGGACGCGGATGCCGCCGAAGCACAGCGCTGCCCCTCCTGCGAGACCGACGACGCGATCCGCTTTCTCGGGTCCTCGGTGGCGACACTGATCAGCGTGGCGCTGACCCAGCTGTTCGGATCCAACCTGGTCGCCGACGGCGAGAAGAAAACCCTGGTGTTCACCGACTCGGTGCAGGACGCGGCGCACCGGGCGGCGTTCGTCGAGGGACGTTCCTTCCAGTTCAACCTGCGCTCGGCCATCCTGCGCGCGCTGGACGGCCAACCGCGCAGCCTCGCCGAGGCCACCGAGGAACTCGCCGACAGCCCCACCCGCGATCTCTACACCATCGCGCCGCCGGACTTCGCGCGACGGCTGGGTTACGAGGGGGAATGGCTGGACCACGACCGGAGCGGGAAACGACGCGAACTGCTCGCCAACCGGCTGCGGTTCCAAACCCACCTCGAAGTGGGGCTGCGCTCCCGGCTGGGCCGCACGCTCGAACTCACCGGGGCGCTGGGCGTGGACTACCGGGTGGACCTGGCGCACTACGCCGGGCTGGCCCGCGACATCCACGAGAACCTGCCGGAGCGCGGTTTCCTGCCGGAGGAACCCGCCTACCAACGCTGGCTGCTCGGCCTGCTCGACCGGCTGCGCCGCCGGGGCGGGATCACCCACCCGTGGCTGGCGAACTACATCAACCAGGACGGCAAACGCTATCCCATCTGGGGCGGCAGTCCACAGGGGATGCAGAAGTTCCCGAAGAACCGGGCCGCGCCCGTGTTCTTCTCCACCGCCGCCAAGAGCGAGTTCGACAGTCTCCGGCCGCGCGGCGACTCGTGGCTGACCGACTGGACCGTGCGCTGCCTGGGAACCAGCCAGGCGGAGGCCCGCGCGCTGGTGGAGCCGGTGGTGCGGCTGCTCGGCGAGCACGAGCACGCGCCGCTGGTCGCCGCCAGCTCCCGCACCGACGCGTACGTGTTCGGGCTGGCCCCGGAACGGGTGGAACTGCGACCGCTCGGGGCGGACGAGCTGGCGGCGGCCCAGTTGCGCTGCCCGAAGTGCCACCACATCCAGCCGAGCACGCCGAACCGGTTCGAGTTGTGGCTGGGGACGGTGTGCCCCCGGATGCGCTGCACCGGACGGTTGGTGGCCCACCCGGTTCGCGGCGACGACTTTTACCGTCGCCTCTACCACGCCGGGCGGCTGCGGCACCTGGTCTCGCACGAGCACACCGCGCTGCTGGACGGTAGCGAACGGCAGCGGGTGGAACGCCGCTTCGCGGCCGGGGACTCGCCGATCGACCCGAACGTGCTGGCCTGCACCCCCACGCTGGAACTAGGTATCGACATCGGCGACCTCTCCACCGTGGGGCTGGCCTCGCTGCCGCGCGGCCCGGCCAACTACCTGCAGCGCGTGGGACGCGCCGGGCGCGCCACCGGGAACGCGCTGGTGCTGGCCACCGTGCCCAGCCAGCCCCGCGACCTGTACTACCTGTCCGATCCCACGAACCTCATCAACGGCGAGATCACGCCGCCCGCCGCCTACCTGCGGGCCAGCGAGCTGTTGTGCAGGCAGTACTTCGCGTTCTGCCTGGACCGGGTGGCCGCGGGCGAACTGGATCCCGGCGGGAACATGCCGGGCAGGCTCGGCGCGCTGCTGGAGGACGGGCTGGCCGAGGGCAGCTGGCTGCGGAAGTTCGTGGACACCGTCACCGCCCGCGCGGCCGAACTGGCGGAACGGTTCCTGGCGCTGTACGGCGACAAGCTGGACCGGGTCGCGGCGGACGGCGTGCGCGAGTTCGCCTCGGACGGGCTGCCGAAGGCCGTGGCGCGGACGGTGTCGGAGTGGTCGGAGCACCAGCGGGAACTGACGCGGCGGCAGGGCGAACTCGCCGAGGCCATCGCGCGGCTGGACCGGCAGGGCCACCTGGACGACACGCAGCGGGACGACCGCCGCCGCTGGTCGGGCGAGTGGAACGCACTGTCCAGGATGGTCAAGGACAACCGGGAGGAGAACGCTCTCCTCGGCCTGGGGCAGCTGTCGCTGCTGCCGAACTACAACCTGCGGGACGACCACACCGAACTGGATGTCTCGCTGTGGTGGACCACCGACGACGGCGACGGCAAGAGCCCGCGAACCCTCAAGCACACCTACGGCAGGGGCAGCCGCGCCGCGCTGACCGAGTTCGCACCCGGCGCCGTGTTCTACGCGCAGGGCTACCGGGTCAGCGTCGACGCGCTGGAGATCGGCCCCGCCGGGCAGCCGCACTGGCGGCATCACCGGTTGTGCCCGGACTGCGGCTGGGGCACCGAGCGCACCACCCCCGCTCCCGGTCACTGCCCCCGGTGCGGCGGCACCGCGGTCTCCGACACCGGAGCGGTGCACAAGGTGCTGGAACTGCGGAGGGTCTCGGCCGTGCACCGCAGGGACGACGCCCTCATCGAGGACGAGACCGAGGACCGGGTGCGCACCCGGTTCCACACCGCGACCGGAGTGGACATCCCGCCCGAGCACGTGGCGAACGCCTGGCGGCTCCCCGAACGCGCGTTCGGCGCGGAGTACGCGCGGCAGGCCACCATCCGCACCGTCAACATGGGCCGCGCCGACCGCCCGGCACCCGACGTCTCCATCGCGGGCGAACGCCAACCCGCCACCCGGTTCACCACCTGCACCTACTGCGGCGTGGTCTGGCAGCAGGGCAAGGAGGACAACGTCCGCCATCGGGGCTGGTGCTCCACCCGGCGCGGCACCGCGAACAGCTGGGAAGAGCTGCTGCTCAGCCACGAGCTGACCACACAGGCGGTGCGGCTGCTGCTGCCGGTGTCGACCTTCCAGATCGAGCTGCGCCTGACCTCGTTCAAGACGGCGCTGCTGCTGGGGCTGCGGGCCGACTTCGGCGGCGACCCGCAGCACCTGGACGTGGTGACCGCGCGCATGCCGGACGAGTACGGGCGCACCCGTCAGTTCCTGGTGCTGCACGACACCGTGCCCGGCGGCACCGGCTACCTCGACCGGCTCGGCGAACCCGAGCGGATGCGACGCATCCTGCTGCAGGCCCACGACATCCTGAGCAACTGCCGGTGCCAGCACGATGGACACGCCGCCTGCCACCGCTGCCTGCTGGGAGTGGCCGCGCCGAACGAGGTGGAGCACGCCAACCGGCGCCTCGCCAGGGAGCTGCTCGCCGACCTGCTGGACGCGTGGCACGTGGAGGACATCGACAGCGTCACCGGGATCGACATCTCCTCGGTGCAACTGTCCGAACTGGAACTGCGGTTCCGCGAACAGCTCAAGCGGTGGGTGGACACGCAGCGGGGCCAGTCCTGGAGCTCCGCCATGGGCAGCAGGGGCGAGGAACTCGACATCCGACTGCTCAGCCCGGACGGCGAACCGCGCCGCTGGACGATGCGACCGCTGGTCCAACTGGGCGGCGAGGTCCCCACCGAACCCGATTTCCTGCTCAACCGGCAGGACGCCCAGGACGCACCGGTCGCGGTCTACCTCGACGGCAAGGCCTTCCACGCCTCACCGCGGGGCGACCGGACCGCCGACGACGCGCGCAAGCGCGACGCGCTCCGCACGCGGGGCTACCGGGTTTGGTCACTCACCTGGGAGGACGTCGAGGACTTCGCCCGCCTCACGGACGGCTACCAGAGCAAGCTGCGAGGTCTGGTGGCCGACACCGTGACCAGGAAGGCCCGTTCGAAAGTGGGTGACAACAGGGCACCGCTGCTCTGGGGAAACCCGATGCGGGCACTGCTGGACTACCTGCGCGACCCGGAGCACGACGTCTGGGGCGAGACCGCGGTGCGGACCTGCTTCGGAATGCTGGAATCGCGGGAGCACCTGAACGGGCAGCCGACGAAGTGCTCCCGGGAAACCCTCGGCCCGACCCTCGAAGCGTGGGCGAGGGAAGAGGACTTCGCCCACAACGGCAAGGGCAAGTTGGCGGCGGTTCCCTGCGTGGGGTTGTCCGGACTGCCCATCGCGCTCGTGGCATCCCTCGGCGGGGGGCAGGAGGCCGACACCGTCGGGGCCCTGGCGGTGCTCGACGACAGCCCGAGCGAGGTGGGCGGCGCCACCCACGACGAGCGCTGGCGCGACTGGCTCCGCTGGTCCAATCTGCTGCAGTTCCTGCCGCTGCCCCGCCACGGCCACACGATGCCGCTGCGGATGGCCGAGATATGGACCCACGGCTGCCTGGAACTGTTCACGGGACGCACCCCGCCGCTGGCGCTGGGCGGCCCGACCGAGTCCATGCCACGGATCGAGGTCAGCCACCCCGGCTGGAAGACGGTGATCGAGTACACCGACGAAAGCCTGACGAACCTCGGCAGGACACTCGCGGAACGCGGCGTTCCCGAGCCGGAAGCAGGCGGCGAGGTCGGCGACAGCGAACTCTGGCAGGTCGAGTACTGCTGGCCCGACAGCCGGATCGCCGTGGTGGTCGACACCGTGGCGTCGCGCGACGAATGGCTGGTCCGGCACGGCTGGCGAGTGTTCAACCATCGAGACGTGGCAACCGAGGAGGAACTGGTGGACGAGATCGTCGCGGCCTTCGAAGGAAAACGAGCATGAGCACACGAGTCGTCATATCCGACCTGTTCGAGGGCTCCTACAAGGAGCTGGAGAACTCGATCAAGAACAAGGTGCTGGACTTCATCGTCAAGCTCCAGACCAACCCCGACCTGCCCGGGCTGAACATCAAAACGCCGCAGGGGGTCACGGACAAGCGCATCAAGACCGGCAAGGTGTCGGACTTCTGGCGGGCGGTGCTCATCGAACTGCCGGAATCGTGCGGGTACGTGATGGTCGCGGTCAAACCGCACGACGACGCCTACACCTATGCGGGCAAGCTCCGCTTCGGAGTCAACGAGGTCACCGGTGCCCTGGAAGTGGTCAACGAAGCGGCCCTGAACGAGGCGGTCAGCCACGCGAGCAGCAGCGGCTCCCGACAAGCGCGGCCAATGCCGATCCTGCGGCACGTCAAAGCGGGAGAACTGCGCGAGTTCGGCGTCGACGAGGAGATCGCCACCCGGCTGGTCGCGATCACCGACGAGAACGAACTGCTGAGCATCGCCGAGGAACTCCCGGGAGTCCAGGGCAAGGCCGTGATCGACCTCGCGGCCGGACGCACCCCCGAGGACGCCTGGAAGGACCTGGTGATCGAGCAGGAGAACGAGATCGACACCGACGACGTGCTGACGGCGCTGGAACGACCGCTGTCCAGGGTCGACTTCACCGACGGACGCGACATCGACGAACTGCGCGCGATCCTGGAGGACGACTTCAAGGCCTGGCGGGTGTGGCTGCACCCGCTGCAGCGCAAACTGGCCTATCACGACGGCTGGCGGGGCCCCTACCGCGTGACGGGCGGGGCGGGCACCGGCAAGACCGTCACCGCCATCCACCGGGCACGGCACCTGGCACAGCGGCTGGAGTCCGAGGGTTCCGAATCCAAGATACTGTTCACCACCTTCACCAAGAACCTCGCGCGCGACATCAAGTCCCAGCTCGTCGAACTCGCCGGTTCCGACATCCTGAACCGGGTCGAAGTGCTCCACATCGACGCGCTCGCGCAGCGCGTGCTCGCCACGGGCGAGGACAACGGCGCGAAGCCCAGGATGCTCGGCGAGAACGAGGAGACGATCAAACAGGTATGGCGGCAGGCGCGTGACCAGGCCGAGGAGAACTGGGACATCGACTTCCTGCGCAGCGAGTGGTCCGAGGTGGTACTCGCGCAGGGGCTCACGGAACGCTCCGAGTACCTGAAGACCTCCCGCAGTGGACGCGGCAAACGGATCTCGCGTCCGCAGCGGGCAGAGCTATGGGCGATCTTCGAAAGGTTCACCCAGACCCTCAACGCCCAGAACCTGACCACGTTCACGCAGGCCTCCGCGCGTGCGGCGGCGATCGCGGCGCAGCTGTCCGACGGGCGATCGGGCGAGTCGCAGCGTTCGGCCGAATCGGCGTTGTCGCACTATCGGCACGCGATCGTCGACGAGGCGCAGGACCTACATCCGGTGCACTGGTCGCTCATCCGATCACTGATCAGCAAGGGCAACGACGACCTGTTCATCGTCGGCGACGCGCACCAGCGCATCTACGGCAGGCAGGTGGTGCTCTCCCGCCTGGGCATCGAGACCCGAGGTCGTTCGCGGCGGCTCACGGTCAACTACCGCACCTCCAAGCAGATACTGAACTGGTCGATCCAGGTGGCCTACGGTCCGACGGTCGACGACCTCGACGGGGACGAGGAGTCCCTGACCGGAGCGCGCTCCGAGTTCGTCGGTCCCGACCCGGTGCCGCGGGGCTACGACAACTGGGCGGAGGAGAAGACCGGGCTGATCCGCCGGCTGCGGTCCTGGTACGAATCCGGCATCCCCTGGTCGGAGATGGCCGTCATCGCGCGGGAACACATGCAGACCGGCAACATCGGCGAGGCCCTGGAAGAGGCGGCCGTCCCGATGGCGAAAATCGCGGCCAGCACCGACGAGAGCAAGCTGGGAAACCAAGTCCGCGTGATGACGATGCACCGCGCGAAAGGACTGGAGTTCCGGGCCGTGGCCATTGTCGGTCTCAGCGATAAGGACTTCCCACCGTCGTTCATCAGGGAAGTCGCCGAGGACGAACTGCCCGCCGCGTGGGCAAGGGAGCGCAACCTGCTGTACGTGTCGGGCTCCCGCGCGCGGGAGGAACTCTACGTGTCGTGGCACGGCAAGCGTTCCGAACTCGTTCCGGAGAACTAGCGGGAGTTCGTCGACTCGCTTTTAGTACGGGCCCACTCGACAATGCCGACCACGTGCGTGGTGGTTCTCCGCTGGGCGGTTCGACACTGCCGTGCCGAACCGCCCGCTCGCCCACCAATGGGCGGGCACCGGCTCGTTCCGTACAGAGTTCTACGCTGCCCGCATGGCGAACTATCTGCTCGTCATCGGCGACCGGCGAGCGCTCGACTGGGTGCTGCGGCAACAGCGGATGGCGTTTCCGGACTTCGACCGCGCCGAAGTGCGCGCACTCGCCCCGGGCGACCGGCTTTACCTGTACACCACGCGCGGCTGCTTCGGAAACCCCACGCGGGACCGGGGCAGGGTGGTCACCACCGGCGAGGTTCGCTCCACCGTGGCCGAACTGGACGAACCGGTCGAGATCGGGGGTCGCAGCTACCCGGTGGGCTGCGAGCTGCGTATCGCCGAACTCCCGCTCTGGCCCGGTGGCGTGGAGCTTTCCCCGATCGTGGGTGAGCTGGAGCTGTTCGACGGGATGGCGAAAAGCTGGAGCATCCGACTACGCCGACCGCTGGTCGGGCTCTCCGAACGGGACGCGGGACTGCTCGACAGCTACCTGACCGAGCACCACCGGTATCCGCTGGACGAGGTGATCGACAGCTACCGTCCACGGCGACGCGAGTCCCGGGGCTGAAACCGAAACACCGCGCCGTGACGCTTCCGACCTCGACCGAAGCGTGATCCTCAACCGCGATGCTCGACCCGCCCGGCCGACATGGCAGGCTCTACTTCTCGGAATGGCTCCGCCGACGAGCCTGGTCCCGCGGCGGGGCGCGCAGCCTTACAGGAGGAGCGGAACGGATGAGAGGGGTCCAGCGCAACGGACAGCCCGGTCAACGGGACTACCGATTAGCGATCTACCCGAACCGGATCCGGCTGGGGCTGGTGATCCTGGGCGCGCTGGTCTTCGTGCTTTTCGGGGTGTTCATGTGCTACCAGGCCGTCACCGCCATGAGCTCGGCCCCGCTCGCGGGGGTCTTCCTCGCGCTGAGCGCGCTGGCGATCGTGTTCTTCGGCGGCTGCCTGATCTACGGCGCCGTGCGGCTGGCCAAGCCGAAACCGGTGGTGGTGCTGGACAACGAGGGACTGTACGACCACGCCTCGTTCACCGGCGTGGGATTCGTGGCATGGCGGGAGGTCTCCGGGGCCATGGCCGACAACGACGGCACGCAGCGCGTGCTCAGCGTTACGCTGTTCGACCCGAGCGCGGTGCTCGACCGCACCACGGGCTGGCGTGGCTTCCTGGTGCGCGGCAACGCCAGGATGATGGGAACACCGGTCAACATCTCGCAGAACATGGTCGCGATGCCGATCTCGCAGCTGGCGGCCGAGATCCGGCTGGCCGCCGAGAAGACCACCACCTGGCGCTGAGCCGAAACCCGAGGCCCTCCTCCGTCGCGGCCTGTCCGGACTCCGCGACACGACGATGATTACGCCATTCGAAGGGTCGAGCTCGCTCACAGGGAAGTTGTATTTACACAACGGCCAAGCGCGTCGCATATTCATCGTGGACCGAGAACGGACACGAGCACGGAGCCGAATTGGCGCTCGACGACGCGACCAGCGCGCTGCTGGACCGGATGGCGGAACAGGGTTCGAAACCGCTGCAGGAGATGACCCCGGCCGAGGCACGCGAGTTCATGGGCGCCCAACAACCCGAGAACGGGCCACCCACTCCGGAGATGCGCCACGTGGAGCTGGTCGAGATACCGGTCGACGGCGACGAGTCGATCCCGATCCGACTGCTCACACCGAACGACTCACCGCGCGGGACACTGGTCTACTACCACGGCGGCGGCTGGGTGCTCGGTGACGCGGCCCTTTTCGAACAGCTCGGACGCACCCTTGCCGCCCGCACCGGCTGCGCCGTCGCGTTGGTGGACTACCGGCTCGCGCCGGAACACCGCTACCCCACCGCCGTCGAGGACGCGCTGACGGCGCTGCGGTGGGCCGACAAGCAGCGTGCCGCGCTGGGTGACGCGGAGATGCCGCTGCTGGTGGCGGGCGACAGCGCGGGCGGGAATCTCGCGGCGGTGGTCGCGCGGCGCGGCGAGTTCGATGCCTCCCCGCTGCGTGCGACCGAGCTGTCCGGACTACCGCCCGCCGTGGTGCTGACCGCGGAGCACGACATGCTGCGCGACGAGGGCGACGCCTACGCCGAACGGTTGCGCCGAGCGGGCGTGCCGATGCGGCACCACTGCTTCACCGGACAGACGCACGGCTTCCTCACCCAGATCGACGTGCTTCCCGGCAGCGCGGCCGGGGTGGACTACATCGTCGGAGCGGTCGAGGAGTACCTCCCACAACGATGGAAACGAAGCTGACGTCGAGGACCACGCTCGCGCCGGAGGCGAAAATGTCCGAATCGGACTCATTGGCAACGGACTTTCCGGAATCGGACTCCACCGAACCGGACGCGGTGGTGGTGGGAGCGGGTCTGGCCGGGCTCTACCAGCTTCACCGGCTGCGTGAGCTCGGACTACGGGTGCGGGTGTTCGAGAACGGCTCCGACGTGGGCGGCACCTGGTACTGGAACCGCTACCCCGGCGCGCGGTGCGACGTGGAGAGCATGTCCTACTCCTACTCGTTCTCGCCGGAACTGGAGCAGGAGTGGACCTGGACGGAGAAGTACGCGGCACAGCCCGAGATCCTGCGCTACATCCGGTATGTCGCCGAGCGTTTCGACCTGCGGCGCGGCATCACGTTCGACACCCGGGTCACCGAGGCGCACTACGACGAGAACGCGCACCGCTGGCTGGTGCGGACCGACACCGGTGAGTCGGTGTCGACACGATTCCTGATCATGGCGACCGGCTGCCTGTCCGCGAGCAAACCGCCGGAACTACCGGGAATCGAACGGTTCGGCGGCGCGGTGCACCACACCGGCCGCTGGCCGCACGAGGGCGTGGACCTCACCGGGCAACGGGTCGGGGTGATCGGCACCGGATCCTCCGGTATCCAGGTGATCCCGGAACTGGCCGAACAGGCCGCCGAACTGACGGTGTTCCAGCGGACCCCGAACTTCAGCATGCCCGCCTTCAACCGGCCGCTGCGCGACGAGGAGATCACCGAGCGCAAGGCCAACTACCGGCGGTGGCGCGCGGCGCAGCGCGATTCGTACGCGGGAGTTCCGCGGCAACCCGCCGAGCGCTCGGCGTTCGAGGATTCGCCGGAGCAACGCGAGGAAACCTACCGGCAGAGCTGGCGGGAGGGCAGCCTGTTCGGAATACCGGGCAGCTACGCCGACATTCTCGTCGACCCGGCCGCCAACGAGACCGCCGCCGAGTTCGTGCGAGCCAGGATCCGCGACAAGGTGCACGACCCGGAGATCGCCGAGACGCTCTCGCCGCGCGACTTTCCGATAGGAACCAAGCGGCCCTGCCTGGACACCGGCTACTACGAGACGTTCAACCGGGAGCACGTGCGCCTGGTCGACCTGCGGTCCACCCCGCTGGCCGAGATCGTCGAAACCGGGGTGCGCACCTCGCGGCGGGAGTACGAGCTGGACACGCTGGTGTTCGCCACCGGGTTCGACGCCATGACCGGCGCGCTGCAGGCGGTCGACATCCGGGGCAGGGACGGACGCACGCTGCGGGAGTACTGGTCCGCCGGACCACGGACCTACCTGGGGCTGGCCGTGTCGGGCTTTCCCAACCTGTTCACCGTGACCGGACCGACCAGCCCCTCGGTGCTGAGCAACATAATCGTGTCCATCGAGCAGCACGTGGACTGGATCACCGACTGCGTCTCGTACCTGGCGGCCAACGGGCTCACCGAGGTCGAGGCGACCGAGCGTGCCGAGCGGGAGTGGCTCGACCACGCCGCCGAGGCCGGGAACGCCACGCTCTATCCCACGGCCGACTCCTGGTACACCGGGGCCAACGTGCCGGGCAAACCCCGCGTGCTGCTGGCCTACGTGGGCGGGGTCGCAGCTTATCGGCAGTGGTGCGAGCAAGTGGCCGACAACGGGTATTCGGGTTTCTCACTTCGCTAGCGGATGTTCCGGAGTGGGTTGCGTGGGTGGTCGCTTGGTGGAACCTCTCGCACGGCTCTCGCCGCGGGAGTCCCGACATCGGGTAGTCACTACGCAACGTCGGGCCTTCCTCGTGAGAGCCGCACGGGAGAACCCGCGGTCGGTACTGCTGCGAGGATGGTGGGAGTTCGGCCCACGTCGAAGACGCCCGGCGATTTCGCGAGAAATCGACGGTGTTCGGATGGCGGGGTTTCAACCGAGGTCGGTGAGATCGGTGTTGGCACCGCAGAGCACCACGGCGAGGCGCTCCCCCTCGGTGGGGCGGTAAGCCCCGGCGAACAGCGCCCCGAGCGCCGCTGCCGTGCCGTGTTCCACGACCAGCCGATAGCGCTGCCACAGGTACTTCCGCGCCGCGACGATGTGCTCGTCGTCGACCAGCACCGAACGCACTCCCGTTCGCGTCGCCACCTCGTAGGCGATCTCGCCGAGGCGGGTGGCGCCGAGCGAGTCCTTGGCGACACCGGAGACCGCCACGTCGGTGGGGCCGCCCTCGGCCAGCGCGGTGTGCAGCGTCGGGATGCCGGTCGGTTCCACCCCCACCACGCGCGCACGGGATTCGAGCGCGGCGGCGACACCGGCCATCAGCCCACCCCCGCCGACGGCCAGCAGCACGGTGTCCAGCTCGCCCTCGGTCTGTTCGAGCAGTTCCGCGCCCAGCGTGCCGTTACCGGCACACATCTCGGGCTGGTCGTAGGCGTGGCAGAACACCGCGCCGTTCTCCTCGATGTCCTTGACGGCAGCCCGGTAGGCATCGGCGTAGACCTCACCGACCGCCACGACCTCCGCACCCAGTTCCCGCAGCTTCGCCTGCTTGAAGGCCGGCGCGTTGGCCGGGACGTAGACCCGGGCGGGAACACCGTGCCGGGAAGCGGCGTGCGCCACGGCCATGCCCGCGTTGCCGCCGGAAGCCGCGACCACTCCCGCCTCGCCGATCCTGTCCTCGGCAAGGGCCGAAACCACCCGGTTGTAAGCGCCACGCGCCTTGAACGAGCCGGTGTGCTGCAACTGTTCGAGCTTGAGCCGGACGCTCGCCGCGCCGGGGACCAGCTCGGGATCCAGGTCGACGATCGGGGTGCGCCGGACGCTGGCCGAGATTCGTTGCCTTGCCTTCTCGACATCCGAATGAGTTGTCACGGTTCCAGCCTGCCCTGCGTTCCGGTGGAGCGGAGCAGGGCCCGGGGAGCTGGGCCAACGGGATACGGAAACCACGGGATTCCCGCATGTCCTCGATCACAGCAGAACGAAACACCCGTGCGGCACCATCGCCGACTCCTATGCTGCTCCGCGAGCTCCGCTCCTTCCGAGGCACAACCTGCCGGAAGGGGACAACTCGCCGGGGCTGAGCAATCGGTAACCGAGCCCGAAAATGGATCGATGCGTTTCGTGGACACCGTCGGATCAACCTGGGAGGCGAAACGGCAGTGGCTGCCGTGGCGACGCAGGCTCCGTTTCCGGGACAGCTGGGGACGCATGGGGTTCGTGGAGGGGATAAGTGAACTCCCCGACCTCGTCGTCGCCCTGGCCTTCGGGGTGCTGATCGTGATCCCGGTCCTGCTGGAGCTGGTGGTGGAGCTCGTGCTGCTGCCGTTCGTGCTGCCACTGCGGGCGATGAGCGTGATGGCCACTCCCGTCCGGATCCGCTGCCTCGACAAGAACCTCGCGACGGAGGGTCGGATATACAGATTCTTCCAGCGGATCTCGATCCCGGACTCCTGGAACATCCGGATCAGCGGATTCCGCCGGGCCGGGAAGTTCCGGCGAGCGGCCGTGGAGCTGGTGACCGAGTACGGCCACGGCGCCGACGTCGAAGGACTCGCCTCCGGACATCGGGACCGAGCAGTACCGGTCCCCGCGCGGGAGAGCCGGTAGTGGAAAACCCCGCCGCGGTCTCGAAGGTCTAGGAGCCTCGACGCGGTGCTTCGATCCCCTGCTGCTCCGCTGCCGAGCATTGCCTACCGAGACGGACCTCAGGAGCTGTCGTCAGATCCGCTTCTCGAACAGGACCACGGGAAACAGGCCACGGATGACGTGTCTGCCCACCTCGTGGAATCCCCGCGCCGCGTAGTAGGAACGCAGCGTGGCGTTGGCCTCGGCGCAGTCGAGCCGGAAGGTGTGCAGCCCAGCGGCGCGGCCGATGTCGGCGGCGCTTTCCAACAGGAAGGTGCCCATCCCGGTTCGGGCCATCGACCGGTCGACCATGAGCCCGTGGACGTAGATCGCGGGCGTGGGGTCCGCACCCCAGAAGTCGGGATCGGACCACAGCACCCGCATCGCCGCGACGACACCGAGATCCGGCAGCCGCACGCGGCGCCACTCCGCGCGCTCGACCTCGCTCGCGATCCTGTCGAACGAGACCTCACCGCGCGGCCACTGCTCGATCCCCCGGTCGTAAAGCCAGTCCTCCAGCTGCCTGCGAAGGCCGTGTATCGGAGGGGCGTCCTCCGGGGCGGCGGTTTCGAGCTGCCACTGTCGCGTCTCGGTCACGCGGGTGAGGATAGTTCCGGTTCTCGGTTCTACTCGGACCCGAGGCCCCGCGAGGCGCGACCCCAGTCCCGGTAGCCGGGGCGGTTCCACGAGCAGTTTCGAGTACACAGTGGATCGCACGTCGGCGTGGTGGAAGACTGCCGACCATGACGAGACCGCCGTTCCCGGAACCAACCGATTCCCGCGAATCCCGAACCGAGGTGTTCGTCGGGTATCTCGACTACTTCCGCGCGGCGCTGGTGGACAAGCTGCGCGGGATTCCGGAGGAGGAGCTGCGCTCCAGCAGGCTGCCGTCCGGTTGGAGCCCGATCGCGCTGCTGAAGCACCTCACCAACGTCGAACGCAGGTGGTTGGTGTGGCGATTCGGCGGTGAGCACGTCGGACCACCGTGGCCGGAGTGGTCGGAAGGACGCTGGTACGTCCCGGACGACGAGACGTTGGACGAGCTCGTGAGCTCGCTACACGAGCAGGCCGGGCGCAGCGACGCGATCATACGAGCCCACGAGCTCTCCGATACAGGAAGCGCCGGTGACGCATGGGACGGCGAGGAACCGGCGAGCCTGGAACGGATCCTGTTCCACCTGGTGCAGGAGTACGCCCGCCACCTCGGGCACCTAGACATAGTCCGCGAACTGATCGACGGCGAGGTCGGGGAATGAGCACCCTCGGTCGTACGGGACACCCGATCGCCCGCGAAAACCGAAGCGGGAACGTCGGCTACGGCACCACCACGATCTTGCCGACGTAATCGCCCTCGCGGAACCGCCGCTGTGCCGAATGGATCTCGTCGAGCGAGTAGCGCTCCGCGACGCGCGGGCGCGGTCGGCCGGAGCGTGCGGCAGCCACGAGCTCGGCGAAGTGCGTGCGGGTGTGCATCGATGAGCCGATCAGGCTGAGGTTGTGCAGGTACAACCGGCGCAGGTCGAATTCGATCACCGCCTGGGCGATGGCCCCGGCGACGACGCAGCGGCCGTCGTCCCGCAGCAGCGGCAGCAGGCGTGCCAGCTGCGGGCCGCCGACGACGTCGGCCACCGCGTCGAGCCCCTCGGGAGCGAACTCCCACACCCGGTCGGTGAGATCGGCGGCGTCCCGCAGCGCCACCCGGTTAGCCCCGGCAGCACGGACCTCGGCCTCCTTGCCGCCGCTGGTGATCGCCAGCACTTCCGCTCCGCGAGCGGCGGCCAGCTGGACCACGGCCAGCCCCACCCCGCCGGACGCCCCGGTGACCAGGATCCTCTCGCCCGAAGCCACTCCGGCGCGTTCCAACATGCCCATCGCGGTGCCGTAGGCGATCGGTAGCGCGGCCAGCTCCTCGTCCGACAGCGGCGAGTCGGTCACGTCGTGGGCCTGCCGGTCGGCGACGAGCACGTACTCGGCGAATCCACCGTCGTACTCACTGCCCAGCAGACCGACCGGCGGGGCATGAGGGCCTTCATCGCGGTATTCGGCCGGATCGACCAGCACACGGCGCCCGACGCACTCACTCGGCACTCCGGAACCGACCGATTCGACCACTCCAGCCACGTCCCCACCCTGGATGCGGGGGAACGAGATCGGCCCGCGCCACCCGGCGAGCGCGGTGGGGTCGCCGGGGAGGCCGTAGGCGCCCTCCCTGGTCCAGATGTCGGTGTTGTTCAGGGCACCGGCACCGACCCGGACGAGCAGCTGCCCTGGTCCGGGTTCCGGGGTCACCACCTCGTCGCGGTGTTCGAGCTTCTCGGGACCACCGTGGCCCGTGAGCAGCACAGCGCGCATCGTGCACCCTTAATGATTAGACCGGTCTGTCTATAACAGCCTAACACGCGACACGCGGGACTTCCGAACGAAGACCGGAGCCAAGTCCTGCACGGCGCCGTTCCGCGAGAGCGTTCCGCGCGGGGCCGAACTCCGGCCAACGGGCGAGCTGGCAGGAGCCGCTTGCGACTCGTACCGGACTCCGAACGTCACTGCCACGTGTGACCAGTGCCCGGGCACCGTGAACACTCGCCGCGCGATACTCGGCCGACTCGGAGGCCGACAGCGCCGATCCATCCGACGAAACGCCCGGAGTACCCTGCGAGCACCGCTCAGGTGACATCCGAAAAGCCGAAGGAGATCGACTGTTGTCGAGGATCGACGCTCGCCTTGCCGAACTCGGGATCGAGCTCCCCGTCGTCGTCCCACCGCTCGCCGCCTACACACCCGCGGTAGTCGACGGTAACCACGTCCACGTCTCCGGCCAGCTGCCCATGGTCGACGGGGCACTGCCGGAGACCGGCAAAGTAGGCGAGGGCGCCGACCTCGTGACGGCCGAGGACGCCAAGGAGTACGCCCGCAGGTGCGCCCTCAACGCGTTGGCCGCGGCGAAGAGCGTCATCGGATCGCTCGACCGGATCACCCGCGTCGTCAAGGTCGTGGGATTCGTGGCCTCGGACCCGTCCTTCACCGGGCAAGCGGCCGTTATCAACGGTGCCTCCGAGGTTCTCGGGGAGATCTTCGGCGATGCGGGAGTTCACGCGCGTTCAGCGGTGGGAATGGCCGTACTGCCGTTCGACTCACCCGTCGAGGTCGAGTTGATCTTGTCCATCGAGTAGCTCCGACTCCGAACGAGGGAAAGGCCAGGGGCACCGTGCGGGTGCCCGGCCTACCCTGGGGGCCTACCGTGGGCCGTGGAGACGTCTGCGCAGCGCACGCCTCCAGTCGTGGTCAGCGCCGCTCGGGGATCATTCGATCCGCGCCGCACCACCCGTAACGACGATGCCTCCCGACCCGGGCACCGTCACTCGCAGCAGGCTCGGACGCCCGACGTGATCGCCCTGCTGGATCCGGAGCTGTGCCGGCGGCTTTACCGCACCGATAGCTCTCAGGTACGCCCCTGTCGCCGCCGCTGCGGCGCCGGTTGCCGGATCTTCCGTGATGTCGCCGACCGGGAAAAGGTTGCGTGCGGCGAACTCGCTCTCCCCCAAGGGGGACAGCACGGTCACCGTAGCCGCCCAGCCGTGTTCGTCCATCAGTTCTCGCAGCCGCGACGGATCGAAGTCGAACGAGTCGAAGGTCTCGCGGCTGCCCAGGACGATGACCGGATGGACGTTTCCGGCGAACGACAGCCGGGGCGGGTAGGCCGGATCGAGATCGGCCCGAGCGAGACCGAGCAACGACAGCAACCGGTCGACGACGTCGTCGTCCATCGGCGTCACCGAGGGTTCGACGCTGGTGAAGGAGGCGGTGGTCTCACCATTCGCCGTCTCGGCGGTTTCGATGGCGACCTCGCCGACCGCTGTGTCGAACAGCAACAGCCCGGTGCCGTGGCGGTCGGCGAGTGCCACGGCGGTGGCGACCGTCGCATGGCCGCAGAACGGCACTTCCGCGGTGGGCGAGAAATAGCGGATGCGGACCCTCCCGGGACCGTTGGCCTCCGCGGGCTCCTGGATGTCGAGCACGAACGCCGTTTCCGAGTAGCCGGTCTCGGCGGCGATCGCGAGCATCGCGGTCTCGTCGAGCCCGGCCGCGTCGAGAACGACTCCGGCGGGATTTCCACCGTTCCGCGCGGAAGGCGCGGGGAAGGCGCTGATGCGCAGCACGTCCGTCACGAGGACAGCATGCCCCGGATCGGCGCTTTGATGTTCTCGGGGTCAGGGATTTCACCGGCCGTCGCCGAGCCCCGGCCCGTTCCGGCCGAAGCCTCGATGAGCAAGTCGCCATCGCCGCGTGCGTCCGGTCGCACAGCGACCAAGTCCTCCCGGAAGGCGGCGGGCTCGCCGTGGCCCGTGAGCAGCAACAGCGCGTCTTGCACCTCTGATTTTGGACAGGTCTATACGATTGCGGTGGCCGAAACGGCTCGGAGGAGACACAGGGGAACGAAGCTCGTCTTCCCAACTGGGCGGAGAACGATCAGGGCCGAACTCCGCTAGTGTCGAGGTGATGGCAGTTCAGGGATTTCGCTCCGCGTAAGCGGCCGTGTCTAGCTCTTGGAGGACGAAATCGGCGCGGGCCTGCGGATCGACGCGGGGAAGCGTGACTAGTTCGTATCCGAGCTCGGTGTAGGTTTCGACCATCATCTCGTGGGTGCGCTCTGCTTCGGCGGGATCCTGCCGACGTTGCTCGTCCCGATCGAAGATCTCCGGCCAGGGCGGAGCCACGAAAACCCGGTGGTTGTAACGAAACTTCTCAGCCGCGGCGTGAACGTGTTCCGGGACCGCCGTTCCGGTGAGCCGTAGGTACCCGAGCACATCGGGAACACCACGATCGAAGAGCACGACCCCCTGACGCTGCCTTGCCCAGTGGTGGGAGCGCATCTCCCACGAGAGCATCAACTCGGCGAACAGCGCACGATCGCCCCAGGGCAGTGCTGCTCCACCGACAGTCGTCTGGTCACGGATCACGGCGCGACCGGCCTCGGGCGTGGTGGCAAGGCCGCTGCGCGCGAGCTCGTCCAGCAACGTGGTCTTGCCCGAGCCGGGCCCGCCGGTCACCACGAAGAACCGGCCGGTGTCGTCCTCGATCACCGAAACCCTCCCTTGCCGTTCCGGGACGTGCGTGAAGAACGGGGTGTAAGCAGGATGCTGCCGATCGGGATCACGGTGGGCGGACTACGAGATGTCCGCTTCTGAACCGTGCTGCGAGGAGACTCTCCGGGATTCACGGAGCGGCCGCACGTACGCGAGCTACGCAGCGGCGAACGATCTCGATATTACTCCGACCGCACGGCGGCCAGCACGTCCGGGGTGACCGGATCCCGGATGTCGTCGAAGTCGTGGTGGTTGTCGAGGTACCTGGCCACGAACGGGCAGACGGCGGTGATCCGCATCCCGGCCGCACGCGTCCGCCGCAGCGCGCCCGAGATCAGCTCGCTGCCCAGGCCACGACCGGCGAAGTCGCCGTCGATCTCGGTGTGCACGAAGACCCGCTGGTTCCCGCGATCGAGATACCGCGTGAGCCCCGCTCGCACGCCGTCGACGCTGATCTCGTAGCGGTGCCGGGACGGCACGTCGAGCACCGAAACCTCGGACGGAGGGTTCTCGGCCGGTGTGCTGCCACGCTGTTCCTCGGACATTCCGCCACTATGCCGCACACTCGGGTGGAACACGAGCGGAATCCAACAGGGGACATGAGAAGAAGATGAGCAACCTCGAAACAGCGCCGACCGAGCTGACCTGCACCAACGCCGACGACCAGGCAGGGCGGGCGTGGCTGCTGCGGCCCCGCGAGGTCCCGCTGGGCGGGCCGAGGGCGATGACGGTGCGCCGCACGCTGCCGCAACGGGCGCGGTCGTTGATCGGAGCGTGGTGCTTCGTCGACCACTACGGCCCCGACGACGTGTCCGGGACAGGTGGCATGCGGGTTCCCGGCCACCCGCACACCGGGCTGCAGACCGTCTCGTGGTTGTTCAGCGGCGAGGTCGAGCACCGCGACACGCTCGGAACGCACGCCCTCGTCCGGCCGGGTGAGCTCAACCTGATGACTGCGGGCTCGGGCATCGCCCACTCGGAGTACTCCACATCGGACACGAGCGTGCTGCACGGGGCGCAGCTCTGGGTGGCGCTGCCCGAACGGCACCGGTTCACCGACGCGGCGTTCGACAACTACGCACCGCCGGCCCTGGAGCGGGACGGCGCGCGCGTGTCGGTCTTCCTGGGCAGCCTGCTCGGGCAGACCTCGCCGGTGTCGACCTACACCCCGCTGCTCGGTGCCGAGATCACGCTACCGCCCGGCGGGAGCCTGGACCTGGCGATCGAGTCGGGTTTCGAGCACGGCGTGCTCGTCGACACCGGCGAGGTGACCGTGGCCGGTGCGGCCGCGAGCGCGGGCGAGCTGGTCTGCCAGGACACCGGGCCGGAACGGCTCACGTTGCGTGCGGGAGCGGCTGAGCGGGCACGGGTGCTGCTGCTCGGCGGGCAACCGCTCGGCGAACGAATCGTGATGTGGTGGAACTTCATCGGGCGCAGTCACGAGGAGATCGCGGCGTTCCGCGAGCGGTGGCAGCACGAACGCGAGCAACCGGATTCCGGGGAATACCGGGATTCCGTGGAGTCGGGACAGTACGGGGAGTCGGGGCAGTACGGCCGATTTCCGACGCAGTGGGAGGAGACCCTGCCCGCTCCGGAGCTTCCCAACGCGCGGCTCAAACCCCGCGAGTGAGCGGTTCGGTTCCGGTCG
Organism: Actinopolyspora lacussalsi; assembly: GCA_030803735.1. NCBI lineage: Bacteria > Bacillati > Actinomycetota > Actinomycetes > Actinopolysporales > Actinopolysporaceae > Actinopolyspora > Actinopolyspora lacussalsi. The sequence goes on along the minus strand of JAURUC010000001.1, from coordinate 4,112,794 downwards.
TACGTGGTGATCACTTCCGGTGAACCACTCGTGGCGCAGGACTGCTGGGGCCGCGGGACTACTGGGAGCCGAGATCGGGAATGGTGATCGTGCCGTCCTCGGCGATCGGGAAGCCCGGGTTGTACGCGATCTCCCAGGCGTGCCCGTCGAGGTCGGTGAACACCCCGGCGTAGCCGCCGTAGAACGTCTCGGCGGCGGGCCGGGTCACCGTGGCACCCGCCTGCCGCGCGGTTTCCAGTACCTCGTCGACCTCCGCTTCGGTACGAACGTTGTGCGCGAGGCAGACACCGCCGAACCCGCCGTCGCGCTCACCGGTGAGGCCGGTGTCGGCCGCGAGCTCGTCCCTGCCCCAGAGCACGAAGGCGCCTCCGGGGGTGCGGAAGAAGACGGTCCGTTCGAGTTCCTGTCCCCGCCACCCCAATCGCTCGTAGAACTCCTTGGCGCGCCGCAGGTCTGTGACGCCAAGGGTGACCAGGCTGATCCGCTGTTCCATGCGGCGAATCTAGCGCGCGGAACCGACAATCGCCCGATGGTCGGGCCTGCCACGAGTCGGCCGCGCCGAGGCGCCGAGCCGCGACAGTCGCGCGAGTAGCGGTGATTGCCGAGTTTTCGCGCCCAGCGGTGACGTGCTGGAACTGGCGTGCGGGCCGGGCACGTGGACCCCGGAGCTGGCGCGGCACGCGAGCACGCTGACCGCCGTCGACTCCTCCCCCGAGATGCTGCGCGTGGCGCGGGAGCGGACTGTACCGCCGACGAGCTGATCGAGGGCGAGGAGTCGTCGACCATCCGCCGCAGACTGAGCGACGGTACCCAGCACCGGGCGGTGAAGGTGCCGCACGAACCCGCCGAGCTGCAGGACCGCCTGGTCCGACTCGGCTGGGACGTCGAGGTGCGCCCCACCTCTGGGCCGTTCTACTGGGGGCGCGGAAAACCGACTACGTCAGCCGCGTGACGTGGTAAGGCCACTGTGGATGGTTCGGTTGTTCGGCAGGCGGAACGGGCGGAAGAACACTACTGGGAGTCGCACGAACAGCGCCTCCCCTACTCCTGGTCGGAGCCCGTGGTGAGCGTGCCGCGCGCGAAGGTGCCGAGGATGCGCTGGTGGGTCTGGCGCGGCAGGTGCCGGTTGCCCGGCTCCCCGAACGGGGTTCCGGGCCGGACCGGGGCCTCGCCGAGCAGCCCGTCGATGCCGGGCCGGGTGAGCATCAGCAGCCCGTGGGTGGCGCGCGTGCAGGTCACGGCCAACCTGCCGAAGGCCGAGTTGAACTCGTCCAGCCGCGAGGCCCCGCTCAACGGGTGAATCGCGACCGTGAGGCGGTTGGTCTGTCCCTGCCACGAGTCGACCGTCGAGGCCACGACCTCGCTCTCGCGCAGCGAGTACTTCCTCCGCAGCCGCTCGGCGACATCGGTGGCGTCGTCCACCGCCTGGTTGCGCGTAGCCAGGATCGCGACCAGCGGGTCACCGGATCCCTCCCCCGGACGTGCCGTGAGCGTGTTCCCAGTCGGAGCACCCTCGCCGTCGTACTCGGCGTGTTCGAGCACGAACCCGGCGGCGAACAGTTCGTCGAGCAGCGACTCGACGGTAGCCAGCAGCGGCGGGTCCACATCGGCCGCCTCCGGCTCGGGCAGCCCGTCGACCTCGAGCAGCGTCGGCACGCCGGTACCGACCTGCCGCCAGATCGCGGCCGACTCGCCGGAGAGCTCCTCGGCGACCAGCGCCCTGTCCCCCGGCGCCGCAACGCAGTCGAGCTCCTTCCACTCGGGGTAGAACGCCCGCCACAGTTCGAGGTGACCGGCGGCGGGCCGCCAGACCGCCGGTAGTTCGACGGACCAGGTGCGTTCGTCTCCGTCGTAGTCGGTGGGCCATGCGCGGTAGGGGTTGAACCCCGGGTCGCCCCGCCACGGGTTCGCGCCCACCTCCAGCGGCGGGAGCTGCCCCACGTCACCGACCCCGACCGTGATCGGGGCCGCCTTCGCCACCCTGTCGAACCGGTGGTGCGGCAGCTGCCACGCCTCGTCGACGAACAGCACGTCGAACACGGTCTCGCCGTTGTGCCCGGGGCCGAGATGTTCGGCCAGCCGGTCCAGCTCCCGGGGCGTACCGAGCCGGTGCGCGGTCGAGATCACCACCTCGCACTCGGCAGGGATGTCCGAAGCCTTGCTGACCACGGTCGAGTGGGAACTCGCCTCCTCGGGAACCTCCTGGTAACGGTCCTTGCCGACGAACAGGCAGACCCGATCCGCCCCGAGGAGCCGTCCCAGCGCTGCCGCGAGCGGGTGGATCTGCTTGTTCGTGAAGGCGGTGATGACCACGCGGTCGCATTCGGGCCGCTCTACGGCATCGGCCACCAGCTTCCGCAGGATGAAGGACTTTCCCGCACCCGCCGCGGCCTTGAGCAGCAGCCGATCCAGTGGGGCGGTGCCGGACAGCGTCTCGCGCAGCACCCGGATCGCCTCGTCCGCCACGGCGGCGTTGCCCGCCGCCGCCCGGTCGTGGTGCACGCGATCGACAACGCGCTCCTCCGGTTGGCGGAACTCGACGGTCACTTCGTCACTCCAGTTCGCACGTGGTCACTCCAGCTCGTCGAGGGTCACGCCGTCCGGGGGAACCATCACCGGCCGTGTGGTGGCGTCCCCGACCGGCGCGCCGGACGGGGCCACCTCGAACGCGTCGGAGTCCACGATCGGCGGCCACACCTCCGGGTTGAGCTCGCCACGAGCGCGGCGCTCGGCGAGCTGGTCGGACCGCTCCGCCTCGACGTCCTCGTGCGGACGGCAGCAGCGCTCGTGCGTCTCGGGATCCTCGGCGTAGGATTCCGCCTCGCACGTCGGCTCCGGCGCCGCGAGGTTGTCCACCCGGGGCCTGTCGACGCTGAGGAACGCGTTGGTCCTGTTCGCCGAGAACCACGCGAAATCGGCGACGACCAGCCGGTCGCCCACGGCCAGTTCGGGGACGTTCTCCGGTTCCCAGCCGAACCGGCGCGGCGTCTCAGGGTCATCCGCATCGGACAGCGGGCCGATCGACAACCCCGCGAACTTGAAGTTGCTCTTCTGGACCGTGAGTTCGACGTCCGGATGTTCCACGCAGGATTCCCCGTTGACGTGCAGCAGCACGATCCTGCTCCCGGCGCGGATCCTGCGGGAAGTCACGTCGAGCACCAGCGGTCGGACCGAGACCACCGTGGCCACGGCGACCTCGCGCGTGCCGACGTCGGTTGCCAGCTCCTCGGCGACCTGCGGGTTCGACAGCGCCAGGAGCTGACTCCGGCACCTGCCGTCGCTCTCGATGACGTCCACGAGCGCGTTGCGCCAGAAACGGTGCGTACGTCCGAACCGGACCAAGTCGGAGGCGCGCAACGAGAGCCGTCGCCGCCAGACCGCCTGGGCGTCGGCCTCGATCTCGCGGTGCACCCGGCGCAGCCGCGAGTCGGGAACGGTGTGCAGCACGGCCAGGGCGCGGTCGAGGATGCCGCGCTTGTAGTCGAGTTCCTCGGTCACCAGCGCGGTGTACTCGCTCGCCGCCGAGTCCGTCCGCCCGGTACCGGTCTGTTCCGGGGCGGACTGTTCCGGATCGGCCTGCTTCGGATCGGCCCGCTCGGCATCCACTCGGGTCAGCGCCTCGTGGATGGCGTCCGAACTCCCGCTCGTCAGCCGGGCGCCCGGGGTGTGCGGCGCGGCCTCGATCTCGTCCTCCAGCTCGCGCGGCTCCACCGCCCCCTCGGTCGCGGTTTCGGCCCAGCGCACCAGGTAGTCCAGCCGGTGGGAGGCGACCGGTGGTCCGCCCGCCACCACGTGCCGCGCCAGTGACTCCCGCAGCTCGATGATCGGGGACCGGAGGGTGAGCGCCCTGGCGCGGTCCTCCTCCAGCAGGAACGAAACCGCGGTGCGCGCCGTCTCCGGCAACGAGTGCGGGATCTCGGCGGGCTCGCCGTCGAAGGTCAGCGGAGTGCGGCCCATCAGCTCGTCGCGTCGCCAGCGCAGCCCGCTGAGCTCGATGCCCGCCAGGTTGTCGGCGATCGAGACGAGCACGTCGGCCGTCGGCTGGTCCGGGACGACGAGGTGAACCGGGCCGGGGTTCTCCTCGTCGAGACGGCACTGCTCGGCCATCGCTTCGGACAGTTCCCGGCCCAGCAGGTGCATCACCTCGCGCCGGGTCCACGCGGACTGCGGGTCGTCGAACACGGTGGTCCGCCACGGCTCGGGGCCGTGGGTGGTGACGCGCCGCAGCGCGATCCCGTGTATGCCCAGCACAGCGGAGTCCGATTTGGCCAGTACGAGGTCGATGGTGCCCGGGCGGCCCGCCTGGTCGACGCGTCGCTGGCCGGTGTGGCGCGCGACCCCGTCCAGCGTCGCGGACACGTTGGCGACCACCGAGGCGGGCGCGTCGCCGGTCCCGTTCGTGCCGTCCACCAGACCGACGAGTTGGGGCCGCGTGTCGGGCGGTATTCCCAGCTCGACCAGCAGGTCGGTCGGATCGTCGGAGGTGCGGAGCTCGTCGCGGCAGTAGGAGAACAGGGTGCAGGTAGTACAGGAGGCGGGGTCGAACGTCGCCCGCAGGTGCGCGACGTAGTCCGCGAGGTTCGCGGTTTCCTCGGGGGACGACCGCTCGAACTCGCGCTGCCGCTCCGCCAGCCGCATCCGCACCTCGGCGCGGTGGTCGTCGAGCGCTTCGACCAGGGCCTCGGGCTGCAGGAAGGCGTTGCGCGGGACGGCGAGCACGCCGTGCGAGTGAACCGACATGCCGGTGGGCAGCGACGGAGAGGCGCGGGCGGACTCAGCCGCGAGGGCCACCCGCAGGAAGCCCTTCAGCAGTCGGGCGTCCTCGATCCGGGATCTCACCCGTTCGTAGTCCTTGGTGGCGCCGAGGACCAGCCAGGAACCGCCGTCGGCGTCGAGTTGGGGGGCGATCACGGCGAGGTCCGACTCCACGTCGGATTCGGCTGCCGCGGCCCGGTTTTCCGGGGGCGCCGCGCTGTCCGGGAGTGCCGCGCTGTCCGGGGGTGCCGCGCTCTCATCGGTGTTGTCCACGGGTGCGGCGAACGGCAGCGCGACCGAATGCAGCAGCGTCACCGAGCCGTCGGAAACGGCTCTGGCGTGCGCGTCCGCCAGCAGGCCCGAGGTCTTCTCGGCGTCGCCGTGCGCGTCGGCCGTGACGATGTCGGTGGGGCGGTTCAGGCTGAGCCTGCCGACCGTGGTGGTCGCCAGCTCGCTCGCGAAGCGGTCCGTGCGGACCAGATGTTCGAAGGTGACGGCGCGCATCCAGCGGGCGGCCGGGATGCGGCCCGAGTCGTCGGGGTAACCGATCTCGGCCGCGAGCCGGCGCCGCGTGCGCCCGACCAGCAGCGGGTCGGTGCCGCGGAACCGGGCGCAGGCGACGTGCGCGGACGCGGCGACGTCGCTCGCCGCCGCCGCGAGCGAGTTCTCCGCCATAACGGAACCCCCAGTGGCGAGCCGGAACGCTCAGCCGGGCACGAGGTGACAGGTCACGGCCCACGAGTGTAGGAGACCGTGATCCGGCGGAGGCGCGTGTGCCCAGCGGAGCCGATCGCCGCGTTCCTGCTCTCAACTTCCCCCGGAGGGTGATTCGGGATGTTCAGGAGAACTCCCCGCCGGCTGAGAATCCCAGGAGCCACGGATGAGATCGGCGACCTTCCGCATCTCCGCTTCCGGCCGCAGCGGGAAGTCCTCGCTGGTCTGCACGATCGCACCGCTGTACAGCTCGGTTTCCACCACCTCGCCCTTGATCATGCTGTCGTTGAGCGCACCACCCTCGTGATGCGGTGCCAGGTGAACGTGCAGATGATCGAACGAGCCGCCGAAAACGTAGACGTAGACCAGCTCGGCGTCGGTCGCCAGCTTCACGGCGCGCATGCACTCGGCGAGAACAGCGCCGAAGGTGGTCGCCTCCGCACCGTCCAGTTCGTGGAGGTAGCGGATGTGCCGCTTCGGCTCCAGAAACGAAAAGCCCGGCACCTCACCCAGCAACGCGGTGGTCATCCGCCAGAGCGGATCCTCCCAGACCTGCACACGCATGAGCTCGGGGTCGCCTTGCGTCCCGCTGCACAACAGACAGCTCGCCATCTCCAACATCCTCTCGATGTGCTTGGTCCGCACAGAAATGGCAAGGATCAACGGCAACGGCCGTACAGCCTGCCACCGTGCTCGCCGCTGAACACACTCGTCGTTGCCGTTTCGCCCTGCGGGCGATGCAATGATTCGTGGGAGAACGGCCGAGTCGCAGCATTGTCCAGTGACGTCACCGCACCCGTTCGAGCGTGGTCGGCGGCAACCGTTCACTCCGGCTGGTCGGGGACTTCCAGTAGCGAGTGCGCGGCCCAGTTCGTCGTCGCACCATTGGTGACCACCGAGTGCAGCAGGCCGTTGTAGACGAGATCCCACATGTCGCGGTCCTCCTGCAGCTCGTCCACCTTCACCTGCACCTTGCGCCCCCCGCTGTCCTTGAGGTCGAGGTGCATCGACATTCCCCGGTGGCGGACTTTGATGTCGGTGAGCTCGTACAACAACACCCAGGTGCGGCCCACTTTCAACCAGTCGGCACCCACCGCCGGATCGACCAAGCGGAAGATCCCGTACATGCCCAGGCCGGCCACGGCGAGAAAGAGCCACATCCAAGGAATGCTGAGCCAGCTGTAGTCGAGCCCCTGCCGGAAGCCGATCAGAATCCCGATCAGCACGAATCCGGCGAGGCCCATGCCGATCGAGTAGCGCTGGCTGTGCCGATACCACTCCAGCACCGGTCCCTGCCCCTCGGGCGGCGTGGGTTTGCGTCGCTGACTGCGGTCCCGTTCCGAATCCTGATCCTTCGGTGGCTTGTCCCACTTGAAAAACCCCGGTGCCCGCGGCGGGCGCGGCTCACCCGTCCACGGATCCGGACGGGGCGGCAGCTGCTCCGACACCACTGGATTCTCCTCAGACATCCCTCGTCCCGCCTACTCAACCGTCAGCAGGCTTTCCGCCTCGGTCGCGAGAAAATCCCCGGCCATACTCCCGAGAGCTCCACCGACCACGGTGCCAACACCCGGAAAGATCGCCGATCCGAGCGCGGCACCGGCAGCGCCCCCGACCGCCGCTCCGCTCAGGCTGGCCCCGGCATCCATCGCGGCCTCTCCCGCAGTGTCGGTTCCGGTCGCGTAGTCGGTCAGTTCTGAGCCGATCGTCGCCGCTGTCCCCAGATACGGCACGCCCCGAAGCACGGAACCGGCTCCGTCGGCGAGCTTGGATCCGCCCTTCACGTACTTGCTCGCGTCCGCGGCGATGATGTCACCACCACGACCGAACTTCTGGGCAAGTCGCCCGGTCCGCTCACCCCGCGCATTCGCGACCTTGCCCTTGGCCCGGTTCTGCATCGCGGCTACCTTGGTCCGGGCAGCCTCACTGCTGTGATCGGCGGTTTTGGCCAGCCTGTCCATCTCTTTCGCCTGCCCCTCCAGGGTGCGGGCGTTCTGCAGGAGGGTGGCCGCACTGTCACTGGACGTCTTGACCGCGGTCAGACCCCCGGTCACCGCGCGCATCACGTGTGTCTTGACCGTGTTGAAGGTCCCGATCGGATCCTCCAACCGCCCCTCGAGTTCGCGGTGCGCGTCCTCCTGCTTCGTCCGAGCGTCCTCGACCGTTCAACCGGCTTCCTCGAAGGCCCTCTGCTGCCGCTCTTCCGCTCCGCTCGGGCCGTCGGGCCTGCCGGCAGGACCGTTCGGACTCGGTTTCGGCGGCAGGATCTTCGTGCCGTTGATCACCAAGCCGGCACCGCGGGCGATGTCGCGCGCGTCGGTCATGCGCTTGTTCACGGTGTCGATATCGTCGGCGAAGACCTCCAAGGCCGACTTGACCTTGTTGATCGCGCTTTCCAAGTCGTCCGCGTTCTTGCCGTGCCCGCCGAGCTCACCGCGGGCCGCATCCGCCGCGGTTCCCCGCCAGAAACTCTCGGATGCGCTGCGCTGCTGAGCCACGGTGTCAGCGACCTCGACGATCCCGCCGACCAGTTCGCCCAGCCACTCGGCAGTGCCTCGGCACGTGTCGGGGCTGTCCAAGACCTCGGTGTCGAGTTCCCCAGCCATGTCCTACTCCACGTTCAGTCCGGCCGACCGGCGTACTCGTCGTAGTACTCTTTCCGAAGCTGCTCGGCATTACGGTTGTCCACCTCGCCGTAGCTACCGTCGCTGGCATCGATCTTGGCCGCGACTTCGTCGATCGTGGCGATCAATCCGGCAGCGGCTTGCGAGAGCTCCCCCAGCGTGTAACTCACCTTCTCGGCAGAGGTGCTCACCTCCGGCATACCGGGACACTCTTCGCCACGCGGTCGAGTTCGTCGGTACTACCGCGCAAGGCATCCGCCATCCGGCGCAGCTGCTCGTGACCGACATGGACTTCATCGCCGGACATGTCTCATTCCTCCCCGCCGTGCCGTAATCGCTCCGGCAACGGCGTATCCAGACAAATCGTGTGCGCCCCGCACTGGCGTCGGATGTCGCCGAGCATCGGTTGCAGTTCGAGTTCGACGTTCTCGGGTCGGCCGTCGAACGGCCGCGAGGCGAGATAGATCGTCGTCCAGTCCGGCGACTCCGACTCGTTCCACTCCGCCTCGTCATCCGCCCAATCACCGGCGGTGCCGCGCAGCTCGGACGGCACCGGCACATCCACCGCCACGCTGAACCGGAAAGTCGGCGGTGCCATCACCGAACCCTCCTGAACGCAGGCGATCTCACGAACCTTGCCCGCAGGCAGCAGAATCCACGGCTGATCCGCTCCGCACCCGGCGAGGAACGTGTCCAACGTCGAATACCCCAGAACCACCAGCTGCCCGGACAACTCCCTGGTCTCCAGCATCAGCCCACCGTTCACCTCGTCCGGCCGACAGGCGAGGTAGAGCTGTGCGGGCAACGAGTCGGTCTCGTCCGGGTCATACACCCGGGGTTTCTCGGCGAGTTCGACCATCACCGGCTCCGGCTCAGTACGGGCTATGCCGCACGGACTCCAACCGAACCGAGCCTCCCCAGTCCCAGCTTTCGCACAATCGGCGCGATGCGCCGCGAATGACCGCCACCGGATCGAAGCCCGCGCAGAGCTTCACCAGAAGGGAGCAGCCCGGAAGCTTGGCGACGCCGCCACGAGATCGCTTACGCCGGTTCCCGGCCTTCATCGTGGGATCAAGTACACGCGAGCTCGCACCACGACTGGGGTCACGGAGCGAGTCACAAGAACCGCCGAAGCGGGAGACCTGACGTGGAAACCCCAGGTGAGAGATGGAGCCGCTGAGGGGACTCGAACCCCTGACCTTCCGCTTACAAGGCGCCTTACCAGCGATAACAACCGCCACGAGCTGCGACAACGACCACACACCCCTCCTCACCGGCCGACTGTGACCACACTGATCAACGTTCATTCGGGTCACTGAGTGGGTCATGACAACGAGCGTGATGCGGCTTATCCCGCACCTACAGGAACAAGATCTCACTCCCGCCAAGCTCGTTCCGGCGGAGAGATTAACCCCCGCGCCTGCGGGGAGCACAGCAGCGGGACGCGGCCCGTGAACAGCGCAACCGGATCATCCCCGCGCCTGCGGGGAGCACCGAACCGGGATCTTCCGGGGTAATGCCCGGTGCGGATCATCCCCGCGCCTGCGGGGAGCACGCTCCATCCTCGGAAGACATGTGGAGAAGCTTCGGATCATCCCCGCGCCTGCGGGGAGCACGGCTTCGAGGGGATGAACCGTGTTGTCGTGCCGGGATCATCCCCGCGCCTGCGGGGAGCACGATTTCACCGCGCCCGGCAACCCGCACGGGATCGGATCATCCCCGCGCCTGCGGGGAGCACAGCGTGGCCGCGAGCTGGGACACCAGCATGGACGGATCATCCACGCGCCTGCGGGGAGCACCCGCGCGCTCTCCCACCACGCCAGTCCCCTAGCGGATCATCCCCGCGCCTGCGGGGAGCACCGGCGGGTACGGGCGATACGTCAGGGTGACGCGGGATCATCCCCGCGCCTGCGGGGAGCACGAGGCTGCCACCGGTGCGGCGATCACCGACCAGGGATCATCCCCGCGCCTGCGGGGAGCACTAGCCGTCGCACCCGAGTTCTTTCCGGGTGTTCGGATCATCCCCGCGCCTGCGGGGAGCACTGCCAACTGGTGGTGTTCACCGGCCAGAGGTGGGGATCACCCCCGCGCCTGCGGGGAGCACGAGAGCGTCGTGTTCTCTCTGGTCGATGGTGAGGGATCATCCCCGCGCCTGCGGGGAGCACCGCTGCACCGAGGTGACCATGCCTGGCATGGCGGGATCATCCCCGCGCCTGCGGGGAGCACGGCGGCGACCCTGCGGTAGATGTCGCTGTGGTCGGGATCATCCCCGCGCCTGCGGGGAGCACTTGATGACCAGGCACTACACAGCGCCCTCAGTCATTTTTGCTTCAGTTTTGTCGGACGATTCTGTCATCACAGGCTACTTCCGTTTGAACTTCCTGCGCCCCTCCCGACGCTTCCACACGGTTTCGGAGTTGATCGTCGGTGCGGCGTCGGTGGGGGCGGACTTCTTCTGTTGGGACAGCGGTTTGTGCGCGGGGACCTCGTCAGCGGGCACGTAGTCGGGCACAGTCTGCCGACGCATCAGCTTTACCCCGTCGTAGTCGACGGGAGTCCAGTCGTGCCCGTGAACTTCGAAGGACAGTCGCTGTTCGCCCTGCGTCGAGTGGACCATGATCGCTCGCCCGTCGGCCGCGAACTCGCGGATTCGTTCCCACAGCTCCTCACGGACACGGGCGGAGACGTTCCCGACGAACACGCCGGGACTGATCTCCAACAGCCAACGAGTCAGATGTCCACGCAGCCCGGGTGGGACAGCGGTCAGTACGACGACGGTCATGACGCACCTCCGTAAGAAGTTCCGCCCTGCACGTCGTCCCCGCGTTCGTCCCACAGCGAGATGACGTCGAACTCGAGGTAGTCCTCGGGCAACTCGTCCCTCTCAGCTGAGCTGAGCAGCAGTCGTTGGATGTCGGCGGCACAACGTGCCAGCAGTTTGCCGCCGTAGAAGGCGTCCCGCAGCAGTCGGCGGGTTTCACCTCCCACGTCCATCGCCGTCTCGGCCGCCACGTCGAAAGCGATCGGGATCGTCAGCTCCGCCTTGTACAGGTCGGCGATATCGTAGACGAACGATCGGTGGTGACCGGTGTGGACGAACCCCAACGCCGGTGAGCAGCCGAGCGCCACGATCACCGAGTGCACCACGCCGTACAGCGCGGAGTTCGCCGCGGAAAGGGCCTGGTTGACCGGGTCACCCGCCTCCCAGTCCTCCGTGTCGTAGTTGCGTTTCGACCAGGGCACCCCGGTGCGCTCGGACTGCCGCCGGTAGACGCGACGGATGCGTGCTCCTTCCCTGCCCCGGAGCTGCTGCATGGTGAGGCCGGAGACGTCCTCCTCTGGGAAACGCATCTCGTACATCGCACGTGCCACCCGCAGTCGCGATCTGCGGTTCGTGACCGCTTCGGCCTGCGACTCGGCGAGGCGGGAGGAGCGGGCCGGTGAGACGCCGTGCGCGTAGTAGCGCACGCCTTGCTCACCGACCCACACCACGGTCGAACCGCTGTCCGACATGAGTGCGATCGCCTGATGCGTGACCGTGGTGCCCGGCCCCAACAGCAGCACTCCCACGGAGGAGGCCGGGATGTGGACGGTGCCACGCTCATCGGTCGCGGTGATCGCGTTGCTGTCGCGGTTGACGACACACCGTTCCAGGTAGAGGAACGAGATCCTGTCGACCGCGCGGGCGAGTTCCCGGGGCTGAGTGGGCCGCTTCCCGATCGAGGTCATGCCGAACCCTTCCGCGGTGGCGGTGCCAGGGTGAGCATGCCGCAGCCGTATGCTTTCGCCCGCCCGATACCGAACGTGAGGGCATGACGCAGCGCCGCGGGCTCGGTGACCTCGAGCTGTCCCTCGAAGGTCGCCGTGGCGATGGTGACCGGATCGCTGCCTCGCCGATTGAACCGTCGGTTGTTGCGCTCGACGACGGCGAGATCAGGGGCGGCCTCGCCGTCGGAACCAGTGGTGACGAGTTGGAATCCCAGTCGCGGGATTCGGTCGAGCAGCCACTGCTCCTGCTGTTTGACGGTGACGTGCGCGAGGGGTTTCGTATCTGACCAGTCCTCGCGCCTGGCGGAGTGCACCGGGTTCGCCGTTAGGCGGAACTGCCAGTGCTGGCCCGGGCGCAGTGACTCCAGCAGGCCGTCGTACTCGCGGGTCTGCCACGCCTCGGTGGTAGGCCAGCCCACTTGTTCGACGATATGGGTGAAGTCGGGTTTCTCCGGACTGGCGGTGTAGAGCAGGACCCGATGCTGGCCGTAGGTGTCCAACCGCCACAGCACCCGCCCTTCCTCGGTCGGGCTCGGGTCGGCGAATCCCGCCTGCACGGCGGCGTGCAGTGCCTGCGGCGATCCCAGCAGCTTCCGCGCTGCTCGCCGTCTCGGGTTGAGCGGCATCTTCGTCAGAAACACTTCAACCTCCCAGACTCGCCATGGGGTCGTGCTCCTCACCTTTCTCGGCAGTGCCGTGCGGGTTGTCGATCTCGACGGTTCCACGCGTGATGGTGCGCCAGGCGTGCTGTCGCCGGTTCGGGTCGAAGCTGACCGGTATGTCCTGCACCAGTTCCCCTTCGGCTTCGTCGGGGTGTGCGTCGCGAACAGTGGCCAGGCGCACCGTGTTGGCGCGATGTCTCCGCTGACTGCGCGTGCTCGCCACCCACGGCAGGCTCGCGAGGGCCTCTTCCAGCCCGCGGTCGTAAACTCCCAACGCCACCGGCCCTGCGGGTGGGCAGGAGCGCCGACCGAGGTAGAGCGGGAACTCCGGACCGCGGACGGCCTCGTCGATGCCCTCGACGAGGCCGCGCTCCCCTTCGAGAACGGCGAGAAACACGGCGTCGGAGACGTAGTAGCGCTGCGACAGCGGCAGGGACGACCAGCTGGTGGTGCCGTCCTTCTCCTTCTTCGGGCGTTGCGCCGTCTGGAAGTCCCGGAGCAGCTGCCCGGGCTGGTCGATGCGGACACCGAACCTCAGGTCCGGCAGCTCCCCCAGCGAGTCGGTGCGCCGCAACCCTTTCGCGGCCGCGACCATGCCGATCACACCACTCTTGGTGGGTGCTTTCTCCGTCTCGCGCCGCACGAATCGGCTGCGGGATCCCCACGCCTGCAGTGGTCCGGCCAGTCTGAGAGCGACCACGGTCATGAGCGCTCCTCCACGCGCGTGCCGACCAGTTCGCCGAGCTGCGTCACCATCTCGGTCAGCGACACGTTCGATCCCAGCTCTTCGAGGTTCGCCGTGTCGTCTCCAACGCGGGTGACCCAGCCGTCGAGTGGCTGTTCCCCGTAGGCACGCTGGACTTCGAGCGCTTCCTCGCGCAACGCGTCGGCCGCTCGCTTGACCCGCCCGGAGTGCTCAGACTCCCGCACCGGGTTCTCGAATGCTCCCACGAGGTTGATGGGCTGGCTGTCCCGTGCCAGCACCACCACCGCCTCCGGCAACGTCCGGTTGGCGAAGGTGTTCTGCTTCCCGGAGGGCATCGAGCGGACGAAGGACTCCAGGAACGCCTCCACCGCCCGGCGAACGGCCGTGGTGTCCCCGAGGTTGTCGGCGAGCCGGTTCACGTCGATCGTGGCGTAGCGGTAGAGGGTGGAGGAGTTGAACTCGACGGTTCCGATCATGCCGGCGCCGGTCTCGTGGTCCTCGTTCCGGTCGTCCACCGCGGTGTAGTAGTCGAACTCGGTTTCCACGGGGTGCACGCTGATCGCGTGCGCCACCTGGGCCGCCGCGTCGACGTTGATGTCGGCCTGGTCGGCCACCATGCGGCCGAACAACGCGATGTCCACGGAGTGCTCCCGGTCGGCCAGGTCCTTGACCTTGGCTTCCTTGAGAGCCTTCTTCACGTCGTCGGCCTCGGCGGCCTCGATCGCGGCGCCGGCGAGGTTCTGGATCTGCCGCCTGCTGAGGAAGAGAAGGTAGCCGGACTGCGGGGTCGCTTCCTTCTCGGGTGCTTTGACCTCGATACCGACGGCCTTGATGGTCTCGGTCGCCAGCTCCGTCGCCCTGCTTCCGAGTTCCGGAGCACGGGTGGTTATCTCCTCGGCAAGCAGCTCCACGACGCGCTTGGTGCGCGTGCCCAGCTCGGAACGATCGAGGCGGGAGTCGAAGTCAACTCTGGTGGAGCGCTTCCACGCCTGACTGGAAACCCGGGAACGACGCACCCCTCCGTAGGTCGCCGTCTTCGGGCTGCCCGTGTCGTCACGGTTGAGATTGCTCGGTGGGACGGTCTGCAGCACGTGGATGTCGATCATGGTTCGACTCATGGGAATCACTCCTCGGTGTTCTCGTCGGTGGAATCGTTTTTATCGCTGTCACCGCCGGTGGCGCTCTCGGCGCTCGTGCGGTAGAAGTCCCGGCCCCAGGCGAGCCGTACTCGCTTGGCACGGGCGGGAGTCAGCAGACCGGTTAGGTCATCGGCCAGCCGCGCGTAGTCGAAGGCCTCGCGCTCCGAACGGAGCTGCGTGATGAGCCCCCGAATGTGGACGAGCACTTCGTCGACGGACTCGGCCGTGGAGACCGCCATGAATCTGTTGGTCACGGCTTCCGGGCTGCGGGTGGCTTTGGAGCGCAGTTTTCCCACAGCACGTCCGAACGAGGTTCCTGGCTCGTGTACCGCCACGGTCAGGGACTGCTGGTGCAGCGCGAACAGGGTGAAGGCGGCGTGGGACGCCTGCTCGGCCCTGCTCGGTTCGTCCCGGTCCCAGCTCAGCGTTTCGGGGACGGAACCGATGGTCAGCTCCCAGATCTCCGGGACGCTGCCCGCGGGTTTCCCCAGTCCGCGACGCAACCGGGCGAGATCGGCTTTCGCCGCCGCTTCGTCCCGCAAGTACTCCTGCTGCAGCCGGGTAAATCGCTTGTCCAGGGCATAGCCGAGCTTGCCCAGCCTCCGCTCCGAGTTGATCTTCGAGGCGGTCTCTGTCGAGGTCATACAGCTTTCTCCAGTGCTGTGTTCTCCGAACTCGTGCGTGTCATGGGAAGCGCTCTGCGCAGCGCCGCCTTGAACCACACTTCCGCGATCGCGACGTTCACCAGGTGGTTCTGGATGGTTCGCCCGTTCCACGCCGCCGGTGCGGCTTCTTCGATCAGTTCGTCGGTGATGGGGGTGGTGGCGGAATCGACGATCCGCTGCCACTCGGCACGGGCCCCGGCAAGGTCCGTGCTCGGGCCGAGTTCGGCCAACCATGCGCGGTAGGGGGATTCGAGAGCCGCGTAGAGCTGTTCCCGTGCCCGGTCACCCGCACCTGACTTGGGTTCCGCACCCGCCGCCTGGGCGATGTTCTCGGCGAAACCCCAGATCGCCTTCCCGACGTTCTCCGCGTCGGCCACCGCCTCCTTGGCTGTCTGCCCCGCGGCGGGGCTGTCCTGGCGCAGCAGCACCACCGACAGCGGCAGCACGTCGTCGATGATCTCGTTGTAGGTGGCGCTCTGGGAGCCGTACTCCGCACCCAGCACACGAACACGAGGTACGTACGTCTCGGAAAGCTTGCCCTCGGAGGTCAGGTCACCGAGCCACTGCAGCACACCGGGTGCCAGATACCGCTGCGAATCGCCACTACCGATCCGGCGTCCGGAGATCGAGGGCAGCATGGCCGCGATTCCGCGCCACACCGACCGGTTGGGGTCGTGCGTCTGCGGCATGTAGACGGTTTTCTTGAACTTCTTGGACTGCGGATCGCTGTAGCGCCAGGCGGTGTGCGGATCGAGGCTTTGGCGGTTCTGCGGCTGGATCTTGTCGCCGTTGGCCAGCAACACCCCGGTAACCCCGTCACGGTCACCGGCCAGTCGAACCCGGCGGGTCTGCCACGTGTACAGGTCGATCGCCCCGCGAGGTGGTCGGTCGTCCTGGTGTTCCGGACCGTCCGGTTCGCGTTCCCACGGCGGCACGTCATCCTTACCTCCGATGCGGACGAAGGTCTCGACGTCCCGGGAGACGAGATTAAGCAGCAGCGTCTCCCGCAGGTTCGCGCCCTGCGGCAGCACGCCTCCGAGCTGTCCCGCCCAACCGGTGCCGATCGGATAACCCCGGCCACCCTTGACCTTCGGGTCCCCCACCGCACCGGACTTGATCCCGGAAGGATCGAAGGCGTGGGCGTGCACGAGCCAGCGGGCGGCCTCGGCCGCGTCGATGCGTCGCAGACTGGCCGCCGACCGGCTGGTGAAGTACGGCTCACCGTTGGGCACGTCCGCCACGATCTTCTCCAGGCCCGAGATCTCGTTCTTCGCGGTGTGCAGCGACGCGACCTGGAAGAACGGGGCTTCGGTGTCGAACAGGTCGAAGCGGGGCCGCACCTGCCGGGCGTAGTCGTGGATTCGCTCCAGCGGCAGCTCGTCGGCTTTCCAGAGCTGTTCCCACTCGTCCTGGTCCCGCGGCCCGTCGATCGCGCGGTGCAGGAAGGCCAGCAGCAACCGCTTGATCGCGAAGCCCTGGGTGGGAACCTCCCCGTCGATCATGCCGAGCCACGGGGCCCGCTCGAAGGCGTCGAGGATCGAAACCCGCTGTTGACTACCACTCGAATCGAGGACTGTGATCCACGGCTCGTCGAGCAGGTTGAATACTGTGTCAGTCGGCACTGTCGTAGACCTCCAGCCCCGTGTCGGGGGTGTAGCGGATCTGTCGGTCGGCGATTCGTGCCCAGCCGTGCTGGTCGACCAGCAGGACGGGCAGCTGGTAGATGAGTGGGGACTGTTCCCAGGCCTCAGGTGTGGTCTGCCAGAGTTCCTCCTCGGCCTCGGCGTTGCTGAACACCAGCGGCAGCCGCAGCGAGCACGAGGCCATGACCTGGGCGAGGTCGTCGGCGGGGGTCTCCTCGCGGGGCACCGGGAGTTTCCCGGTGCCCCGCGGCAGCCAGTCGGGGGTGAACCAGTTCCCCGCCGCATCGTGCTGGAGCAGGATCACCTCGAGACTGGGAGCACCGTCGCGGACCTGTCCCTGCCCCTGCGAACCGTCGTCGGATTCGCCCACGTTGGCCGAGATCCACCCGACGATGGCCTTGCCCGCCTTGGTCGGCGCCGCGATCTGGAAATCACTCGCCTTGGACTCGCGTTCTTCCGAGTGCTCTTGCCACTTCTTCCACGCCTCGGAGACGGCTTCCTGCCAGTCGTCGGGTTCGACCTGCTCGTGACCGTAGGCACGTTGCACGAGCGTGGCGATGTCCTCCGGAAGCGCGATTCCACAACCGAGGCGAGGTTGGAGCACCGCTGCCGAGCGGAGCAGCCAGTACGTGCCGTAGATGTGGCGAGCGGCCGCTTCCTCGAGCACAGGCGGTCCCTGCGTGAGATCCACACCCGCGAGATAGGCGTGCGCCGAACGCAGCTTCGCCGGGCGATCGCCCTGCTCGACACCGCGCTGATGCCGATGCAGCCGCCCCATCCGCTGCAGCACGAGATCGACCGGGGCGAGATCGGTGACCAGCAGGTCGAAATCGACATCGAGGGACTGCTCGATCACCTGCGAGGAGACCACGATGCGTCGACCCGGCCGTCGCACGGCCCTGTCCGGAGCGCCGAACTCGTCGAGCAGCTCACTGTCCTTGCGCATCCGGTCGGCCGTGACGAACCGGGAGTGAGCCACCGTGACCTCGCCGGGGAACTCCCGCTCCAGTCGTCTGGCCGTCTCCAGCACCCGGCGAACCGTGTTCCGGACGACCACGACGCAGCCGCCCTCGGACAGCGAGTCCCGCAGCAGCGAGGTCAGCTCGTCGAGATCGTCGTCGACACTGCCGCCGAGGGCGTGGAGCGACACCTCGGTACGCCGCCCCGACGGTTCGACCACCCTGGTATCAACCCGGTTCCCGTCACTCCAGCTGAGCAGCGGATATCCGGGATCGCCGTCCACTTCGGCCGGAAAAGCCGCCGGTTCCTGACCGTTCGCACCGCCAGGCCCGTACTCACGCCCTTGCTGGTAGGCCTCCAGCAGGGCACGACGCCGCTCGGCGGGCAGGGTCGCCGACAACGCGACCACCGGAACCCGGTAGGCCCCCAGCCAGGTCAACACCTTGGTCAGGTAAGAGTTCATGTAGACGTCGTAGGCGTGTACCTCGTCGAGCACGACCACCTTGCCCGCCAGTCCCAGGTGGCGAAGCATCAGATGCCGCGACTTCAGACCCGCGAACAACAACTGGTCGATGGTGCCGACCATGAAGTTGGCCAGTTGGGACTTCTTGCGGCCCGACAGCCAGGAGTGCGCCACGACCGCGTGTGAGGTGCGGTGACGCTCCTCGTCACAGCCGATCTGGGAGGGGCGTCGGCCCTGTCGAACCAGACCCTGGAACAGCCGGTTGAACCGGGCCTTGCCGTGGCTGAGGGTGACAGCACCGCCGACCTGCTGGTCCTCGGCCCCCATCGCGTCCAGCCAGCCGACCACGCGGTCGAACATGGCGTCGCTGGTGGCCTGGGTGGGCAACGCGACGAGCACTCCACCCAGCCCCCAGCGCGCCGCCATGATCTCGGAGACCCCGAACGCCGCCTCGGTCTTGCCCTCCCCCATCGGGGCTTCGACGATGATCAGCCCGGGTTCGGACGCGGTTCGGGCGAGCTCGCAGGCAGCGTGCTGCACCGGGCGAGGCTGGGCATCCTCCGGGAGCTGGAACCGCGTGCGGAACAGCTCCGCCACGCTGTCCGGCCCACCGGACGATCGCCACGGTTCCGGTAGGCGCAACTCGCCGAGCGCCCGCTCGATGCGCTCGGCGTCCTCGGAGACCTCCGGCAGCTGGCCCCTCAAGAACGGCAGCAGATCCTCGTTGCTGGCAATCCAGTCCGAGACGATCACCAGAGCCGTGGCCAGCACCTGGAACGCCGCCGAGAGCTTCAGCTCCCGCCACTGGTCGAGCCGTTCCGCCGCGCCCGAGCGAACCGCCACGCGCTCGAGCAGTTCCCGCTGGACCGTGTTCCAGACTCCGGTGCCGTAGAGCCCCGGAAAGTTCGCCGGAGTGTTCTCGGAATCGGAATCGAGCGGAACACCGTGGTGGCTTCCCAGCACGATGCCCCACGCCCTCGCGGAGCTCTTGCCCCACCCCTTTTCGAGGAGCCATCCGATCAGCAAATGATGGCCGGTTACGGTGTGGTGCGCGAGCTGCCGATCGGGAAGATCCCGCTTCGTCGTCGGCATGTACAGCCCCAACTCGCGCATCCGCTGCGCGAGCCCCGTGTCCTGGACCGCGAAGGCCGGTGTCGCCTTGCCGACATCGTGCGCACCGGCCAGAAACATCACCGCACCACGGGCAGCTGCCGCATCGCCACCGAACTCCGCCGCCAGCAATCGGACCACACTGGACGCCAGCCAGTGGTCGAACAACCAGCCTGCGACATCGGCAGCATCGTCCATGTGCCGCCACAGCGGCAACCAGTCCCCTTCTGCGTTGGTCGACTTCGCCCACACCGCACGAGCCGACTCGCTCAGTTCCAGCTCTTCCAACTACCCCATCCGATCGCGAACCGCCCGGAGGCGGAACCTCAACATTCACGGGGAGTCAAGCACAGACCACTGACAGCGATATGGGGCTTCGAGCCAACCATCGAGCAAATCGTGTCTCAAATCACAAAAATCTGTGAATGTCGGTGTCCGCGCCGAACAACGGAAAACACCGAATCAAGGACCATCCCACGAAGCCACCACCAGCCGACCCCGACTGCGCTCCAGCCATCCGAGCTGGAAAACCGGGTTCAGCGGAATCCTCGGTCCAGTACCAAGCGGGGGTATCCCCGTTCCTGCGGGGAGCACATCACACCCGCGCACCCGCGTGGGGGGTTCGGAGGATCATCCCCGCGCCTGCGGGGAGCACTCCGGCCACCGTGGACTCCGGCTTCGAGTTCCGGGATCATCCCCGCGCCTGCGGGGAGCACTCACGGTGCAGACCGCGGCGAGCGATCCGTCCAGGATCATCCCCGCGCCTGCGGGGAGCACTCACGGTGCAGACCGCGGCGAGCGATCCGTCCAGGATCATCCCCGCGCCTGCGGGGAGCACACACTCAAACCCAGCGCCCGGCTGCTGTACGGCGGATCATCCCCGCGCCTGCGGGGAGCACGCCGCCATGAACCACCCCACCACGGGGCTCGCGGGATCACCCCCGCGCCTGCGGGGAGCACGTGCCGGGCCGTGTCCGGTCGATACTCAGCAACGGATCATCCCCGCGCCTGCGGGGAGCACGCCGCCATGAACCACCCCACCACGGGGCTCGCGGGATCACCCCCGCGCCTGCGGGGAGCACGTGCCGGGCCGTGTCCGGTCGATACTCAGCAACGGATCATCCCCGCGCCTGCGGGGAGCACGCCGCCATGAACCACCCCACCACGGGGCTCGCGGGATCACCCCCGCGCCTGCGGGGAGCACGTGCCGGGCCGTGTCCGGTCGATACTCAGCAACGGATCATCCCCGCGCCTGCGGGGAGCACCCTGTGTCGAGCACAGGACCGGTCCACCCCTGCGGATCATCCCCGCGCCTGCGGGGAGCACGACGCACAGCGCCCCCGGACTCCGAGATGGAGGGATCATCCCCGCGCCTGCGGGGAGCACGTGCCGGGCCGTGTCCGGTCGATACTCAGCAACGGATCATCCCCGCGCCTGCGGGGAGCACCCTGTGTCGAGCACAGGACCGGTCCACCCCTGCGGATCATCCCCGCGCCTGCGGGGAGCACGACGCACAGCGCCCCCGGACTCCGAGATGGAGGGATCATCCCCGCGCCTGCGGGGAGCACACTCGCCGAGGTCCGCAAAAAAGTGGGCGTCAAGGATCATCCCCGCGCCTGCGGGGAGCACCCGGCCGATCCTCGCGACGCGAGACGTGCTGACGGATCATCCCCGCGCCTGCGGGGAGCACGCCGCCTGCGGCCCACACAACGCCGACACGTTCGGATCATCCCCGCGCCTGCGGGGAGCACGACTGACCGCCACCGGCTGGTGGTGCACCGGCCGCTACGCCTCGCGATTACACCGCGAGCTGCGCACCGACCCGCTGACCGGACTCGGCAACCGACTCGCACTGCGGGAGGCCTTCCAGCGCGATGGCGCGGGCAACGGCCGGTGCGTGGCCGTGCTGCTGCTCGACCTGGACGGTTTCAAGGAGCTCAACGACACCCACGGACACCGCTTCGGCGACCAGGTGCTGCGCGAGGTGGCGCGGCGGATGCGCGAGAGCCGGCGCCCGGGTCGGCTCGCCGTGCGGTTGTCCGGCGACGAGTTCGCCTGCTGGCTCGGCACGCTGCCGGACACGCCGTCGCACTGGCAGCGGGTCGAGGAGCTGCAGCACGCGCTGGCCGAACGGCTCGCCGAACCGATGCTGATCGAGGGAAGCACCGTGCGGGTGAGCGCGAGCATCGGAGCGGCGATCACTGCCGGACCGGCCGACACGCTCGAAGGCGTGCTGGAGCAGGCCGACCGTGCGATGTACCGCGACAAGCGCGGCCGCGGCCGCTCGGATCGACTCAGGCATGGACGGCGGACGAGCGGTCACACCCGAGCGGGGAGAACGGCCGAGTGAGCACGGAGCCGCGCCTCGCACGACGAGGTGCGGCGCCGGGTCCGCTCGGACCAGACCCGACCGGGACGCGTCTGCCTGGCAAGCGTGGCGTCCCGGCCGGGTTCCCACGACCCGAAAGAAGTGGAGACCCCATTGTCTCTGGACAGGAATCTGCCGCTCGTCGACCTCAACCGACCCGGCTCGAACGAGCCGAACCCGCCGGAAACCCCGGACGAGCTGTACGGACGACTCAACCGGTTCCTCACCGAGGGCCTGGACTACATCGCCGGGTTCACCCCGCTCGACGACAGCGATCGGGAGGACCCGGACACCGCGCTCAGCCGTACCCAGCTGCTGTCGCTGCTGATCGGCTTCCTCGGCTGCGACACCACGGAACCGCTGGACAACCGCACCTACACCCTCGTCTACACCGACGGGGAGCAGGACAAGTCGAACTACCAGACGATCTGCGTCCCCGACTACCGCACGGCCTCACCGGTCCTGTTCACCCGCGAACAGGACAACCGGGCGCGGCTGGTGCACCGCTCCACCGGACGGACGCTGGCCGAGGTGCTGGTGCACGCCAGGATCTTCGCGGCCAGCAACCACTACTACAGCCGCGTCGCGCCGGACTTCACCGAACTGCCCACCGCGGCGATCATCTCGCCGTACTCCACCTGCGCGGGAGGCTGCCTGGGCTGCTCACGCGGCGCGGTCAAGAGTTTCACCCCTCCGCCGAGGGACTACATCGAGCGGCACGTGGCGCAGTTGGCAGCCGACTACGACCGCCGTGGCTGGGACCGCGGTGAACTGGTCAGCGTCAACATCACCACCGGTTGCCAGCCCGACGAGGACCGCGAGCTGGAGATGATGCTGAACCTGATGCGGACCTACCGCCGCTACGGGTTCGGCAACACCGCCTTCCACGCCTTCACCTACGCCATCGACTCCACCAGGGCGATGGAGCTGCTGCGCGAGCACGGCGCGATCGGGTTCATCGGCACCGTCGAGACCATCAACGACGCCGAGCGGATCCGGCAGTGGGGGCGCAAGAAGGGCTCGATCACCTTCGAGCGGCACCTGGAGAAGTACCGCCGTGCGCGCCGGGTGGGCTTCGACATCGTCGAGACCGACTACGTGCTCGGTGCCGACTCCTACACCGAGATGCTCGACGGCATAGCCGAGCTCGACGAGAACGGCGTCGCCGTGGTGCCCAACATCAAGCGCAACTACACCGTCGAACAGCTCGACAGCAACCACCGGGACCTGTGGCGCCACGGAATGCGCTACATCGCCGACGGGTTCCACGCGGCGCTGTCCAGCTACGACAACGGCACGATCAAGCGCCGTGCGGCGCGTTACTCGGTGGACTACCTGCGCCGGTGCGGCCGGGAAACGGGTCTGCGGGACCTGCCCATCCGCCACACCTGATCCCACCCCGTCCGTAGTCCCAACACGCCCGTAGCCCGAGCCCGGCCGGGGAACGCCTCCCGGCCGGGCTTGTCACCGAGGAGTCGTCATGTCCGTCACCGTGAACACCACCGAGGAAGAGCTCCACGGCCCGCACGCACCGATGCCGCCGCAGGACATCGAGGCCGAGCAGTCCGTGCTCGGCGCGATGATGCTCAGCCGCGACGCCATCGCCGACGTGATCGAGGTCGTGCGGGCCGGGGAGTTCTACCGCCCCGACCACGGGGTGATCTTCCGCCACGTCGTGGAGCTGTTCGGCCGGGGCGAGCCCGCCGACGCGGTCACCGTGCGCGACGCGCTGGAGCAGTCCGGCGAACTCACGCAGATCACCCGGAACTCCGACACCGGGACGTACCTGCACACGCTGCTGGAGGCGGTGCCGACCGCGGCGAACGCGACGTTCTACGCCGAGATCGTGGCCGACCGGGCGCAGCGGCGCCGCATCATCGAGGAGGCCAGCGGCATCCTGCAGCAGGGCTACGGCGGGCAGGGCGAGGCCGCCGAGCTGCTCGACCGGGCGCAGGAGCGGTTCTCCTCGATCGGGCGCAGCCGCACCGAGGACATGTACTTCCTGCAGGACCTGGCCGACCCGCTGATGTCCGAGCTGGAACGGATCCAGCTCAACGACGGCCGCTCCGGCATCCCCACCGGGTTCACCGAGCTCGACCGGCTCACCAACGGGCTGCAGCCGGGACAGCTCGCCGTCGTGGCGGCCAGGCCGGGACTGGGCAAGTCCGCGCTGGCGCTGGACATCGCCCGCTCGGCCGCGATCCGGCACCGCCGTGGGACGGCGCTGTTCAGCCTGGAGATGGGGCACGGTGAGCTGATGATGCGGCTGGTCTCGGCCGAGGCGAAGGTGCGGCTGGACCGGATGCGGGGCGGCTACATGTCCGAGGCGGACTGGAGCGCGGCCACGCGGCGCACCGGCGACGTGCAGGACGCGCCGCTGGTGATCTCGGACGCGCCGAACATGACCATGATGGAGATCCGCGCCAGGGCGCGCAGGCTGAAACAGCGCGGGCAGCTGGACCTGGTGATCGTGGACTACCTGCAGCTGATGACCTCGGGCAGGCGGGTCGAGTCCCGCCAGCAGGAGGTCTCCGAGTTCTCGCGGAATCTCAAGCTGCTGGCCAAGGAACTGGAGGTGCCGGTGGTGGCGCTCTCGCAGCTCAACCGAGGGCCGGAACAGCGCCTGGACAAAAAGCCCGAGCTCGGGGATCTGCGGGAGAGCGGCTCGATCGAGCAGGACGCCGACCTGGTGGCGCTGCTGCACCGCCCGGACGCCTTCGAGCGCGACACCGCCCGCATGGGCGAGGCCGACCTGATCCTGGCCAAGCAGCGGTCCGGGCCGACCGGGGTGGTCACCGTGGCCCACCAGCTGCACTACAGCCGCTTCGTCGACATGGCCCCGGAACCTGGCTGAACCGCGTCCGGATGTGCCCGAATGGTGGGTGCGGCCAGTGCCACCAGGGTGCTGGCCAGTGCCCACATCGCCGCCGCGGCCAGCAGCAGGCGGGCGTCGACGTGCTCGGCCAGCGGGCCGACGGCCGCCAGGCTCAGCGGCACGAGCACCAGGTTGCCGAGCTGGAAGCAGGACGCCACGCGGGCAAGCTGCTGGTCGGGCACGTGCCGCTGCAGCAGCCAGGCCTGGGTGGCCAGGTAGTACGAGCCCTGCAGCCCGAACCCGAGTGCGGCCAGACTGACCAGCCACAGCGGCGCGGCAGCGGCGAACAGCGCGAGGTACGGCAGCATCAGCAGCGAGGCGGCCACCGCCGCCACGAGCGGGCGTGGTGGTCGCAGTCGCAGTGCCAGCGCGCTGCCTGCGATCGAGCCGATCGCCTGGACCGCTCCGATCACCGCCCACGAGGCCGCACCGTGGTAGTACTGCCGCGCCAGCAACGGCCCCAGCAGCATGTGCGGGCCGATCACCAGCGCCTGCAGCAGCGCGGTGTAGCCCAACAGAGTCCGCAGCCACGGCGTGACCGCCACGTGCCGCCAGCCGCCCCACATCTCGGCCAGCACGCCCCGGCGCTCCCGCTTCCCGGCGAGCGTGGCCACGGGGCCGATCAGCAGCAGCGAGAGCGCACTGACGGCGAACGTGGCCGCATCGGCCAGCAACGCCCAGCCCGAGCCGAGCCCGGCCACCAGCAGGCCCGCCACGCTGATCGCGGCCACCTTGTTCACATTGGCCGCCAGCCCGAGAAGCGCGTTGGCCTGCCGCAGCAGGTTCTCCGGCACCAGCACGGGGAGCAGCCCCGTGGCCGCCGGGGTGAACACCGCGGTGCCCACACCCGCGCAGCCCTGCAGCACGATCAGCGCCCACAACGGAAGCTGACCGGCCAGCAGCAGGGCCCCGCACACCGCCTGGGAGGCCATGCGCCACACATCGGCGGCCACCATCACCCACCGCCGGTCGAACACATCCCCCAGCACCCCACCGGCCAACGTCGCCACCACCACCGGCAACCGGTTCGCCAGCAGCACCCCGCCCAGTCCCACCGCCGAACCGGTCAGCTCCAACGCCGCGAACGCCACCGTCAACGGCACCAAGCTGTCCCCGAACGACGACAGCACCCGCCCCACGAACAACCACCGAAACCCCCGCAGTCGCAGCGGAGAGACAACAGCGGAACGGTCCACACGCGACGCTGAAACGGCCATCCGGCCATCACAGCCGGGAAGGAGAACGCATGGAAGAGGGCTGGAGCGAGGCTGGCACATCACTGCGCCTGCGGAGAAGCACTCCAGTTCGACTACCGCACGAGCACCGAAACTCTGTCCAGCATAGATGCCATCTCGGTCAAACTATTGACGAAAATCGTCATTAATGACGTAGAGTGTCTACCATGGCAAAGCGAGACATCTTCGACGACATGGCGGCGTTCGCTCACCCGTTGCCCAGCTCTCCCACGCAAGCTCCTCCCCCCGAAGGCTTCGACGAGACCGTCAAGGAGCTACTTGAGCAACGTGAGGACTACGCGGCGAACCTGAGAGCCGCCTCTGACGCGGAAGACATTGATCCGCTGCTCGCAGAGATCCACAAGGTTCGGCACCAACGTGAGCGCTACGACCGACTTCTTCGGCAATTGGTGGCGTACGGAAGGGAGTTCGTGGGGCCACGGCCGTACCCACTGGCCATGCTCGCTTCAGCTGCCGGCCTCGGTTCACACAGCAGCGCCCGCACGTTCTACAGCGAGAAGGACATTACCGACGTGGCAGCTACCACCGGCGCCAAGCCTCAGCGGAATGCGTGAAATCCTTGCAGCTCACCAGGCTGCCTTGCTTACAGTTGCCCCTGAGGTGATGCTTCTGTGATGCCTGATCACAGGGGCAACTCATCCTTACTGTCTAGTAGTCCACACCGATACTTTTCACTAGTAATGGCTGGTCGCAGGCGTAAACTCTGCCTCGCAGATGGTGTCGTACAACAGCCGTTTCCATAGACCAGCGGGTCGGAGCACAAGCGCAACTCCACAGGGACTGTCCTGACGCTAAGCTTGACCAACGAACCACTGACTACTTTCGACCGGAATGTGGTTGTCCTCCGGTTCCGTGGAGGATCTAAGTGGTGTTAAGGAGCGGGTGGTTGTCGGTTGTGTGGTGTGGCGTGGAGGTAGTTTTGGTTGGTGGTTGTTTGACACAAACTGAAGCTATTTTGCTGTGTCGGGCTGTATAGTGCCTGGTCATCAAGTGTGCTCCCCGCAGGCGCGGGGATGATCCGCGAACTATAACCCTAACGAATCTAACGGAGGTGTGCTCCCCGCAGGCGCGGGGATGATCCTCACCATATCAGAATCCTATCGTGGGGACGGTTGTGCTCCCCGCAGGCGCGGGGATGATCCGGTTTAACAATGAATTCAAATATTATCACAGTGCTCCCCGCAGGCGCGGGGATGATCCCTCATTTATTCTACCAACGGGGATGTCTCTAGAGTGCTCCCCGCAGGCGCGGGGATGATCCGGTTTCATTCTTGGTTGGCACGCGGCTAACGAAGTGCTCCCCGCAGGCGCGGGGATGATCCTGGGTGACCTAGCACCCGATTATCCGGGATCGAGTGCTCCCCGCAGGCGCGGGGATGATCCGTCCCCACGCGCACGCGTAATGTCACTGCCAAGGTGCTCCCCGCAGGCGCGGGGATGATCCTCTAACGGGGGTAGCGGGCAATCTAAACCGGGCGTGCTCCCCGCAGGCGCGGGGATGATCCGCCGGACGACGCGAAGTCGAACGACACGAAGACGTGCTCCCCGCAGGCGCGGGGATGATCCTCGTTATTTTTGGTTTTCTTAGATTTCTTAGGAGTGCTCCCCGCAGGCGCGGGGATGATCCGTGCACGCCACGTGGACGGCGGCGCGGGTGACGGTGCTCCCCGCAGGCGCGGGGATGATCCCTTTGGACAGCCACCCGGGGGTGAGGGTGCCGGGTGCTCCCCGCAGGCGCGGGGATGATCCCCGGCACGGCACCGCTGAGGGAGTGCGGATCGGGTGCTCCCCGCAGGCGCGGGGATGATCCCGGAACACCGGGAAAGGAACCCACCATGAACCAGTGCTCCCCGCAGGCGCGGGGATGATCCCTCCCGACGCGTCCTGTGATCGTTTCCGGCGGTGTGCTCCCCGCAGGCGCGGGGATGATCCGAGAGTAATCTTCGTAATCTCGATTATGGTGATGTGCTCCCCGCAGGCGCGGGGATGATCCCGGGAGGCTCGCCATGATCTACGGGACGGACGTGTGCTCCCCGCAGGCGCGGGGATGATCCGTCGCCGAGTTCGGCTTCGTCTTCGGCGTCGGTCGTGCTCCCCGCAGGCGCGGGGATGATCCCGTCACCGACCCCTCCGGGGCCGCATCCGGATCGTGCTCCCCGCAGGCGCGGGGATGATCCCAGCCCAGCGTGTTCGAGGGCTGGGGACTGCCCGTGCTCCCCGCAGGCGCGGGGATGATCCACGGCCACAGAGAGGAAAAACCCCCGGCCGGAGCGTGCTCCCCGCAGGCGCGGGGATGATCCGGTCACTCAGGGGCAATACGACAGCCAGGTGTCGTGCTCCCCGCAGGCGCGGGGATGATCCCGACAGCTCGCGGATCTCCTCGGCGCGCTGCACGTGCTCCCCGCAGGCGCGGGGATGATCCCGAGGACGTGGCCGACGCGCTCGTGCGCCGCGAGTGCTCCCCGCAGGCGCGGGGATGATCCCTCTTCCTCCGGTGCGCGTGCGAGCGCGCCCTCGTGCTCCCCGCAGGCGCGGGGATGATCCGAACGGGTCGCTGCGTTCGCCGGAGATGGTGCCATGCTCCCCGCAGGCGCGGGGATGATCCTTCGGTCTCGCCCACAGCGGGCTGCTCACCGAGGTGCTCCCCGCAGGCGCGGGGATGATCCCTCGGTAGGGCGATCGCGGCGACGTGGTTACTGGTGCTCCCCGCAGGCGCGGGGATGATCCTTCCTCGGCCAGATCTACGGCATCACCCGCGAAGTGCTCCCCGCAGGCGCGGGGATGATCCGGACGTGGCGGAGATGCTGGCCGCCGCGATGCGGTGCTCCCCGCAGGCGCGGGGTTTCAGCTACAGCACGATGGACAGTCATCCTCAGGGAGGAGAAGTGAAAACCACCCGTCTACGCCGCCATCTTGACGAAGGTGGTTATGAGCTCACCATCAGAATCGCGAACGTCGAGCTCGTAGTCGAGGATCTCGGCGTCACTGCGGCCGTCGCGGCGGACGGCGGCGGTGAGCAGACGCTTGAGGTGATCGGCACTGCCGGGGTCGGCTTCGGCGGTGAAGGTGCGGACGAGTTCACCGAGATAGCGGAGCTCGAAACTCAACATCCTCGGACCTTCCTCGACTGAGGTGGTCATGGAATCGCTCGTTGGTTCCCAGTTGCGAGGCGGTTCTTCAGGTGACCGGAGGGCTATCTCGTTCGAGTGCTCAGCCTCCGTTGCCAAGGCTTCACATGCCCCGACGGAGACCGTGTTCGGCTGGCCGGCTCCGGTGGTTTCGACGAGCCCCCACGTCTTGAGCAGTGACACGGCGCGGCTGGCGGTGGCCGAGGCGACGTCGTATTCGGCCATGAGCTTCTTCAGGCTCGGAATCGCGGCACCGTCGGTGAGCTGCCTTGCGGCGATCTGTGCTCGGATGTCGGAGGCGATCCGCTCGTACGGGTTCTCCGGCGCGATCTTCGCACGCTCCTCGACAGACCGCGGCCCATCCGGACGTTCCGGAACACGCTCGAACAACGCCCGCGAGGCCCGCTGATCAGCTTCGGACACCCACGCCGAATACACCCGCAGCGTGGTCACACCACCCCCACCATGCCCGAGCCGCCCGGCCACGGTCCGCGGATCCACGCCAGCCGAGATCAGCTCGGTGGCCGAGTAGTGCCGCAGCTTGTGCAGTGTGGTCGAGATCCCGAGTCTGCGCACCATCCGGTCATAGCGCTGGGTCACCGAATCCGGCTTGGCGAACCGCTGACCATCGGGCTCCGGCGAGAACACGAACATCTCCCGCGACCACGCGAGCCCGAGATCACCGACGCGCTGCTCCTGCCGCGCCCGCAACCCCGCCAGCACAGCAGTGGTCTCGGCATCCAACGCGATCCGCCGCTGCTGATGCGTCTTGGTGTCCTTGACGAACCACTCCCCCGCCTCATCGTCAAAGGCCACCGCCTGCTCCAGCCGCAACACCCCCGACTCCAGATCCACGTGCTGCCACCGCACCGCGCACAACTCACCCCGCCGGATACCGGTGGTCATCACCGTCCACACCAGAGCACCCCAGTCGGCATCACGCCGCCACGCCTCGTTGAGGATCCGCGCGGCCTCCTCCGCCGACGGCGGACTCGGACGCGGCGGCGGAGCCGCCGGCGGCTCCGCCTGACCCACCGGACTGCTCGCCACCCACTTCCACCGCACCGCACGCTTGAACGCACCCGACAGCAGAAAATGAATGTGCCGGATCGTCGTCGCACCCAACGGCTTGCACTCGTGCCGCCGACACCGATCATCACACTCGTGCTCGCCCCACGTTCGGTGATCCACCGCTCGCCGCTTACCCGAGCAGTGATCCCGACACCGCCGCAACTCGGCGTACAACGAATCCAGCGCGTCGGCGTCGAGCTGGCCGACCTTGACCTGCCCGATGAACGGCAGCACGTGCAACCGCGCATAGCGCCGATAGTTCGCCTTCGTCGACGGCTCACCATCGAAATGCTGATCCAGGTACCGCTCCAGCAACTGCTCGACCGTCGCCTGCGTCCGCGGACTCCGCCGCTCATCCACCTCGTTCAGCAGACGAGTGCGAACGCGTTCGGCTTCGGCGAGTGCTTGGGGACCTGGGGGCACGACCTCGATGAGTCGATGCCGCTGCTTGGTCACCGGATCAAGACCGGCCGAGACCCGGACACGTAGCGCACCGTTCGACAGCTGATCGATCGTGCCTCGTTGACGACGAGTTCCCTTCGAACGCCGACCCATGGACCCAGAATAAGGGACTGTGGGTCACAAACCGGGTCACAAGAACCGCCGAAGCGGGGGCCCTGGAGAGGAAATCCCAGGTGAGAGATGGAGCCGCTGAGGGGACTCGAACCCCTGACCTTCCGCTTACAAGGCGGGCGCTCTGCCAACTGAGCTACAGCGGCGCGTGTGGATCAGTTCCACACGCCCCCATGGTAATCCCCGCTCTCACAGCGAGGAGGCACCGGGCCGGGCATCGCGCCCTGGAGCCAGCGCCGGGCCGAAGCTCGGGCGGACCCGCACCTGCCCCGACTCCGGGGTGCCGACGGTCCAGCCCGCGCTTCACCCACCCGACCACGTGACGGCGCACGCTCCGCCGCGTCCCACGATGCGGTAACGGGCGACTCCCCGGAAAGATCCGGGCGTAGGCTCGGACGGCGGAGCACGGTTCACGAAACCCCACCGCACCACCGGAAAGAACACCGTTCCCGGCCCCTCGTCCCGAAATCGGATCGCCCCGAAACCGGATCGATCCGAGCGGACCGGGCACGGCAACGCACCGGCGAGCGTGGCGCGGCGGCGTGAACCGGCCGCTCCGAATCGTGCCGGAGCAGGACCACACGACAACGGCCCCGCACGACAACTCCCTCGGACGGCGGCGAGCCCGAAGAGCGACACGCCGAGTCACACCGGCGACCAGTGATGGACGCCACCCCGGGGGAGTGCAACGGTGCGTACGTGGCTGGCGATTCCAGGGGTGAACAGCACGAACCGCGCTTCACGCGGAAGGTCATGCAAGGAGGAAAAGCGGCAGTGGGAATCACGCAGCGCGCACGTGGTGTGCTGCGGCGACGCGACCCTTCCGAAACCGTCGGGACTCGCAACGTCGTCTACGGCCCCGCCCTGCCCGACGACTCGACGGTCCATCTCGTACTCGAACTGGCGCTGCGCATCGGCGAGATCCAGATGGCGAGCGGCGTCGGCGCCTCGGACGTCAGCGCCACCATCACCAGCGTCACCGACGCCTACGGGCTGCCGCACTGCGAAGTGGACGTGATCTACACGTCCATCACGGTCTCCTGCTACCGGGGGACGGAGAACCTCCCCATCACCTCGCTGCGCGTGGTGCGCAACCGCTCGCTGGACTACAGCCGGCTCGCCGAGGTGGAACACCTGATCCGCCGCATCGTCGCGGGCGAGATCACCACTTCGGACGCCTACGCCGAGCTGGAGACCATCGCCCGCGCCCCGCACCCCTTTCCCCGCGCCGTGTCGACCCTGGCCTGGGCGGGCATGGCCGCCGCGCTGTCGGTGCTGCTCGGCGGCGGCACCACCCCACCGATGCTGCCGCTGGTCGCCGCGGCCTCCACCGCCCTGGTCGACCGGGTGGGGCGGCTGCTCAACCAACGCGGCCTGCCGGTGTTCTTCCAGCAGACCGTGGGTGGGGCGCTGGCCACCAGCGTGGCACTGGCCTGCTTCGCCACGGACATCCTGCCCACGGCCGCGCTCGCCGTGGCCGCGAACATCATCGTGCTGCTTTCCGGCATGACCGTGGTCGGCTCGATGCAGGACGCCATCACCGGATACAACGTCACCGCCGCGGGCCGAATAGCCGAACTCGCGCTGACCTCCGCGGGGCTGATAGCGGGCGTGGTGCTCGCGCTGTACATGGCACTGCGCATCCTGGGGGCCGACGCCCTGGGCGGCGGGCTGAACGTGCAGGAACTCGGCGGCGGGGTGTTGCCGTTCCCCGGCCTGCTGGAACTGCCGCTGCAGGGTCTCGCGGGGGCCGCCACCTCCGCGTGCTTCGCGGTGGCCAGCTATTCCCCGCCGCGCCCGTTGATCATGGCGGCGGGCGGCGGGGCCATCGCCGCCCTGGTCTTCCAGGTCATGGCCAGGATCGAGTTCAACCCGATCTTCGCCTCGGCCATCGCCACCACCATCGTCGGCTTCATCGGCGGGGTCATCGCACGCCGACTCCGCATCCCGGTCCTGGTCGTCGCCGTGTCGGGCGTGGCACCGCTGCTGCCCGGGCTGGCCACCTACCGCGCGCTGTACGAACTGTCGGTGCAGGGCAACCCGACTGGGTTGTCCACCCTGATGATCGCTGCGGCCACGGGGCTGGCACTCGGTGCGGGCGTGGTGCTCGGTGAGTTCCTCTCGCAACCGGTGCGTACGGGGCTGGGCAGGCTGGAACGGCGGATGTCCGGTCCCCGCATGTCGGGACCGCTGCGCCCCACCAGCCGCAGGTTGGACTGAGGTCCCGTCCACCGAATCCGCGTCCGAAGGCGCGATCTCGCACCACCGTCTCGGAAAGTCCGGCCGCGCGAGGCTTCCTGCCCCGCGCGCACCCTGCGAGGATGATCGGACCCGACCAACCGCGTTGCGACGCTCGAACCACGCGAAGTGGATCACGATTGACTAGCCTCGACCACGGGTAACCGACTTCGGGAGCCGCTCCCGGAACTCTTCGGCTCGACCGGGCGGTGGCGGAACCGGACGGTCCGGGTCGAAGGTCCGCGGCGTCGCGAGGCACGCCGAGCGAACGGCCACGTGCCCTGTATCCCCGCGGACGCGTCCGACTCGGCAGCCGGTTCCGCTCGCGCTGCTCGGGCTGGGCACGTGAGCCCCGCATCCGAACCGCAACCGGACCATAGGAGGAAGACCGGTGAGTAAGGGCAGTGAGCCCAGGAAAGCTGACTTCGTCGTCGTCGCCAATCGGCTGCCGGTCGACCTGGAACGCATGGAGGACGGGACCCAGCGCTGGAAGCACAGCCCTGGCGGGCTGGTGACCGCTCTGGAGCCCTTCCTGCGTGCCCGGCAGGGGGCGTGGGTAGGTTGGCCCGGCGTCGCCGACGTCGAAGTGGACCCCTTCGCGGACGGGGACATGTGGTTGCACCCGGTGCGGCTGTCGAGCGCCGAGTTCCGGGAGTACTACGAGGGATTCTCCAACGCCACGCTGTGGCCGCTGTACCACGACGTGGTGGTCCCACCGGTGTTCGACCGCTCCTGGTGGGACTCCTACCAGCGGGTTAACCAGCGGTTCGCCGAGGCGGCCGCCGAGGTCAGCGCCGAGGGCGCGACCGTGTGGATCCAGGACTACCAGTTGCAGCTGGTCCCTGCGATGCTGCGCGAACTGCGCCCCGACCTGCGCATCGGGTTCTTCCTGCACATCCCGTTCCCGCCCGTGGAGCTGTTCATGCAGCTGCCGTGGCGGACCGAGATCGTGCGGGGGCTGCTCGGCGCGGATCTAGTGGGTTTCCACCGTCCCGGCGGTGCGCAGAACTTCATGTGGTTGGCCCGCAGGCTGGCCGGTTTCGAACCCAGCCGCGCCCAGGTGGGGGTGCGTTCCCGTCCCGGTGTGGTGCAGGTGGGTGATCGGGTCGTGCGGGTCGGCGCGTTCCCCATCTCCATCGCCTCGGGGGAGCTCGACCAGCTCGCCCGCACCAGGGAGGTGCAGCAGCGGGCCAAGGCCATTCGTTCCGAACTGGGCAATCCGCGCCGCATCATGCTCGGTGTCGACCGGCTGGATTACACCAAGGGGATCGACGTGCGGCTCAACGCGATGTACGAGCTGCTGTCCGAGGGGCACGCCACCGTCGAGGACGTCGCGATGATCCAGGTGGCCACCCCCAGCCGGGAGCGGGTGGAGCACTACAAGCAGATGCGCGAGGACATCGAGCGCAAGGTCGGCAGCATCAACGGCGAATTCGGCCGAGTGGGTCACCCGGCCGTGCACTATTTGCACACTTCGGTGGATCGAAAGGACCTGATCGCGTTCTACTGCGCGGCCGATGTCATGATCGTTACGCCGGTTCGTGACGGGATGAACCTCGTCTGCAAGGAGTACGTGGCCAGCCGCGGTGACCTCGGAGGTAGCCTCGTACTCAGTGAGTTCGCCGGAGCGGCCGCCGAACTCACCAGCGCGCTACTGGTGAATCCGCACGATCTGGACGGGGTCAAGGACTCGATGCTGGCGGCCCTGAATATCGAGCAGGCCGAGGGACGCCGTAGGATGCGCGCATTGCGTAGGCAAGTGCTCACGCACGATGTCGACCGTTGGGCGCGGTCGTTCCTCGAGGCGCTGGGAGCTTCGCCGACGGAGTAGGAATCGGTCGACGGCGGACCTCGACACTACGGAACCGGGTGGACGCATGGGCTACGGCACGGCTCGCGGGAGATCCCCCGCCACGGCCGGGCGCTGTCGCCGCCCGGAACGTGGCGGACGACCTCGCCACGAGGTGCCGTTAGGGTTCGGGTCGGTTCCGGAGCCGGGTACGGTGTGTCCGGCCCGGCCGCGCCGGGGTACTCCGGCTGTCGAGCCGAACGACCGGCGAGTCGGCGGGGCACGTGGCGTGATCGTCCGCTCGATGTGGACCGCGGCGTCACCGAACGTCGACTCGGGCACCGGTTCACCGACCACCGGACCGGGCCGTGGCACGGCTCCGGGGCCGGCGGCCCGACCACTTCAATAGCGATACACCGGTCGACCGGCGGCACGCGTAAGCGGCCACCACGAATCGTGGGGCCGACACCCGCGGCCCGTGTGTTCGACCCGCCTTCCGACCATCCCGAGATCTCAACAGGAGTGTGGCGTTGACCGCCGAAGCCCTCCCCGCCGAGCTTCGTCGCACGATCGTGCAGCTCGCGCGCACACCTCGCCTACTCGTCGCCTGCGACTACGACGGCACACTGGCCCCGATCGTGGGGGATCCGAGTCAGGCCAAACCACTACCCGAATCCGTACACGCGATGCGTTCGCTGGCCGCGCTGCCCACCACGACCGCCGCGGTCATCTCGGGCAGGGCACTGCGGGACCTCGCCACGCTGTCCCGGCTGCCCGCGGAGGTTCACCTGGTGGGCAGCCACGGTTCCGAGTTCGACGTCGGTTTCGTGCACGAGCTCGACCCGGACACCACGCACCTGCGCACTCAGCTGCAGCGCAGCCTGCAGGAGATCACCGCCGGTCAGCCGGGGGTGACGCTGGAGGCGAAACCGGCCAGCGTGGCCGTGCACGTCCGCAGGGCGGACCCCGAGGTCAGCGAGAGCGTTCTCGACGCGGTCCGTTCCGGACCGGCCACCTGGGAAGGCGTGCAGGTCACCGCCGGCAAGTCGGTGATGGAGCTCGCCGTGGTGGAGACCGACAAGGGCAACGCCTTCGAGGCGCTGCGGCACCAGACCGGTTGCACCGGGGCGATCTTCCTCGGGGACGACGTCACCGACGAGAAGGTCTTCAGCAAACTGCACGGCCCCGATCTGGGCATCAAGGTCGGCGAGGGCGATACGCTGGGCCACTACCGGGTGCCGGACACACCCGGGGTGGCGACGGTGCTCGCCCTGCTCATGGAGGAACGCCGCACCTGGTTGTACGGCGAGCAGGCCCCGGCCATCGAGCGGCTGTCGATGCTGGCCAACGAGCGCACGGTGGCGTTGCTGACGCCGGACGCCCGGGTCACGTGGATGTGCCACCCCGGCCCGGATTCCGCCGCCGTGTTCGCCGATCTGCTGGGTGGGCAGGGTGCCGGGCACTTCTCGGTGCTGCCCGCGCAGCCGCAGCCGGAGAACAGCAACGGCGCGCCGCGCAGCACGCTGCCGCTGGGGCAGCGTTACATACCCGGCACCATGACGGTGGAGACCCGCTGGTCGCGGTTGCTGGTGACCGACTACCTGGAGCACGGCGGCGACTCCCACCGCACGGACCTGATCCGGGTGATCAGCGGCAGTACCAAGGCCGAGGTGGAGTTCGCGCCCCGTCCCGAGTTCGGCCAGGTCCCGGTGCGGATGACCGCCGAATCGGAGGGCATCCGGGTGCACGGCACCTCGGAACCGATGGTGCTGTACTCGCCCTCGGTGAAGTGGTGGATCACTTCGGACGGCATGCACGAGTCCGCGCACGCGGAGCTGGACCTGTCCGAGGATTCCCCGGTGGTGCTGGAGCTCCGCTGCGGCACGGAAACGCTGGCGGGTTCCGATCTCGCCGAGCCGGAGCGGCGGTCGATCGCGAACCGGTACTGGTCGGAGTGGGTGAAGCAGCTGCGGCTGCCGAACTTGGAAACCGACCTGGTGGTGCGTTCGGCGTTGACGCTGCGGGGGCTCTGCAACACCGACACCGGCGGGATCATGGCCGCGGCCACCACCTCCCTGCCGGAGGAGATCGGTGGGGTGCGCAACTGGGACTACCGCTACTGCTGGCTGCGGGACGGTGCGATGAGCGCCCGCGCGCTGGTCTCGCTGGGCTCCACCGCCGAGGCCGAGGCGTTCCTGGACTGGCTGCACCGGGTGATGGACACCCTGCCCGGCCCGGAACGGCTGCACCCGCTGTACTCGCTGACCGGTGGCACGCTCGGCCCGGAGGCGGTCATCGACAGCCTTCCGGGGTACGCGGGTTCCCGACCGGTTCGGGTGGGCAACCTGGCCGATCAACAGGTGCAGCTGGACGTGTTCGGCCCAGTGGTGGAGCTGGCCACGGATCTGGCCCTGGCGCACGGCAAGCTGCGTGACGCCGACTGGGAGCTGGTCAGAGGCATGGCGGAGGCCGTGACCCGGCGCTGGTTCGAGCCGGA
Organism: Actinopolyspora lacussalsi; assembly: GCA_030803735.1. Lineage (NCBI taxonomy): Bacteria > Bacillati > Actinomycetota > Actinomycetes > Actinopolysporales > Actinopolysporaceae > Actinopolyspora > Actinopolyspora lacussalsi. The sequence goes on along the minus strand of JAURUC010000001.1, from coordinate 4,075,790 downwards.
CCACGGCATCTGGGAGGAACGCGACGTTCCCAGGCACCACGTCTACTCCAAGGTGATGTGCTGGGTCACGATCGACCGGGCGATCAAGCTGGCGGCGCACTACGACCGGACTGCCGAGCCGGGGTGGGTGCAGCTGCGCGAGCAGATCGCCGAGGACGTGCTCAAGAACGGCTGGCATCCGGACGTGCAGGCGTTCACCACCGCCTACGAGGGGTCTGACCTGGACGCGGCCTCGCTGTACGTGGGGCTTTCCGGTCTGATCGACCCGAGCGACGAGCGGTTCAGGTCCACCGTCACGGCGATCGAGTCGGAGCTGCGCAGTGGTTCGACGGTGTACCGCTACCGCCGCGACGACGGTCTGCCCGGCCACGAGGGCGGGTTCCACCTGTGCGCCACCTGGCTGATCGAGTCCTACCTACTGATCGGCAGGCGCACCGAGGCGGAGGAGTTGTTCCAGCAGATCGTGGACAACGCGGGCCCCACCGGCCTGCTGTCCGAGGAGTACGACCCGATCGCGGAACGCTCGCTGGGCAACCACCCGCAGGCGTACTCCCACCTCGGGTTGATCCGCTGCGCCCAGCTGCTGGACGAATGAGCCGAGCGGCGACCGGCTGACCGGTGTTCACGCCGGTTCACACCGCCGGTGGCGGGGCGCGTGCTACCGCGTTCCGCCACCGTCAGGCCGACGCGGCGCCGTTCGGCCGAAGTCATCCCCGAGATGTTCGAGAGCCCCGGCGAGTCCCTCCCGCGTGGCACCGTTGGTAGCGGGAATCACGTACTGATCTCCCGAACGGGTCACGAATCACACTCGGTGACATGTTTTTTCACCCGAACGGCGGACAACCACACGTCACTACCGATACGCTACCGATCGGCCGGTGGTGCTCGGGAATCGCTCAGGGGGCTTAGTTGAACATATTCGTGATCCTTCCGATCCTCATCCTGCTGGTAGCACTGGTGGCGGTCGTGATCGCGCTCGTGCTCCGGGGTCGGCGTTCGCAGCGGGGCGGCTCCGACCACGGCGAACGGGGCCCGAAGGACCCGTTCGACACCGCCGATCAGGACACGCTGCGCGGCGACCCGCGCTCGTTGACCGCGGGCGACATCGTGGAGGTCCGGGGAATGTCCTACACGGTGCGGGGAACGCTGCGACTGTCGGAGGGCAGCTGGCGCTGGTCGGAACACCTGCTGGACGACGCCAAGGGCACCCAGGTGTGGCTTGGGGTCGAGGAGGATCCCGACCTGGTCCTGACGCAGTGGACGCCCGTGGAAACCGAGGTACCGACACCGGGACCCGCGAAACTGGGATTCGGCGAACGGGAGTTCCGCTCCGAGGAGTCCGGCACGGCTCGGTTCCGCAGTGAGGCGACCACCGGCCTCGACGAGAGCGGCAGCGTGCGCTACCACGACTACGAAGCCTCCGACGGCACGATGCTCGGTTTCGAGTCCTTCGACGGCGCCGACTGGGAAGCCACCCTGGGCGAGGAACTCACCCGCTACGACGTGCGTATCTATCCGGCTTCGGCCTGACGGGAGGAACCGGGCGAGGCGATGAAACCGAAATTCTGGTTCGTCATCGCGGGTATGACGGCGTTTCTGGCGCTGATCATCGCGATGGTCATGATCTTTTCGACCGGCACGGGGCCACGGGCCTACGTGGCGAAGAACTACACCAGGGCCGTCCAGCTGGACAAACCGGGTGACGACGACAACAAGGCCTACACCTCGAAACTCAAACCGTCCACCGTGGCCGACGACATCACCGACTCCTGGGAACCGATCTCGCAGTACGCGGAGGGCAGCGGCATCTACCTGCGCTACAGCGAGGACGCCGTGATCGTTCAGCCGCGTAACCGAGGCTCGGTCATCCACGTCATGGAACTCGACGAGGCCAACAGCCACTACCACCACGTCGTCGGCGGTGTCTGGGGCTGGGGCGGACCGCACGGACAGAGCTTCCGTGGCGGCGGACCGGGATCGGGCAAATGAGCACGGGAAACAGCGGAACGAACGACAACAAGACCGGAAAGACAGTCGGGCTGCTGGCGTTCTTCGGGATCGCGGCCCTGGTGCTCACCCTGATCGTCCTGGGCACGGGCGGGAAGGGCGGTTCGGAGTCGTTCTACGGCGAGGAGAGCGACAGGTACTCCAGGGCGCAGAGCTACGGCGGGCAGTCCATCCCCCGGTTCACCGACGCCGACTCCCGCCAGCTCTCCGAGGAACTCGCCGAGGAGGAGCGGCGCTACGGTGTCTGCTTCGGGTGGAAGCTGACCGACGGCAGCGACGATCTCGAATACTCCGAACTCTACGAGTCCCAACCGGACCGCGACATCGGTATGCCCGATGAGGAGGATTCCGAGGCATCTCAGTCGGACGAGTCCAACTCCCCGGCGGATCCCGCGCACAGCTACGACCAGGGGTCCAGCCGTGGCCCGAACACCCCGGCCAGCACCTGCGAGGAGTGGGTCGAACTGCGGGCCACCGTCGCCTACACCTCGGCGACCAGCGAGCAGTGGAGCGCTGTCGAGCTGGAGGTCGCCCAGGACTCCGGCTCGAACATGGACCTGCCGTACGACTCGGACTTCGCCGAGCTCGGCATCACGGCCGAGCGGTTCATCGAGGCCCCGGTGGACACCACCGGCCAGGCCGCGATCGCGTTGCCGCTGCTGCTGACCCAGGAAGGATCGCTGCCCGCCCGTGCGGCCGAGAGCCGGACCGAGACCCGCGCCGCGGAACCGCTACCGAGCGCCGACACCGGGATTCCCGGGCTGTGGCGCTGGGTGTGGCTGGTGGTGCTCGGAATCGTCACGGTGCTCGGAATCGTGCTCGGCACCGTCGGCCTCGTACGACAGCGGGGCGGGGATGGCGGGGACGGCCGGGACGGGCCGCCGAGCGGTCCTCCCGAACAGGGACCACCACCCGGGCAGCAGCCGCCGCAACCTCCCCCACCCGGTCAATCCCCCGGTCCGCGGTGGCCACCACAGCAGTGACCCGACCACGAGAACCCGGCCACGCCCCAACACAGCGGTGACCGGTGATCCGTTCACATCACGATCCGAAAGGCGCAACAGTTGTTCCAGGAACTGCTCTTCGGCCTGTCCGCGGCGATCGCCTACGGCATCGTCGGGGCCGTACTGATGGTCCTCGGCTACGTTCTAGTGGACCTGGCCACTCCGGGCAAGCTCCGCGACCTCATCTGGGTGCACCGCAACGCGAACGCGGCCATCCTGCTGGTGTCCGGGCTCATCGGCGTGGGCATCATCCTCACCACCGCGATCGCCGCCAGCTCGAACGACCTGGTTTACGGACTGATCGGCACGCTGGCCTACGGGCTGCTCGGTCTGATCCTGATGGGCCTGTCCTTCCTGCTCATCGACGCGATCACGCCGGGAAGGCTCGGTGACGAGCTCTCCACAGCGTCCATCCACCCGGGCACCTGGGTCTCGGCCTCCTCGCACGTGGTGATCGCGACGATCATCGCCGCGGCGATCTGGTGACCCACCGCTCCCTATCGAAGAGCAGCGAAACGCCATGAGCAGCACCGCGCAGGACGACCACCTCGACGGGACGACGGATTCCGACCCGGACGGAGCGGTCGAGGACACCGCGACGCCCCGGCAGCACCGGTACCGTCGTCCCGGCATGGCGCGGTTCACGGTGCTGCTGGCGGTGTTCGTCTGCTCGGCCTGCGGGCTGGTCTACGAGCTCGCACTGGTCGCGCTCGGCAGTTACCTGATCGGCAACAGCGTGGGACAGGCTTCCATCGTGCTGTCGCTGATGGTGTTCGCCATGGGCCTCGGCGCGCTGCTCGCCAAACCGCTGCAACGCTGGGCGGCGGTCTCCTTCGTCGCCGTGGAGCTGGTGCTGGCGCTGCTCGGCGGGCTCAGCGTGCTCGGTCTGTACGCCGCCTTCGCGTGGCTGAGCATGTACATGCCGATGCTGATCGTGACCTCGCTGGTGCTGGGCACGCTGATCGGCGCGGAGATTCCGCTGCTGATGGTGCTGCTGCAGCGGATCAGGCGGCAGGAAGCGGGTTCCGCGGTGGCCGACATGTTCGCCGCGGACTACGTGGGAGCCCTCATCGGCGGGCTGGCCTTCCCGTTCCTGCTGCTGCCGCTGCTGGGCCAGGTCCGGGGCGCCCTGCTGGTGGGCATGCTCAACGCGGCGGCCGGTCTGGGCCTGATCCTGACGGTGTACCGCGTCGAGCTGGGAAAGCGGCTCGTCGTGCTGCTGACGGCCTCGGTGGTGCTGATCGGTGGGGTGCTGGGCGGCGCGTTCGTGCTCTCCGACCGGTTCGAGACGACGGCGCGCCAGGCGCTCTACGACGATCCGGTGGTGCACGCGGAGCGGTCGAAGTACCAGGAGATCGTGCTCACCAGTTCCGAATCGCTGTCCGGCAGGACCGACACCCGGCTGTTCCTCAACGGCGATCTGCAGTTCAGCTCGGTGGACGAGCGCCGCTACCACGAAGCGCTGGTGCATCCGGCCATGACGGGCGATCACTCCGAGGTGCTGATCCTGGGTGGCGGTGACGGGCTCGCGCTGCGCGAGGTGCTGCGCTATCCGGACGTGGAACGGGTGACCCTGGTCGAGCTGGACCCCGCGGTGCTGCGGTTGGGGCGCGAGGACCCGCGGCTGACCTCGCTGAACGAGCACGCCTTCGACGATCCCCGCGTGAACACCGTCTCGGCGGACGCGTTCAGCTGGCTGCGCGACAATCAGCGGCGCTACGACACGGTGCTGGTGGACATGCCGGATCCGGACTCCACCGAGACCGCGAAGCTGTACTCCACGGAGTTCTACTCGCTGGTGCGCCGCTCGATGGCCGAGGGGGCCAGAGTCAACGTGCAGGCGGGGTCGCCGTACTTCGCGCCGGAGGCCTACTGGTGCGTCGAGGCATCGATGCGGCAGGCGGGACTGGCCACGGTGCCGTACTCCCGCCCCATCCCGAGCTTCGGGCAGTGGGGTTTCCAGCTGGGTGTCTCGGGGGACTCGGCGCCGTCACCGCGGTTGCCCGAGGAGGTGCCGGGATTGCGCACGTTGGACGAGCGGACGCTGCGCGCGGCGACCGTGTTCCCGCCGGATCGGGACCGGATCGCCGACATCGAACCATCCACTCTGATGCACCCGAGAATCGTGCGGTACGAGCGGGGGGCCTGGCGGAACTACTGACCGGTTTCCCCGGTTTCCGCCGAGCGCGCTCCCCTGCGACACCCGGGCGGATGTCCTCGGTCGGCCGCGTCAGTCAGGCCGCGTCAATCAGGCTGCGAGGATGCGGGCGGCGCGGGCGCGGGGGGACCTTCCAGGGAGCGCAACAGCTCCGCCAGCCCACCGGAGACCGCCTCCCGCTGTTTGGTGTTCATCCCGGCCAGCAGCTCGCGCTCGGCTTCCAGATTGCGGGCGAACGCCCTGTCTATGAGCTCCGCACCGTGATCGGTGATCCGCACCCGCGCGCTGCGGCGATCGTGCTGGTCCCGAATGCGTTCGAGGAGACCGCGTTCGGCCAGCTGCTGCACCCGTTTGGTGGTCGCCGCTCCGGAGGCGACCATCAGGCCGTTCAGCCGCCCCGGTGTGACCGGTTCCCCGCTGCGGCGCAGCGCGGAGAGCAGATCGAACTCGGCCCGGTTGAGTCCCTCGTCACCGAGGACGGTGTCCAATCGTTGCCGCAGTACGGCTGCGGTGCGGAGCACCCGCCCGACGATCTCCATGCTGGAGGTGTCCAGCTCGGGGTGGATCTCCTTCCACTGCCCGCGTGCGGCACTGATGATGTCCGGCGTGCGTCTCATCCCACCATCACTTCACTAGTAAAATACTTGTGTATTACAATAGAACGTGTCCTCGACGATACTGGCACGTCATCTGCGTGAGGCCATTCACATCAACCGGCATGGCCCCATCTTGTGGCCCGCGCTGCGCGCGTTCCTGTCGGTACTGACACCGCTGCTGGTGCTGCTGGGACTCGACCGGCTGGACCTGGTCGCCGGAGCGGTGTTCGGCGCGTTGACCAGCGTCTACTGCCGCAGCGAGCCGTACCGCAACCAGACCCGTTCGCTGGCGGCGGTCGCCGCCGGAATGGTGATCGCGGTAGGTCTGGGCGACGCGATCGCGCTGGCCGACGTGGCACCGTGGCAACACCGACTGCTGGTGGTGACCGGCACCGCCGTGGTCGGAGCGGTCGCCACCGCCGCCACCACGGCCGTCAAGCTCGGCGCTCCCGGCGGGCTGATCTTCTCGTTCGCCACCGGTGCCTGCGCGAACCTGGCCATCACCCCCGCCGACGTCGCGCCCCAGCTGGCCGTCTGCGCCGTCAGCGGCGCCTTCGCCTGGCTCATCTGCACCGTGGGGGCGGCGTTCGCCGGCCTGCGCCCGCAGCGCAGGGCGGTGGCCTCCGCCCTGGAAGCCACCGCCGCCTATCTGTCGAACCGCTCCGACGTGCTGGCCAGGCACCGATCGGCCGTGGCAGTGGAGGCCGCGTGGACACGTCTGGCGCTGGTGGGGGGACGACAGCGTGACACGGCGGAGCACCAGAGGCTGATCCAGACCACCGAGATCTGCGAAGTGCTGGGCGGTTCCGGGCGAGCGGCGAGCGAGACGATCCGGTCGCTGCGCGAGACGGCCGCCGGGATCCGCAGGGGGGACTCCCCCGCCGCCCCCGGATACGCCCGCGAGGAATCGGCGGTCGTACCGGCGCTACCGCCCTCCCGGTGGTGCACGATCCGGGGAGTACTGCTGGCCGCGGTGCGCCCGGGCAAGGGCTCCGGCAGCTGGTTGGTGCCGTTCGCGCTGCGGGTGGGCGTCGCCGCGCTGCTGGCGGGCGTGCTGGCCGACCTGCTCGACACCGGACACATCTACTGGGCCGGGGTCTCGGCGGTATCGGTCCTGCAGGCCACCAGCACCTCGCGCTCGGTACCGCGGATGCTGCAACGTGTCGCGGGCACGGTGGGAGGCGTGCTGCTCGGGCTGGTGCTGCTGTCGCTGCATCCGGCCGTGTGGGTGATCATTCTGCTGCTGGCCGCGCTGCAGTGGGCCGTCGAAGCGACCATGCCCGTCAACTACGCGTTCGGACTGTTGTTCGCCACCCCGGTAGCGCTGCTGGTCAGCGGGATGATGACCCAGGCCAGCCCGGCCCAGTTGGTCAGCAGCAGGTTGTGGGCGACCCTGCTCGGCGCGGCGGTGGCCGTCCTGGTGGCCTGGCTCGCCCCGCACGGGGCCTGGTTGGCCAGGCTGCGGGACTCGCTGGCGCGGGTCAGGGAGCTGACCGAACCGCAGCGAACCGATCCGGAACGCCTCCGAAAGGCGCTGATCGAGCTGCACGACGCCTACGAGACCGCGGCCGGTGAGGTCCCGGAGTCCCAGCTGCCCACCGAGGAACTGCTGGCGGTCTCGCGGGACGCCTACAAACTGCTCGACAGGGGAGAGCTCTCCCCTCCGGCGCGGCGCGGCCTGTTGCGGCGCAACCCGTTGCAGGGCGGCCCGGTACGAGGTTGATCAGTGCGGTGCTGACCAGTGCGGGGCTGGCCGGGAGCCTCCGGCCGGATCGGTGGGCGGGAGCCGATCCGGGCCCCGACACCACCGTGCCGAAACGCCCGGCGACGAGACCGGTGTGGCCGCCGCGAACCGGTCAGGGCCCGAACCAGCGCTCCTCCACCGAACGGGGTGATCCCGCGGTGGAACCGGTGACGAGTTGGGTGTCGAGCAGCACCTCGCGCGGCTTGCCGGTCGACTCGCTCGCGTCCAGCAGCAATCTGCCCGCTGCCCTGCCCTTCTCCAGCACCGGCTGGCGCACGGTGGTCAGCTCGACCCGCTCGGCGTCGTCGATGCCGTCGAAACCGGTGATGGTGATGTCCTGCGGCACCCGCCTGCCCTGCCTTCTGACCTCGGTGAGCGCACCCAGCGCGAGGATGTCGGAGGTGCAGATGATCGCGGTGATCTCCGGGTCGAGCTCCATGAGCCGGGCGGCGGCCGAGCCACCCGACTCCGTGGTGTGGTCGAAGCGCTCGATGACCGGGACCTGCTCCCAGTCCACCCCGACCTCGGCGAAGGCCTCGGACAACGCGGTGAGCCTGGCCCGCTGCACGTGGAAGCCGGCATTGGCCTGCCGTTCGGGGGACGCCGGCCCGTCGTTGCGGGTCCGCGCCAGCCGCATGCACACGACGCCGATCTTGCGGTGACCGAGTTCGATGAGGTGCCTGGCCAGTTCCTTGATGGCAGCGCCGTCGTCGATCCCCACCCGGTCGATCTCGGGCAGGCTGGGTTGATCACAGATCACGGTGGGAACGGGGCGTTCCATGACAGCGGCCAGATGCGGATCGTCGTCGGGCACGGAGTACACCACGAAACCGTCCACACCGGCGCTGTGCACCGAGGCCACGTCCTCGTGTTCCGGGTTCGCTGGTATCAGCAGCAGCCCGTGATCGGCGTCCTCACAGGCCAACGCGAGCCCTTCGAGGAAACCGACGGCGGCCGGGTCCCGGAACGCGTAGGAGAGGTTCTCGGTGAGCAGCAGTCCGACCGCCCCAGCCTTGCGGGTGCGCAGCGAGCGCGCCACCGGATCCGGACCGGGATAACCGAGTCGGCGGGCGGTGTCGAGTACGCGTTTGCGCAGTTCCGGGGAAAGTTGGTCGGGACGGTTGTAGGCGTTGGAGACCGTAGTCCGGGAAACGCCGAGTTCCGCGGCGAGCGACGCCAGTGTCGCGGGTCGCCTCGAATTCGTAGACCGCACCATGCGGGAACCGTAACGGTTCAGTAAGTGTGGGTGAAGCTTTGATGACCCAGATCCCACAACCATTTTGCCGAAGTTTCGCGGACCCCCACCGCGGCGGGCCGCCAGGCGGAACCTCCAGCCCGCTCCAGCCCATGGTGCCGGAGGTTCCGAGCGGACACCCGCACCGCGTTTCGAGCCTCCCGACCAGGGCTCGACGCGGGAGGTGGGAACGCCGCTGCCCACCGGAACCCCACTGGAAACGCGTTGGGAACCCGGCTGGAAACCCGGCCCGTCGGAACGCGGCCGAACGCTGAAAAACGAATTCTTTCCGACACTCGGGGGTGGCGGCACGATCCACCGAAGGATAATTTGTCCAGACCAATCCTTCGGTGAAAGGTGTGTCACACATGGCCGAGGTCGCGTACGACGGCGCTTCACGTGTATTCCCGGGCACGAAACCGGTTCGCGCGGTGGACGAGCTGGACCTGCGGATCGGTGACGGCGAGTTCCTCGTGCTCGTCGGACCTTCCGGATCCGGCAAATCCACGGCACTCCGGATGGTCGCCGGGCTGGAGGACGTCGACGAGGGTGCCATCAACATCGGCGGAAACGATGTCACGAACGTTCCCCCGAAGTCACGGGACATCGCGATGGTCTTCCAGTCCTACGCGCTCTACCCGCACATGACGGTGGCAGAGAACATGGGCTTCGCACTGCGGTTGCGCAAGACGAAGAAGGACGTCATCCGGGAGAAGGTCACCCAAGCGGCCGACATGCTCGACCTGCGCGAGTACCTGGACCGCAAACCACGGGAACTGTCCGGCGGGCAGCGCCAGCGAGTCGCGATGGGTCGGGCGATCGTGCGCGACCCGAGCGTGTTCCTCATGGACGAACCGCTGTCCAACCTGGACGCGAAACTGCGCGTGGAGACGAGGGCCAACATCGCCGCGCTGCAGCGACGGCTCGGCACCACGACTGTCTACGTCACCCACGACCAGGTCGAGGCGATGACCATGGGGCACCGGGTCGCCGTGCTGGCCGACGGAAAGCTCCAGCAGGTCGACACACCGCGCGAACTCTACGAACGGCCCGCCAACTCCTTCGTCGCCGGGTTCATCGGCTCCCCGGCCATGAACCTGCGCACGGCGCGACTCACCGAAGAGGGCGCGAGCTTCGACGGGCAGACCGTGCCACTGCCCCGTGAGACAGTTTCGGAGGCCTCCGCGCGCGGCCTCGGCGAGGTCACGGTGGGCCTGCGCCCCGAGTCGTTGCGACTCGGCGCACCCGGTGGGGACGGCGCGGAGCTGACCGTCGAACTCGTGGAGGAGCTGGGGGCCGACGCGCTGGTGCACGCGCGTCCGGACACTGCCGATTCCGACACGCGACTGGTGGTGCGCATCGACGGCCGCGAGCCGCCCACGCTCGGTGAGCGGGTCTCGGTGATTACACGGGATCCGAACGAGCTGCACCTGTTCGACCCGAGCACGGGGGCCAGGTTGACGGGCTGACACTCCCGTGGCCGAACTCGCGTGCCCGCTCGGATCGAAACCACCGGGCACGCGTGTCCGTGCTCATGTCATCCGAACGGGTACTGGGTGGAAGCCCGCCCACGACGGCGCGTAGACTCCAATCGATAATGATTTCCATTAGCGGTCGAGTCGGTTGACACGATCCGGCAAGCAGGAGTCTTCGTGAACACACCGCGTAGTTGCCACCACGGACGTGCCGGAAGCCATCGCGCGGGCGGCGTAACGGCGTTAGCCGGGCTGACAGCCGCTACGCTGCTGCTCGGTGCCTGCGGCAGCGGCACCGGCGGCACCTCGGAGGGCGGCAAACCCACCGTGGTGGCCTCCACGGACATGTGGGCGGGCGTGGCGAAGGCCGTCGCCGGCGACGAGGCCGAGGTCGAGTCGATCATCAACAGCGAAGAGGCCGATCCCCACTCGTACGAGAGCACCCCGCGCGACGCTGCCCGGCTCGACCGCGCCGACCTCGTCGTCTACAACGGCGGTGGTTACGACGCCTTCGTCAGCCAACTGCTCAGCGACGGCGACGGGACCACCGACGGCATCGAAGCGGTGAGCGTGGCAGAGTCGGGCGGTGACCCCGGGTCGGGCGGCCATTCCGGTGCGGGCGGCCACTCCGAGAGCGAATCGAGCTCACCCCCCGGCTCCGCCCAGCAGCACGCGGAATCCGAGCAGAGTCACGAGCACGGCCACGAACACACCGAATCGGAACACCAGCACACCGAGTCCGAACAGGGCCACGAGCACGCCGAATCCGGGCACGGCCACCAGCACTCCGGCAACGAACACGTCTGGTACGACCCGGAGGCCGCGCGGCTCGTCGCCGAGCGCATCGCCGCTCGGCTCGGCGAACTCCGCCCGGATCGGGCCGAGAGATTCGAGCGCAACGCCACCCAGTTCGGCGACAGGCTCGACGAGATCGAGCGGAACATCACCGAGCTGCGGAACGAGCACCACGGCACCGAGGTGATGACCACCGCCCCGGTGGCCGACCACCTGCTGGAGAACGCGGGACTGACCGACATCACACCCGACTCGTTCGTGCGCACGGTGGAGGCGGGCAACGACCCGGCGGCGGCCACCGTGGCGGAGCTGCAGGAACTCGTCGGCTCGGGCAGGCCGGCCGCGCTGATCCACAACCCGCAGACCGCCTCCCCACTGACGGAACGGATCACCGAGCGCGCCCGGAACAACGGCATCCCCGTGGTCGCCATGCCGGAGACGCTGCCCGACGACCGGACGTACTCGGAGTGGCTGTCCGGCCGGGTAACCGCGCTGGACACCGCGCTCGACGACAACACCGCGGGAACCGGGGGGCAGTAAGTGCAGCGACCGCAGCCGTCGACGGAGCCGACCGAGCACCGCACCGACGAGACACGACCCGACGAGACCACGACCGGCCGGGAGCGGCCCCCCGCCGTGCGGTTGCGCGACGCGGCGCTCTCCTACGGCCCGCGCGAGCTGTGGCGGGGCCTGGATCTCGACGTGTCCCCCGGCGAGTTCCTCGCGGTGCTCGGCCCGAACGGCGCGGGCAAGACCAGCCTGCTGCGCGTGCTGCTGGGACTGGCCCCGCTGAGTAGTGGCTCGGTACGCATCGCGGGCGAACCCGCGTACCGGGGCAACGACCGGATCGGCTACATCCCGCAACAACGCTCACTGCAGAACAGCCTCACCATGCGCGGCAACGACCTGGTCGGGCTCGGGCTGGACGGACACCGCTGGGGCATCGGTCTGCGGCACCGCGCCGCGCGGGCGCGCCGGGTGCGCGAGGCACTGCGCGCCGTGGATGCCACCGACTACGCCAAGACCCCCCTGGGGCTGCTCTCCGGCGGGGAGCAGCAACGGCTGCGGATCGCGCAGGCCATCGTGTCCGAACCGGACGTGCTGCTGTGCGACGAACCGCTGCTCTCGCTGGACCCCTCGCACCAGCGCCGGGTCAGTGAACTGATCGGCCGCCAGACCAGGACCACCGGGGCGGCGGCGCTGTTCGTGACCCACGAGATCAACCCGGTGCTGCCGCTGGTGGACCGGGTGCTGTACCTGGTCAACGGCGGATTCCGGATCGGCACCCCCGACGAGGTGATGAACTCGACGACGCTGTCCGAACTGTACGGAACCGAGGTCGAGGTCGCCAGGGTCGGAGGCCGCCTCGTCGTGGCGGGGGCCGAGAACGAGCAGGACCACCACGTGCACGAGGGGGGCGAGGCATGAACCGGCTGCTGGACGCGCTGAGCAGGATATTCGACTTCGGCCTCACCGGTGAGCTGCTCGGCTACCCCTTCGTGCAGCAGGCCCTGCTGGCAGCGGCGGCGCTGGGGCTGGTCTCCGGCGTGCTGGCGCCGCTGGTGGTCACCAGGAAGATGTCCTTCGCCGTGCACGGCACCGCCGAGCTCGCGTTCACCGGAGCCGCGGCGGCGTTGCTGATCGGTGTCGGCGTGACGGTGGGTGCGCTGGCCGGGGCGGTGGTCGCGGCGCTGCTGCTCGGGCTGCTGGGGCAACGCGAGACCGAGCGCGACTCGGTGATCGGCGCCGTGCTCTCGTTCGGGCTGGGTCTGGGAGTGCTGCTGCTGTGGATGAACCCCGAACGCGCCTCGAACAAGTTCACCCTGCTGGTGGGGCAGATCGTCGGGGTGAGCTCGGCCGACGTCACCCTGCTCGGTGTGGCCGCGCTGGTGGTGCTGCTGGTGACCGCCCTGCTGTACCGCCCGCTGCTGTTCGCCAGCGTCGACTCGGAGGTGGCCGCGGCGCGGGGTGTGCCGACCGGACTGCTGACACCGGTGTTCGCGCTGCTGGTGGGGATCGCCACCGCGCTCGGGGTGCACGTGGTGGGAGCGCTGCTGGTGATGGCGTTGATGGTCACCCCCGGTGCGGCGGCCATGCGGGTGACGGCCAGCCCGGTGAAGGCGACGCTGCTGTCGGTGGTCTTCGCCGAGGTCGCGGCCGTCGGCGGGATCCTGCTGTCGCTGGCTCCGGGCGTGCCGGTGAGCGCGTTCGTCACGGCCGTCTCGTTCGGCATCTACCTGGTGTGCCGGGTGGTCGGCGGCCTGCGCGTGAACCGGTTGACCAGGGGGAGCTCCGCCGCCGCGGTGTGACCCGGAGCTCGGGGCGGAACTCGCTCGCGCGGTCGGCCTCGTGTGCTCGGCCTCATGCGGTCGGCCTCGTGCGGTCGCTCCGCGTGGTTGGTCACCGCTCCCCCGCGTACATTTCGCGAGAAATCGCCACTCTCGGGACCGCTGCCGAAACGGGACCATGCGGATCGCGCGCATGGGCCCCCGGTGCGTGAGTCGGATGCATTGCAAGGCCGGGCCGCTCGCCGCGTAGGTCGCTACTCAAGAGCCGGCCCAACGCCGCAAGGCGCCGACTCACGTGCCGGCTAACCGGCCACCCGGACAAGCACCACCACAGTTGTCCACCCGATGTCGGGCCTCCCCGCAGCGAGAGCCGTGCGCGAGGTTCCGCTACTCGCACCGCCCCGCAGGCCGACCCGACGGACCCTCACACGGGGTTGCGCTTGAGGATCCGGCCGACTTGCTCGGCCATGTCCGGGGCGAGCATCGCGTACCTCCCACCCGCCAGGAACCGCTCCGACAGTTCGAAGGTGACCACCTCGCCCTCGGCGAGCATGCGTCCCGTTCGCTCGGGGTCGGTGAGCACGTGGTCCGGGTGCGCGATGGTGATGTCGGCGAAGGAGGCCGCCAGGTAGGGACTGGCGAACTGGGTGAACGAGTCCGCGATCATCCTCGTGGGTTCGTCGATCATCCCCGGCCGCGCGCTCGACTCCAGGTGCAGCGGCTCGTGGAAGTCGCTGCCGACGAACCGCGTGTTGTCGGCCCCGCCGTCCGGGGCCAGCGAATAGGACCGCACGGTCCATTCCCGGTTCTCGCCCACCAGCTCGGGGATGTCCGCGCGGTGCCGGTAGGTCCTGCCCGGCTCCACCTCCCAGCTGTCGGTCACACCTGGCCGCAGCGACTCCGCCAACCGGCGAACCATCGCCAGCCCTCCGGCGTGCCGCCAGTGGGTGTCGAGTTTGGTGAAGACGGGTTCGTCGCGGCGCCGGTCGAGCTCGCGCAGCGTGGGGCGCATGTCGATCGCCCCGGTGGCTCGGGGCACACGTCGCCAGAACTCCGAGCGCAGCTCTCGCATGCAGTCACGCCCCACGTACTCGTCTGGCATGTGCTCGGAGTACACGGTGGACTTGTCAGGGGCAATGACCAGTCGGAACTCGCGGCCTGACTCCTCCACCACCGAACGCCAGCGGCGCAGCCCGGCGACGACGCGGTCCAGTTCCATGTCGGGCAGGCACTTGTACGACACGTCGTGGCCCAGGAAGAGCCACCCTTCCTCACCCCGAACCACGTCGGGAAAGAGCTCGGGGTCCGGCTTGGTGGAACGCTGCTGGTCCGCGCCACCACCTCCGACCCCGGGGGGTCCCCCGGAGTCGGAACCGTGCGGGGCCGGTTCGCCGAACACTCCCTCGCTGATGCCTTCGACGGCGTCGACCGCCTGGGGGCGGAACGCAAGGCGATCGCTCGCCCAGTCGTTCAGCCCGGTGAAGAACCCCCATCCCTCGGTGACGCTGGGGAAGGAGGCGAGTTCGCGGTTCTCGATTCGTTCCGCCCGGGCTCCGAGGGTCCAGGACAGCACCGGCGCGGCGAAGAACAGCAAGACACAGGCCAGCGCGATGTACTGCTTGGCACCGTGTCGGGGGCGGTGCAGCGGGTGCTCCCTGGGCAACCACGCCTCGTGCACGGCGGGCAGTTCCGTCGGAGTCGCCGACGGGGCGTCACGATCGGCCGTACGAGGAACGCTGGGCTGGTTGCCGGACACGTTCACACCGTAACGACCCGCCGGACGGCTCGGTTGTCATTCCCGGCGGAAACCGGTTCGGCCGCGGTCAGCGGTTGTCGGTGTCCCAGCTGAACACCCGGGTGGCGAGCACGGTGAGCACCGCCGCGAGCACGAAGCCGAGTGACGGGGAGAACGCCACACCGGACACCTGTTCAGTCGTCAAGACCTCTCCTCCTCGGCGTGGTGGTCGACAATTCGGCGCAGGGCGGCCAGGTAGTCGTCGAAGGCCCGCCTGCCGTTCGCGGTGAGCGAGTACCACGTGCGCGGCCTGCGCAGCACGTGTCCCTTCACCGCCGTGATGTAGTCCGCCTCCTCGAGCGTGGCGAGGTGCTTGGCCAGCAGCGAGTCGCTGACTTCGATGCTGTCCCGCAGGAAGCGGAACTCCACCTGCTCGGCCTCGGCCAGGGCGGACACGATGGACAGTCGCACCGGGGTGTGGATCAGCTGGTCCAGTGCGTGGCGCGGATGACTCCCCGACTCGCTCATCGACGTAGCACCCACCAGGCCGACGCCCAGCACGGCAGTGCGGGCAGTAGCGCGAGCAGGCACTGCCACAGCGGTTCGTCGTCCAACCAGGTGCTGGTGACGACGCTGGTGAGAATCACCGACGATGCGTAGGCGATCGTGACCGCACGGGTGATGCGCGGGGTCTCCCGACTCACCACCCGTTGCCGGGTCACGTACCAGAACAGTCCGGCGATGCAGGCCGCGTACAACCACGCGAACGCGGCGGCGATCCAACCCTGGGTCAGCGCCTGGCCGACGAAGAAAACGGTCGTGACGAGCCCGAGCAGGATCAGCATGTAGCCGAACCAGCGGGAGCCGTCACGAGCGAGCTCGCTCATGCGCCCCGCCCGTCCGAGCGCTTCGTCCGGGGGCATCTCGTGCGATGAGCTCTTGTCCACTGCCATTCCTCCGTTCACTTGAACGGGAGGCTAGTACTTGAATGCAATTCAAGCAACCGTTCGCGACGGAAGCGCGGTGGCGGACCCCGCTTCAAAGGCGACGGCTATCAGCTCGTCGAAGTGCCCCGGAGCGGTCGCCACGAACGCACCGAACAGGCAGGCCCGTGTCCGCGTAGTGCGCCCCGGAGGTCAACGCCCGTGAAGGTGGCACGCCGCCTGGGCGGGGGCGGCATCGAAAAAGCGGTGAGCGAGGCCGTCGGCAAGGCCGTGGAGCAGGTCCGGGTGGCGGTCCAGACCGCCACGACGGTGGGAGCCTTCGTCGCGGTGACCAACACCTGAGCCGCGTGGCGGTCTCGCGACCGGCTCCGCCCGCATCGGTTGCTCGTCACTTCTCGGTACGCTGAGCTATTCCGATGACTGTCGATGTCGCGAACACCGCGATCACCCTGCTGCGTCGAGTGGGCGTCACGTTGCACGACGGCCTGCACCAAGACGAACTCCGTGCGGTCCAGCGGCGGTTCGGATTCGAGTTCAGCCCGGATCATGCGGCACTGCTGGCCAGCGCTGTGCCGGTGGGAGACGGCTGGCCGGACTGGCGACACGACACATGCGAGGAGCTGTCGACTCGCCTGACGTGGCCCGTGGAGGGCGCGGTTCTCGACGTGCTGCACGATGATTTCTGGCCGGTGTCCTGGGGGCCGCGCCCGGTCGATGATCGGTTGGCCGAGCGCCGGGCTCGTGAACATCTCGAACGTTGGCCGAAGCTGATCCCCCTCTACTCCCACCGGTACATGCCCGCCGCACCGGCGTGCGGCGGAGACCCGGTTCTCTCGGTCCACCGAACCGATGTCATCCATTACGGAGTCGATCTGGTCGACTACCTGCACCGCGAGTTCCATCGGTCGGCGACACCGCACGAGCACACGCGGTCACACCGATGGGTAGCGCACTGGTCGGACCTCGCGTCCGGGGCCGAGAACGACGAACTGTAGTCGCTGTTTCGTCGCTCGGCCAAGACAGCGCACGAAACGCCGCACAGCTAGGCAGCTGTCGGGGAGCTTCTAGGACGGTCCGGCGCCGAATTGTCCGGTTGCGAAGCAGGAGTCTCTCGTGTCGCGGAAAGCGATACGAAAAGTCCCGCCCGGCGTGTACCGAGCGGGACTTCACGGCAGCGGTTCAACCGTCGAGGCGGTCGCTTTTGATCGCCTCGAGGAACGAGGTCCACGCGGTGCTGTTAACCGCGAGAGTCCCACCATCGCGATCCTTGGTGTCACGGACGCCGATCACTTCGCGTGCGAATCCGACCTCAACGCAATTGCCGCCGTTTCCTCCGCTGCGGCTTGACTTGCGCCACACGGCGCCGTGAAGCTCGCTCATGCCGCACCCTCTCATCGTGCTATGCCTGTAGATCCCGGGCCGCCCTGCGGATCAGCTCCGCACTCTCCGCAGGACTCGACGCAGTGGCCCGTAGACGATCGAACACCACCGTATACGTTTCCACATCGGCCTGACGATCGTGGTAAGCGGCTGAGGTCAAGCTCTCCGTGTAAGCCAATGAAGGGGCTACGTCATCGGGGAAGCGGAGCAGCACGAACGGAAAACCGGCTCCGGGATGAGCCCCAGCCGAGCAGGGAACGATCTGTACCTCGACCTGAGCTTGCTGTTGGACATCAACCAGCAGTTCGAGTTGATCAGACATCACCGCTCGCCCACCCACCATTCTCCGGATGGCGGCTTCACTGATCACGGCTACCAGGCGTGCTCCATCGTTGAGTAGGCGTTCCTGTCGTTCGGTACGAACCTTGAGCCTGTTCGCCACTTCGTCAGCGGGCATTTCCGGGTTGCTGCTGTTGATCAGAGTGTGTGCGTAGTCCGCGGTTTGAAGCAGACCTGGAATCAGCTCCGTCTCGTAGGTACGGATCTCCGCAGCGGCTGACTCCAGCCCGACATAGCGGCGGAACCAGCGAGGCACAGCTCCCTTGTAGCTCTGCCACCAACCGCGTTGGTTCGCTCCTCTTGCCAAGTCCTGTATCTCGGACTTGTCCTCATCAGAGGCACCGTAAGCCTCGACAAGTGCATTGCGCTCGGCAACTTTGGTGGGTACATCTCCGTACTCGATCTTCCGGATCTTGCTCTCGGAGCATTCGAGTATCGCTGCTGCCTCAGCGGTGCCTTTCCCTGCGGAAATACGAAGTTCACGCAGCGCTTGGCCAAGAGCTCGTCGGCGTGCGGTTGGGCTCTCCTTCATGACGCGCATCATCTCTGCTCGGCGAACGATACGCGATCACCCGTAAGGGCGATTGGTAATAGTTACCAGTAACGGTTATGGTCATCGCAGTCGATCAACAGGACGCGTGCACTGCTGGCGCCGGCGAGTGAGATAGTGATGAAGCGGGCATTGGAAGACACCTCGGAGAACAGCACCACAGCGCTGCTCCGCTGGAACTGCGTAGCTGAGCACTGTTGCAAGCCCTGCGACGAACTGGTTTCCGCCAACTCTTCACCAGGAGCAGCGGAGTGAGTTCGAAAACGGTCACGAAATCCGGATGCCACGAAGCAGGTAAACAGGTGTTCCGACGTCGCCCGGCCCACACCTGCTTATTCCCTGCATATACCAGGGGCACGTTCCTCGACTTCTGAACCGCTCGTCCGGTGGCGGTAACCACCGGACGAGCAGCCCTTCCCGCGTGCAAGCCGCCAAGCACCACGCGGGGACGGCTCCGTCCAGTACCGATTACTGCGTAAGGAGCATGGTCATGCTATCGCCTGAGTTCCTCGGGACAAACAGCGAGGAATCATCGTGCACTGCCGAACCGGATGCAGGCTCGGTGTTTCTGGTGGCGGTACCGCAGCAGTGGCCGCCGGACGAGCGGCGGCACGCGCTACGTGAGCATCCCAGCCGCCACGCACTGCGGACTCAGATCCGGGCGTTGTGTGGCACCTCGGTGATCGTGCCGTTTCCCACCGTGCCACGGCAGCAGGACGAGGACCCGAGCACCACGGCAGCGGTGATCGTCTGCGAATACTGTGAGACCGAATCATTCGAACGCGGCTACCACCGCGTGGTCCTCGAATCCGGGTAACCCCGTCCCACCTGGACATACATGTCTCTGTTTCGGCCGATACCGCTTCGGACGAACGCTGAAATCGGGACGCATCCACGACGGCGTGTCCGTCCCGATTTCGGCCCCGAAATTCCTGCCACGCGGGGTCGGCTCATGCGTTTCAGGCGGCTGTCGACTCCCCTCGCTACGATCCGGACGAGGACCAGAACGCATGATCAAAGTGATCATTGCCTACTTGCTCAAATTCTTCCGATGGATGCAGATCAGGAACGACTGCTTCCGACCTGGCTCGAACGGAAGTGTGTACCCCGCTGATGCCGACAGCACCGGTGCCGGATGCAGTACCACAGCCGTCACGACGAAAATTCCACGACTACGAGGAACAGCCAGCGAACGAACGTGGATCGCAAGCAGCGGTGAGGCCCAATGGGACGCCTGCGGACAGCACGTCAGCCCCTGTGCCGCATCCGCGACAGCTGATTGTGGACACACTGCACGTGGTCCACACGAACGGCGAAACGGCTACGACTCACCCGAGCAGGGGAACCGATCGGTGTGCGGCCCATGCCTGCACGCGATCGAGTACATCCCGCCACGCACCACTCCACGAAGACACGTAGTGCGAAAACAACCGCAGCTGCCGGAGAGGGCCCGTGTACCGGCCACCCACCCACGGTGACCACGTGGCCTCACTTACGGAAGCCACAAGCCGTCCCCCGACGGATTCCGATACGGCACGGAACACGAATCGGAACCTCCGCTGTACGGCCTGACCACCCATGAACTCGGACACGCCTCGACCAACACCTACGTGTGGCGTGTGTCCGCGCCATCAATCCAACAAGCACCCGGACGGGACTCCAGCATCGTCCGAGCTTTGTCCGAAAGGCAATGGAGAGGAAATTGTGAGCCGAGCGGGTTCAGGAGAGAAAAACGTGAAAGAGGTATTCACATGAATGTAGGAAGTGACATGGCTGGTGGCGGTGCCGCGGAGGACGGCGCACGGCCCGAGGCGCTGCGTGCGGCCATGGTCGAGGAATTGCGCCAGATGGGCGTACTGCGCAGCGATCCGGTCGAACGGGCTTTCCGGGTGGTGCATCGGCATCTGTTCTCCCCGGAGGCACCGCTGATGGAGACTTACGGGGTCAATCGGTCGGTGGTGGTCAAGCGGGACGACGACGGGATGGCGTTGTCGACCGTGTCGGTCCCGAGTTTGCAGGCCGACATGCTGGAACAGGAGTATTGCTCCTCACCCTCCAAACCAGTGTCATCGGTGGGTGCGGTAGCCGCACCTTGTGGTAAACGAATCGTTTCCAGAGAAAATGATGATGTCGGCGAACCCGACACGGACCCACTTGCTGTCACAGATCATCCGTTCACCATGTACGAGCCACTCGCCGTGCTTATCGGCCATGTCCATCTAGCTATTTCACTAACGAGACCGCTAAGCGCTCGTGGCGCTGTCCGGCTGTACAACGAAGACACCGTCCACATGCCGGATGACGAGCGTGCCCCCCTTCCTCCAGTAAACAGTAGGCACGTCGGACCGTATTTCACGAGATGCCATACTCCTTCTAGAGCTGCGTCTCGCACCGGAACACTGTCTCGACCGCGAACTCTCCGTCTCGGCCCGCTCCCTCAGAGCGGAGTGAGGAACCCGTACGCAACCGTCGCAGTAGCCGTAGATGTCGACCCAACCGCCGGACGCATACTGCCCAACCTTGATCTGCCGCTCCAGTTCCTCCGCGATCAGACGGAGCGTCCTTCTTTCAGCCACGCTCAATCCTCCGTAAGACTCCAAGTAGCACTTCCCAAATGTCACTGTTTCCCTAGTTCTAAGGTTGCCCGTAGCTTTGCGCTATCGTTCGGACGTGCAACTACCTGCCAGTTTCCTTCAGGACCGCTTTCCAAGGTCAAGTAAGCTTCTGCCAGATGTACCGCTACTGTGCCAATCTCAATAGGCTGCGCACCCACTGCAACCGACCATTCTACCCAGAATAGCACCGCCGCTGGACCTTCCTCGAATTTACTGCCATCCCACGCACAAGAAAGCTCATTTATAATGACATTTACTTTGCTTCCCCTCAATAGCTCCGCTGCAATGTTGATATCATCGCATTCCTGATCAATATCCTTGGAGTCCAAATCAGGAATCCTTAGTTGTACAACTGTGTGTTCCTGCAGTGTGATAAGATCTTCCACCAAGCGTACAAGAAAATCCGGAATAAGCGCAGCAGTGCCCTCTGGAATAGGGATCGGTTTCTCGCGCAACGGGCCATACTCAGGGCCGATTCGCAACTGGTTCGGATATACCAACTGATTCAGCAACCGCAATCCGTGGAGCACCTTCTCTGGTGCTCGACCAGATACATCGTGGAGCTGAAAATTGAAGTTCCACTGCAGCGTTTCAGGATTTGCCTTAGAGCGGACTGTAAAGCATCTTCCTTCCTCGTTTCCTACATTGCTAACTCCCGCTTGACGCACACCGACATACGGCTGGTTCATACGGATTCGACAAAGAGCAAGTTCCTCCCCGCTCGGATCCACAACCTGGAACCTTACACTGTGACTAGGCTTGTCCTTTGATATTGGTTCAATCGATACAGGGCCGCTTTGCGTCCCACCTAGACCACCAGGCAAATTAGCAGTGACATTCGCCACCACACCGTCAGAAGCATCCAATGGGGTTCCAAAATCGAGAAATTCTTCAAACTTTTCTCGAACCTCAGAATCAGAAGGATCAACCCTGACATGAAAATCGATAGGCCTATCTTTTAATGCCTCCAGATATTTCGCAAATACTCGAAAAGTTACAAAACATCCACTTTCCCCCTCTGTTAAAGAGAAAACCAACCCGGGACTTTCAATAGGAGTCGGGGATTCAGATTCCACCGAAAAATCATAGTAAAAATGTGGATCCAGACTATTGACTAGATTATGCAAATCTACAAGCCCTTTTTTAGTATCTGCAACTGTCAGATAGCAGTCTGCACCTGTACTAGCTTTCACAAAAAGACCGGTCGCCGAAGCCATCTCCCGAATCTTTGCTTCAAGTCTTTCTTTTCCGTCGCGAAAGTAGTAGTCCACTACGTCTGTGTACTTGGCAGCGAGCCCATCCAGAGAGTCCAGACCAAACCAGTGGCACGGAAAACTGGCCTGCGCAGTCACCTCTTTAAGCCACTCCAGATTTTCCAAAGTGGGATTCAGAGGGATCGCCAGGCACCATGAATTAATTTTTAGACCCTCAGCCTGACTGTATGATTCTAATTCCCTCAATGAGTCACGTATTTTACTTTTTTGGCCAGATTTTAGGTTGCCAGTAAAACTCTTAACTTGGTATACATCCCACCCCTCCGGAGTCGGTACAAATACATCAACTCCACGATCACCTTTAGAGGGCCTGACGCGCTGTGCTTCTTTGTGTTCCCTACACAGCATGATACCGATGACAGCTTCAACATCGTCGCCAGAGTAGCGTGTCCATTCCAATCGCGACATAACTACATTATGCATGGCGACGTCACCTACTAGAAATAGGTTTGCTCATGCTGTCGGCTAACTTTGGCAACTACGATCTCGATCCGACTCCTGGCTAAGTGACCGTCCATGCACTTGTTGGGGAGGGGTGGATAGATGCAACAGATCGTCGCGACCTACGGACAAGGTCGAGTTCTCACACGTTGATCCACTTGCCTCCCAAGGTCATCGTTGCAGATCACATCCCGTCTCCGACGGAGATATACTGGGGGCACCTCAATGGAAGTGTCCTTTCCTTCCTAAACAACACCATCCGTACTGGTACGTTCACCTGCCCGGCAGAGGGCTGGAGCACTGGAGCCCAGGGTTCACCCATGCCGCCAAACGTCGGGCACGCGTGAATGGCCGCGAGAACTCTGAGATATGAACAGGCAGGTCAGGAGGGGGCTCTCCCCGAGTCTCAGATGCTCCAGCTACCCCCCTAGAACTGGTAGTACAGGAACGGGCTGAACGAGCCCGCCGCCACCAGCAGTCCGGAGTAGACGGTGCCCGCCGTCATCACCCCGACCCGAACGCCGGTGGCCGTGCGGCCGCGGGCCGACTCGATGTAGGTCCCGGTGGCGTCGTCGGCGGGCAGCAGCACCACCAGCAGGGCCACCAGCAGCAGCAGCGTGCGCTGGTTGGTCAGCGCCGCGTCGACCACCGCCGTCACCCCGCCGAGATCGGGAAGCAGCATGTGGCCGAGCATCATCCCGGCGGTGCCCAGGTCCGGCGCCCGGAACACCACCCAGCCGAACGTGACCAGCAGCATCGTCGCCGCTCGCCGGGCCGCGCGCGTCCCGGGCCGGACCGGCATCCGGTAGGTGCCGGTTGCCCGCTCGATCACCAGCAGCGCGCCGTGGAACAGTCCCCAGACCAGATACGTCCAGGCCGCGCCGTGCCAGAAGCCGGTCAGCACGAAGATGATCGTCAGGTTCCGGTAGGTGCGGAACGTGCCGCCGCGGTTGCCGCCGAGCGGGATGTAGACGTAGTCGCGGAACCAGCGCGACAGCGACATGTGCCAGCGCTGCCAGAACTCCGTGACCGTCACCGAGGAGTACGGGCGGGCGAAGTTCTCGGGCAGCCGGAACCCCAGCATCCGCCCCAGCCCGATCGCCATGTCGGAGTACCCGGAGAAGTCGAAGTACAGCTGCATCGTGTAGACGATCGCGCCGAGCCAGGCGATCGCGAACGTCATCTCCGACCCCGAGGTGGCGAAGCAGGCGTCGGCCACCGGGGCGAGGCTGTCGGCGATGACCACCTTCTTCGTCAGGCCCCAGGCGAACCGGGGGAACCCCGCCGCCATGTCGTCGAGCCGGTGCGTACGCCGCTGCGGCAGCTGGTCGGCGATCTCGTGGTAGCGCACGATCGGCCCTGCCACCAGCTGCGGGAACATCGCGATGTAGGCCACGAAGGCCACCGGCTCCCGCAGCGCCGGGCGTTCACCACGGTAGATGTCGACCAGGTAGGAGATGTGGTGGAACGTGTAGAACGAGATCCCGATCGGCAGGATGACCTCGAACGTCGGCAGGTGACCGCCGAACCACCCCGCCAGCACCGCCGCCTGCTCACTGGCGAAGCCCGCGTACTTCCACACCCCCAGCACGGCCAGGTTGAGCACCACGGCGGCGGTGAGCAGCAGTCTGCGGCGGCTGCCGTCCAGCCGCCACTCGTCTGGCTCCAGGTTCCGGCCCACGAAGAAGTTCACGACGATGCAGCCGAGCAGCAGCATCGTGGTACCGCCCGCACCGCTGGCGTAGAACACCAGGCTGGCCACCGCGACGACCGCGTTGCGCCAGGAACGCGGCGCCAGCAGCACGGCGAGCAGCACCGTGGGCAGGAAGTACCAGAGGAAAAGCGGAGTTGCGAACGACATGTGGGTCCGAGCTCGGTTCGGCGTACAGCGCGGCTGCCGGCCTGCGGTCCGTCAGACTCTAACCGAGCCGCACCGAGCACGGGCGCGGAACCGCTGAATTCGGCGGTGAGACGACCGACACAACCCGTCCGCACCGCACCGGTGATTCACCGTCCACATCGGATCAAACGGCGAGTTCGGTTCCCAGCTTCGGATTCGACGCGCCGCGCCCCGGAGCGGGGCGTCAGCTCAGCCTGCGCCTGCGCGCGACCTCGGCGAGCACCACCCCGGCCGCGACCGAGGCGTTCAGCGACTCGACCCCGGAGCTCATCGGAATCGAGACGGTCTGATCGCAGTTCTCCCTGGTCAACCGGGCCAGCCCCCGGCCCTCGGAGCCCACCACGACCACGAGCGGATCGGTAGCCAGCTCCAGCTCGTCGGAGGTGACGTCGGAGTCGGCGTCCAGACCGACCACCATCAGCCCCTCGGACTTGAGGTTCTTGAGCGTGCGGTTGAGGTTGGTGGCTTTCGCCAGCGGTATCCGAGCGGCGGTGCCCGCGCTGGAACGCCACGCCACCGCGGTCATCCCGGCGCTGCGCCGCTGCGGCAGCAGCACGCCGTGCGCGCCGAACGCCGCAGCCGAACGCACCACCGCCCCGAGGTTGCGGGGATCGGTCACCCCGTCCACTGCCACCAGCAGCGGCGGCAGCCCGGAGTTCCGGGCCGCGGTGAGCAGATCCTCCGGCTCGGAGTACTCGTAGGGCGGGACGCGCAGCGCCAGTCCCTGGTGCAGCGCGCCGGAGGTCATCCGGTCGAGTTCGCCACGCGGCACCTCCACCACGGAGATCCCCTGGTCCGCGGCGAGCCGGACAGCCTCGGTCACCCGCTCGTCGGTGTCGATCCCCTCCGCCGCGTACAGCGCGGTGGTGGGCACCCCGGCGCGGACGCACTCCAGCACGGGATTGCGGCCCGCCACGAGCTCACCCGCGTTGTCGGACTCCTTGCGGCGCTTGTCCCGCTGCTGCTGCGCCTGCTTGCGCGCGTCCGCCTTGCGCTTGGCGGGGTGGTTGAACCTGTTCTCGGCCTTGGGGGTGGGTTTCTTGCCCTCGAGAGCCTTGCGGCGCTGGCCACCTGATCCGACGACCATGCCCTTCTTGGTGCCCGACTTGCGTACCGCGCCCCTGCGCTTGTCGTTTCCCGGCACGAGCTATCCGTCCTTCAAAGTCCACATCGGACCGTCGGGGGTGTCCTCGACGGCGATACCGCAGGCGTGCAACCGATCCCGAACCGCGTCGGCGGTGGCGAAATCGCGGTCGGCCCGTGCCTGACTACGCTGTTCGAGCAGATCGTCGACCAGCGCGGAAAGCGCCCGGTGCGCCTCGTCGGAAGCACCCTCCCGACCGGCCCAGTGCGGCGCCAGCGGATCGAGCCCGAAGACGTCGAGCATCGCACGCACCCGTGCCGCACCCTCGCGGGCCGCCTCGTCCTCGCCGGCGTCCAGCGCGGAGTTGGCCTCCCGAACCACGTTGTGCACGGCCGCGATGGCCTGCGGTGTCCCCAGGTCGTCGTTCATGGCCGCGGCGAACTCCTCGGTCACCCCGGAAGGCGCGACCTCGCCGGTGCGCTGTACCACCCGGTGCAGGAACGACTCGATCCTGCGGAAGGTCGCGACCGCCTCCTCGAGCCCCTCGTCGGAGAACTCCACCGTGGACCGGTAATGCGGTACGACCAGATAATACCGCAGCTCAACGGGTCGGACCCGCTGCAGCAGCGCGGCGATGCCGAGGGTGTTGCCCAACGACTTCGACATCTTCTCGCCGCTGGCGGTCACCCAGGAGTTGTGCAGCCAGTAGCGGGCGAACCCGTCGCCGGCCGCGTTGGACTGCGCCAGTTCGTTCTCGTGGTGCGGGAACACCAGATCCAGCCCACCGCCGTGGATGTCGAACTCCTCCCCCAGGTAGTAGGTCGACATCGCCGAGCACTCCAGGTGCCAGCCCGGCCGACCCCGCCCCCACGGGGCGGGCCAGCTCGGTTCACCCGGTTTCGCGGACTTCCACAGCGTGAAGTCCCTGGGGTCGCGCTTGCCGGCCGGGACCGCCTCCTCGGCCTGCTGCATCTCCTCGGGGCGCTGCCCGGACAGCCTGCCGTAGGACTCAAGGAAGGAGGGCACCGAGAAGTACACGTCGCCGTCGGCGGCGTAGGCGTGGTCCCGGTCGATCAACCGCTGCACCAGCTCGACCATCTGGGTGATGTGCCCGGTCGCCCTGGGGGTGGCCGAGGGCGGCAGGCAACCGAGCCGGTCGTAGGCGTCCTCGAACGCGCGCTCGTGCGTGGCGGCCCACTCCCACCACGGCCGCCCGGCCTCGGCGGCCTTGGCCAGGATCTTGTCGTCGATGTCGGTGACGTTGCGCACCAGCCGCACCTCGTAGCCGAGGTGGGTCAGCCAGCGCCGCAGCACGTCGAAGTTGAGCCCGCTGCGCACGTGACCGACGTGCGGCAGATCCTGAACCGTGGCCCCACACAGGTACAACGTCGCCAGGCTCTCCTGACGGGGCTGGAACTCACGTGTGGTGCGGCTCGCGGTGTCATGCAGGTACAGGCTCACACCGTGATGATACGGGCAAGACCTGTGCCGATCACAAATCCGGTGGTTCCTCGGCCACCGACGGGGTTGTTGACTGTTCCCATCCCTGTGTAACTTTATGTAGGACAGTGTGATACTGTCCGTATTGAAGGAGTTCGGGGTGGTGAAAACCAAGCCGTGTCGAGGTCTTTCGAGTGTCCGCTACGGCGGCGTCCACGGAGAGTTGCGCCGGGACGGTAAACAAGCCCGCTGGAAACTCCGGTGAGACCAGCCCTGCTGGCATGGGGTATCGCCACGGGAAGACCGCACCTCCGGGTGCGGCCAAGGCCGCGTAGCAATACGACGGCTCAGGAACACTTTTACACGTTTCCTGAACGGTCACAGCGACACGCCGTGATCGACGACGGCCCGCAGCAACGCGTCCGGCCGCTCGTCGGTCGGGGAAGGTTCGACGTGGGCGAACCGGCAGCCCACCTCGGTGGCGGCGCCGTCGGCCTCGACGCTGTCACCGATCATCAGTGCCTGCTCCGGCTCGACGTCGATCCGCTCGCAGGCACGCAGGAACAGCTTCGGATCGGGCTTGATCACACCTTCGACGTAGGACATCAGCACCGAGTCGAAGAGATCACCGATACCGACGCGGTCCAGCGCGGGTCGGATGTCGAAGGCGATGTTACTGATGACCGCGGTGCGGATACCCGCCTCGTGCAGCCGCCGCACCACGGGGGCCGCGTCGGGATAAGGAGTCCAGCAGTCCGGATCGATCAGCCGCGAGTAGAGCGCCTCGGCCTGTGCCGGTTCGGTGAGGCCGGAGCTGCGCAGCACCTCCAGGTAGACCTTGCGGTGCTGGTCCGGGTAGAGGTCCCGCTCGTCCCATGCCTGCTGGTACTCCTGGGAGAGCTTGACCACCTGCTGCGTGGGGGCGGTCATCCGCCGCATCAGCTCGGTCTGGGCCTCCAGGTCCCACTGCTTCCCGGACTCGTCGGTCACCCCGGCCAACCAGGACTCGTCCTGCTCCAGCCGGAACAGGGTGCCGGAAAAGTCGAAGAGCACTGCGCGCACGGTCACGGTTCCACGGTACTGGTGCACACCACCTCACCGTCCCGCCGATGCGGTGAACATCACCACTTTCGTGCGGTCGGCGGCTCGCTTTCCGTAGCTGGTCGCGTGGCGGAACCTCCGACTGCGTCAATTTCTCGCGAAATCGCCAGGGCACTTCGACGCGGGGCCGAGCCCCACCACGCACGCAGCTCGCACCGCCGCGGGTTCTCCGGTGCGGCTCTCGCGAGGACGCCGGAGACGTTGTGTAGGTCGCTACCCGATGTCGCCGGACCCGCAGCGAGAGCCGTGCCAGAGGTTCCGCCACCCACACCGCCAGGCAACCCGAGCCGCCGATTCAATAAACCAACGCGGTGGCGATGGCGGCGATCCCTTCACCTCTTCCGGTGAGTCCGAGCCCGTCGGTGGTGGTGCCGGAAACCGAGACCTCGCCACCGAGCGCCTCGCCGAGCACGGCACCGGCCTCCGCCCTGCGGTCGCCTATCCGGGGGGCGTTGCCGATCACCTGCACCGAGGCGTTGCCGAGCCTGCGCCCCTCATCGGCGAGCAGGCCACGCACGTGCGCCAGGAAATCAACACCGTGCGCCCCGGACCACCGCTGATCGCCGGTGCCGAACACCGAACCGAGATCCCCCAGTCCCGCCGCGGCCAGCACCGCGTCGCAGAGAGCGTGGCTCGCGACGTCACCGTCGGAGTGCCCGGAGCAGCCGTCGCGGTCCGGCCAGTGGAGTCCGGCCATCCAGCACGGCCTGCCCTCCACGATCGGATGAACATCGACACCCTGACCGATACGGGGTAGCCCGATCGGTGACGGCTCGGCACTCACGACTCGTCACCGCACCTTTCGGGAGCGTCACTTCCCGTGTCGTTCGAATGACCGAGAGTGTCCACCCGGGATTCGGGCAGTTCGACCGGCCCGGCGGCCAGCACGGCCTCGGCCACGGCCAGATCGAAGGAAGTGGTCACTTTCAGGGCGTTGGTGTGACCGGCGACCGTTTCCACCGGGTACCCCAGTCGTTCCACCAGACCGGCGTCGTCGGTGGCCACTTCCCCGGCCGCCCCGTAAGCCTCGCGGAGAACGTCGACGGTGAACCCCTGCGGGGTCTGCACCGTGCGGAGCCGCGAGCGGTCCACGGTCTCGGCCACCACGCCCTCGTCGTCGACCCGTTTGATCGTGTCCGCCACGGACAACGTCGGCACCACGGCAGGAGCGCCCCGTTCGACCGCGGCGACCACGTCGCGGATCACCCGGGCGGGAGTGAACGCACGAGCGGCGTCGTGCACCAGCACGATCTCCGCCGAAGGCACCAACCGGTCCGCGGCACGTAACGCCGTACGAACGGAGTCGGTGCGCTCACCGCCACCGGGAACGACGTGCACCCGTTCGCCGAGGTCTCGCACCTCGCGGCCCATCAGGTCGAGTTGATCCGGTGCGGCGGCCACTACGACGTGCCCCACACTCCCCGAATCCAACAGACCACGGACCGCACGCGAGAGCAGGGACTGCCCGAGAACTCGAACCAGTGCTTTGGGAACACCGGCACCGAGACGGGTACCCCGCCCGGCGGCCGGAACCAGCGCTACGGTGTCCACACTGCTCGGATAGTCGTCAGACCGTCGTCGCCAGGACTTCGTCCAGCAGACTCTCGGCCTTGCCCTCGTCGGTGCCCTCCGCCAGCGCCAACTCGCTGACCAGGATCTGCCGGGCCTTCATCAGCATCCGCTTCTCGCCCGCGGACAGCCCGCGATCCTGCTCGCGCCGCCAGAGATCACGCACCACTTCGGCCACCTTGTTCACGTCACCGGAGGCGAGCTTCTCGACGTTCGCCTTGTACCGACGCGACCAGTTGGTGGGCTCCTCGGTATGATCAGAACGCAGCACGTCGAAAACGTGATCGAGACCCTCCTGGCCGACCACGTCTCGCACCCCGACGTGCTCGGCGTTCTCGGCGGGAAGACGAACGGTGAGGTTGTCTTTTTCGACCCGAAGTACGAGGTACTGTTTTTCTTCGCCCTTGATTACACGTGTCTCGACTGCCTCGATCAGCGCAGCGCCGTGACGCGGGTAGACGACGGTCTCTCCGACCTTGAAAACCATGTGTCCTCTGCCCCTTTCGCTGTGTCCAGTCTAGCATGGTCAGCAACGCCACTTCGACGGGCTCGACATCTTCGTTGCAGGTCAGACGACGATCAGGGGGTTGACAACCCGGCTTCCCCCGTGCATGCGGCCCGGCTTCCCCGGTGCGCAAGGCAGGGGTTCCGTGCCCGGGAACGGCCCCGCGAACGGGACGCACGGCACATCCGCCGGGGTGCGACCAACATCGCCGACGACAACGGTTTAGGCTCATACCCGGTTGTCCGGCAAGCAGGAAGGACGCTGCATCCGTGAGCCGCCCACAGCACAGCAAGGCAGTTCGCCAGCGGTTGGTACCCGCGGTCGTCGGCCTGGGCGCCGTCGCCGCGCTCTCCGGCTGCGCCACCGGCCAGCAGGCCGAGACCTCGCAGCAGGTCGCCGCCATCTACGGTGCGAGCGCCGACGCGAAGACCATGTCCGTTCGGGACGCGACCCTGAGCTACCCGGAGGGGGAATCGGTCTACCCGGAGGGGTCGAACGCACCGATCGAGACCGTTCTGATCAACGGTGGCGAGCAGCAGGACAGGCTGGTCGGTGTCAGCAGTAGCTACGCGCGGTCGGCGGAGATCAGCGGAACCCAGCGGATTCCCGCGGGAACCAGGCTCTACGCGGTCTCGGACAGCGCGGATTCGAGCAAGATCACCGCTGCCGAGGCCACCGGCGACGACCAGCGCGAGACGGTACGAATCTCCCTCGAAGGGCTGACCCAGGGCATCCGGCCGGGGGTGACGATTCCGGTCGAGTTCACCTTCGCCAACGCGGGCGCGGTGACCCTGCAGGTCCCGATCGGCGCCAGCCCCGAGCCGAGGCCGGAGTACGGCAGCCCGCACGGTGGCGGTGGAACGGGCACCGGCGACGAGTCGGGTCACTCCGGCGGGTCGAGCGGATCCGGTGAGTCCCACGGGTCCGGCGAGTCGGGCGAATCGAGCGGGTCCGGCGAGTCCAGTGGCTCCGAGCAGTCCGGCGACTCCGGCCAGAGCGACGAGAACTCCTCCGACGATTCGAGCGGTTCCGACCAGAACGCCGAAACCGGGCAGTCCACCGGCGCGTGAAACTCGACGTCCCCGGCGCGCGGCGGACTGCCGTGCGCCGCGCGGGCCGTCCCGAACGTGTCGTGACCACCGGTTAGTCTGCCCACGTGGCTACCAAGAACACGCGTGCCGGAAACGGCTATCGGTGCACCGAGTGTGGCCGCACGGTTACCAAGTGGGTCGGCCAGTGCCCGGACTGCGCGAACTGGGGAACGCTGGAGGAAGCCTCCGCCCAGCCCGCCGCACTGTCCAAAGTCGGCAGCGCCGAACCCGGCTCTCCCGCTCGCCCCATCGCCGAGGTGGATCTGGAGTCCGCCCGCGCGGTCCCCACCGGGATCGCCGAACTGGACCGGGTGCTCGGCGGCGGCATCGTGCCGGGGGCCGTGGTCCTGCTCGCGGGCGAGCCCGGTGTGGGAAAGTCCACACTCCTGCTGGAGACCGCGTACCGCTGGGCCGCGGGCGGCTCCGGGGGCCGCTCGCTGTACGTCACCGGGGAGGAGTCGGCGGGCCAGGTGAGGCTGCGCGCCGAACGCACCGACTCGCTGCACGACGAGCTCTACCTCGGCGCCGAGAGCGACCTCTCCGCCGTCGTCGGGCACGTGGAACAACTGCGCCCCGGACTGTTGATCGTGGACTCGATCCAGACGGTGCAGTCCGGTGAGGCCGATGGCACACCCGGCGGAGTCACCCAGGTGCGTGCCGTGACCACCGCGCTTGTGGCGCTGGCGAAGGAGCGCGGCCTGCCGGTGATCCTCGTGGGACACGTCACCAAGGACGGTGCGGTGGCCGGTCCGCGAGTGCTGGAGCACCTGGTCGACGTGGTGCTGCAGTTCGAGGGGGACGAGCACTCCACGCTGCGGATGCTGCGCGGGGTCAAGAACCGGTTCGGCCCCGCCGACGAGGTCGGCTGCTTCGAACAGGGCGACGACGGGATCGCCGAGGTGACCGACCCGTCCGGACTGTTCGTCAACGGACGGCAGAACCTGGTGCCGGGCACCGCCGTGACGGTGGTAGTGGAGGGCAAACGTCCACTGCTCGCCGAGGTGCAGGCGCTGGTCAGCCCCACCCAGATGAACATGCCGCGCAGGGCGGTGAGCGGGCTGGATTCGGCCCGGTTGTCGATGATGCTCGCGGTGCTCGACAAGCGCGGCAACATCAAGACCGGTGACCAGGACGTCTACGCCGCCACGGTCGGCGGCATGAAGATCACCGAACCCGCGATCGACCTGGCCATCGCGTTGGCCGTGGCCTCCGCGAAACTGGACGTGCCGCCGCGCGCGAACACGATCGCGGTGGGCGAGGTCGGGCTCGCCGGTGAGGTGCGCCGGGTCAATGCGGTGGGACGCAGGCTGGCCGAAGCCGCTCGGCTCGGATTCGAGTACGCGCTGGTGCCACCGGACAGCGGACAACCACCCGCCGGGATCAAGGCCGTCGAGGTCGGCGACCTGCGGGGCGCGCTGCGGGCGCTGCGGAGCAGCTGACCGACCCGGCCGACGTGTTCGCGGACACGGACGATCTCGGCGGGTATGCTCGACCGCGAGAGTCCGTGTGCGTGTACGCGGCGACAACTTCCCGCACAACCGACCACCCGGGTCGGTGTTACCGGTTCGAGGAGCTGCCCGATGACCGCGACCGACGAACTGCTGCGACGCAACAGCAAGCACGAGGAGAAGTGGGACGGCCAGGTCCCCGGAGCTCCCGAGCTGTGCACCGCGGTGGTCACCTGTATGGACTGCCGGATCGACCCCGTCCGCACCCTGGGGTTGAACTCCGGCGAGGCACACGTACTGCGCAACGCGGGCGGGATCGTCACCGACGACGTGCTCCGCTCGCTGTCGGTGAGCCAGCGCAAGCTCGGCACCACCGAGGTGATGCTGATGCACCACACCCGCTGCGGCATGGGAACGTTCGCCGAAGCCGACTTCAAGCAGGAGTTGGAGGACGCGACCGGGCAGCGGCCGAGCTGGTCGGTGGAGACCTTCACCGACACCGAGCGGGACCTGCGCCAGTCCGTCCGGCGGGTGCTCAACAGCCCCTTCCTGACCGAGACCACGAGTGTGCGCGCGTTCGTGCACGACATCGACACCGACGAGCTGCACGAGGTCGACACCGCCTCTTGAATCGGGAGAGGCCCGGAGTGGGTTGCCTGGGTACTCACTTGGCGGAACCTCTGGCACGGCTCTCGCTGCGGGTCCGGCGACATCGGGTAGCGACCTACACCACGTCTCCGGCGTCCTCGCGAGAACCGCACCGGAGAACCCGCGGCGGTGCCGACCGCGTGAGTAGTGGGAGCTCGGCTCTGCTGGGGGTGGTGGGAGCGCGGCCCGTGTCGAAGCGGCCCGGCGATTTCGTGGGAAATTGACGGCGCCCCCGCCGTGCGGTCACCGACGGCGATTCGGCGGCGGGGAGCGCCGATGCCGAGGATCTGTCGCTGCCGAGGCACGGTTAATGGAAATCCGGGTCATGGCACTATCGAGGGGTCATGACTAATCAGAACGCGCGACCGGCCGAATCCGTCGCGAAGAACGCCGCACCCGGACGGACCAGCACGATCAACACCGACGATCTGATCGAGTGGTTCGCCGCCGAGGCCCGCGACCTGCCGTGGCGCGGCCCCGAGGTCGACGGCTGGGGCGTGCTGGTCAGCGAGACCATGCTGCAACAGACCCCGGTCGCCAGGGTCATGCCGATCTGGCGGGAGTGGATGGCGCGCTGGCCCAAGCCCTCCGACCTCGCGGCGACTAGCCAGGCCGAAGTGCTGCGCGCCTGGGGCAAACTCGGGTATCCGCGTCGCGCGATGCGGCTGCACGAGGCCGCGAGCGCCATCGCATCGGAACACGACGACACCGTTCCCTCCGATGTGGACACCCTGCTGGCGCTGCCCGGCGTGGGAACCTACACCGCTCGCGCGGTGGCCGCCTTCGCCTACGGCAAGCGGGCCCCGGTGGTGGACACCAACGTGCGCAGGGTCGTCGCGCGCGCCGTGCACGGGGAGGGCGACGCGGGCAATCCCTCACCCAACCGGGATCTGGCCGATGTCGACGCGCTGCTCCCCTCGGACGACCGCGACGCGGCACGGCTGTCAGCGGCACTGATGGAACTCGGGCAGACCGTGTGCACCGTGAGGTCGCCTGGTTGCGAGATCTGCCCCATCGTCGCGGACTGCGCCTGGCAGCACGCCGGTCGTCCCGCCTACGCCGGACCGCCGAAGAAGGTGCAGCGCTTCGCCGGGACCGACCGCCAGGTGCGCGGACTGCTGCTGGACGTGCTGCGGCGTTCGGAAGGACCGGTGCAACGCCCCGAGCTGGACGCGGTGTGGCACGACGCCGCCCAGCGCGATCGGGCGCTGGACTCGCTGCTGGTGGACGGGCTGCTGGAACAGACCGAGGACGGCAGGTTCGGGCTGCCCGGCGAGGAGTGACGGCGCGGCGCGTCGTCGCGCGGTCCCGGCGATGGTGGGACGGTTCCTCGCCACCCGCTAACCGAGGCCGGCCACGATCGCTCGGACGACTCGCTCGCCGATCTTCGCCCACTACGATTCCGGCATGACCGATCACGACTTCGCGCATCGCACCCGGTGGTCCTACGACGCGGCTGCCGATACCTACACCGAGTGGATCCGGGGCGAACTGGCCGCCAAACCGCTGGACCGCGCGATGCTGGACGGCTTCGCCGAGCTCGCGCGGGACGCGGGCGGACCGGTGCTGGACGTGGGATGCGGCCCGGGACGCGTGACCGCCTACCTGGCCGATCACGGCCTGGACGTCTCCGGCATGGATCTGTCACCGGGAATGATCGCCGCGGCACGGCGGACTCACCCGGGACTGCGATTCACCGAGGGATCGATGCGGGCGCTGGGTCACGACGACGGCGAACTCGGCGGCATCGTGGCCTGGTACTCGATCATCCACGTTCCGGACGAGCACCTGCCGGAGGTGTTCGCCGAATTCCACCGCGTGCTGGCGCCCGGTGGATACGTCCAGCTCGCCTTCCAGGTCGGTGACCGGATCAAGCACCGTACCGAGGCGGGCGGCCACGAGGTCTCGCTGGACTTCCACCGGCGGCGGCCGGAGCACGTCGCCGAACTGCTGAGCCGGGCCGGACTCACCCCGCGAGCACGGCTGCTGCGCGAACCCGACGAGGACGGCGACTTCCCCGAGGACACCCGGCAGGCATTCCTACTGGCCAGAAGGACGATCGACCCTTCCGAGAGGTAAGTGCCCCGGGGGCGTCGGGACCTAACGACCACCCCGGCAACGGGTTCGCGGATGTGATCCGGCGGATCTCGAGTTGCCGAGGATCGCGCTGGGGTCCACGTTGGATCAGCAGCCGATCCGTTCACCAGGGGGGTCGATGAGCACCGCAGGGGTGGCCATCACCGCACGCGGAATCAGCGTGCGCGGACCGCTGGGGCCGGTCTTCAGCAATGTCGACGCCGAGATCCGCCCCGGGGAACTGGCCACCGTGACGGGGCCGTCTGGAACCGGCAGAACCGCACTGCTGCTGACGCTGTCCGGCAGGCTCCGCCCGATAACGGGCACGATCGAGGTGGACGGGCGGTCACTGCCGAAGGGCGCGAAGCGCGCACGCACCCTGATCGCACCGGCACGACTGCGCCCCGGGTTCGAGCTGGAGGGGCGCTGGCGCGTGCGGGAAGCCGTACGCGAGCGGCGCATCACCACCAAGGTGGACCACGACGATATCTCGGACGCGTTCGACCTGGTCGGCATAGATCCCGAACCCGAAGCCGTGATCGACTCGCTGCATCCCGGCGAGCGGCTGCTGCTGGCCGTCGCGCTCGGCATGGCGGCACTTCCCGCCGGGCTGCTGGTCGACGACGTGGAACTCGGCCTCCCCGAAGCAGCGCGCACCAGGGTGTGGGCGGCGCTGGAGGCGATCGCCGACGCGGGAACTACGGTGCTGGCCAGCAACACCGACCCGCCCCGGTTCGCGGCGGGCCCGGTGATCAGACTGCCCGGACCGAACGGGGAGATACCCCACCGCGCCGGGGGGACCGCACCGGAAACCGCTCTGCTGCCCGGCCAGGAACCGAACACGGTCGAATTCGACGCCGAAACGGCGCGAACACCGCGTGAGGACGCGATCACCGAACCCCACACCTTCGGCACCGAGGTGCTCTCGCCCGATCCGGCGCAGCTCGCGCTGTTCGAACCGCCCGCTCCCGTGGTTCCACCGGAGCCCGACACTGCGGAGACCGACTCGACGGACTCCGGCACCAACGAGACATCACCCGATGCGGAACCGACCGATTCGGACTCCGAGGACGACGGAGATCCGCGATGAAAATCGTCAAACTCGCGCTGCTGGAACTGCGCAGGTTCCGGGGCGGAAAGCTGCGCCCGCTGGTGCTGGTGGCGCTGATACTCGTGCCGCTGCTCTACGGCTCGCTGTACCTGTGGTCCAACTGGGACCCCTACGGCAGGCTGGACCGGGTCCCGGTGGCCGTGGTCAACAACGACCGCCCGGTGCGCGCATCCGGGCAGTTCATCGACGCGGGCGAGCAGTTCACCGAGCAACTGCGCGCACGGGATCTGTTCGACTGGCACTTCGTGGACTCAGGTGAGGCGCGACGCGGGCTCCGCGAGGGCGACTACTACTTCACGATCACCGTTCCGAGTGATTTCAGCGGCAAACTCGCCACCGCCACCCGCAGATTCCCGCAACGGGCCTCGCTGCACATCACCAAGAACGACGCGAACGGCTACATCGCGGGAATCATGGCCGACACCGTCGAGGCCCAGCTGCAGAACCAGGTCAACGCGGCCGCGCACAGCGCCTACGCGCGGGCGCTGTACGACGAGGTGGACAAGGTACGCGAGAAACTGCGACTCGCATCGCAGGCCTCCGGGCAACTGGTCGAGGGCACGGAACTCGGCGAGCAGGGCACGGAAGGGCTGCGCAGCGGACTCTCGGACGCCGCCTCGTCGACTGGGGAGATCTCACGAGGCGTCGGCGAACTCTCCGACGCGGCCGACCAACTCGACCGACGACTCACCGCGCTGACCAACCTGACTGCCGAACAACTCCCCACCGCCGTGAACGGCGCCGCCGAGGCCAGCGGGTCGGTGGTGCAGGGGCTCACCACCCTGGCCACCGCGACCGCCTTCATCTCCGACCGCGCCGATCAAGGAGTGGCGAGTCTGCGGGAACTCGGGGACGAATACCCGGCACTAACCGGGGACCCGGTCTACCAGCGCGCCCTGCGCGACGCGCGACAGCTGTCCGGAACCACCGAGAACGCGGACCAGCGTGCCAACGAGGTGCTGAGCCTGGCCCGCGAGGCCAACTCCGAGGCGGTGGCGCTGCGCGGCAGCCTCGAAGCGCTGCGACAGCGAACCCTCGCGGTGACCGAGCCCGCCGACCAGCTCGCCTCGGGCACGACACAACTGGCCAACGGCACGGAGTCGCTGCGCGGCAGTCTGAGCAACCTCGCCTCCAGCAGCCAGACGCTGCGAACCGGTGCGGGACAGCTCAACGACGGGGCCACGAAACTGTCGGACCTGGTCGACGACAGCCTGTCGCGGATTCCCCCCACCAACCCCCGGCAGGTGGCCCAGGCCGCCGAGGTGCTCGGTTCCCCCACCAGGATCACCGAGGGCAACCTCAACCCCGCGCACGTCTACGGGCGGGGGCTGGCGCCGTTCTTCTTCGCCATCGCACTGTGGGTGTTCGGGCTGTTCGCCTACCTGCTGCTCAAACCCGTCAACCTGCGGGCCCTGGCGGGCAGGCCCCGCGCCGCCACAGTGGCGCTGGCGGGTTGGCTGCCCGCCACAGTGCTGGGGATACTCGGCGCCGGGGTGCTGCTGACCGTGGTCGGATTCGGTCTCGGGCTGGATCCGGTGCGGCTGTGGCCGACGGTCGGACTGCTCGCGCTCGCCACCGCCGCGTTCGTGGCGATCGACCATCTGTTGCGCACCGCCTTCGGCGCGATCGGCGACGGGCTGTCGCTGGTGCTGCTGATAGTGCAGCTGACCGCATCGGGTGGGCTGTATCCGATGGAGACCACGCCGACGCCCTTCCAGGCGGTACATCCCTACCTTCCGATGACCTACCTGGTGGACGGGCTGCGCGTGACGATCTCGGGCGGTCTGAACGAGCACCTGGTCCGGGATCTCATCGTGCTCGGCGGCTTCCTGGTGATACCGCTGGTGCTGACCACCTTGGTGGTGTGGCGACAGCGGACCTGGAGCATCTCCAGACTCCACCCCGCCGTGGAGCTTTAGAGCCGCGCGGCGATTTCGCGAGAAATCGACGCCCCGAAGAGCATCAGCGGCGGTCGCGTTCGACGCGACGGACCGGTGATCGTTCCGGCGCCACGTCGCCGGCGCCACGTTGCCGACCGTAGCGGTTTCACTGCTCCGGAAACCGCCGGACGAGTCGTAGAGTGGAGTTATGGCCGTAGTGAAAATTAACGCTATCGAGGTACCCGAAGGCAAGGGCGAGGAGTTGGAGCGCCGGTTCGCGCAGCGCCACGGCGCCGTGGACGGCACCCCCGGATTTCTGGGATTCGAGCTGCTGCGACCGGTCAAGGGTGACAACCGCTACTTCGTCTACACCAAGTGGGAGTCCGAGGAGGCGTTCCGCGCCTGGGCCGACGGCCCCGCGAAAGAGGCGCACGAGACCGAGAGCAAGGACCCCGTCTCCAGCGGGGCCAACCTGCTCGAGTTCGAACTGGTCACCGAGTCTCACCCCGAGCAGTAGCAGGGCCGAGTCCTCGTTCGGAGCCCAAGGCGGCTGAGCGGCACGGTCGGCTGCTCTCCGCTCGTGCGGCGTCAATTTCTCGCGAAATCGCCGCGCTATCAGCGCCGACGAGGACCGAGGCCCCACCATCGTCGCAAGCCGAACTCCCACCACGCCCGCAACCGGCACCGCCGCGGGTCCTCCCGTGCGGCTCTCGCGAGGAAGGTCCGACGTTGTGCAGTGACTACCCGATGTCGGGCCTCCCGGAGCGAGAGCCGTGCGAGAGGTTCCGCCAAACGAGCACCCCGGCGAGCCGGAATGCACCTTCACTACGAAGGAATCGTGAGCTGGGCGAACACGGCCCGGTGATCGGTACCGTCCACCTTGAGGGTGCGGTAGTCGTGTACGGCGGTGTCACCACTGACCAGCACGTGATCGAGGGGGATCGGCGGCGCCCAGGGCCGTCCCAACTCGGGCCAGGTCGGGGCCAGCCCGTCGCCGGTCAGCTCGGCGGCGTCCGAGTAGCCCCGTCCCAGCAGTTTCCGCAGCGGCGTGTGGTCCAGGGTCGCGTTGAAGTCACCGGCCAGTATCCGGACCGGCTGGTCCCCACCGGTGGTCGGCGCGGGGAGTGTGGTTATCTCACGCTTCCACGTGGCCGTGGTGTCCCCTCCCACCGGCACCACCGGATGCGCCGCGACGTACTGCACGTCCCGCTGCCCGGGCATATCGATCAGCGCGGAAGGTTGCCGCATGGTGGTGTTCGAAGCCAGCGAGAGCTCACGCAGCGGATAGCGCGAGACGATCCCCGAACCATCACCATCGCCCTCCGGTGTGAGCACGCGGTGCGGCAGCGTCTCGAACAGTCCGGCCCGGCGCAGCTCGTTCACCATGCCGGAGTCGAGCTCCGGCATGCTCAGCACGTCCACGTCGTTCTGCCGCACCAGCCGCACCAGCTGATCCGCATCGGCTTCGCCGAAGTACACGTTGGCGCTGAGCACGTTCAACGAGTCCCCCCGCACACCGCCTGCCTGTTCGTCGGGAAGCACCCGTGGCGCGACGCTGACGGCGAGCACGGCGGTCACCACGGCCACCACCAGCGCGGTCAGCCAGCGTCGCAGCGCCAGGGTGAGCAGCAACAACACTGCTCCGCCCGCCGTGACGTAGGGCGTCAACGCGATCAGCGCCGAGGAGATCTGGCCGCGTTCCAGTCCGCCGAACCTGCCCAGCGCCACACCGCAGAGGAACGCCGCGAGCAGCAATAACAGCAGCGTGACGACACGCCCGCCGGGAGCTCTCCGCCTACCCGAGGACTCCGGCTGTTCGGACATCGCTTCGTCCGCTACGAGATCACCCTGTCGCATATCCGCCGACTCACGCCCCATACCGCCACACCTACCGGAAAACAACCAAGGGTAACTGAAGCTGTGTCGCACCTCACCGGTGCTGTGCGACGATTGTGCGTCTTTTGTCAGTGGATCGGGTCATGCTGGGGTGTCGAGACGAGGAGGTCGCATGACACTGGCAGTCCAGGCCGAGGGCCTGGTCAAGCGATTCGGAACGACCAGGGCACTGGACGGGGTGAACCTGGCCGCACCGGCGGGTTCGATCCTGGGGGTACTGGGGCCGAACGGCGCGGGCAAGACGACCAGCGTACGAATCCTGGCGACCCTGCTCCAGCCGGACGGTGGTCACGCCACTGTGGCCGGACACGACGTGCTGCGCGATCCGGTCGGGGTGCGCGGCAGGATCGGGCTGACCGGGCAGTACGCCTCGGTGGACGAGGAACTCACCGGTACCGAGAACCTGGTGCTGATCGGTCGATTACTGGAGATGACACGCTCCAGCGCGAAGTCCCGCGCGAAGGAACTGCTGGAGCGCTTCGGCCTCACCGACGCGGGCAACCGGGCGATCAAGACCTACTCGGGCGGGATGCGTCGACGGCTGGACCTGGCGGCGAGCCTGGTTGGCCGCCCAGAGGTGCTGTACCTGGACGAGCCGACCACGGGGCTGGATCCACGCAGCCGCAACCAGGTCTGGGACATGGTCGGCGCGCTGACCTCCGAAGGCGTGACGGTGCTACTGACCACGCAGTACCTGGAGGAGGCCGACCAGCTGGCCGACCGGATCAGCGTGATCGACCACGGCAGGGTCGTCGCGGAGGGACGCGCCGACGAACTGAAGCGCCACAGCGGAAGCCAGACGCTGCAGGTTCGGCTGAGCGATCCCGACGACGTCAGCGCCACCGAGACCATCCTGCGGGAACTCACCGAGCAGACACCCACGGCGAACCACGACACCGGGTTGCTCACCACCCCCGCCGACGATCCGGTGCTGATGTCGACGCTGGTACGCAGGCTGGACGAGGCCGGAATCGTCGCCGACGAGCTGTCGCTGCGGCTGCCCAGCCTCGACGAGGCGTTCCTGTCCATCACCGGGAAACCGGCCACCGCCGAGGACTCGGCGCGAGAAGGCGAGGAGGAGGACGCGGCATGAGCACGCAGACCGTCGAGCGGGCCGAACAGGCCGACCCGCGACCGCACGGCACACCCCGCCGCGTCGGTCCGCTGCGCACGATGCAACACGGCCTGACGCTGGCCGGGCGCAGCGTGCTCAAGATCCGAAAGTCGCCGGAGGGGCTGCTGGACGTCACCCTGCAGCCGATCCTGTTCCTGGCGATGTTCGTCTATCTGCTCGGTGGCGCCATCGCCGGGGACACCGGGGAGTACCTGCAACGGACTCTGCCGGGCGTGATGGCCATGAACATGGTCTTCGGCAGCCTCGGCACCGGGATGCAGTTGAACAACGACATCACCAAGGGCGTGTTCGACCGGTTCCGGAGTCTGCCGGTGGCACGATCGGCG
The DNA here is from genome assembly GCA_030803735.1 of Actinopolyspora lacussalsi. NCBI lineage: Bacteria > Bacillati > Actinomycetota > Actinomycetes > Actinopolysporales > Actinopolysporaceae > Actinopolyspora > Actinopolyspora lacussalsi. The sequence goes on along the minus strand of JAURUC010000001.1, from coordinate 4,034,001 downwards.
CCACTGATCGGGGCCGTGCTGGGTGATGTGGTTCGCTATGCGGTGTCCATAGCGGTGCTGCTGATCGTTGCCACGCTGATGGGCTTTCGCATCGAGACCAACGTACTCTCGGCCGCGGCGGCGATCGTGCTGGTCATCGGTTTCGCGCTGTGCGTGTGCTGGATCTCGGTGCTGCTGGGGATGCTGGTCAGGAGCCAGCAGGCACTGCCCGGTGTGGCGATGGCGTTCATGTTCCCGCTGACCATGGGCAGCAACGTGTTCGCACCGACCGACACCATGCCGGGGTGGCTGCAGGCGTGGGTGAGCGTGAATCCGGTGAGCAAGCTGGCCGACACCGCCAGGGGACTGATGATCGGCGGACCGGTGGCCGGGCCGCTGTCGGCCACGCTGGTGTGGATGGTCGCGCTGGTGGTGGTGTTCTTCCCCCTCGCGTTGTGGGCTTACCGCAGCAGGGTTTGACGTCAGGGTGCCGCCCCGCTGCAACCGGTGATTTCGCGCGAAATCGCCGCGCGGTGGGGCCGGTTCGGCGGGCCGTCCCGGCCCCACGGGTAGGGGTCAGCCGAGGACGATTCCCAACGCCCAGGCGCCGAGACCGTAGAGCGCGATCGGGATGAGAACGATCGCGGTGAGGTTCAGCCACCAACCCGCCTTGACCATCTGCGGAATGGTCACGTAGCCGGAGCCGAACACGATGGCGTTCGGCGGGGTAGCCACCGGGAGCATGAACGCGCAGCTCGCCGCCACCGTCGCGGGCACCACGAGCAGCAACGGATCCATGTCGAGCCCGAGCGCCACCCCGGCCAGGATCGGCAGGAAGGTCGCCGCGGTCGCGGTGTTGCTGGTCATCTCGGTCAAAAAGATCACCGCGGCCACGGTGACCAGCACCAGCAGGATAGTGGGAATCCAGCCGAGCGCGCCGACCCGGTTCCCGATGAAGGCGTCGAGCCCACTGGAACCGACCGCGGACGCCAGCGAGAGCCCACCACCGAACAACAGCAGCACGCCCCACGGCAGCTTCAGCGCCGAACCCCAGTCCAGTGTGAACACTCCCTGCCGCGCGTCGACCGGAATCGCGAACAGCACCAGTGAGGCGAATATCGCGATACCGGCGTCGGAGAGGCCGAGTCCCGGCAACAGATTCGTCAGCGGCTCACGCAGAATCCACAGCAACGCCGTGAGCACGAACACCACGAGTACCACCCGCTCGCCCCGGTTCATCGGGCCGAGCTTGGCGAGCTCGTTCCGGAACAGCTCGCGACCACCGGGGATGTCGGTGATGGTCGTCGGATAGACCACCCTGGTCAGCAAGAACCAGCTGAGGAACAGCAACACAGCCGCCAACGGCAACCCGAAGATCATCCACTGCCCGAAACCGATCCGGATGTCATAGCTCTCGGACAGAAAACCGGCCATGAACAGATTGGGCGGAGTCCCGATCAACGTCGCCAGCGAACCGATGCTGGCCGCGTAGGCGATCGCCAGCATCAGGCAGGTCGCGAACCTTCCGGCGCCGTCGTCCGCCGACTCGTTCATCGCGCGCCGCACGGTTTCGTCGCCGGAATCACCACGAAGATGCTCGAACACCAGAGTCAGCACGGACATGCCGATCGGAAGCATGACTACGGTGGTCGCCGTATTGCTTACCCACATCGACAGAAACGCGGTGGCGAGCATGAAGCCACCGACCACCCGCACCGGACGGGTGCCGACCGCCAGCACGGTCCGCAGCGCGATCCTGCGATGCAGTCCCCAACGCTGCATCGCCAACGCCAGCATGAAACCGCCCATGAACAGAAAGACGATGTCGTTGGCGTAGGGCGTGGTAGCCGCTTCGACATCCCCCACACCCAACAGCGGGAACAGCGCGATCGGCAGCAGTGCGGTGGCGGCCAGCGGCAGTGCCTCGGTGACCCACCAGACAGCCATCAGCACTCCGACACCGGCGACACCGCGCCCGGCGTCGGTGACTCCGTTCTCTCCACCGGGGAGTACGAAGTAGACGGCGATAGCGAGCAGCGGCCCGAGGAACCGGCCGATCCAGGCACGCCGGGAAACTCTGGTGGGTTCGGTGGTCTCCCCTACTTCCGGTGCGACCGCTGGACCACCCGCATCACTGTCCTGATTCATCAACTCCGCCATTCCACGGGGAAACGTCGGCACCTGTCGGCGACACCGCCGAAAGTGACTCGGGAAAGGACGTTAATGGTATGCGAACAGCGGTCAAAGCGGGGTCCACCGCACGGAACCGGTGCGGTAGTGGCGAGTCCGGTCGGTGAGTGCCGATGGCCGCGTCGCGATTTCGCGCGAAATCGCGACGCGGGTGGTGGGTGATAGTTGTGTGGCCCGGACACCGCGGAGGTGTCCGGGCCACACTGTGGGGGAATGGGTCGGCGGTGTCCGTGTCTCCCACACCCGTGGGGGTGCAGTACCTGGGGCGCTGGAGGGCTTAGCTGCCGGGTTCGGGATGGATGCCGGGCGTGTCTCCTCCGCTGTGGCCACCGACCCAAAGAACTATGGGGGCCGTTTGGGGTTCAGCCGGTATGTAGTTAGTTGGTGGGGGTGGTGGCTGGGTTGGGAGCCGTATAGTGGTGGCGAGATCGCGTGTGCTTGCGGGTTGGTGCGTGTGTGGGCGGTGTGTTGGGGGGGTGTCGCCGTTCGGCGGGTTAGTACCCGTCCACTGAACACATCGCTGTGCGTACATGTCGGGCCTATCAACCCAGTCATCTGCTGGGTGCCTTATCCCCCCTTACGGGGGGTGGGAGACGTCATCTTGGGGTGGGCTTCCCGCTTAGATGCTTTCAGCGGTTATCCGTGCCGAACATGGCCAACCAGCCGTGCCCCTGGCGGGACAACTGGCACACTAGAGGTTCGTCCGTCCCGGTCCTCTCGTACTAGGGACAGCTCCCCGCACGTCTCCACACGCGCGCGGCGGATAGGGACCGAACTGTCTCACGACGTTCTAAACCCAGCTCGCGTGCCGCTTTAATGGGCGAACAGCCCAACCCTTGGGACCCACTCCAGCCCCAGGATGCGACGAGCCGACATCGAGGTGCCAAACCATGCCGTCGATATGGACTCTTGGGCAAGATCAGCCTGTTATCCCCGGGGTACCTTTTATCCGTTGAGCGACACCGCATCCGCATGCCGGTGCCGGATCACTAGTCCCTGCTTTCGCACCTGCTCGACCCGTCGGTCTCACAGTCAAGCTCCCTTGTGCACTTACACGCGCCACCTGGTTTCCGTCCAGGCTGAGGGAACCATTGGGCGCCTCCGTTACCTTTTAGGAGGCAACCGCCCCAGTTAAACTACCCACCAGGCACTGTCCCTGATCCGGGTCACGGACCGAGGTTAGACGCCCGGAACGACCAGAGTGGTATTTCACCAGCAACTCCCCACACACTGGCGTGCGTGGTTCACCGTTTCCCACCTATCCTACACAAGCCGAACCAGACGCCCATACCAAGCTGTAGTAAAGGTCCCGGGGTCTTTCCGTCCTGCCGCGCGAAACGAGCATCTTAACTCGTCCTGCAATTTCGTCGGGCCCGTGGTCGAGACAGCGCCCAAGTCGTTACGCCATTCGTGCAGGTCGGAACTTACCCGACAAGGAATTTCGCTACCTTAGGATGGTTATAGTTACCACCGCCGTTTACCGGCGCTTCGGTTCGCAGCCTCACCCCGAAGGGTTCACCACTCCCCTTAACGTTCCGGCACCGGGCAGGCGTCAGTCCGTATACCGCGTCTTACGACTTCGCACGGACCTGTGTTTTTAGTAAACAGTCGCTTGGGCCCAGACTCTGCGGCCACCCCCAGCTCACCCCGCCAATGGGGGATCACCAGGCGCGGCTCCCCTTCTCCCGAAGTTACGGGGACAATTTGCCGAATTCCTTAACCACGGTTACCCCGCTCGCCTCGGTATGCTCTACCAGACCACCTGTGTCGGTTTCGGGTACGGACCACGCGGCCCCTCGCTAGAGGCTTTTCTCGGCAGCCGGGGATCACCC